>NZ_NBIM01000001.1:0-695051 GCF_002242685.1 Oceanimonas doudoroffii
CTTTTAATCAATTGGTCGCAGGTTCGAATCCTGCACGACCCACCAGTTTCCGGACGCTTAGCTCAGCCGGGAGAGCACCTCCCTTACAAGGAGGGGGTCACTGGTTCGATCCCAGTAGCGTCCACCATTCTTGCCGTTTATACGGGTCGTTAGCTCAGTTGGTAGAGCAGTTGACTTTTAATCAATTGGTCGCAGGTTCGAATCCTGCACGACCCACCATTCCCTGCCGATTATTTCTTCCCTTCGTTATATTCTGTTTCGCTTTTTCATATTGTTAACATAGATTTGGGTTGCCTTCCCTTCGGCGGTATAATGACCGCAGATTGTTATTGAATGGAGCACTGGCAAACCGCCATGACTGAAGCTGTTGATATTGTCGAGTTTGACTATCCCTTTCCTCCCAAGCCGGCCCCGCTCAGCGCGGAGCAGCAGAGTGCGCTGAAGGATGAAATCAAAACCCTGCTCAAGGCCCGCAACGCGGTACTGGTAGCCCATTATTACACCGATCCGGAAATTCAGGCCCTGGCCGAAGACACCGGCGGTTGCGTGGCCGACTCGCTGGAAATGGCGCGCTTTGGCAAGGAGCACGATGCCCAAACCCTGATCGTGGCGGGGGTGCGCTTTATGGGGGAGACCTCCAAGATCCTGAGCCCGGAGAAAACCGTGCTGATGCCCACCCTGGAAGCGGAATGTTCCCTGGACCTGGGCTGCCCGGCCGATGAGTTCACCGCCTTCTGTGACGCGCACCCGGATCATACCGTGGTGGTGTATGCCAACACCTCGGCGGCGGTCAAGGCCCGGGCCGACTGGGTGGTCACCTCCAGCATCGCCCTGGAAATTGTCGAGCATCTCGACAGTGAAGGCCACAAGATCATCTGGGCACCAGACCGACACCTGGGTGCCTATATCGAGAAACAGACCGGCTGTGAAATGCTGCGCTGGCAGGGCGCCTGTATCGTGCATGACGAGTTTCGCGCCAAGGCCCTGAAGGAGCTGAAGGCCCAGAACCCGGATGCCGCCGTGCTGGTGCACCCGGAGTCTCCCCAGTCGGTGGTGGAGCTGGCCGATGCGGTAGGCTCGACCAGCCAGCTGATCCAGGCCGCAAAGGATCTGCCCCACAAGCGCCTGATCGTGGCCACCGACAAGGGCATCTTCTACAAGATGCAGCAGGCCTGTCCCGACAAGGAAATGGTGGAAGCGCCCACCGGCGGTAACGGCGCCACCTGCCGCAGCTGTGCCCACTGCCCCTGGATGGCGATGAACGGTCTGGTGGCCATTCGTGATGCCCTGAAGGAAGGCGGCGCAACCCACGAGATTCAGGTGGACGAAGACACTCGAATCAAGGCCATGATCCCCCTGGAGCGCATGCTCAATTTCGCCAAAGAGCTGAAAATGAAGGTCAAGGGCAACGCCTGATCATGACGCAATAAAAAGGCCGGCGCAGTGCGCCGGCCTTTTTTATCTCGAGGGGCGGGAGAATTATCTGGAGATATGAGCGATCAGCTCCAGCACCTTGTGGGAGTAGCCGATCTCGTTGTCATACCAGGACACCAGCTTGACGAAGTTGTCGTTCAGTGCAATGCCGGCACTGGCGTCAAACACGCTGGTGCAGGTCTCGCCCAGAAAGTCGGTGGATACCACGTCGTCTTCGGTGTAACCGATGATGCCCTTGAGCTCACCCTCGGACGCGGCCTTGATCACCGCGCAGATTTCCTCGTAGGAAGCCGCTTTTTCCAGGCGTACGGTCAGGTCTACCACGGATACATCCGGGGTCGGTACGCGAAACGCCATGCCGGTCAACCTGCCGTTGAGTGCGGGAATCACTTTGCCCACGGCCTTGGCGGCACCGGTGGAGGACGGAATGATGTTCTGACCGGCACCCCGGCCGCCACGCCAGTCCTTGGCGGAAGGACCGTCCACGGTTTTTTGGGTCGCGGTGGTGGCATGCACCGTGGTCATCAGGCCTTCAACAATGCCAAAATTGTCGTTGATGACCTTGGCCAGGGGCGCCAGGCAGTTGGTGGTGCAGGACGCGTTGGAGACGATGTCCTGGCCGGCATATTCCAGATGGTTGACGCCCATTACGAACATGGGGGTGTCGTCCTTGGACGGACCCGTCATGACCACCTTTTTGGCGCCGGCCTGAATATGCTTGCGGGCGGTATCGTCGGTGAGGAACAGGCCGGTGCCTTCTGCCACCACGTCCACACCCGCCTCGTCCCATTTCAGGTTGGCCGGATCCCGTTCGGCGGTAACACGAATGGCCTTGCCATTCACGATAAGTTGACCGCCCTCGACCTGCACATCGCCACGAAAGCGGCCGTGAGTGGAGTCGTACTTCAGCATGTAGGCCATGTAGTCCACATCAAGCAGATCGTTGATGGCGACCACCTCAATGTCGTTACGCTCGCAGGCGAGGCGAAACACGAAACGACCGATGCGACCGAAGCCGTTGATACCTACCTTGATAGTCATACGTTCACCTGAAAAAAGTTGTGGGAAAGATAAGGCTAAAATCTCATTGGTTGTAAAATTACAAAAAAATCGCCTATCGTCAATCAGGAAATCCCGTTTACTCTTGCTTTAGATCATTATTTTTGAAATTTTATTTCACAAATGATACCTGGCTTTCAAAGCAGGACCGCCACAGGTGAAGTCTAACCAGGCATCAGTAGGCGGCTCCCCCGTGCTGATAGCGGCCCTGTTGCAGTTGCCGAACAATGGCATCGGCCTGCTGGCGCAGCCTGGCCTGCTGGTCTTCATCGAAACGGACATGGGACGCCATTTGCCCCCAGTCCACCTGCTGGCTGTCCTTCAGTTCTTTCATGATAGTGGTCCATATCCAGGCTTCCTGGTAGCGCTGCTGACTGACATAAAGCTCAACCAGTGTGCCCATCAAATCCGCAGGTGGTTGTTCCCCGGCGGGCAGCAGAACCAGCGCCCGGTGCAGGGCTTGCTCGGTGGCTTCTGGATCCCGGTGGCGCACCAGTCGGGCCAGGGCCAGCTGCAGATCGGCCTGCTGCATGGCCGGGCGCTCGGCCTGAGCGATAAAGGCGTTACGTGCGGCCCGGTCGCCGTGGCGTTGCCAGCGCCACAGTTGCAGGTAGGGGTAGTCCGAGTCGGCGGTCTGCGCTTCCAGTCGCTCCAGTTCCTCGGTGATGTCGACAAGGGTTTCCACCTTGTCGTTCTTCCGCTCATGGCGCTTGGTGTATTCGATATCCAGCAGCGGATCCAGGCACTGGCGGTAGTCTTCCAGGCTGCTCATCAGCCGGTAGCGACCGGCATCGCCGGCGGCACCGGCCCGCTCGTAGCGGGCCTGCACCAGGGCATCTCGTTCTGCGTTGCACCAGCTGTCGCCGTGTAAATCGGCGCAGAACTGGGGAAAGCGAGTGCACAGGCCGCTGGTGCGATCCCGGTCACAGCCTGTCAATAAAAGTGCGCCCGCCAGCAGCAATAACGGGGGATTGATACTCATATGAAGCTTTATGTGGTCGGCCTTGGTCTGGTAATCATACCCCCTATCCACTAAAATGGGCGCGCCTGAAAGTCCAAAAACGGCAACTTAAATGCCTGCCTGTTTTTGCTGTGAATACCAATAACGGTTACGTGAATTAAAAGGATCCGGTCGATGACCCATGAGAGTTACCTGTCCGCCTGGCAACAGAGCCAGGAACTGGCAGAGTCCATGCAGCCCCTGATTGGCAAACTGTATCGCAACCAGGGTGTGGAAACCTGCGTTTATGCCCGCCCCCTGCTGAATGCCTCTACCATCGATATTCTCAAGGCTCACCGTGTGGTGCGTCGTCACGAAGGCCAGCCGTTGCCGGTCAGCCAGAGCTACCCGGTGCTCAAGGCGCTGAGCGAGATGGAACTGGCTCCGGCCAGCATCGACCTGGGCAAGCTGGCGGTTCGCTACTGGAAGGAGCACCAGGACGAGTCCGGCCTGGCCGAGTTCCTCAAGGCCGAACTGGCCCCGGCCCTGAACAGCAATGCCGACGCCAAGCCCACCGATGTGGTGCTGTATGGCTTTGGCCGTATCGGCCGCCTGCTGGCCCGTCTGCTGATCGAGCGTGCCGGCAGCAATAACGGCATGCGCCTGCGTGGCATCGTGGTGCGTGGCAGTGGTGACGATCTGGAAAAGCGCGCCAGCCTGCTGCGTCGTGACTCCGTACACGGTCCTTTTAACGGCTCCATTGAAGTGGACGCCGAAAACAACGCCATTATCGCCAACGGCACCTACATTCAGGTGATCTACGCCAACAGTCCGGAAGAGATCGACTACACCCAGTACGGCATTCACGATGCCCTGGTGGTCGACAACACCGGTAAATGGCGCGACGAAGCCGGCCTGGGCCTGCACCTCAAGGCCAAGGGGGCCGCCAAGGTGCTGCTGACCGCACCGGGCAAGGGCGACATCAAGAACATCGTATTTGGCGTGAACGATCACATGATCGATGCCGAAGACCGCATCATGTCTGCCGCGTCCTGCACCACCAACGCCATCACCCCGGTGCTGAAGGCAGTCAGTGACACCTATGGCGTGAAGAACGGTCATGTGGAAACCGTGCACTCCTACACCAACGATCAGAACCTGATCGACAACTACCACAAGGGCGATCGCCGTGGCCGCAGTGCCGCGCTGAACATGGTACTGACCAGCACCGGCGCCGCTTCTGCCGTGGCCAAGGCACTGCCCGAGCTGAAGGGCAAGCTGACCGGCAACGCCATTCGCGTTCCCACGCCGAACGTGTCCATGGCCGTGCTTAACCTGAACCTGGAAAAGGCCACCACCGCCGAAGAGCTGAACGACTACCTGCTGCAGGTGTCCCTGGACTCCCCGCTGCACAACCAGATCGACTTCAGCACCAGCAGCGAGCTGGTGTCTACCGACATGGTCGGCTCCCGCTTTGCCGGTATCGTTGACTCCCTGGCCACTATCGTCGACGGTGATCGCGCCGTACTGTACGTGTGGTACGACAACGAATTCGGTTACAGCTGCCAGGTGGTACGCGTAATGCAGAAAATGGCCGGCATCGAGCTGATGGATCTGCCCGCACGAGGCTGATCGCATTTTTGCAAACCGGCAGTCAAAAAGGGGAGGCGCAAGCCGCCCCTTTTTTCGTTGGTGATGGTAAATTGGCATCATCTTTACAGGAGGAATTGTCATGTCATCGTTTCAGCAAGCCATTGCCGCCATGCCCAAAGAAGTATATGAGCGGCTGAAAACCGCCGTGGAGCTGGGCAAGTGGCCCGATGGCTCTGTCCTGACCCCGGAGCAGAAGGAAAACAGCATGCAGGCGGTGCTGGCCTGGCAGGCCATGCACAACGACAACCCCGAGCACATGACCATTGGCAAGGGTGGCGAGCTGATCATGAAGTCCAAGTCCGAGCTGCGCCGCCAGTTTCGTGATGAAGAAGAGATCATGCGCAGCAAGCTGAACTGAACCTTGTATGCCCGGGCCCGTCCCGGGCAACCTTTCCCAATCCCCAATCCCCAATCCCCAATCCCCAATCCCCAATCCCCAATCCCCAATCCCCAATCCCCAATCCCCAATCCCCAATCCCCAATCCCCAATCCCCAGTCCCGATATTCAAACGTCTTGCCTTTACGTGTCACCGGCTGAAATTTTTCTTGTACAACCTTGATCAAATTGTACAACCAGCGCTAGAGTGAACTCAGTGGTTGTACAAAAGGGCTAAAAATGTACAAGTTTGATCCCCGCGTGATTAAAGTCGGTATCAGTGGCTGCCTGATGGGGCAGAAGGTCCGTTTCGACGGCGGTCACAAGCGTTCCAACTTCTGCACCGACGAGCTGGCCAAGTTTGTGGAGTTCGTGCCGGTGTGTCCGGAAATGGCCATCGGCCTGGGCACTCCCCGGCCCAGCATTCGCCTGATTGGCGGGGAAGGGGGAGTCATTGCCCAGACCGCCAAGGGGCAGGACGTGACCGAGGCACTGCGGGACTACGGTCGCCATATGGCGGCCCAGTTCGAGGGCCTGAGCGGTTATGTGCTGTGTGCCAAATCGCCCAGCTGCGGCATGGAGCGGGTGCGGGTCTACCACGAGAGCGGCAAGGGCAATGAGAAGGAAGGGGTCGGTCTCTATGCCGCCGAAATCATGCAGGCGCTGCCCCTGCTGCCCTGCGAGGAAGACGGCCGGCTCAACGATCCGATCTTGCGGGAAAACTTTGTCACCCGACTATATACCCTGCACGACTGGCAGTGCCTGCTGCACAGGGGGATGACCCCGTCCCGGCTGATCGCCTTTCACAGCCGCTACAAGTACCTGCTGATGGCCCACCACAGAGACGGTTACCAGGAGCTGGGCCGGCTGGTGGCGGACTTGTCGAGCGACCCGGAACAACGGGCGCAGGAATATATTTCCCGGTTGATGCAAACCCTGACCCGGCGGGCCAGCCGCAAGGGGCACACCAATGTGTTGCAGCACCTGCAGGGCTATTTCAAACGTCAGCTGAATGCTCGGCAGCGCCAGGAGCTGGCCGGCACCATTCACCAGTACCGGGAAGGCATTCTGCCGCTGCTGGCACCCATTACCCTGCTGCGTCACTACCTGGAGGAGTACCCCAACGATTACCTGCGTCAGCAGGTGTACCTCAATCCGCATCCGGAGGCATTGCGACTGCGTTATGGCATCTGAGCCCCAGTACCCGATTCGGGAAGTGTCCCGTTTAACCGGTATCAACCCGGTTACCCTGCGGGCCTGGCAGCGCCGCTACGGCCTGCTCAAGCCGGCGCGTACCGACAAGGGCCACCGGCTCTATTCCGACGATGATATTGCCCTGATCCGGCAAATTCTGCACTGGGTCGAGCAGGGGGTCAGCATCGGCCAGGTCAAGGGCCTGCTGAGCGATCCGCAGCCGGTGAAAGCCGGCTCCAACTGGGAGCAGGCGCTGCACCGGTTACTGACCGCAGCCTGTGAGCTGAACCTGGGCCGGCTGGAAGTGGAGCTGAACGAGCTGGCCAGCCTGTATCCGGCCGAGCTGCTGCTGCGTCATGTCATTGAACCCTGGCTGGCGGAGCTGGGCCGGCTGAATCGTCCCGATGACCAGCTGATTGAGCAAAGTGCGACCGCCCTGCTGGCCCGAGTATTCAGTCAGTTGCTGACCATCAAGTCCGGTCCGCGCATTGCCGTGGCCCGAGTGGGGGAAAGCCATGCCCTGAGCGGACTGCTGACCTGTTTTGAGTTGCAGGGGCTGGAATGCCGCAGCCTGGAACTGGGCCGCCTCGAGCCATTGCAACTGCCGCTGGCGGCCCAGCGGCTGAAATGCGACGCGCTGGTGGTGCAACTGGGCGGCGGCCTCACGCAAAGTTGGTTTGCGGAGCGGGCCCAATGCTGGCCCGAGCACAGCTTTTTTATCGGAGAGCTGGGGCGAATGTACGCCGATCAGGGCTGCCTCAGCCGGCCTCATGGCATCACCGTCAGTGAAATCGCGAGGAAGTACGATGCGACATTTGGTGTGGTTTAGAAACGACCTGCGCCTGGCCGACAATCCGGCCCTGCATGCGGCCATGGACGAGGGTGAGCAGGTGCAGGCGCTCTATATCGACTGTCCGGGGCAGTGGCGGCAGCACGGCAACAGCCCCCTGCAGCGAGACTTTCTGCGCCGAAACCTGCAGGCCCTGAGTGAAGGCCTGGCCAGGCTGGGCGTCCCCCTTGAGCTGCTGGTGTGTGAACACTTTGACGACGTGCCCGAGCGGCTTTCCGGCTGGATAAAAGAGCACGACATCGACGCCCTCTATGCCAACCGGGATATCGGCATTAACGAGCGCCGCCGCGACAAGGCGGTGCAGCAGGCCCTGAACATTCCCTGCCGGGTCTTTAACGGCGACTGCGTGATGAACCATGGCAGCATCACTACCCAGAGCGGTGACATGTACAAGGTGTTTACGCCCTTTTCCAAGGCCTGGCTGAGCGCGCTCAAGGCCCAGGGCTACCGGTTGTTGCCGGTGCCTGAGGCGCGGAACGACGCCTGTGATCCGGCCGATATTGCCCTTGCCGGGGACCTGCAAGACAGCGGCGCCTGGGACGCCGGCGAGCAGGCGGCAGGGCAGGCGCTGGCGCGGTTTTGCGCCGAGTATTTGCTCGATTACGGCGAGCAGCGTGATTTTCCGGCGGTGGAAGGCACCAGCCGGTTGTCACCTTATCTGGCCCTGGGGGTACTGTCCCCCAATCAGTGCCTGGCGGCCATCGAGAACGAGCTCGGCAGCTTGCCCCTGGGGCGGGGAGAGCGCGGCTTTGCCTGGCTGAACGAGATCATCTGGCGGGAGTTCTACCGCCACCTGCTGGTGGCCTTTCCCCATTTGTCGATGAACCGGGCCTTTAAGGAAGAAACCGAGGCTCTGCAGTGGAGCCATGACGAAGATGGTTTTGCCGCCTGGTGTGATGGTCGAACCGGTTATCCCCTGGTGGATGCCGCCATGCGCTGCCTAAAGGACACCGGCTGGATGCACAACCGGCTGCGCATGATAGTAGCCAGCTTTCTCACCAAGGATTTGCATATCGACTGGCGTCGGGGAGAAGCCTGGTTTATGGCCCGGCTTATCGACGGCGAGCTGGCCGCCAACAATGGCGGCTGGCAGTGGGCGGCGGGCACAGGTGCCGACGCGGCGCCTTATTTCCGCGTGTTTAACCCGGTGACCCAGAGCGAGCGCTTTGACCCGGACGGCGAGTTTATTCGCCGCTGGGTGCCGGAGCTGAAAAACGTGCCGGCCAAACACATTCACGCCCCCCACGACTGGCTGCGCAAGCAAGGGCGCGAGAGCGATTACGTGCCGCCCCTGGTGGATCACGCCCGCGCCCGTCAGCATGCCATTGCCATGTTTGACGCCCTAAAGGACGAGGAGGAGGCATGAGTCCCGCCCTGAGCGCCTTTTGTCGCCTGTACCGGCGCCTTTCCCCCGCTGAGCTGCAGGGTTTGCGTCATGTGTATTCAAAGGATGTGTTGTTTGCCGACCCGGCCCACGACATTCGTGGCATCGAGTCGCTGGTGGCCTATTTCGAAGGGCTGTTTACCCGGGTGCAGCAGTGCCGGTTCGACATTATTCAGGTGATGGAGCAGGACGGTGAAGCCTATGTGCGCTGGGAAATGCACTTTGTTCACCCCCGGCTCAATGGCGGCCGGCCGGTGACCGTGCCCGGGGTCAGCCATTTGTGTTTTGCCGACAGCATTTATTACCACAGAGACTTCTTTGATCTTGGCGCCATGCTTTATGAGCAGCTGCCGCTGCTGGGCAAGGGCATACGGGCATTGAAACGGAGGCTGAATTCATGAAACGGGTATTGATCACCGGTGCCAACTCCGGCATCGGCCTGCAACTGGCGCAGGATTATTTATCCGAGGGCTGGCTGGTGGTGGCCTGCGGCCGCAACCACGACAAGCTGGCCGAGGCCCTGTCCGGTGAGCGGGTGGAGTACGGCGTGTTTGACATCAACGACCGGGACGCCGTGCGCGATGCGTTGAGTGCCGTGGCGCCGGTGGATCTGGCCATTCTTAACGCCGGCACCTGCGAATATGTGGACGATGCCCATGCCTTTGACGCCGCCCTGTTTGAGCGGGTGGTACAGGCCAACCTGATCGGCACCGGCAACTGTGTGGCGGCGGTATTGCCGCGCATCAAGACCGGCGGCCGACTGGCGCTGGTGAGCTCGTCGGTGACCTTTGTGCCCCTGACTCGGGCCGAGGCCTATGGCGCCTCCAAGGCTGGCGTCGACTACCTGGCCCGTACCCTGGCGGTGGATCTGAATGCCGCCAACGTCGCCGTCAGCCTGATTCGGCCGGGGTTTGTGGACACCCCCCTGACCCAAAAAAACGACTTTCCCATGCCCGGCCGGGTCAGTGTGCAGCAGGCCAGCCAGGCCATACGCCGGGGGCTTTCGCGCGGTAAACGTGAAATCACCTTTCCCTTCGGGTTTATCTCTACCCTGCGGGTCCTGTCCTCGCTGCCCCAGGGATTGTGGCTGAGTCTGGCCCGGCGTATGAAAAAGGAGCAGGCATGAGCAGCATTGCGGTCATCGGCAGTGGCATCGCCGGTCTTACCTCGGCCTGGCTGCTGAGCCGGCGGCACAGGGTGACCCTGTTCGAGGCCAACGATTATCTGGGCGGGCACACCGCCACCGTGGACGTGACCCTGAACGGCCGCCGTCACGCGGTTGACACCGGTTTTATCGTGTTCAACGATCGCACCTACCCGCGGTTTCAGCGGCTGCTGGCCCGGGCCGGGGTGGAGGCCCGGCCCACCGAAATGAGCTTCAGCGTGCAGCAGGGAACCACCGGGCTGGAATATAACGGCCATACCCTCAATACCCTGTTTGCCCAGCGCAGTAATCTGGTGAACGGGCGTTTTTACGGTTTTCTGCTGGAAATCGTGCGTTTTAACCTGCTGTGCAAGCGGGCGCTGAAGGACAACACCCTGACCGAGCAGGACACTCTGGGCGGGTTCCTGGCGCGGCAAGGCTTTTCCGACTTTTTTGCCGGCCATTATGTGCTGCCCATGGTGGCGGCCATCTGGTCATCGTCCCTGGCCGACAGCCGGGATTTTCCGTTGGCCTTCTTTTTGCGCTTTTTCAACCATCACGGCCTGCTCAATCTGGTGGACCGGCCCCAGTGGTACGTGGTGCAGGGCGGCTCGCGCAGCTATATACCGGCGTTGGTGCAGGGCGTGCAGGAGGTGCGGCTGAACAGCCCGGTACAGTCGGTGCGGCGGCTGGAGAAGGGGGCAGCGATCACCACGGCGGCGGGAACCGAGACCTTTGACGAGGTGATTATGGCCTGCCACTCGGATCAGGCACTGGCCATGCTGGACGATGCCACCGCGGCCGAGCGTGAGGTGCTGGGCGGGCTGGCCTACCGCGACAACGAGGTGGTGCTGCATACCGACACCCGATTGCTGCCCGCCGAGCGCCGGGCCTGGGCCAGCTGGAACTATTACCTTGAGGGGGGCGAGCAGGCGCTGCCGGCGGTGACCTATAACATGAATATACTGCAGGGAATTGAGTCAGATGACACCCTGTGCGTGACCCTGAACCGCACCGATGCCATCGATCCGGCCCGCATTCTGCGCCGTTTTCGCTATGCCCATCCGGTGTACAACCACGCCGCCATCGCGTCTCAGGCCCGACGGGGTGAGATTTGCGGCCGGAACCACACCCATTTCTGCGGCGCCTACTGGTACAACGGTTTTCACGAAGACGGGGTACGCAGCAGCCTGGACGTGTGCGAACGCTTTGGAGCCGGCCTATGAGCCTGAACAGCGCCATTTATACCGGCGTGGTGCGCCATCGTCGTTACCAGCCCAGGGCCCATGCCTTCAGTTATGGCCTGTACATGCTGGCGCTGGATCTGGACGAGCTGCCCCGGCTTGACGCCACCAGTCGTTGCTTTGCCCTTGAAGGCTTTGCGCCGCTGAGCTTTCGCCGCCGCGACTACCTGGGGGACGCGCACACGCCGCTCAAGCAGGCAGTGCTGGAAGAAGTGGCCCGTCTCGGCGGAGACTCCCTCGGCCTGGAGCGGGTGGTGATGCTGGGTCAGGTGCGCTGTTTCGGTATCTATTTCAGCCCGGTAAACCTGTTTTTCTGTTACCGGGGCAAGGAAGCCCGCTACCTGCTGGCGGAGGTGCGCAACACCCCCTGGCGGGAGCGCCACTGCTATCTGGTGGATCTGGCCCGGCCCGCACCCACCGACAAGGCCTTTCACGTGTCGCCCTTTATGGGCATGGCCATGCAGTATCACTGGCGCATTGCCCCGCCGGCGGCCCGCGCCCTGGTGCACATCGAAAACCGCACCCCCGAGCTGCTGTTTGACGCCACCCTGGCCCTGCGCCGGCGACCGTTCAGCGGTCATGCCCTGCGGGCGGCGCTGTGCCAGTGGCCAATGATGACGCTCACCGTGGTGCGTGGCATCTACTGGCAGGCGCTGAAACTGTTTTTTAAACGCATTCCCTATCATTCACATCCTTAAGGACGCCACGATGGAGACGACACTGACCCCCGCCGCCCCCCGCCGCCTGGATCGCTGGGCCCGCCGTCTGGCTTTTTCATTGCTGTCGGGCCTGAAGGACGCCGGGCTAACCATAGAAGATGGCGACGACACCTTCTTTTTCGGTGATGCCAGGGCGGATCTGCAGGCCCGGGTACGGGTGCTGGATCCCCGCAGCTACCGCCGGCTGCTGGCGGGAGGCAGCATCGGGGCCGCCGAAAGCTGGGTGGAAACCGGCTGGCACAGTCCGGATCTGACCGCCCTGACCCGGCTGTTTGCCCGCAACCTGGCGGTGCTGGATCGCATGGAGCGGCGCCTGGGCTGGCTTACCTGGCCCTTGCACCGGCTGGTGCACCGACGCAACCGCAATTCTACCCGCGGCAGCCGGGCCAACATTGCCGCCCACTACGATCTGGGCAACGACATGTACGCCCTGTTTCTCGACCCGTTGATGCAGTATTCCTCGGCGGTGTTTCCGGAAGCCGGGGTCAGCCTGGAGCAGGCCCAGCAGCACAAACTTCGGCTTATCTGTTCACGGCTGGAACTGGGGCCCGATGATCACCTGCTGGAAATCGGCACCGGCTGGGGTGGATTGGCCTGCTACGCCGCCCGTCATTATGGCTGCCGGGTGACCACCACCACGCTGTCCCGGGAGCAGTTTGAGCATGCTCAGGCGCGGGTGAAACGGGAAGGGCTGGAAGAGCGGGTGACCCTGTTGCTGAAGGACTACCGAGAGCTGACCGGTCAGTATGACAAGCTGGTGTCGGTGGAGATGATAGAGGCGGTGGGCCACGAGTATCTGCCAGCCTATTTCCGAGCCCTCAACCGCCTGCTTAAACCCCACGGCCGGCTGCTGATCCAGGCCATTACCATGGTGGATCAGCGCTACGATCAATACCGCAAGGGGGTGGACTTTATTCAGCGCTACATTTTTCCCGGCGGTTGCCTGCCCTCGGTCAGCGAAATGACCCGGCACCTGCGCGAGCAGACCGACATGACCCTGGTGCGGCTGCACGATTATGGCTGGCACTATGCCGAGACCCTGCGCATCTGGGCCGAGCGCTTTCAGCAGGCCGGCCCCGATCTGGCCCGTCTGGGTTACGGCGCCGACTTTCAGCGGCTGTGGGCCTATTACTTTGCCTACTGCGAGGGCGGCTTTCGGGAAGGCACCATTGGCCTGGCGCATTTCGAGGCTACCCGGCCGGCGGCCCGGGCACGAAGCTGACGGAGCGAGCCATGTCGAAATGGCAATGGACCCAGCTGCTCGCCTTTGAAGGTTTCTGGCTGCTGGCGGTGGCCGGGCAGAATGCCTGGGCCTGGCTCACCGCCGGGCTGCTGCTGGTACATTTCGCCTTTACCCCCAGCCGTCGGGCCGATGTGCGGGTGTTGTGGCTAGCGGCCCTGGGGATGGCGGTGGACGGCCTGCTCACCCTGACCGGAGTGTTTGCCTTCAGCCACTGGCCGCTGTGGCTGGGACTGCTGTGGGTGGGTTTTGTGTTGACCTTGGGGCACAGCCTGGTGTGGCTGCGGCGCTTTTCCTGGCCCTGGCTGGCGCTGACCGGAGCCGGGGCGGGAGTGTCTTCATACCTGGCGGGCTGGAAGCTGGAGGCGGTGGTGCTGCCCCTGGGGCCCTGGACGACGGCCTTTATTCTGGCGTTGATCTGGTCGGCGCTGCTGCCCCTGCTGGTGATATTTGATCAACGATTGCGGAGGACGTGATCATGAAGAAGTTCTGTTGCCTGTTGTTGTTACTGGTGTCCCAGGCCTGGGCCAGCCCGGTGTCCGATCTCACCCTGGTGGGGCAGGGCAAGATGAGCTGGCTGTTCTGGGATCTGTACCATGCCCGTTTCTACAGTGAAGACGGCCGTTATCAGGCCAACCGCTTTCCGCAGGCCCTGTCGCTGCGCTATCAGCGCAATATCGACAAGGAAGACCTGCTTACCGCTACGGTAAAGGAGTGGCAGCGACTGGGGGTGAGCTGGAAGCCGGAATGGCCCGAGCAGCTGGAGCGATTGTGGCCTTCGGTGCGGACCAATGACGAATTGGTGCTTCGCGTGGATGAAAACGGTACCAGCCGGTTTTACTTCAACTGGCGGCTGCTGGGCAGCATCGAAGACCCGGCCTTTGCTCCCGCCTTTCTGGCGATCTGGCTTTCCACCGACAGCCGGGATCCGGCCCTGACCCGACAGCTGAAAGGAGGCTGACATGAAAGTATTACTGGCGGCGATGATGGCATTGTTGCTGAGTTCCTGCAGCAGCCAGATTGCCGACTATGAAAATACCACGCCGGCGCTGGAGTTGGACCGGTTCTTTACCGGCGAGTTGGTGGCCTATGGCATGGTGCAGGACAGATCCGGCCGTGTGCTGAGGCGCTTCAAGGTGGACATGGTGGCCAGCTGGGAAGGCAACCAGGGCGTGCTGGAAGAAGACTTTGTGTACGATGACGGTGAGCAGCAGCGCCGGGTCTGGTATCTGGAAAAACACCCCGACGGACGCTATACCGGCACCGCCGATGACGTGGTCACGCCGGCCGAAGGCCGGACTCGGGGCTATGCCCTGAACTGGCGTTATACCCTGGCGGTGCCGGTGAATGGCAAGGTCTGGAACATCGACTTTAACGACTGGATGTACCTGCTCGATGAGAACCGCCTGATCAACCGGGCCGAGATGACCAAGTGGGGCTTCAGGGTCGGGGAAGTCACCCTGTGGATGGAGCGTAAAACCGATGAGAGCTGAAGCCGTATGCGGGGAGTGGGCAAAGAAGCGGCAGCAGGTTTACCAACGCCGACACGCTTCGAGCCCTTCCCTGGGACGCTCGGCACATGCCCTCCCTGGCATGTGACGGTCGGCTAAGGTAATCCCTGCTGCCGCTTCATTCAGATACTGAGCTGAATGCCGCAGTGCGCTTTGAGCAACGGTTTGGCACGCTTTAAAACCCCGGGGTGGAGATCTCATCCAGCGACAGGGAAAAGCTGGGCACGAACACCTCCAGAAAATACCGAATTTCGTCGCTCATGCGTTCGTCCAGCATGGTGGTGAGGCGCTCTCGGGCCTTGGCGAATTCCCGGTTGCCTGCCGACAGCTCTTCCTGGCACTTGAGGTAGGCACAGAGAATGTCGGCGGACTTCACCAGGTGGCTGTATTCGTCATCCTGATGGCCGCACAGCAGCGTCTCAAAGGCCGGTTGCAGCTTGGTGGGCAGCATGGCCAGCAGGCTTTGCTCGGCGTTTTGTTCGATGGCCTTGTAGGCGGTGGCCATCTCTCGATTGAAATATTTCACCGGCGTGGGCAGATCGCCGGTGAGCACTTCGCTGGCGTCATGATAGAGCGCGCGCATGGCGGCGGTGCCCGGGTCCAGCTTGCCGTTAAACAGGGTGTTTTTAATCACCGCCAGGGCGTGGGCCACCATGGCCACCTGCAGGCTGTGCTCGGCGACGTTTTCCGACGCCGTGTTGCGCATCAGCGGCCAGCGCTGGATCAGCTTCATGCGTGCCATCTGGGCAAAAAAGTGACTGCGGTTCATGATGTTGCCTCATGAGGTTTGCGGGGCTTGCCGTTATAATGGCATCACCGTCACCAATGGAGAAGATTCATGGACAAGCAAACTCAGACCGAACTGGAAGCCGCCGCCTTTCGCACCCTGCTGGCGCACCTGGACAAGCGCAAGGACGTGCAGAACATCGATTTGATGAACCTGGCCGGTTTTTGCCGCAACTGCCTGAGCAAGTGGTATCTGGCCGCTGCCGAAGAACGCGGTGTGGCAATGGACTACGATCAGGCCCGGGAGCGGGTCTACGGCATGCCTTACGGCGAATGGAAAGAGAAATACCAGCAGGAAGCCACCCCGGAACAAAAGGCGGCCTTTGAGAAAAGCCAGAAATAACGGCTAACGCCGGCAGGAGTAGTGGACAGGGAAGTTATTAAGGCCCCGCAAAAGCGGGGCCTTACACGCCTCACATGTTACGTCTTACATCTCACTTAAACACTACCGTGCGGTTGCCATACACAAACACCTTTTCTTCCAGCACCAGGTTGAGTGCCCGGCTCAGCACCGACTTTTCCACATCCCGGCCGGCCTTGGCCATGTCCTGAGCGGAGAAGGCATGGTTCACGTGGGTCACATCCTGCTCGATAATGGGACCTTCATCCAGGTCGTCGGTCACGAAGTGGGCGGTGGCACCAATCATTTTCACGCCGCGTTCATAGGCCTGGCGATAGGGACTGGCACCGATAAAGGCGGGCAGAAAGGAGTGGTGAATATTGATAATGCGCTTTTCGTAGCGGGCCACAAAGGTCGGGCTGAGAATGCGCATGTATTTGGCCAGCACTACATAGTCGGGCTCATAGCGATCGATCACCTCGGCCAGCAGCTGCTCGTGTTCGGGGCGGTTCAGGCCCTCGTGAGACACGGTGTGGTAGGGAAGGTCGAATTTTTCGGTCAGCCCCTGCAGGGTCTCGTAGTTGCCTATCACGGCGGCAATGTCGATGTTCATGGCGCCACTGAAGTGCTTCATCAGAATGTCGCCCAGGCAGTGGGCTTCCTTGGTCACCAGGATCACCACTCGCTTGCTGCCCGCCGGTACCAGGCGGTTATGCCCGCCTTCCGGCAGGGCGTCGTTCAGATCCGTCAGCAGGCCGTTATCATCAAACTGGCCTTCCAGTTCGGTGCGCATAAAGAAGTGGCCGTTGTCATGATCAACAAATTCGTCGTTGCGCACGATGTTGAGCTGATGCCGGCAGCAAATGTTGGTGATGTTGGCGATCAGCCCCTTGGCATCGGGGCAGTGGGTCAGCAGTATTTTTCGTTCCATTTGTTTCTTCTTGTCGGTATCAAGGATGTCAGCGACGGCCGCAGCAGTGCTTGTATTTTTTGCCGTTGCCACAAGGGCAGGGCTGGTTGGGGCCGATTTTGGGCGGATTGTGTATTCCCGAGTGATAGACCCAACGGCCTTCAAGGCGCACAAAACGGGAGCGTTCGTGCAGCAGCACGACTCTGCCATTTTCGCGGTAACGCACTTTGAACTCCACTTCCCCCTCGTCGTCTGCGGCGGAGCCCCTGGCAAAGACGATGGCGAGATCCAGCCACTCGGTATGAAGGCCGGACTCGCCGAGGGTGGCGGCGTCCAGTTCCCCCAGGGTGTCCGGGTGCCAGGTTTTCACCAAATACTCGCCCAGTCCAAGCCGGTAGGCACTGTAACGGGAGCGCATCAGCGCCAGTGGGGTAGGGGCGTCGAGGCCGCCTTCCAGAAAGGGTTGGCAGCAGCCGGCATAGGGCTGCTTGCTGTCACAATGGCATTGCATGGGATTACATCAAAAAAAGCAAAAAGGCAGTATGCCAGATGCGAACGTGAAAGTGAGAAAAACAAAACGGCCCCGCAGGGCCGTTTGTGACGGGTTTGGCAAAGGGCCTTACTCGATGATTTCCACCTGAATGCTGGCCTGGGCCTTGGCATCCACGCGGCGATCGCGCTGGCGCTCTTCCTCGCTCACGCCCTGGGCCAGCTCTTCACCGTACCAGGCGGTCTGAATGTTCTCGGCGGCCACACCACGCTGCACCAGGTACTCCTTGGCGGCCATGGCGCGACGCTCGGACAGCTTGCGGTTGTATTCGGCGCTGCCCAGGCGGTCGGCGTAACCGGCCAGTTCAACCTGGTAGTCGGGGTTTTGCTCGGAGAAGCGGGCTACTTCGTCCAGGGTGGCACGGGCCTCGGGGGCCAGAGACGAGCTGTCAAAGGCAAAGTAGATGGAGCCGTCAGCGGTCACGGTACGGGTTTCATAGGTGACTTCCGGCTCGGGCTGGGGAGCGACCGGGGCCGGTACGGGGGCCGGAGCCACACGGCGATTGGGGTGCAGCACCAGCTCCAACATGACGTTGTTGACGTCGGTCTCAAAGCCGTTTCGGCCTTCGTCACCCATGTCTTCTACACGGCGGTAGCGCAGCTGCACGTCTACCAGATCGCTGGCGCGGTAGGCCACGCCCAGGCCGGCGAGGGGAGACACGCCTTCGTCGCCGTTGGCCACGTCGGTATCCCAGCCCAGGGCACCCACTTCGCCAAACAGGGAGAAGGACTCACCCAGCGGCAGGCGGCCGATGGCGGACAGGTTCAAAGCGCGGGTGTCGGCATCGCCACCAAAGTTGGTGAAGCCCAGCTCGGTACCGAAGTACTGGTTGAAGTTGTAGCCGCCAAACAGGCTCACGGCTTCGGAGTCGTTGTCCAGGCCGGAGTTGTTGCGATCGATGTCTTCATAATCGGCATAACCGGCGCCGGCACCCAGGTACCAGTCGTTGGCCTGTGCGCCGACGGAGACACCGGCGGCAGCCAGTGCGATTGCGATAAGAGAAGGAGCCACTGTCTTTTTCATGTTTTTATTCCTCACTTCAGATGAGTGTTTAAGCGTGCTCTGGGGCAGCGTGCCCAGATTACTGGGTGCTGTCAAATCATGAAATGTGTCTCGAATCTTGCCTTGAATCGCCATTTCACTGATATTCGCACGAAGCCAGACTAACGTGTTTTGTGGCGGCTAACAAGACAACGATGAGACCGACGAGACCAAAGTATTCGCATGGGAAATGTCCTGTGGCAGGTTCGAAATGCGTCAAAATGGTTTCCAAATGGGGCGCGTTTGTCCGTTTGGAAACATTTTTTCAACAATAAAGGGGCGTGGCCACAACGAGTCTGTTGAGGGGTGTTAAACTAAAAAGTGTACAAATGCCATTGTCGTAATCTGCAAATAGGAGTAGCAAGATTATGAATCCTGATACCAGCCTGGTCGGCAAGAAGATCCGGCAAATACGTGAGGCTATGGGGCTCAGCCGGCCCAAGTTTGCCGAGTTGCTTCAGGTGCCCCCCACCACCCTCAAAAACTATGAGCTGGGTTATCGGGAGGTCGGCGGTGCCTTTCTGGTGGCCCTGTCCCAGCACCCGGATCTGCACAAATATACCCTCTGGCTGCTGGCCGACACCACTGTCCCCGAAGCGGGCCAGGTCAGCCCTGAGTCGTGAGGCCCCGCGGTCCAGGGCGAGGCGTTGACATCGCCCTGCGTCCGTTTTTGTGTCGTTTCCTTCCCGCATGCGTTTGTGCTCACCCTTTTGTATGCTAATAAGGTCGTCCATTTCATAAGTGCGAGGCCATTCCCGTGCGTGCCATTCTACTTGCCCTGATCGTGGGTTCGCTGGTTGCCTGTACCCAGTCGCCTACCGGGCGCAGCCAGGTGCTGCTGTTTTCCGAAAACGACATGCAGCGCCTGGGAGAGCAATCCTTTGCCCAGATAAAGGAGCAGGAAAACATCAGCAACGACCGTGAGCTCAATCGTTATGTGCAGTGCATCACCGACAGCCTGGTGGCGGAACTGTCCGGTACCAGCCAGTGGGAGGTGGTGCTGTTCAATTCGGATCAGGCCAATGCCTTTGCCCTGCCCGGGGGCAAGGTGGGGGTCTACACCGGCCTGCTCAAGATCGCCGATACACAGGATCAGTTGGCCGCCGTGATTGGGCACGAGATAGCCCATGTGCTGGCCCGCCACAGCAACGAACGGGTGTCCCGCACCCAGCTCACCAATATCGGCCTGAGTGCCGCCGACGCGGCCCTGGGTCAGTCCGGCGTTCGTCAGCCGGCCATGGCGGCACTGGGCCTGGGGGTACAGGTGGGCTATTTGCTGCCCTATGGCCGCGAGCAGGAGGCCGAAGCCGATCGGCTGGGCCTGCAACTGATGGCCCAGGCCGGTTTTGACCCCCAGCAGGCGGTGACCCTGTGGCGTGACATGGCGGCGGCTGAAGCCGGCAACCAGCCGCCGGAACTGCTGTCAACCCACCCTTCTCACGGCACCCGTATTCAGGGGTTGTCGGCCCTGGTGCCGGATGCCAATAACCTCTATATGCAGGCGCGGGCCCAGGGCAGGCGCCCGGCCTGCGGCCGCTGATGGTGTACGGCCTGGATATCGGCGGCACCAAGACCGCCTTTGGCGTCTTTGACGAGCAGTTTCGGCCGGTGGAAACCACGCAGCATCCCACGCCCGACAGTTACGACGCCTTTGTCGGGCTGGTTTGTGCCCTGGTGCTGAAGGCCGATCAACGGGTTGGCACGCGCGGCCGAGTGGGGCTGGGCTTTCCCGGGGTGCTTAATGCCGAGGGACGCCTGCTGGCGCCCAATGTGCCGGCCATTCACGAGCGGGATCTGCTGACGGATCTGCAGGCGCGGCTCGAGCGGCCCCTGACGGGGGACAACGACGCCAACTGCTTTTTGCTGTCGGAATACCATGGCGGCGCCGTGGCCGGCAGCCGGCTGGCGCTGGGACTGACCCTGGGCACCGGCGTGGGGGGAGCCCTGATCCAGGATGGCCGCCTGGTCAACAGCCGGCGCGGCGGCAGTGGTGAATTCGGCCATGGCCCTATCGGCGCGGCCCTGCTGGCCCGCCACTCGAATTTGCCGCTGTTTGACTGTGGCTGTGGCCTCAGCGGCTGCCTCGAGACCTATGTGTCCGGCACCGGCCTGGCCCGGCTGTATCGTCACTGCGGCGGCCGCGAGCAAACTGGCCAGGCTATTATTACCGCCTGGCGGCGGGGGGAAGCCGAAGCGGTGCAGGCCATGACACTGTATCTGGAGGTGCTGGCGGCGGGACTGGGGGCATTAATGACCCAGCTTGACCCCGATGCCGTGGTGCTGGGCGGCGGGCTGGGAGAAGCGGCCTGGCTTTATGACGAGCTGGCCACGCGCCTGCCAGCCCATATGATGCGGGGCATTGCCCCCGCGCCCTTGCGGCCACCGGTGTTTGGTGGCGCCGGGGGGGTACGGGGAGCGGCATTATTGACCAGCCGGCCGGATTCGCCATTCAGCTCACCGGCGTAATTTGTTAGCATGCATTTTTTACACCCAAACAAAGGGAATCTCATGTCGTCATACGAGACAGTAGAACAGAAAGCCAGCTATGGCATTGGCCGTCAGATTGGTGACCAACTGGCCCAACAGCCGTTTGAAGGTATGGACATTGCTGCGGTACAGCAGGGTCTGGCCGACTCCCTTAACGGTGAAGAGTTCGCCGTGTCCCGGGAAGACATCAATGCCGCCTTTGGCGTGATCACCGAGCGCATGAAGGCTGAACAGGCTTCTCAGTCTGCCAAGGCCAAGGAAGAAGAAGCCGCCTTTCTGAGCGCCAACGGCGAGCGCGCCGAAGTGCAGCAGACCGAATCCGGCCTGCAGTACGAAGTGCTGACCGTGGGCGAAGGTGCCAAGCCGGCCGCTACCGACACCGTGCGCGTACACTACCACGGCACCTTTGTGGACGGCTCCGTGTTCGACAGCTCCGTGCTGCGTGGCGAGCCGGCCCAGTTCCCGGTGAACGGCGTGATCAAGGGCTGGGTTGAAGCCCTGCAACTGATGCCGGTTGGCTCCAAGTGGAAGCTGTACGTACCCCATCACCTGGCCTATGGTGAGCAGGGCGCCGGCTCCATTCCGCCGTGCTCTACCCTGGTCTTTGAAGTCGAACTGCTCGAGATCGCCTGATCCTCGTTCGGTCAGACCCTTGAAAAAAACCGGCAGCCGCCGGTTTTTTTACGGCCGCTTTGGAGACCGCGCAATTTGCAAGCGAAGCGCATTCTGGCAAACTGCGCAACATTCGCATGAACATCCATGAATAAAGGAAAGACGACATGAGCAATCCGGTTCGCATCGCCATTGCCGGCTGTAATGGCCGCATGGGCAAGGTACTGGTTGAATCCGTTACCAACACCGACGGGGTGGTGCTGACTGCCGCCATCGAGCATGCCGGCTCCAGCGTGCTGGGCGCCGATGCCGGCGAGCTGGCCAATGTCGGCCGGTTGAATGTGCCGGTGACCGCCAGTCTGGCCGAGGTAATCGATCAGGTCGACGTGATCATTGACTTCACCCGTCCGGAAGCCACCCTGGCCAATATTGCCCTGGCGCGGCAGCACGGCAAGCGCCTGGTGATCGGTACCACCGGCTTCAGCGAGGAGCAAAAGGCCGACATTCAGGCCGCCACCGCCGACACCGCCATGGTGATGGCGTCCAACTACAGTGTGGGCGTTAACCTGGTGTTCAAGCTGCTGGAGCAGGCGGCAAAAGTGATGGGGGATTACACCGATATCGAGATTGTGGAAGCCCATCACCGCCACAAGGTGGATGCGCCCTCGGGCACCGCGCTCAGCATGGGTGAGGTGATCGCCAACACCCTGGGACGGGATCTGAAGACGTGCGCCGTTTATGGTCGTGAAGGTATCACCGGTGAGCGGGATTCAAACACCATCGGCTTTGCTACCATTCGCGCCGGCGATGTGGTGGGAGAGCACACCGCGCTGTTTGCCGATATCGGCGAGCGGGTAGAGATCACCCACAAGGCATCCAACCGGCTGACGTTTGCCAATGGTGCCGTGCGTGCCGCGGCCTGGATTGCCGGCCAGCCGGCGGGGCTGTTTGATATGCAGGATGTACTGGGGCTGAAATAACCACAGAATAATTTATATGAAGCCCGGCTGGCCGCAACATGGCCGGTCGGGTTTGTTATTTTTGGTTTTTATATTATTTATCTTTATGATTATAAAGGTTTTTTAGATCCTTTTTGGGTTTTTGAGATATCTTTTTATGAAGGTACTTCCAAGCTCGCATTTCCTACTTTGTCCTGCCGAGCTCCATGTTGACCGCTGATTTTTATGTTGTTTTTATGAATGCCTATGCTTGGTGTGCCGTAGTTTTCGTCAGCCACCGTCTGCTATCGTAAAAAAGTTTGTCGAAAACGACGCTTCCAGATAAAATACACAGAATTTGCCCAGTATTAGCCGAGATGCAGTAAATTTTTTTGTCTGTAACTCGGGACAGCCAGGTAAATTGTTGATTTATAAGAATTAACTTGGAGGTTGTCTTGAATCACTCAGCGCTGCTCGTATTGGAAGATGGCTCGGTCTTCCGCGGTACAGCCATTGGCGCCGACGGTTGTTCCGTTGGTGAGGTGGTATTCAACACGTCGATGACGGGATACCAGGAAATCCTTACCGATCCATCCTATGCCCGCCAGATCGTCACGCTCACTTATCCTCATATAGGCAATACCGGCACTAACGCCGAAGATGAAGAATCCGACCGGGTTCACGCTCAGGGGCTGATCATTCGCGATCTTCCGCTGATTGCCTCCAACTTCCGCAATCAGCGTACCCTGTCCGACTATCTCAAGGCTCACAACATAGTGGGTATTGCCGATATCGATACCCGCAAGCTGACCCGCGTTTTGCGCGAAAAGGGCTCCCTGGCCGGCTGCATTCTGGCTGGAGTCGACCTGGATGAGGCCAAAGCTTTGGCCGAGGCCAAAGGGTTCCCCGGCCTCAAGGGCATGGATCTGGCCAAGGTGGTGTCTACCGCCAGCCAGTATCAATGGCGCGAAGGCAGCTGGCAGCTGGGCCAAGGCCACAGCCAGCCCACCGACGCCGAGCTGCCCTACCACGTGGTGGCCTATGACTTCGGCGCCAAGCGCAACATTCTGCGCATGCTGGTGGATCGCGGCTGCCGCCTGACCGTGGTGCCGGCTCAGACTCCGGCCGCCGAGGTGCTGGCGATGAACCCGGACGGCATCTTCCTGTCCAATGGCCCCGGCGACCCCGAGCCCTGTGATTACGCCATCGAGGCCATCAAGACCTTCCTGGAAACCGACATTCCGGTGTTCGGCATTTGTCTGGGCCATCAGCTGCTGGGCCTGGCCAGCGGTGCCAAGACCGTGAAAATGGGCCATGGTCACCACGGCGCCAACCACCCGGTGAAGGATCTGGACCGCAACGTGGTGATGATCACCTCCCAGAACCACGGCTTCGCCGTTGACGGCGACACCCTGCCCGAGACGCTGCGCACCACCCATGTGTCGCTGTTCGACGGCACCCTGCAGGGTATTCATCGCACCGACAAGCCGGCGTTCTCCTTCCAGGGGCACCCCGAGGCGAGCCCGGGTCCGCACGATGCGGCGCCGCTGTTTGACCATTTCATCGAACTGATCAAGAAATACCGCGCATAAGGAGCAGGGTAGAGTCATGCCAAAACGTACAGACATACAGAGCATTCTGATCCTGGGCGCCGGTCCCATCGTGATCGGTCAGGCCTGTGAATTCGACTACTCCGGCGCCCAGGCCTGCAAGGCCCTGCGCGAAGAAGGCTACCGCGTCATTCTGGTGAACTCCAACCCGGCCACCATCATGACCGATCCGGAGATGGCCGACGCCACCTACATCGAGCCCATCGACTGGCAGGTGGTGCGCAAAATCATCGAGAAAGAGCGCCCGGATGCGGTGCTGCCCACCATGGGTGGTCAGACCGCGCTGAACTGCGCCCTGGAGCTGGAAAAGCACGGCGTGCTGGCAGAGTTCGGTGTGGAAATGATCGGCGCCACCGCCGATGCCATCGACAAGGCCGAAGACCGCCACCGTTTCGACCAGGCCATGAAAAGCATCGGCCTGGAGTGCCCCCGCGCCGGCATCGCCCACAACATGGACGAAGCCTACGGCGTGCTGGATCAAGTGGGTTTCCCCTGCATCATTCGCCCCAGCTTCACCATGGGCGGCACCGGTGGCGGCATCGCCTACAACCGGGAAGAATTTGAAGAAATTTGTACCCGTGGCCTGGATCTGTCGCCCACCAACGAGCTGCTCATCGACGAGTCCCTGATCGGCTGGAAAGAGTACGAGATGGAAGTGGTGCGGGATCGCAACGACAACTGCATCATCGTCTGCGCCATCGAAAACTTCGACGCCATGGGCGTGCACACCGGTGACTCCATTACCGTGGCGCCGGCCCAGACCCTGACCGACAAGGAATACCAGCTGATGCGCAACGCCTCCATGGCGGTGCTGCGTGAAATCGGCGTGGAAACCGGCGGCTCCAACGTGCAGTTCGGTGTCAATCCGAAAGACGGCCGCATGGTCATCATCGAGATGAACCCCCGAGTGTCCCGCTCGTCCGCCCTGGCGTCCAAGGCCACCGGCTTTCCCATCGCCAAGGTGGCGGCCAAGCTGGCCATCGGTTACACCCTGGATGAGCTGCAGAACGACATCACCGGCGGCCTGACTCCGGCGTCCTTTGAGCCGGCCATCGACTACGTCGTGACCAAGATTCCGCGCTTCAACTTTGAGAAGTTCGCCGGCGCCAACGACCGCCTGACCACCCAGATGAAGTCCGTGGGTGAAGTCATGGCCATCGGCCGTAACTTCCAGGAGTCGGTGCAGAAGGCCCTGCGCGGCCTGGAAACCGGCATGAACGGTTTCGATCCCGTGGTTGACCTGAACGACACCGAAAGCCTGTCCCGCATTCGCCACGAACTGCAGGACCCGGGTGCCGAGCGTATCTGGTACATCGCCGATGCCTTCCGCGCCGGCATGTCCGTGGACGGCGTGTTCAAGCTGACCAACGTCGACCGCTGGTTCCTGGTGCAGATCGAAGAGCTGGTGAAGCTGGAAGAGCAGGTGAAGGAAGCCGGCATGGCCGGGCTGACCCCCGAGCTGCTGCGCGCGCTCAAGCGCAAGGGCTTTGCCGATGCCCGCCTGGGCAAGCTGCTGGGCGTGAGCGAAGGCGAAGTGCGCAAGCTGCGTCACCGCCACGAAATCTTCCCGGTGTACAAGCGGGTGGATACCTGTGCCGCCGAGTTCGCCACCAACACCGCCTACATGTACTCCAGCTACGACGAAGAGTGCGAGGCCAACCCGACCGATAAAGACAAGATCATCGTATTGGGTGGCGGCCCCAACCGTATCGGTCAGGGTATCGAATTCGACTACTGCTGCGTGCATGCTTCCCTGGCGCTGCGTGAAGACGGTTTTGAAACCATCATGGTCAACTGTAACCCCGAGACCGTGTCCACCGATTACGACACCTCCGACCGTCTCTATTTTGAGCCGGTCACCCTGGAAGACGTGTTGGAAATCGTGCGGGTCGAGCAGCCCAAGGGCGTGATCGTGCAGTACGGCGGTCAGACTCCGCTGAAACTGGCCCGTGCCCTGGAAGCGGCCGGTGTGCCCATTATCGGCACCAGCCCCGACGCCATCGACCGCGCCGAAGACCGCGAGCGTTTCCAGCAGGCGGTAGACCGTCTGGGCCTGAAGCAGCCCCAGAACGCCACCGTGACCGCCCTGGATCAGGCCGTAAACCTGGCCGTGGACATCGGTTACCCGCTAGTGGTGCGTCCGTCCTATGTACTGGGCGGCCGGGCCATGGAAATCGTCTATGACGAGCAGGATCTGCGCCGTTACTTCAACGAAGCGGTGAGTGTGTCCAACGAGTCTCCGGTGCTGCTGGATCGCTTCCTGGACGACGCCACCGAGGTGGACATCGACGCCATCTGCGACGGCAAGGACGTGGTCATCGGCGGCATCATGGAGCATATCGAGCAGGCCGGCGTTCACTCCGGCGACTCCGGTTGCTCGTTGCCGCCCTACACCCTGAGTCAGTCCATTCAGGATCAGATGCGTGAACAGGTGCGCAAGCTGGCCCTGGAGCTGGGCGTGGTTGGCCTGATGAACGTGCAGTTCGCGGTCAAGGACAACGAGATTTACCTGATCGAGGTCAACCCCCGTGCCGCCCGTACCGTGCCGTTTGTGTCCAAGGCCACCGGTGTGCCCCTGGCCAAGGTGGCTGCCCGGGCCATGGCCGGCAAGTCCCTGGCCGAGCAGGGTGTGACCGAGGAAATCATTCCGCCTTACTACTCCGTCAAGGAAGTGGTACTGCCGTTCAACAAGTTCCCCGGCGTTGACCCGCTGCTGGGCCCGGAAATGCGCAGCACCGGTGAGGTGATGGGCGTGGGTGAAACCTTTGCCGAAGCCTTTGGCAAAGCCCACCTGGGCGCCGGCAAGGCGGTACCGAAGGAAGGCCGTGCCCTGCTGTCGGTGCGTCACAGCGACAAGCAACGAGTGGTTGACCTGGCCGCCAGCCTGATTGAGGCCGGTTACCAGATTGACGCCACTCACGGCACCGCCGTGGTACTGGGTGAAGCCAACATCAACCCGCGTCTGGTGAACAAGGTACACGAAGGTCGTCCGCACATTCTTGATCGCATCAAGAACAACGAATACACCTATATCGTGAACACCGCCGAGGGCCGTCAGGCCATCGAGGACTCCCGTCAGCTGCGCCGTGGCGCCCTGGCGCAGAAGCTGTCGTACACCACGACCCTGAACGGTGCCTTTGCCACCGTGATGGCCATGGCTCACGACGCCACCGAGTCGGTGATTTCCGTGCAGGAAATGCACGCCCGAGTGGCCAACGGCAAGTAAGCCGAAGCCACTTAGAGTCAAAAGGCGCCTCAGGGCGCCTTTTTTTGTGCTGTACAAAAAATGTTCAGTTATTTACCGATAATGTTTGACGGCCATCTCCTACTGCCGTAGAGTGCACCTCAGCAAACTTCTCAAGTCAGCGCAGCATCAGTATCTTGTTGGTCCCTTACGGCTCTACAGTCACCACGCTTCCCTTATTTGATATTTATTGCGGTTCCGGGCATTTGCCCATTCATATGTTTAAAAAGGTAAGTATACATGGCTACTGGCACTGTAAAATGGTTCAACGAGTCCAAAGGTTTTGGTTTTATCACTCCCGCTGACGGCGGCAAGGATCTGTTTGCCCACTTCTCCGAAATCGTCGGCTCCGGCTTCAAAACCCTGGCCGAAGGTCAGCAGGTATCCTACACCCCGGCCGAGGGTGCCAAGGGTCCTCAGGCTTCCCAGATTCAGGTTATTTCTTAATTCTTCGAGTTTTGAAAAACCATAAAAAAACCCGCTTCGGCGGGTTTTTTGCGTTTGGGGCTCAGCCGGCGGGGAGCGTCAGCTCGCCCCGCAGGCTGTGGCCCATCAGTTCCCGCACCTCGTCCACCGGCAGATTCTTGCTCAGCAGGTAGTGCAGTTTGGTCAGGGCCGCTTCCGTGGTCATGTCATAGCCCGACAGCACACCGGCGTCGGCCAGGGCCTTGCCGGTGGCGTAGCCTTCCATGTTGACCGAGCCGCGCCGGCACTGGGTGAGGTTGACGATCACCACGCCCCGGGCCGAGGCCTCGGCCAGCAGGGTCAGCATGGCCTCATTCTGGGGCGCGTTGCCCACGCCGTAAGACAGCAGCAACAGGGCCTTGACCGGCTGGCGCAGCAGATTGGCGATCACCTCCGGGCTGATGCCCGGATACAGCATGACCACACCCACCGGTTGGGGCGTGATGGGGCTGACGTTCAGGGGTTTACCGCTGGCCCGGCTGAGCCGGCCGGCCTCCAGGCTGATATGAATGCCGGCGTTGAGCAGGGGGGGGAAGTTGGGGGAGTCAAAGGCGTGAAAGCCGTCGGCGTGCACCTTGCTGGCCCGGTTGCCTCGATACAACCGGTTGTTGAAAAACAGACCCACCTCGTGAATGGGGTATTCGGCGGCAATATAGAGGGCATTGAGCAGGTTGTTACGGCCGTCGGAGCGCAGCTCCACCAGCGGGATCTGGGAGCCGGTGACGATCACCGGCTTGTCCAAGTCTTCCAGCATGAACGACAGCGCCGAGGCGGTAAAGGCCATGGTGTCGGTGCCGTGCAGCACCACAAAGCCGTCGTAGTCGTCGTAGTGGTCGCGAATGTCGTCGGCGATGCGCTGCCAGTCGGCCGGGGTCATGTCGGACGAGTCGATCAGCGGATCATATTCGTGAATATGATAGGCGGGCATTTCCGGCCGGTGCAGCTCGGGGGTGTCGGCCAGGCTGTCGGTCATAAAGCCCGCCAGGGGCACATAGCCCTTGGCGGATTTCTGCATGCCGATGGTGCCGCCGGTGTAGGCGATATAGATTTTCTTTCGGTGCATTAAAACTCCTGGCATTCCACACACAGCACATAGCGGCCGCGAATGTCGTTAAAGCGGGACAGTGCATTCAGCTCCCGGCCCAGCTGGTCACCGGCCGGACGCAATACCTCGGGCAGGGCCGACTGCAGCAGGGCCTGGGCGTCGAGGTTGGAACTCATCAGCTGCTCCATCAGCAGCTCTTTGGGTGAGCGGGGCAGACGCACCCGTTTGACCCGGTATTCGGGCAGGCCGGCCAGCTCGGCGGCGCCGGCCAGGGCATCGTCCAGGTAACCGAGTTCGTCCACCAGCCCCAGCCCCTGAGCGTCGGTGCCGGTCCACACATGCCCTTGAGCGGCGGCTTCCACTTCCGCGGGGTTGAGTTTGCGGCCTTCGGCCACCAGGGTCACAAACTGCTGGTAGGTATGCTCCACACCCAGCTGGATCAGTTCCTGGGCATGGTCGGGCAGGCCGGTGGTCAGGCCGGCGCCGACAAAGTCGGTGGTGCCCACGCCGTCGGTGTTGAGGCCGAGCTTGGCCAGGGCATCCTCAAAGGTGAGAAACAGCCCGAACACGCCGATAGAGCCGGTGAGGGTGGTGGGCGCGGCATAGATTTTGTCGGCGTCGGCGGCAATCCAGTAGCCGCCGGAGGCGGCGGTGCTGCCCATGGACACCACTAGCGGTTTGCCGCTTTGCTTGAAGCGCAGCAGGGCGGCACGGATCTGCTCGGCGGCAAAGGCGCTGCCGCCGGGGCTGTCAATGCGCAGCACCAGGGCGTTGAGATCGTTGTCACGACGGGCCTGGTCAATCAGCCGGGCGAGGCGTTCGTCACTGATGGTGTTGGGGGCCGGCTCGCCGCTCATGATGGCGCCGCTGGCGGTGATCAGGCCCACCGCCGGGGCGGTGCTGTCGGTGGGGCCCCTGTGGGCCAGGTAACGGGGCACGCTCAGGCTTTGGTAGGCGTTGGCCTGATGATCCCAGCCCGCCAGTTTGGCCACATGGCGCAACATGTCATGGCGGCTGGCCAGCCGGTCTACCAGGCCCTGCTCCAGGGCATAGCGGGCCGGGTCGCCGCCCACGGCACGAAAGCGGCTGAGCAGCAGCTCCTTGCCCGGGCTGATGTGATCGGCGGGAATATCGCGCAAGGTGCTGACGTTGTCCTGATAGTGCTGCCACAGCTGGTTCAGCCAGCGCAGGGTATCTTCCCGGCTTTCCGCCGACATGTCGTCACGCAGGTAGGGCTCCACGAAGGATTTGTAGGTACCCACACGGAACACGTGGGGCGTGATGTCAAAGCGCTCAAAGGCCGACTTGTAATGCAGCCGGTACACTCCCATGCCCTGAATGGTGACGGCACCGGCCGGGTTCAGCCAGATTTCGTCGGCATGGGCGGCCAGGTAATACTGCCCCTGAGTGTAATAGTCGCCCAGGGCATACACCGGTTTGCCCGAAGTCTTGAAGCCCTCCAGGGCCGCGCCGACCTCGTCCAGCCGAGTGAGGCTGGACTCGGTCATGTTCTGCAGCCTGAGCACCACCACCTTGATGCGCTCATCGTGGCGGGCGGCGGCCAGGGCGTCCTTGATCTGCTCCAGGGTCAGCGGCGGTGGCGCGTCGTCGCCGGACAACCACTTGCTGAACAGGCGACGAGGGCCGGGTTGATCTTCCTGCTCCAGCACCGGGCCGTTAATTTCCAGGGTCAGGGCGGCGCTGGCGGGTAGGGTGGGGGCTTCCTTTTCGCCAAAGAACAGAATGAACAGGGAAACCAGGGCCAGCAGGAAAAACAGGTTGATAAACAATGCACGCAGCGCACTCAGCACTCGGCCAAGGGTGCGAAACAGCCATTTGATGGCAGACCACATAACAACGCCTTGAAAAATGAGGGTCGAATTGCTCCATTATGGCGTGAGCGCCGGCGCAATGCCACGGCCGGGCCCGGGATTCGACGCCGTCCTCACGAAAAACGGCAACCACGCGCAGGTTTGCTAACGCGAGGAAGCCGTCATGAAAATGCGTGAGGCTTTATGCCGCCTGCCCGGGCTGGTAAGGTAGCGCGGTCTCAAAACAGGAGTAAATAATGGACGCACTGGAACTGTTACTGAACCGTCACTCCAATCCCCGTCTGGTGGATCCGGCCCCTGCCGGCGAGCAGCTGGACATCCTGCTCCGCGCCGCCCTGCGCGCCCCGGATCATGCCGCCCTCACACCCTGGGAATTTATCGTGTTTGAGGGCGAGCAGCGCCGGGCACTGGGTGAGGTGCTGGCCGCCGCCGCCCAGGCACAGGGTGAAAGTGAAGACGCCATCAACAAGGCCCGCAATGCGCCACTGCGCGCGCCCATGGTCATTACCGTGGTGGCCAAGGTAAAAGAACACGACAAGGTGCCGCGACTGGAGCAGGAGCTGTCTGCCGGCTGTGCCCTGATGGCCATGCAGATGGCGGCCCAGAGCCAGGGCTTTAGCGGTATCTGGCGCACCGGTTGGTTTGCCTTTGACCGGGGCGTGCACCGGGATCTGGGCCTTGAGCCGCAGGATCAGATCGTCGGCTTTCTCTATCTGGGCACGCCGGAAGTGGAAGTACGTAAGCTGCCCGAGCGGGATCCGGCCCAGTTTGTGCGTCACTTCGGCCGCTCCTAAAGAAAATGCCGGGTTGTCCCGGCATTTTCTGTTTATAGGGGCAGTCCTTCACTTGCCGCCTTCTCGGCCCTCGCCCCTTGCCTCCAGATCCATCAGGGCTTCGGGCGTATTGAGGTTGTAAAAGGCCTCGGCCTGATCGCGAAAGTCTACCGTCACCAGTTGGTGGCGTTCATACCACAGCTGCAGCTTGCGATCGCCGCCATCCAGGTAATTGCACAGGGATGGCAGCAGCGACTGGTGCATCAGCGCGGTGGCGGCATGCAGCTGGGTGCCGTCGTCGACCACGGCGATCTGGTCGTGGCGGTGCACCGCGGCACACAGCCGGGCAGCCAGATCGGCGGGCACCAGGGGGCTGTCGCAGGGCACAAACAGCACCCATTCGCTGGGGGCGTGGGTCAGCCCGGCCTCAAAGCCCGCCAGGGGGCCGGCAAAGTGGTATTCGTCATCGGTGATCACCGGGGCCAGCGCCCGGTAGTGTTCCAGGTTGCGGTTGGCATTGATCAGCACGCGACCCACCTGGGGGGCGAGCCGCTCCAGTACATGGCTGACCAGGGGGCGTCCCCACAGCGGCAACAGGCCCTTGTCGGCTCCCTGCATGCGCAGGCCCCGGCCTCCGGCCAGAATGACCGCGGTAATGTCTTTCGGATCCAGCATGGCCCCTTCCGTTTGAATGATTTCCTTATGAATTTTAACCCGTTATAGCATGCCCCGAGTGGGGAGTGGTCACACAACGCGGGTTTTTAATTGCTTGAGCCGTACCGGCATCGCTTCTAACATGGCGGTTCCGTACGCCCTTTAAGAACAATAAGGTATAACAATAATGAGCACTCATGCTGCCGGTGACGATCCCTTTCTCGGCCGTCCCCTGATCGCCGGCCTGGCCGTGGTGGCCCTGTTGCTGACCGCCGCCAACCTGCGCGGCGGCATTGTGGTGGTGGGCCCCCTGGTGGAGCAGATCCGTTCCAGCCTGGCCATCAGTGCCAGCGCCTTCAGCCTGCTGACCACATTGCCGCTGCTCTGCTTTGGGGTGATTTCCCTCTGTGTGCCGGCGCTGTCCCGGCGCTGGTCGCCTCAGGTGCTGGCCATCGCCGGCCTGCTGGTTATCGGCCTGGGTGTCCTGCTGCGACTGGTGAACGACTATGCGGTAGTGCTGCTGGGCACCCTGCTGCTGGGGGCGGCCATTGCCCTGCTCAATGTACTGATCCCCGGCCTGGTCAAGGCGTTCTTTCCCCGCAAGGTGGGGCTGATGACCGGGCTTTACTCGGTGACCCTGAGTGTCGGCGCCGGCATGGGCGTTTATCTGGCGGTGCCGCTGCTGGAGCGGTTCGGCCACTGGCATTATCCGGTGGCGCTGTGGGCGGTGCTGCCGCTGCTGTGCACCCTGTTCTGGCTGCCCATGCTCAGGGTCGAGGGCGTGGGGCGGCCGGCCAATCCGGTGAGGGTGAGCCTGTGGCGTGACAAGCTGGCCTGGGCCATTACCTGTTACATGGGATTGCAGTCGTTCTACTTCTATTCCATGGCCACCTGGATGCCCAAAATGCTGCTGGAAAGCGGCCTGGACGCCCATGATGCCGGTACCGCCACCGCGCTTATCAACCTGGTCAGCATTCCGTTCAACTTTCTGGTGCCCATCATGGCGGCGCGCCTGGCCAGTCAGCGGCGGCTGGTGCTGGGCATTTTTCTCGCGTCCTTTACCGGCCTGATAGGGCTGTGGTGGCAACCGGCCATGGCGCCGCTGCTGTGGGCTTCGCTGGTGGGCGTGGGCTGCGGCGGTGCATTAAGCCTGGCGCTGTCGCTCTTCGTGCTGCGCGCCGCCAATACCGCCCAGGCCACGGCGCTGTCGGCCATGGCCCAGAGCATCGGCTACCTGCTGGCGGCCTCGGGGCCGGTGGTGTTGGGCATGATGCGGGATGTGGAAGGCGCCTGGCAGGGCGCCCTGCTGCTGATGATGGCGTTGCAATGCCTGCAGCTGGGCTGTGGCTGGTATGCCGCCCGCCCCGCCAAGGTGGTGCCCGATCAGCAAAAATAGCGCCTTGTTGCCAACCGGCTAGACTTTGCCGGACAACAACAAGGAGCACCTCATGAAACCCTTTCCCGTGTTGCTGCCCCTGCTTTGGCTGGGGCAGCCGGTTTCGGCCTCGGCCGAGGCACCCCCATTGCAACTGGCGGCGGAGCATGCCCCCCATCACAACCCCGCCGATTACCTGGTGAGCGAAAAGCTCGACGGGGTACGGGCATACTGGAACGGCCACCGGCTGATATCCCGGGGCGGCCATGTTTTTGCGGCTCCCGACTGGTTTGTGGCGGGTTTTCCCGCCACGCCCCTGGACGGTGAACTCTGGCTCGGTCGGGGTCGCTTTGACGCCTTGTCGGCGGCGGTGCGCCGCCTTGAGCCGGTTGCGCGGGAGTGGCGGGCCATTCGCTTTATGGTGTTTGACCTGCCCGCCAGCACCTTGCCCTTTGAAGGACGGCTGGCGGCCCTGCAGTCCCTGTTCAGGGAGGTCAACACCCCTTATCTGCACCTGCTTGAGCAACATCGGGTGGCCGATGCGGCCGCCCTGGCGGCCAGGCTCGACAAGGTCACCGCCGAGGGGGGCGAAGGCCTGATGCTGCGCCACCGCCGAGGCCGCTATGTTCCCGGCCGCAACCAGGAATTGCTCAAGCTCAAACATTTTCAGGACGCCGAGGCCACCGTGCTGGCGGTGCTGCCGGGGCAGGGAAAATATGCCGGCATGATGGGGGCCCTGCTGGTGGAGACCCCCGATGGTCGGCGCTTTAAACTGGGCACCGGCTTCAGTGATGACGAGCGCAGCCATCCGCCGCTCCCCGGTGTGGTGGTGACCTACCGTTACCGGGGCGAAACCACCACCGGCCTGCCGCGCTTTGCCAGCTTCTGGCGAATACGCGATGACATGCCCTGATACTGGTGTCTGCATTCCTGCCGCAGTAAAGTGAAGCGGATACGGATTACGGTAAGGAAACGACCTTTGTGTTTAATCGCCTTTGACTGGCAGCCGGCCAGTCCCCGGTTGTTGTTGCTGGCCAACCGGGACGAGTTTTATGCCCGACCCACGGCTCCCGCCGGCTGGTGGCCGGAGCAGCCGGCGCTCTGGGCCGGGCGGGATCTGCAGGCCGGTGGCACCTGGCTGGGGCTGACCGCCGCCGGGCGCTTTGCGGCCCTCACCAACTATCGTGAAGGCGAGCCCCGGGCGGGCCGGCGCAGCCGGGGAGAACTGGTCAGCGGTTTTCTCACCGGTGAGCAGACGCCCGCCGGCTACCTAAGGCGGGTACTGGCTCAGGGTGAAGAGTATGCCGGTTTTAACCTGCTGGTCGGTGATCTGCGGGCCGGAGAGCTGCACTATGGCGGCAATCGGCCGGGGGGCGAGCCGCGCGCACTGCAGGCCGGGCGTTATGGCTTGTCCAACGGACTGCTGAATACTCCCTGGCCCAAGACCGAGCGACTGAAATGCGGCCTGAGCGGCCTGAGTGCGGGCGATGAAGAGGGCGCGCTGGCGCTGCTGAGCGACACCACCACGGCTCCCGATGCCGCCCTGCCCATGACCGGCGTGCCCCTGGAGCTGGAACGCCGCTTGTCTTCGGTATTTATTGGCGGTGAAGATTACGGCACCCGGGCCCAGACGGTGCTGAGCCTGGAGAACGGCCAAGTGCGCATTCTGGAGCAGGGGCGGGGGCCTCATGGCCGCCTGCTGGAAACGCGGCGGGCCGAATGGCGGCTGGCGTCCGTCGAGCGAATGCGCCATGCCTGAGGTTGAAGCGCGCCCTGACGCCACCATTACGGCGGCGCGTGATTCCGTTACCCTATGTGTGCCAGCAGGGCGTCCAGATCATTGTGAATATGTCGCTCGTCCACACAGCGGGCGAGGTGTTCATTGACAAAGCGCACAAAGTTGGCGGCGGGGTAGGGCAGGCGGCGGTTGCCGTGGCACACCAGATACCAGTAACTGCCCAGGGGAAATCCGGGCACCGCCGGGCGGCCCAGCCGGTGTTGGCCTTCCATCAGGGTATGCTCCGACAGCACCGCCAGCCCCAGGCCCTGCTCCACACTCATGCGAATGACCTCATTGCTCTCTATCTGCATCACCCGCTTCAGCTGCAGGTTGCGGCTGCGCAGCCACTCTTCAAACACCAGCCGGGTAGCACTGCCCGGTTCCCGCAATAGAAAGCGTTCGTTCAGCAGCGCCGCAAAGTCGGTTGGCGGCCGTTGCAGCGCCCAGTGGTCCGGCGGGGTCAGCAGCACCAGCGGGTTGTGAATAAAGCGCGCGCTCAGGGTGTGCTCGCCAGCAGGCGGATGGCTGAACAGGTAGAGATCATCCTGCTGGTGACGGTGGCGCTCCAGAATGTAGCCCCGGTTGCCCACGCTGATGGACACCTCCACTCCCGGAAACTGACGGTTAAAGGGGCCCAGCAGGCGCGGCAATATGTATTTGGCGGTGGTGACCACGCCAATGCTGAAGCCGCCGCGGGTACCCTGACGGGCATCCTGCAGAAAGCCGCCAAAATCCTCAAAGCGGGACAGGGCGTCAAGGGCGGCGTGGTAGAGCTCGGTGCCGATAAAGGTGGGTTTCATGTGCGTATCGAGCAACGGCTCGCCCACCGCCTCGGCCAGGCGTTTGAGCTGTTGCGAGACCGTGGGCTGGGTCAGGTGCAGCTGGGCCGCGGCCCGGGACACCGAGCCCAGCCGCACCACGGCCACATACACCTGCAGCAGGCGAAAGGTCAGGTGGCGAACATTCATGGATAATTATCTATGTAGGACTTAATTAACATTTATTGGTAACTATAGCGCCGGCGACGCACAATGTCCCGACTTGTCAAACTCGGCTTCGGCCGGCACTCGTTTACAGCCCGTTTTCTTCCATGCCGGCAGGCCGTTGGTCCTGTCGCGGGCACGGCTGTGCGTGTTGCCTGCAACAACAAAAGAGGAATGAGAATGCCGGATATAGTAGTGGCGTTTTTTGCGCTGGGCGTGGTGGCGGGGCTGGCCCGCTCGGATTTGCAGGTGCCCAAGGCGGCTTACGATACGCTGGGGATTCTGCTGATGCTGACCATCGGCTTTAAAGGTGGACTGGCGCTGCATGGCAACCTGCATTGGCAACTGGTGCCGGAGTTGCTGGCGGTGGCGTCGCTGGGGGTGGTGATTCCGCTGTTGTGTTATCCGCTGGCACGCCGGCTGCTGCGCCTGGATCAGGCCAACAGCGCCAGCCTGGCGGCCCACTACGGCTCGGTGAGTGCCGGCACCTTTGCGGTGGCGCTGGCCTATGCCCAGACCCTGCAGCTGGAAATCGCCCCGGAAACCACCCTCTACCTGGTGTTGCTGGAATTGCCCGCCATCATAGTGGCCATTTCCCTGTATAAACGGTTGGCGGGGCAGAGTGATGGCGCAAGTCACGGCAGCGTATGGCACGAGGCTCTCACCAGCCGGGGCGTGGTGTTGCTGACCGGTGGCGTGCTTATCGGTTATTTTTATGGCCCCGAGCGGGCGGCACCGGTGAGTGAGCTGTTTATTCATGCCTTCAAGGCGCTGCTGGCGCTGTTTTTGCTGGAAATGGGCCTGTGTGCCGCCAAGGCGCTCACGCCCATCCCCTGGCGGCGCTGGCCGGTGATGCTGTTTGCCCTGGTCGCCCCCCTGGTGCTGGCCAGCCTGGGCGCCTTTGCCGCCACGGCCCTGGAGCTGCCGGCGGGCAGTGCGCTGATCCTGGTGGCGCTGGTGGCCAGTGCGTCCTATATCGCCGCCCCGGCGGCCATCGGCGCCGCCATTGAAAAGGCCGACATCGGCCTCGCCATGCTGGCGTCGCTGGCGGTGACCTTTCCCTTTAACGTGCTGGTGGGCATACCCCTCTATGCCCGCTGGCTGGCGGCCTGATACACACAGCATGCGAAGCAACAGCGCGGTTGCACTTCACGACACGCTCCAAGCCCATCCGTGGGACGCTCGTCAAATGCATCTGACCGCCATGGATGGCGGGAATGCCGAAAATGCAGGAGCAACTTTTCGGCTCTGGAATTTGACGGTCGGCTACGGCAATCCCCGCTGCTGCTTCGTGAAGCTAATGAATCGTTTGCCTTCGTTTGATTACAAAAAAAGCGGACCTCAAGGGTCCGCTTTTTGCTCTCTGCGGTGGCTCACACCAGCTCGCGGTTTTCCTTCCTGGCGGCGACGATGTCTTTCCATACGCCGCGGCAGATCATGATCAATACCCAGAGGGTGAGGGCGGGCCAGATCAGAATATAGGCCCCCAGGGTCAGTTCGCTCATATCAGGACTCCTTGGCAAGGCGGGTGGGTTTAACCGCCGCCGGGCTGGCGGCCTCGAAACGGTCGTCGTAGTTGCCCACGCGCTTTTTGATAAGCTCAAAGTCGAATTTCTGGTTGTCCAGCAGGCTCACCAGCACACACACCAGGGTGCTGACGCCGTAGGCCACCAGGGAAGACAGCAGTACCGTGTATTCCCGCAGGAAACCGGTGGCGAACACCATCAGCGCCAGGCCGGCGATAATGCCGGCGATAAAGCCGACGTGGCGGCCGAAAAAGCCGAACGCCATCAGTCCGATCACCACGCCGCCGCCGATGCTGGCCAGCAGCTCGAACAGCATGGCCACCACGCCGGTCATGGGCAGCAGCTCAAAGCGAGCCGCGCAGAACATGATCAGGGCGACAATCACCGAGGAGGTAAAGGCGCGGTTGGTGACCCGGCTCCAGAAACAGCTGGCGATCACCGGGAATACGATGGCGCCCCAGAGCGCGCCCACGAACACCAGCATCACCAGAATGTCGAGGGAGAAGCTGGCAAACACAATGCCCAGCATGGTGGCCACCACCATGGTCAGCCGGCCGATAAACAGCATGCGTCTGGGATCGGCCTTGCCCCTGGCAATGTTCTTGCCGTACACGTCGGCCATCACAATGGCAGACAGGGCGGACAGATCCGAGTCGGCGGTGGAAGACAGCGAGCCGATAACCAGAATAAAGAACAGGCCAATAAACACCGGCGGCAGGTAGCTGGACACCATCTGTGGAATCAGGTTGTTCATGTCGCCGTTCAGGGGCTCAACACCCGTGGTCAGGGCCATCAGGCCAATCATGCCCAGGCCGATGACGATGGCGCCATACCCCAGCGTCGCGGTGAGGAAGGTGGGCTTGATGTGCTTTTCATTCACCGCAAACAGCCGTTGGGAAATGGTCTGGTTACCAATGGCATAGGCCAGCACCGCAACAAAATAGGGGGCGCCCTGGTGCAGAATGGCGTCGGTGGAGAACAGGTTGGCCTGCTCGGAGGTGAGGTGATCAAAACCGTTCATCACCTCGGCCGGGCCGCCCATGGCGAACAGCACTGCAGGAATGATTACCACGGCAATGGCCATCAGTGCGATCAACTGGGCAAAGTCGGTGAGCACGGAGGCGCGAAAGCCCGACCACAGGGTATAGCTGAGCACGCCCACCCCGGCGATGATCACCCCGGTCTGGAATGACAGCGGTGACAGCACCGACACCAGGGCGCCGGCGGCAGTGAAATTCACCATCAGGCTGATGATGCTGCCGAGCAGGTTGGAAAAGGCCAGGATCAGCTGGCTGGAGGAGCCATGACGGGCGTGGATCACTTCCCCCAGGGTATGGGCGTTGGGCGCCAGGGCACGAAAGCGGCGGCCAAAGGGATAGATGAACAGTATCATCAGCGCGCCCCACAGGCCGTAGTGCAGCGGGCCCGACACCCCGTAGGTGTAGCCCGAGGTGGCGGCGGCATAGAATGACGCGGCCCAGATCCAGGTGGCGGTCATGCTGGCCGCGCCCATGCCAAAGCCTACGCTGTGGTTGGACACCATAAAGGCGTCGGTGTCTTCCTGTTCCTTCTTGATGAAGGTCGTGATTAAGTAGGTGCCGCCGTAAAAGGCGGCCAGCAGCAGCAACACTGTGGTGCTGGAAAATTGGTAGAGTTCCAAGATCATCTCCCTGTCTTGCGAGTAAAACACGGACTCGCGCAGGCGATATCGTCGCGGGAACGATATACCTGACGCAGTTCAGGACGACCTGGCTGACGGCAACGGACGTGTAGAACCGGAAAACACGGTTCGGCAAACAATGCAGGAATGACTTGCTATGTGAAGCGATGCGCTTTTAAGACGTTGGCGTTAGCCTGGTATTGTGCGGTCGACGGCACAGGGCCGTGAGCTAGGGTAATGCTTCAATGGCGCCCATCATAAGGCGTAGACCTCCTCAAAATTACATGCTCAGCCTTTGAACGGCCCCTACCTTAACGACTGCCTCGGGGGATGTCCACCCTTTCACTGGCCGCAAAACCGCGGTTTCGCTATAATCCGCGCTCCCCCAGATCCACCAGAATATGCTGAACGTTGTTGAACAGGAGTAGTCATGCAAGCAAAAGTTGCCGTCATCATGGGCTCGAAAAGCGACTGGCCCACCATGCAGGGCGCTGCAGAGATCATGGACAAGCTGCAGGTTTCCTACACAGTGGAAGTGGTGTCGGCGCACCGCACCCCCGACAAGCTGATGGAGTTCGGTGAAAAGGCCGTCGAACGCGGTTATCAGGTGATCATCGCCGGTGCCGGCGGCGCCGCCCACCTGCCGGGCATGGTGGCGGCCAAAACCCGCCTGCCGGTGCTGGGTGTGCCGGTGCAGAGCAAGGCCCTGAGCGGCCTCGACAGCCTGCTGTCCATCGTGCAGATGCCCAAGGGCGTGGCCGTGGGCACCCTGGCCATCGGCACCGCCGGTGCCTTTAACGCCGGCCTGCTGGCCTCTCAGATGCTGGCCAACAACGACGCCGAGCTGGCCGAGCGGCTGGAAGCGTTCCGCCTCGAGCAGACCAGCACCGTGCTGGGCAGCCCGGATCCGCGGGAGGACGCATGAGCCGTATCTGGGTACTGGGAGCCGGCCAGCTGGGCCAGATGCTGAAGCATGCGGGCATGCCGCTCAACCTGGACGTGCGCCCCATCGACATTGAGTCGGAAGAGACCTTTCCGCTGCAGGCCCATGAAAAAGTGACCGCCGAGCGCGAGCAGTGGCCCGAAACCGCCGCCACTCGCCAGCTGGCGGCCCACCCGGCCTTTGTGAACCTCAATACCTTTCCCATTCTGGCCGACCGTTACACTCAGAAGTCACTGATCGACAAGCTGGGGCTGGCCACTGCGCCCTGGCAGTTGGTGCAAAGCGACACCAGCGCCGAGGATCTGCACAACGTTCTTGGTGAGCGGGTGCTGCTCAAGCGCCGCACCGGTGGCTACGACGGCCGGGGTCAGCACTGGCTGCGTGAACCGGGCCGGGACGCCATTCCCGACGACTGGCACGAGCAGGCCATCGCCGAGCAGGCCATCGACTTTGACGAGGAAGCCTCCATCGTCGGCATGCGCGGTGCCGATGGTCAGTGTTACTTCTATCCGCTGACCCTCAACCTGCACGTCAATGGCATTCTGCTGGGGTCGGTATCACCGCTGGCGCGGCTGGCACACCTGCAGCAGGAAGCCGAGCGCATGCTGGGTACCCTGATGAACGACCTCGATTACGTCGGTGTCATGGCCATGGAATGCTTTCGAGTGGGCGATCACCTGCTCATCAACGAGCTGGCTCCCCGCGTGCACAACAGCGGCCACTGGACCCAGTCCGGCGCCAACGTCAGCCAGTTTGAAGCACACCTGCGTGCCGTGGCCGGCCTGCCACTGGTTGAGCCGACCGTCAAGAATACCAGCGTCATGGTCAACCTGGTGGGTACCGAGCGCAATGACGACTGGCTGTCGGTGCCCGGCGCCGAGTTGTACTGGTACGGCAAGGAAGTTCGCCCGGGCCGCAAGGTGGGCCATATCAACTTCTGCCTGAGCAACCTCGCCGATACCAAAGCCTCCCTCGACCGGCTGGAGCCCATGCTGCCCGCCAGCTACGGCATCGTGCTGGACTGGCTGCGCAGTCAGCTGAACTAAGCCGGCACCTGGCACCAAAAAGCCCCGCATGCTGCGGGGCTTTTTATTTTGGCGCTCACAAGAAAAACAGCCTTGTCGTCCGACTTTCGTCGGGACTGTCTGCCGTTATGTCAAATTGATATGCTGAGTCATCACTCTAAATGCACGGATAAAACATGGCGGCAAATGGTTGGCGTGAACGACTGGGCAGGCACAAGGCGTTGACATGGGCACTGGGCCTGCTACTGGTGGTGTTCTGGCTGTGGCGGGGCCAGGTGTATCAGGCGGCGAACGAGGCACCAGTGCCCGGGCCGGCCCATCCCGAGCACGAGTTTCAGCTGCAGGTGCAGGCCATGGCCGCCGAGCCCTACCAGCCCCGTGTGGTGCTGCAGGGGCAATTGCAGGCGGTACGGCAACTGGTGGTGCGTGCCCGGGTGGAAGGCACGGTTGAAAACCTGCCCGAGCTTGGTGACGCAGTGCATGCCGGCGATGAAATGCTCAGGCTCAGCATTGATGATCGCAAGGCCAACCTGGCCAGGGCCGAGGCCGAACGGGCGTTACGGATGGCCGAACTGGCCGCCGCCGAACGACTCAAACGCAAGGGACTGCTGGCCGAAACCGATTACCTGATGCGCAAGTCTGCCGCCGCCGAGGCAGAAGCGGCATTGACTCAGGCCCGGCTGGCCCTGGAGCACAGCCGGCCTGCCGCGCCCTTTGCCGGCACCGTGGATGCCCGCCATGTGGAAGCGGGGGATTACGTCAAGGCCGGCGATGAGTTGCTGCACCTGGTGGATACCAGCGAGCTGAAACTCATGGCTTACGTGCCCCAGCAGCAGGTGTTTGGCCTGGCGCCGGGGTTGCCGGTGACCGCCGTGCTGCTGGATGGCCGGGAGCTTGCGGGCTCGCTCACCTTTGTTGCCAGCGCCGCCGATGAAAACACCCGCAGCTTTGCGGTGGAAGCCCGTTTTGCCAATCCCGAGAACGCACGCCTCGTCGGCGCCAGTGCCGAGCTGCGTATCAGCCTGCCGCCACGCCCGGCCCACCGGTTGTCGCCGGCGCTGCTGGCGCTGGACGAAAGTGGCCGGCCCGGTGTGCATCTGGTGGATGCGCAAAACCGGCTGCAATTGATGCCGGTTACCCTGCTGGCCATCACACCGGAGCAAGCCTGGGTCGATGGCCTGCCCGAGCACGCCCGTGTGGTGGTTCGTGGTGCCGGCTTTGTGGCCGAAGGCAATACCGTCGCGGTGCGGGAGCTCAGCCAATGAGGGCGCTGATTGAGGCTGCCGTATACCGCAGCCGGGCGACGCTGCTGGCCTTTGTGCTGCTGCTGCTGGGGGGCGTGGGGGCCTATCAGGCGATTCCCAAGGAAGCCAACCCCGACGTCACCATTCCCATGATGTATGTCTCCATGACACTGGAAGGCATCAGCCCGGAAGATGGCGAGCGCCTGCTGGTGCGGCCCATGGAGCAGGAACTGCGTACCCTGGAAGGCATCAAGAAAATGACGTCCACCGCCAGCGAAGGGCATGCCTCCGTGATGCTGGAATTTGATGCCGGCTTTGATCCCAAACAAGCGCTGCAGGAGGTGCGTGAGAAGGTCGATTCGGCGCGCAGCGAACTGCCCCAGGAGGCCGATGAGCCGGTGGTGCACGAGATCAACGTGGCCCTGTTTCCGGTGTTGTCGGTGGCGCTGTCGGGACCGCTGGCGGAAAGCGAACTGGTGATGATTGCCCGCCGCCTCAAGGACGAAATAGAAGGCATTGCCGAGGTGCTGGAAGTGGACATCGGCGGGGATCGGGAGGATGTGCTGGAGATTTTGGTCGATCCCCAGGTGCTGGATGGTTACGGCATTGATTACACCCAGTTGTTTAACCTGGTGTCCCGCAATAACCGCCTGGTGGCTGCCGGCAGCCTGGATACCGGCGCCGGCCGGCTGGCCATCAAGGTGCCCGGGGTGATAGAAGGGCTGGATGATGTGCTGAGCCTGCCACTCAAGGTCAGCGGCGATCGCGTGGTGACCTTTGGCGATGTGGCAACCATTCGGCGTACCTTCAAGGATCCCGCCGGCTTTGCCCGTATCAACGGGCAGCCCGGCCTGGTGCTGGAGGTGAGCAAACGCGCCGGCGCCAACATTATTGAGACCATAGAGCGAGTCAAGGCATTGCTGGATCAGGCCAGGCCGCTGCTGCCCGAGGGGGTGGCAATCGACTACATCATGGATCAGTCCACCCAGGTTGAAACCATGCTGGCGGATTTGCTCAACAACGTGCTCACCGCCGTGGTGCTGGTACTGATTTTGATCCTCGCCACCATGGGCGCGCGCCTGGCGGTGATGGTGGGGTTCACCATTCCCGGCGCCTTTTTTGCCGGCATTCTGATCATCTGGGGTATCGGCTTTACCATGAACATCATTGTGCTGTTTGCCCTGATCCTGGTGGCGGGCATGCTGGTGGACGGCGCCATTGTGGTGAGCGAGCTGGCCGACCGCCACCTGCATGAGGGGCAGACGCCCAAGGAAGCCTGGATCAATGCCGCCCACCGCATGAGCTGGCCGGTGATCGCCTCCACCATTACCACCCTGGCGGTGTTTATGCCGCTGCTGTTCTGGCCCGGGGTGGTGGGCCAGTTCATGCAGTACCTTCCCGCCACCGTGATCATCTGCCTGCTGGCATCGCTGTTTATGGCGCTGGTGTTTTTGCCCACCATGGGCGGCCTGGGACGGGTCGAACATCAGCCCAGAAAGCCGGTGGTGGTGCCCGGACTACGGCACTACCGCGGCCTGCTGGCCAGACTGCTGCGCCGCCCCGGCCTGACTCTGCTCGGCACCCTCGGGTTGATTGCGCTGATGTATGCCGGCTACGCCCGCTTTAACCACGGTGTGGAGTTTTTCCCCGATATCGAGCCCGACAGCGCCCAGCTGCAGGTGCGGGCCCGGGGCGATCTGTCGGTGTATGAAAAGGACGCGTTGTTGCGTCGCGTAGAAGCCCCGCTGGCCGGGCTCACCGAGGTCAAGGCCCTGTATGCACGCAGCTTTGCCATGGCCGACAGCCAGATGGGCAGTGATGTCATCGGTGTGCTGCAGTTTCAGTTTACCGACTGGTATTTGCGTCGCCCCGCCAGCGCCATTCGGGAAACCATGCTGGCCCGCACCGCCGACATACCCGGGGTGGTGCTGGAGTTTCGTGAACAGCAAATGGGGCCGGGAACGGGCAAGCCGGTGGAGATCCGCCTCTCGGGCTCCGACGACAGTACCCTGAGTGCCGCCACCGACCGACTGCGGCATGCCATGAACGAACTGGGCGGTTTTGCCGATATCGAAGACGACCGCAGCCTGCCGGGCATTGAATGGCGGCTGCAGGTGGATCGGGAAGCCGCTGCCCGCATGGGGGCCGATGTGCTCAGTGTGGGCAATGCGGTGCAGCTGGTGACCAACGGCCTGCTGCTGGCCAGTTACCGGCCGGAAGATGCCACCGACGAGGTGGATATTCGTGTGCGTCTGCCCCGGCACTGGCGCTCGGTGGATCAGCTCTCCCGCCTGACCCTGAATACTCCGCGGGGGCAGGTGTCACTGAGCCAGTTTGTGACCCTGACTCCGGCCCCCAAGGTGGGCACCTTGCACCGGGTGGATGGCCGGCGCACCGTGACCGTCAAGGCCGACATCGCCGAGGGATTTCGCCTTGACGAGCGGCTGCAGGCCCTGCAGCAGGCCGGAGTGGAATTGCCGAAAGGCGTGGCACTCACCGTGGCCGGCGAAGACGCGGATCAACGGGAAGCCGGGCAGTTTCTGGGCACCGCCTTCGTGGTGGCGCTGTTGCTGATGACGCTGATCCTGGTGACCCAGTTCAACAGCCTGTACCAGACCGCCCTGGTGCTGTCGGCCATCGTGTTTTCCACCGCCGGCGTGCTGATGGGGCTGCTGCTTAATGGCCAGTCCTTTGGCATTGTGATGGTGGGCATGGGCATCATTGCCCTGGCGGGCATAGTGGTGAACAACAATATCGTGCTGATCGATACCTTTAACCAGTTGCGGGCCGAGGGCCTGAGTCCGGTGGAGGCGGCGCTGGAAACCGGTTGCCTGCGGTTGCGCCCGGTGCTGCTGACCGCCATCACCACCGTGCTGGGGCTGATGCCCATGGTACTGGGAGTGAACGTGGATCTGCTGACCCCGTCGCTCGGTCTGGGGGCGCCTTCCACCCAATGGTGGACCCAGCTGTCCAGCGCCATTGCCGGCGGCCTGGCCTTTGCCACCCTGCTTACCCTGCTGCTCACCCCCTGCATGCTGGTGCTGGGCGCAGGACGTTCCGCGGTGAGGAGTAAGGAGTGAGGGGAAACACCATGAACTTGTACCCATTCTGAATGTGACCCCAGGGTAGGTTGGCAATGAGCGAAGCGAATTCCAACACGAAAGCGGCTGTGATCTGTTAACTCGTTCCCACGCTTCGTGTGGGAACGCATACCGGGGCGTATTCGGGCTTACGCCGAAGAGTGTGAAAAGTGGTAGGCCCGGCTTTAGCCGGGCAATGTATTCATCGGCTGAGGCTGTTGCCCGAATAAATTCGGGCCTACAAGTTACCCCAGCAGTGCCAGCTGCTCGCTCCAGGGGGTGATATCGCCGATATGCTCGGCGACCCAGTCGGCATTGTAGTAGGTGTCCAGGTAGCGCTCGCCGCCGTCGCACATCAGGGTTACCAGGGAGCCGGTTTTGCCGGCTTTTTGCATGTCCTGCGCCAGCTGCAGCACGCCCCACAGGTTGGTGCCGGTAGAGCCGCCGGCCTTGCGCCCCAGCATGCGTTCGAGCCAGTGTATGGTGGCGATGCTGGCGGCGTCGGGCACCTTGATCATGCCGTCGATTACCTCGGGCAGAAAGGAGGCTTCGACCCTGGGGCGGCCAATGCCCTCAATGCGGCCGCAGGCCTGGCTGGTAAGGGTATTGTCCCGCTGCTGAAAGCTGTCGAAAAACACCGAGTTTTCCGGATCCACCACCACCAGCCGGGTGTTCAGGCCGGCATAGCGAATATAGCGCCCAAGAGTGGCCGAGGTGCCGCCGGTGCCGGCGCTCATTACGATGGCCTCGGGCTCCGGGTGGGGCTCTTCTGCCAGCTGGCGGAAAATGCTTTCGGCAATGTTGTTGTTGCCGCGCCAGTCGGTGGCCCGCTCGGCGTAGGTGAACTGATCCATATAGTGGCCGCCGGTTTCCCGCGCCAGCTGCTCGGCGGCGTCATACACCTGGGAAGCATGACCCACAAAGTGGCAGTGGCCGCCCAAGCGCTCCACCTGCACGATTTTGCTGCGGGTGGTGGAGGCCGGCATCACGGCGGTAAAGGGCAGTCCCAGCAGTTTGGCGAAATAGGCTTCCGACACCGCCGTACTGCCGGATGATGCCTCCACTACATGGGTACCTTCACGAATTTGCCCGCTGCAGATGGCGTGCAGAAACAGCGAGCGGGCCAGCCGGTGCTTGAGGCTGCCGGTGGGGTGGGTGCTTTCGTCCTTGAGGTAGATATCAATGCCGGTGAGGGCGGGAATGTCCAGCCGGTAGAGATGCGTATCCGAGGTACGCAGCTGATCGCTGGAGAGGATTTTCAGGGCGTTGCGGGTCCACTGGCTCATGAGTACGGCTTCCATGAAAAACGGAGGTGATAAGCAGAATTGTATTCTCAAAAGCCGAAAAAAGTTTTCTCTTGTTCCCGGTATGGCGCATAATTTTTGGAATAATTTTCTCTTACCTGACGGTTTTTCAAATGGATAATTTCGATCGTCACATTCTGGCCCTGTTGCAGCAGGACGCCACCCTGGCGCTCAAGGATCTGGCCGAAGTGGTCAACCTGTCCACCACGCCCTGCTGGAAGCGGGTCAAGCGACTGGAAGAGGCCGGCTATATTCGTGGCAGGGTGGCGTTGCTGGATGCCGAACGGCTCGGACTGGGTCTGTCGGTGTTTGTGCAAATCAAGACCCAGCACCACGACAGCCGCTGGCTGACCCGCTTTGCCGACACGGTGACCGCCTTTGACGAAGTGGTGGAGTTCTATCGCATGTCCGGCGAATGGGACTACATGCTGCGTGTGGTGGTGGCCGACATCGCCGCCTTTGACCGCTTCTACAAAAAGCTGATCACCAGCACCGAAGGCCTGTCCAACATCACCTCCAGCTTTGCCATGGAACAAATCAAATACACCACGGCCCTGCCCCTGGGGGATGCCGTGGTGTAGCCGCGATGGCGGTTCAGCCGTGCCAGCGTCCCGGTGCATAGGAAAATACCGGCAAGGACCAGCCCCAGCGAATGGCGCTCAGTCTCAGGGCCAGGCCGACGGCGAACGAGGCCAGTATGTTGATGTCTTCCTCCACCCCCAGATGGCGCAGCAGCAGATGGAGCAGGGCCACCAGCAGCGACACGCTGGCGTAGAGCTCGTGGCGCAGCACCTGGGGCGTCCTGTTGCACAACACATCCCGCAATATGCCACCAAAGATGCCCGTGGTGATGCCGGCCATCACCACAACCGGTATTGAATAACCCAGCTCCAGAGCGACGTTGCAGCCGATAATGGTAAAGGCGATGAGGCCGGCGGCGTCGAGCAGCAGAAACAGCCGGTGCAGCCGGTGCATGACCCGGGCAATGGGCATGGTGATCAGGCCGGCACCAATGGTGAGGTAGATGTAGCTTGGATGCTGGGTCCAGCTGATGGGAAAGTTGCCCAGCATGATATCGCGGACCGTGCCGCCCCCCAGGGCGGTAAGAAAGGCAACCAGGCTGACGCCAAACAGATCCATATTGCGGCGCCCCGCGGCCAGGGCGCCGGACATGGCTTCAGCGGTGATGGCGATAAGGTAGACAGAGACGAGCATCGAGCATTCCTGTGAGATAACAAACTGCCTCTCCCCCTGTCCCTTGAACCTGAGAGTTTATACGGTGAATGCCGCTTGCTCCTTCGGTGGGCTGCCGCCGGCAACCGCTCTCCAGTAGGCTTGTTGATGAACAGCAGTACCTTTGCCTGAGCGTTTATGGGAGTTTGCGCCTTCGGCGGAAGCCTGTTCGGCTTCTCTCTCCTGCTGTACGCGGATTCTACCAACTAACCATGAAAGTCTGGAATGTTATAAAGTCTTTTGGCGTGCTGATTGGTTATTTATTGTGTTCCTTTCGTTTGTCTGTTTGCCTAAAGGCACCCGGGGGGCAGCCCAGCAGCTCGCCAAAGGCGGCGATAAAGGCCGAAAGGCTGTCGTAACCGCATTCCAGGGCTACGTCGGTAATACGCAGGTTCCGCTCCAGCAGGGGCAGGGCGGCCAAAAGGCGGGCACGCTGGCGCCACTGGCGAAAGCTCATGCCGGTGTGGCGCACAAAATAGCGGCTCAGGGTCTTGTCGCTGATCCCCAGTCCGGCACTGAAATGCGCCATGGGCCGGCGGCAGTCCGGGTGCGAGGCCAGGTAGTGGCACAAACCGGCAAGGGGCTCGTTATCGGGCCAGGGCAGCCACAGCTCGCGGGAAGGGGCGTCGGCCAGCCGATCCAGCAATACCGCCACCAGCCGGCCTTCGGCGCCGGCCTCATCGTATTCCACGTCGAGGGCGCTGAAGGCCAGGATCAGCTCCCGCAGCAGCGGGCTGATCTCCAGCACGTGGCAGGGGCGTGCCGGTACCACATCGGGAGAGATATACAGGCTGCGGATTTGCGTGCCCGGGGGGCACTGCACGCCATGGCCGAGTCCGGGGGGAATCCACACCGCCAGCCGGGGCGGCACCACAAAGCGGGCCCTGTCGGTGTTCACGGTGAGCACACCCTCGGCGGCATAAGACAGCTGTACCCAGGGGTGATGATGGCGGGCTTCAATGGCCTGGTTGGCCAGCGACCGCCGCTGCCCGAGCACCGGCCGGGGCAGTTGCTCAAGCAAGGCGAGCCGGTCGAGCAGTGACTGCTGATTGTCTGTTTCGCGACACTTCATCTCTTTTTGCCGACAAGGTCCTGTTTGGGCTCAGGCTATAGTAGCCCGCTGTTTGTCTCAATCGGGAAAGTTCAAAATGCTCAGGTATTTACGTTTGCTGTTCGATAATTTCACCCTGGTGCTGCTGGCGGTGGTGGCCACGGCCAGCCTGTTGCCGGCCCATGGCCAGGGGGCGGAGGTGTTCAACCGGCTTACCGCGGTGGCCATTGCCCTGCTGTTTTTTATGCACGGTGCCAAGCTCTCGCGCCAGGCCATTGTGGCCGGCGCCACTCACTGGCGACTGCATTTGCTGGTGTTTGGCTGCACCTTTGTGCTGTTTCCGCTGATTGGCCTGGCACTGAAACCCCTGCTGCTGCCGTTGCTGGGTGAGGCGCTGTACGTGGGGGTGCTGTTCCTGTGTGTGCTGCCGGGCACGGTGCAGTCGGCCATTGCCTTTACCTCCCTGGCCGGCGGCAATGTGCCGGCGGCGGTATGCAGTGCCTCGGCTTCAAGCATTCTCGGCATTGTGCTCACTCCGCTGCTGGTGGCGGCACTGTTGCAGATGCAGGCGGGGAGTGCGGTATCGCCGCTGGACTCCATGGTGTTGATCAGTGCTCAGCTGTTGCTGCCCTTTGTCGCCGGGCATTTGCTGCGGCCGCTGATCGGCGGCCTGGTGGAGCGCCACCGCGTGTGGCTGGGACGGGTGGATCAGGGCTCCATCCTGCTGGTGGTGTATACGGCGCTGAGCGCGTCCGTGGTGGAAGGGCTATGGCAATCGGTGTCGGGGGCGCGGCTGGCGTTGCTGACCCTGGTATGTTGCGGGTTGCTGGCGCTGGTGCTGTCGCTGACCGCCTGGCTGGGGCGGATACTCGGCTTTAACCGGGAAGATCGCATCACCATTATTTTTGGCGGCTCCAAAAAGAGCATGGCCACGGGTGTACCCATGGCCAAGGTGCTGTTCGCCGGCGCCCTGCTGGGGCCGGCGTTGCTGCCGCTGATGATTTTTCACCAGATCCAGCTGATGGTATGCGCCGTGCTGGCCCAGCACTACGCGCGAAAAGGCAAGGGGCTCAGCCCAAAGCAAACACCAGTGCCTTGAGACCGGCCTCGGGATCGATGTCGGCAAACTCGGGCGGGTTGTCGAGGCGCTCCACAAAGCGCAGTGCCGGCGCCTGCTCGGCCATGCCGTCAATCAAAAAGCGGCTGTCGAGGTCGGGATCGTTGACGCAAGCCAGCACCGTGCCCTGGGGGGTGAGCAGTTCCGGCAGGCGTCGCAGTATTTTGGCGTAGTCCCGGGTCAGGGCAAAGCTGCCCTTCTGAAACGAGGGCGGGTCGATAATGATGAGCTCATAGGGCCCGAGCTTGCGCACCTTGCCCCAGGACTTGAACAGTTCATGGCCGAGAAAGCCGACCCTGTCCAGATCATGGTGATTCAGCCGGTGGTTGTCCCGGCCCCGGGCCAGTGACGACTTGGCCATGTCCAGGTTCACCACGCGCTCGGCGCCGCCGGCGATGGCGGCCACGGAAAACCCGCAAGTGTAGGCAAAGAGGTTCAGCACCCGCTTGCCCTCGGCCTGCGCCCGCACCCACTGCCGGCCCAGGCGCATGTCCAGAAACAGGCCGTGATTCTGGTTGCGGCCAAGGGTCAGCTGATAGTTCAGTTCGTGCTCGCGCACGACCGGCCTGGCGTCAAACTCTCCCCAGAGCACTTCCAGCGGAGAGCCTTCGCGGCTGCGGTGCTGCAACAGCAGGGAGCGGGCGCCGCTGTGCCGCCAGACGGGGGAGGCAATCAGCTCGGTTAACAGCTGCTGCAGCTCGTTCAGAAATTCGGGCGATGGCTCCCGGAACAGGCTCACCAGCAGCTGGCCGTCGAGCCAGTCGGCGGTGAGCTGCTCCAGCCCGGGCCAGCGACGGCCCCGGCCGTGAAACAGCCGGCGCGTCTCGGCGGGCTGGGCATCAAGGGCGGCGTGCAGGTGGGCCTTGAAAGTGAGCAGGGCGGTGGCGTCCATTTGAGTGTTATCCGGCAAGAAAAAAGCAGGCGCCATTCTAGCCGCCTGCTTTTGAGAACACCACTTACCCCTTTGGGAAGCCGCTGCTTCGCTTACGGGCGTTTCGGCGCGGAGTGAGTTACAGCCATTGGCTGAGGCCCACCAGCCCCAGGGGCAGGGCAAAGAAGACGCCGCCGATATAGGCCGCCACATAGCCCTTGTTGCGCTGGGCCAGTTCGGCCAGGCCTTCGGCCATGTACATGGGTAACGTGCGCAGCATGGGCAGCACATAAATCAGCGCAATGGCCATGATGTTGAACAGCAGATGCACCAGGGCGATTTGCAGCGCCACCATGGCCGAGGCACCGGTGATGGCGGTGGCCGCCAGCAGGGCGGTGATGGTGGTGCCGATGTTGCTGCCCAGAATAAAGGGGTAGACCTGCTTCAGGCTGAACATGCCGGAGCCGGCCAGGGGCACGATCAGTGAGGTGGTGGTGGACGACGACTGCACCAGCACGGTCACCAGGGTGCCCGAGGCCATGCCCGACACCGGGCCACGACCCACGGCGGTGCGCAGAATGCCCATGGCGCGGCCTTCCATCAGGGTGCGCAGCACGCGACCAATCTGGGTGACCACCATCAGGATAATGCCGATACCCAGCAGGATCAGCGCCACACCGGACCAGATACCGGGCAGCCAGGCCACGCTTTCCTTCAATATGCCGGTGCCGGGGGCCAGCATGGCCTTCATGAAGTTCATGTTGCTCATGCTCATGCTGGCGTCGCTCACCAGCAGGCCGGACAGCCACTCGGAGGTGCGGGCCAGGGGCTGAAACAGCAGCTCCAGCGGCAGTACGATGGCCACCGCCAGCAGGTTGAAACTGTCGTGCACGGTGGCGGCGGAAAAGGCGCGGCGGAATTCCTCGCCATTGCGTACGTGGCCCAGGCTCACCAGGGTGCTGGTCAGGGAGGTGCCGATATTGGCGCCCATCACCATGGGAATGGCAATGGCCACCGGCAGGCCGCCGGCCACCATGCCGACGATGATGGATGTGACAGTACTGGAGCTCTGGATCAGCGCCGTGGCCACCACGCCGATAATCAGCGCGATAATGGGGTTGGAAGCAAACTCAAACAACACCTTGGCGTCTTCGCCGGCGGCGGCCTTGAAGCCGGCGCCAATGGCGCTCACGGCGGCCAGCAGCAGATAAACCAGGGCGGCCACCAGCAGCCAGGACAACCAGCGAGGGGCACTTTGGCTATGGGGGGTGGCGGTGGACAGGGCGGAGGTTTCAGGGCTCATGGTACATCCTCATCGTCATGATGCGCGCACTATGCCGGCCGAATATGACGGTTTTATTACAATGTGACACTGGTATGACGGTACGATGAAATTACCGGCTCCGACAGCCTCGTTCGCACCCGATTTCCATCGACTTGCCCTTGCTCCGGCCAGACGCAATAGTGAAACACCCTGGATGTAACGCGAACGCGTTTGCATTCTGGTTAATGTCATCAATCAGTACATCAGGTCACAACCGGAGGAAGAGAGCATGAAAAAGCACGTATTTTCCCGTTCCGCACTGGCTGTTGCATTGAGTTCCGTTCTGGTGGCGGGCGGCGCCCTGGCCGCGGAGTCCACCGCCCTGTCCGGCAAGGCGGAGGTTTCCGCCGAAACCCGCTCCCTGAGCGGCAAGCTTGAGGCCACCGCCGAGCAGGCCGGTGATAAGGTGGGGCAGGCCGCCAGGCAGGCCGGCGCCCTGATGAATGACAGCGTGATCACCGGCAAGGTGAAATCGGCGCTGCTCAATGACGAGGGCGTATCCAGTGTCGATATTTCGGTGGAAACCGATAACGGCAGGGTGGTGCTGAGCGGCTTTGTGCCCGAACAACGGCAGGCCGAGCGGGCCGTAGCGGTCGCTCAGGGAGTGAAGGGAGTCACCGCCGTGGACGATCAATTGCATGTTCAGGCCAGGGGCGAGGCCGAAGGCGGCTCCCTGGCCGGCCTGGCGGGTGACGCCCTGGTGACCGGCAAGATCAAGGCCATGCTGCTGGCGGATGAAATGGTCGCCGGCACCGCGGTCAGCGTGGAAACCGACAACGGTGTGGTGCACCTGAGCGGTGAGGTGGACAGCCAGGCGCAGGCGGAGCAGGCCGCGCGCCTGGCCCGCAAGGTGGACGGCGTGGCCACGGTGAAAAATGATATCAGGGTGGTGAACTGATAACGCCTAAGCTTGAGTTTAAGCCATTGGCCACTCGCCGCCCGGTGGGTGGCCGGTTGAGTTTAACATCGATGAGGGAGGGCAAGTCATGTTTCGCTGGGGCATCATTTTTCTGGTTATCGCCATTATCGCCGCCCTGCTGGGGTTCAGTGGCGTGGCGGGTACCGCCGCCGGCGCCGCCAAGCTGGTGTTTGTGGTGGGCATAGTGCTCTTTATTATCAGCCTGTTTACCGGGCGCAGAAGGCCCTGAAGTCCGCTTCGCCGCCGTTAATGGTTTTTGCACCGGCATCAGTTGCGGTAAGCTGAAGCGGTAACAGTGACAACAGGCGGCATGCGAATGGGTGACTGGGCCCTCAACAACAGGTTTTATCGTAACGGGCCCGACCACCTTTCAAATGAGCCGGTGGATTTTGTGCATGTTCGCCGGCGCTTTGATTTTCGCAGCATTGAAATCGGCCGCTGGGTGACGCGACCCGAGCGCGAGGCTGTGGCCGGCCACTTTTATAATGCCCTGTGTGATCTCATGCTGATCCTGCAGGGCCCCGAGTCACTCATTTCCCTGCGCGGCACCCTGTCGCTGCAATACGGCACCGGTGGCCGGCCGGGCGTATCCGCCCATTACAGCCCCGCCACCCGTTGTTTTTCCCTGGCCAAAAATGCCGGCCCCGGCAGCATTGCCCATGAGTGGTTTCACGCCTTTGATCACTATATGGCCGGCAAGGCCCTGGCCGGGGTTACCGGCCATACCCTGGCATCCCAGGCCTGGCTCAACAATGCCGCCACCCTGGCGCACCCGCTTAACGACATGCTTTTTGCCTGCTTTGCCGCCGTGCTGCTGAGTGAAGACGGCACCGGGCCCAGCCCGCTGTTTTATGCCTCGGCACGGGTGGACGAGCAGCAGGGTATGGTATATTTCAGTCGACCCGAGGAGTTGTGCGCCCGCGCCTTTGAGGCTTTTATACAGGATGCCGCCATCAAGAACGGCTTTCTGGTCAAGGGCACCAAAGCCACTCGGGAGGCGGAGCTGGGCTTGTATCCTCAAGGCGAGCAGCGCGCCCGCTGCAACGCCGCCTTTGGTCGTTACTTTCATACCCTGGGACGAGCCCTGCGGCGTCAACATCGTGGCCCGGCGGATGAGGGAGGTGAGTCATGACATTGTGGCACCTTGGCGTCGCCATCGAGTGCGTACAGGGCGATATCACGCAGCAGGCCGACATGGCCGCCATCGTCAATGCCGCCAACGGCGCCCTGTTGCCGGGCGGTGGCGTAGCCGGGGCCATTCACCGGGCCGCCGGCCCCGGGCTGGCACAGGAATGCCGGCCACTGGCGCCGATTCGGCCGGGAGAAGCGGTGCTCACCGGCGGCCACCGTCTGCCCAATGCACATGTCATTCACTGCCTGGGGCCCGTCTACGGCGTGGACGAGCCGGCCCCTGCGTTACTGGCTTCCTGCTATCGCAAGGCACTGATCCTGTGCGAGCGCCATGGCGCCGAGTCGGTGGCCTTTCCGGCCATTTCTACCGGCATTTTCGGGTATCCGCTGGCGCCGGCGGCGCGCATTGCCGTCGAGACGGTGCTGGCGACCCTGCCCGCCTGCCCGAGCGTAAAACGGGTGCGTTTTGTGCTGTTCGGCGCCGCCGATCTGGCCTGCTATGAACAGGTGCTGAACGAATGGAAAAGCGGTAATTGAATTTATATTTTTAAATAATCACTAAAAATTCACTTTTAGGGGGCCGCCCCGACTGTGATATAACATTCATATCTAAAAAGAATCGGAATAATCATATTGAATAATATCGAACACCTGTTTTTGCTGGCCGGCGCCCTGCTGTGCCTGAGTGTACTGGCCACCCTGGTGTCGGCGCGCTCGGGCATTCCCATACTGCTTATTTTCTTGCTGATCGGCATGCTGGCCGGTGAGAGCGGTCCCGGTGGCATTCAGTTCGAGAGTTATTCCCTGGCCTATTCGGTAGGCAACCTGGCGTTGGCCATTATTCTGCTTGACGGCGGCATGCGCACCCGCATGGATACCTTTCGCGTGGGGCTCAAACCGGCGCTCAGCCTGGCCACCCTGGGGGTGGTGATCACCAGCGGCATTACCGGCATGCTGGCGGTCTACATTCTGGATCTGGGCTGGCTGCAGGGGTTGCTGCTGGGGGCCATTGTCGGCTCCACCGACGCCGCGGCGGTATTTTCCCTGCTGGGAGGGCGGGGCATGCAGCTCAACCAGCGGGTCGGCGCTTCCCTGGAAATCGAGTCGGGTACCAACGATCCCATGGCCATTTTCCTGACCCTGACCCTGATTGCGCTGATCACCGGCGAGATGGACAGCACCGGCGATGCCCTGTTGTTTCTGCTGAGCCAGTTCGGCGTGGGCACCCTGGCGGGGCTGTCGGGGGGCTGGCTGCTGGTGCAGCTGATTCGCCGCATTCACCTGGTCTCCGGGTTGTATCCACTGCTGGTGGCCGGCTTTGGCCTGGCCCTGTTTGCGTTGACCGCGGTGCTGGAAGGCAGCGGTTTTCTGGCGGTGTACCTGGCCGGGCTGGTGCTGGGCAACTCCCGGCTGCGTAACCTGGAGTCGATTCTGCCGATGTTCGATGGCCTGGCCTGGCTCAGTCAGATTGGCCTGTTCCTGATCCTGGGGCTGCTGGTGTCCCCCGCCGACATGTGGGCCATGGCGCTGCCCGCCAGCCTGATCGCCCTGGCCATGATCTTTATTGCCCGGCCGCTGGCGGTGCTGGCCTCGCTGTTGCCGTTTTTCCGCTTTAACGCACGGGAGCTGGGATTTATTTCCTGGGTGGGGTTGCGCGGCGCCGTGCCCATTGTGCTGGCCATTTTTCCGCTGATGGCGGGCATCGAAGAAGGCAACATACTGTTCAATGTGGCCTTTTTCGTGGTGTTGATCTCCCTGCTGGTGCAGGGCTCCAGCCTGCCGCCGGTGGCCCGCTGGCTGAGTGTGGAAGTGCCCCCCGAGCCGGCGCCCCGGCGGCGCTCCATGCTGGGCATTTTCAAGGAAAACGACTTCGAGATGTTCCTGTACCGTGTCGACAGCCAGTCCCTGGACGGCGTGGTGGTTCGCCAGCTGACCTTTCCGCCCCACTGCCGGGTGGCGGCGGTGTTTCGAGGAGAGCACCTGCTGCCGGCTTCGGGCAGCACTCGGCTGGCGATGAATGACATGCTCTGTGTGATCGGCCGCAGCACCCACCTGAAAACCCTCAACAACATGTTTGGCGGCGATCTGGAAACGGCGCGGGAGAAGGCCAGGGCCTTCTTTGGCGACTTTATTCTCGCCGCCGACGCCCGCATGGGCGATGTGGCACTGATGTACGGCGTGGACGTGGCAGAAGACGAGCTGGAACTGACCCTGGGCGACTTCGTGCTGGCCCACAGCAGTGGCCACCCCGTGGTGGGGGATCACTTCGTGCGTTACGGCATGGTCTGGACGGTGGCGGACGTGGACGGCGACCGTGTACTCAAGGTGGGTCTGCGCGAACGGGAACTCTGAGCCTCAGCCGGCCTGCTTATCGGGCCGGCAGGGTGTGACCGGCGGGTTGCAGCCGGGGCGAAGGGGCGGGCGGCGCCGAGCCCCGCAGTGCACTCAGGCTGCCAAAGTCCTCTACCCTGTGGTAGCCCAGTGCCTGCAGGGCTTCCATGGCCATGCGCGAACGCCGGCCATCCTGACCGTAAAGGTTGATGCGGGTCTCGCGGTTGGGAAAGCGTTCGGTCACCCCCCGGGCGATGTGGGTGTGGGGAATGAGCACCGCCCCCGGCAAGTGATCCTGCTGATATTCCTCGGCGCTGCGTACATCTACCCAGACCGGACCTCGCCTGTTCGCGTCCTCAGAGACCGGCTCGGCGGCCATCAGCGGCGTGGTCAGGGTCAGCAGCAGGGGAAGGAGGCGGGCATTCATGAAGACTTAACCTGTTCAGTGATGTTCGCCCCCAGTGTAAAACAGAACCTGTGGTGGCCAAGGAACGAACGGTCACCGGCCGACAGAAACCGGCACAGCAATGCAAAAACGGAGCCACAAGGCTCCGTTTTTTAAGGCTTAATGGGGTGTGTCGGTTCAGGACATCAGGTAGGCCAGGATCTCCACCACCTGTTCCGGGTGACGGCAGGTGGCCTTGGCGGCTTCGTCCACTTCCTTCAGCGGGTGATCGTGCTCGGCGTCGTGCAGGGTGATGATGGGCACACCGGATGCCACGGCAAAGCCGGCGTCAAAGGCGGCATTCCATTGCTTGTATTTGGGGCCGAAACGCACCACCACCAAATCCGCTTCGCGAATGTGGGTGGAGGTACGAATGCTGTTAATGCCGGAGGCTTTGCGGTCACGCCAGAAGTTGTCTTCCTCGCTGCCCAGAATGTTCACGCCCACCATGTCGCTGGCGTCGTGATCGGTCACGGCGGAGCTGAAGCGTACCTTCAGGCCCTTGGCTTCACAGCCGGCGATGATTTGCTCGCGCCAGTCGGTGTGGATTTCGCCGGAGAGGTAGACGTTCCAGATCTTGTCGCTCATATTGCTTCCTTATTGTTCACAAAAGTAACTTAAATAAAGTACAGTTGTTACAGGTTACCCCATTTCGGCGGCAAAATCAGCCCTTGGCTGCGGCCGGCACCAGCTTGAGCAAACGGCCGTCGGGCGCGTCGGTCAGCACCAGAATACCGCCGTCGGTGGCCTGGGCCAGGGCGCGAATACGCCAATCCCGCTCCTGCAGCAGATGGTGCTCGCTCATCACCCGCTCACCTTTCAGTGCCAGCCGCACCAAACGGCGCTTGGCCAGGGCGCCCACAAACAGATTGCCGCGCCAGCCGGGAAAGGCGTCACCGGTGTAAAACAGCATGCCCGAAGGCGCGATGGAGGGTACCCACACCCAGAGCGGGTCTTCCATGCCCGCCTTGCGGTTGCCTTCGCCGATAACGCCGCCGCCGTATTCCTCGCCAAAGGTCACCACCGGCCAGCCATAGTTGGCGCCCCTGCGAATGCGGTTGACCTCGTCGCCCCCCTGGGGGCCGTGTTCATTAATCCACAGTACCCCGGTGCCGGGATGGATGGCGGCACCCTGCACATTGCGATGGCCCAGGCTCCAGATTTCGGGCAGGGCACCGGGCCTGTTCACAAAGGGATTGTCGGCGGGCACGCCGCCGTCGTCGTGCAGGCGAATGATCTTGCCGAGGTGATTGTCCAGCCGCTGTGCCTGATGCCGGCTGTGGTAGCGGTCGCCGGTGGTGATAAACAGAAAGCCGTCGGCATCAAAGGCCAGCCGGGAGCCAAAATGGGCGCGGCCGTGGGTTTTGGGGTGCTGCACAAACACCAGCTCAACGTCTTTAAGCCCGTCAGCCGTCAGTCTGGCCCGGGCCACGGCGGTGCCGGCCCCACCCGGGCCGGGCTGGCTGAAACTGAAATAGAGCCACCCGTTGCGTTCAAAGTCGGGGTGCAGGGCCAGATCGAGCAGCCCGCCCTGGCCGCCGGCGGCGATGGGCGGCAGGCCGGACAGACTGTGCCGTTCGCCGTCGGGTCCAAGCCGCAACAGCTGGCCCCGGCGCTCGCTGACCAGCAGGCGGCCGTCGGGCAGCTCCACCAGCCCCCAGGGATGATGCAGGCCGGTGGCCAGGGTCTGTACGGTGTAGTCTGCTACTGCCAGGGGGGCGGCCAGCAGCCACAGCAGCAGTGCCGTCAGCCACTTACCATTCGGGTTCGGCATGGGGGTCATAGCCTTCGTATTGCACCGGACGAGTGCCGCTTTCACCACTGACGCGAGGGTAAGGCGCATCGGGGCCGGCGTCTTTCGGGCGCTTGCGGGATTTGCCCACCTGAAAAATCCAGTCGTCACCAAAGTCGAACCAGTAGAACAGTTTTTTGCCGGCGGGCAGCGGAAAGAGCGAGGCAATGCTGGCGCCGTGGGAGAATTCTTCGCCATCGAACAGCTGGCGCTCGGCGCCCTGCGTCTTGCGGGAAATAAAAAAGGCATAGAGGTGATCGTTGTCAAAGTGTACCGCCTGCTGAATGGCGAGATGCAGATCATGCAGCGAGGCCTGATCATCAATGTCCAGTTCGCAGCCCCAGTCGTGATGGGCATACATGCCGGACTCCAGCCGGACCGAAAGGGTAATGAGCATGGGCCGCTCCTCGGGTTAACAACCTATCATCAGAATAGTCGTTGATGGCCGGGCCGGGCTCGGCCATCAAGGGTGAACGCTATGATTAAAAAATGGACAGATTAGGTGCCGAATGGCAATGTCATTATGCCAATACGGTCAAAATGGTACATGCTGACAGCAACGGAAAATCGACGACAAGGATGTGAATATGCCGGCTCAACGACGGGGTAACCCGCTTATTGCACTGCTATTGCTTGCCTTTATGCTGACCGGCCTGTCGGCTCGGGCCGAGACCCTGCCCCAGGTGATGAATCATGGTGACATTCGGTGCGGGGTCTTTCCCGATGATCCCGGACGCAGCGCCATTGACGAAAACGGCGTCTGGCGCGGTTTTTATGTCGACTTTTGCCGAGCCACCGCCGCCGCCCTGTTTGGCGACCCAACCCGAGTGCAGTTTGTGGAGGTGGATGCCACCAGCCGTTTTTCCACCCTGGAACACAGGCGCAGCGATGTGGTGATGTACAGCGCCACCTGGACCCTGGGGCGGGAAGATCATTACCGGGTGGCCTTTCCCGCCATCTATCTCTTTGACGGCCAGGGGCTGATGGTGCGACGGGGCTCGGGCATCACCGCGCTGGCGGATCTTCAGGGCAAAACCATTTGCGTGACCGAAAACACCACTACCCATAGCCACCTGCTCAGCCTGATGGAACGGGATCAGATCCATGCCCAGGTGCTATTTTCCAATGGCGACAGTTTTTTTCGGGGGCACTGTGACGCCTACACCGCCGACCGCATCAACCTGGCCATCAACCGGGCGCACCGGGCCGACAACCCCGATGAGTATTACATTTTACCCGAACTGCTCTCTCGGGAGCCCATCAGCCCCATGGTCAGAAATGATGATGACCGCTGGGTGCGGGTGATCCGCTCCGTGGTGCACGCGCTGATCCTGGCCGATGACAAGGGCATCACCCAGGCCAGTGTGGAGGCGGTGCGCCGCCAGAGCACCGACACCGAAGTGCAGAACCTGCTGGGAGTGAGCGGCAATGTAGGGGAGAGGCTGGGGTTGCCCGCCGACTGGGCTTACCAGGCCATTCGCAGTGTGGGTAATTACAGTGAAATTTATCAGCGCCACTTCGGGCCGGGCACGCCGGTCAACGTGGCACCGGGACTGAACCAGCCCTGGTCCAGAGGGGGGCTGCTGTATGCGCCCCTGTTTCGGTAAGCGGCCGCCCCCGTGAGCCGGACTCGAAAGGGCAGGGTGCACCAGAGCCTGGGGCGGCGCCTCAGCCTGGTGATCATGCTGGTCTTCAGCCTTTATCTGTTGTCGGCGTCGCTGTTTGCCTATGTGATCTATCACCAGTACACCGTACTGGTGGGAACCCTGGGCAGCCATTTCGAACGCGCCATGATCGCCGCCGAGCTGACCCGGGATGCGGAGTCCATCGCCGCCGAGGTCTATGAGCTGCTGGTGGGCAATGACAGATCCATCAGTGCCGGCAACCGCCGGGTGGATAACCTGGCCCAGATTTACCAGGCCACCCGCAAACGGTTGGAACCGTTGTCTGAGGCCGATACCCAGGCCCTGGATCGCTGGCAGACGCCGTTTTTCAGCAGCCTGGATCGCCTCAACGAGCGCCTGCGCGCCGAGCAGGAGCTGCAGGCGACCCAGTTTCAGCGGGTGGACATGCTGTTCCTGTTGCTGCAGCGGGTGTCGACGCTGGAGCAGGGCGAGGCCTTGCCGGGGGCAGAGCGGCGTTTTGTCGGCCAGGCCCTGGCGGGGCTGGGTTACGCCGCCGCCGCCCTCAGTGCCGAGCGTCCCGGCCATATCGCCCGGCTGACCCGCTATTGCCGTCAGCAAATGCAGGAAATGATGGCATTGCCACTCACCCATCCCGACTTTATTACCCTGCGGGAGCAGCTCGCCCAGGAGCTGCCGGACGTCTTTGCCAGCCGTTCACCGCTGCTGCGCCATGGCCGCGCCACCCTGGCCACGGCGCGACAAACTCGCGTGCTGGCGCAGAAGCTCACCAGCGCCACCTTTGGTTATCACCAGCGGCTCAAAGTATCGGCCGGGGAGGCCCTGCAGCAACAAAAGGCACTGATGCACCGTTCCCTGGCGGGGCTGTTGTCCGCGTCACTGGTGCTGGTGCTGATCACCCTGGGGGCCCTGTTTTACATTCGCCGGGTCATTATTCAGCGCATCAATCGTCTCAGCCGGGCCATGCAGGCCCACTGGCAGGGGGAGGGGCCGCCCATTCCCATCGACGGCGATGATGAAATCAGCCGTATGGGAGGGACTTTTGAGGCCTTTGTGCGGGCCCGGCAAAGTGCGGAGCAAAAACTGGCCCTGGCCAACCGTGAACTGCAACAGATGAACCTGTCGCTGCATCGCCTGAGCGAGTTGGACGAGCTCACCCAGATTGCCAACCGGCGCTGTTTTGACCGGCATTTTCAGGCCGAATGGCGGCGGGCCCAGCGCGAGAAGCGCTCGCTGGCATTGATCATGGGGGATGTGGACGACTTCAAGCGATACAACGATGAATACGGTCATCAGTGCGGCGACGAGTGCCTGCACCGGGTGGCCCAGGCGCTGGCCGGGCGGCTGCACCGGGAAGGCGACATGGTGGCCCGCTATGGCGGCGAGGAGTTTATTGTCTTGCTGCCGGGGCTGAGCAGGGAGCAGGCCCGGCAGGTGGCCGAACAGTTACTGACGACGGTGCGGGAGCTGAATATTCCCCACCGGCAGTCGGTGCATGGCCGGGTGACCCTGAGCCTGGGCGTGGCGGCCTGTGTGCCACGCCCGGATGCGCGCTTTGAAACCCTGGTGGGGGAGGCGGATCGGGCGCTGTATCGGGCCAAGGAGCAGGGGCGCAACCGGCTCAGCGTGCGGCCGCATGACGACGCGGCCGGCTGACCGGCCCCGAGGTTCAGGCCGGCTGGGCCTGCAGCTGCCGCTGGCGCCGGGCCAGCAGGGTCACCAGCAGCAGCTGAACGACAATGGCTCCGGCGAGGATCAGCGGGCTGGCACTGAACCCGGCGAGCACGAAGCCGCTCAGGGCAATGCCGCCGTTGAGCAGGGCGTAGGGCAGCTGGGTGCGGAAGTGTTCAAACTGATCACAGCCCGAGCCGGTGGACGACAATATGGTGGTTTCCGAAATCGGCGAGCAGTGATCGCCAAACAGGCCCCCCGACAGCACGGCACCGATGCAGGCATAGAGCGGCGCGTCGATGGCGATGGCGGTGGGAATCACCAGCGGCAGCATGATGGCGAAGGTGCCCCAGGACGAGCCGGTGGCAAAGGAGATGATGGCCGACAGCAAAAATGCCACCGCCGGCACCAGCCAGGCAGGGAAACCGGCCTGGGCCTGCTCGGCGATGTAGGCGGCGGCGCCCAGTTCCTTGCCTACGCTGCTCAGGGTCCAGGCCAGGATAAGCACAATGGCCACCTGCATCATGTTGCCCATGCCCTTGAGGTAGACGGCAATGCCATCGCTGACCCGGCGCACGCCATGCACTGCCATCAGCACGATCAGGGTGGCGGCGGCGGAGAAGTAGGCGGTGGACAGGGCGGCACGGAATACCGATCCCGATATCTTTTCAAAGGGAAAGCCGAGCGGCCCCAGCATGGCCAGCAACACCGCCCCCATTACCAGCAGCGGCGCCCAGACAAAGCTGGCGCGGGCATTGTCGTGGGTAAAGGGCTGCAGTTCATGCAGGGGGCCGGCGGCAATTTCCCCGCGCAGGGCGGCGCGCTCGGCCTCGGCCATGGGGCCGAAGTCCAGCTTTCTCAGCGCGATCAGCGGCACCAGGGTGACCGCCAGCACGGCGTAAAACTGAAACGGTATGGCGGCAATAAAGGCCTGCCAGTCGCTCAGATCCAGCTCAAGGGCGGTAAATTCCTTTTGCAGCAGGCCCATGATGTATACGCCCCAGCCGATAAAAGGCACCAGTATGGCCACCGGCGAGGCGGTGGAGTCGATGATAAAGGCCAGCTTCTGGCGGGACACCTTCAGCTTGTCAAACAACGGCCGGAATACCGGGCCGACGATCAGCGGCGTGCCCAGATCCGAGAAAAAGATAACGATGCCGCCCAGCCAGGCGGACAACTGGGCCCGGCACTTGCTGCTGACCCAGTGGGTAACCCGGCGGGCAAAGGCCTGGCCGCCGCCGGACTGTTCCATCAGCGCCACAAAGCCGCCGATAAACACCAGCAGTACCAGCACGCCGGCGTTATAACTGTCGGTAAGCTGGGCCACCAGGTGATCCTTGACCAGAATGCCAAAGGTATCGAGGGGATGCAGCCAGTCGTTGAGCATGAGCACGCCGCTGAGCACGCCGGCAAACAGGCCGATAACCACGTTACGGGTGGTGAGCGAGAGCAGCAGGGTCAGAAAAATGGGGATCAGCGAACTGATATGCGGACTTTCCATTGAAGCGGGTTCCTGTACGGCATTGGCCCGGTGCGGCCACAACAAAACGAGGGGCGGACTGTAAACAAGGCGAACGGAAGGCGCAAGGAGAAGGAAAGCGTTAGGTGAATTTTTTATCGGAAAAAGTGGTTTTATTTAGGGTGTAAGGCCAAAAGCAGGCATTTTGGTGCATATTTATTCCAAGTGGCGGCGGTTTCCCGCCGCCTCGCCGCTTACTTGAAGTAGGAGCAGCAGTAGTCCACCAGGCTGTGGATTTTGAGGTTGAAGCTGGCATTGGCGGGCACCTCAAAGGACTGGCCGCCCTGAATACGCTGCCACTGATCGCTGCCCGGCAGCTGAACTTCCAGATCGCCGGCGGTGATTTCCATCAGCTCGGCGGCATCGGTACCAAAGGTGTATTCACCCGGCAGCATGATGCCCAGGGTCTTGTGGCTGCCATCGGCAAACTTCACCACCCGGCTGGTGACCTTGCCGTCGTGGTAGACATTGGCCTGCTTGACCACGGAGACGTTGTCGAACTGAGTATCGGCGTGAGACATGTTACTTCCTGTAGCTGTGTTGAGAGGGGATTGGTTATAGCACAACCCCGGGCGCCGTAAAATGCCCTTGACCCAGACATCCCGGCCTTCTCATTTTCCCTGCGTCAAGGTAACGTAATCAAAAAATGTGAACAGGGACATGTTTATGCGCACCTTGGCAGACGCCGTCACTCGAACCCCGCTGCTTACCGGCACAGAGCCGGGGCAAAAGCGGGAAGAAATCCGCCGTTATTTTCACCATACCTTCAGCCTTTATGAGGCGCTGTTTGACTGCATCGCCACCGAGCAGGCCTATTATTCCCGTCCCGAGCCGCTGCGCCACCCGCTGATTTTCTATTTTGGCCACACCGCGGTGTTTTTTATCAACAAGCTGGTGCTGGGCAAATACCTGCCGGCGCGCATCGACGAGCGGCTGGAGTCCATGTTTGCCATTGGCGTGGACGAAATGTCCTGGGACGATCTCAACGACGCCCACTACGACTGGCCCGGCCTGGCCCACACTCGGGACTACCGCAAGCGGGTGCGCGAGACCGTGGATGCCTTTATCAGCAACATGCCCTTGACCTTGCCAATCAGGCCCGACAGCGCCGCCTGGATGGTGCTGATGGGTATTGAGCACGAGCGCATTCATCTGGAAACCTCCTCGGTGATCATGCGCATGCTGCCGCTGACGCAGCTGAACGTCCACCCGTTGTGGACGGCCTGCGGCGACACCGGCCCGGCACCGCAAAACGCCCTGCTGCCGGTGGACGGCGACACCATCACCCTGGGTAAACCGGCCTCGGCGGCCACCTATGGCTGGGACAACGAGTACGGCAGCAAGACCGTGGAGGTGCAGCCCTACCGGGTCTCGCAATTCCTGGTGTCCAACGGCGAATACCTTGAGTTTGTGCGCGCCTGTGGTTACCAAAAACCCGAATACTGGACCGAGGAAGGGCGCCAGTGGCTGGGCTTTACTCAGGCCCGCATGCCCCGCTTCTGGCTTGAGCGTAACGGCGCATACTGGCAGCGTAACCTGCTGGAAGAAGTGCCGCTGCCGCTGGACTGGCCGGTGGAGGTGAACTACCTCGAGGCCAAGGCCTTCTGTCACTGGAAGGCGACGCAAACCGGCACTCACATTCGCCTGCCCACCGAGGCGGAGTGGACCCTGCTGCGCAATCGCATCGACGTGGATCAGACCGACTGGACGCGGGCGCCGGGCAACCTCAACCTGGAGCATTACGCCTCGTCCTGCCCGGTGAACCGCTTTGAGCAGGATGGCATCTTTGATATTACCGGCAACGTCTGGCAATGGACCGAAACCCCCATCGACGGCTTTCCCGGTTTTGAGGTGCACCCTTTGTATGACGACTTTTCCACCCCCACCTTTGACAACCGGCACAACCTGTTCAAGGGCGGCTCCTGGATCTCCACCGGCAATGAGGCCACCCGTTATTCCCGCTATGCCTTTCGCCGGCATTTTTTTCAGCATGCCGGCTTTCGTTATATTGAATCCGACAACCCCGAGGTCCCCGTGGAACCCGTAAACACCTATGAAACCGACGAGCTGGTGGCCCAGTACCTGGAATTTCACTATGGCGACGGCTACTTCGGCGTGGCCAATTACCCGGTGGCCTGCGTCAATGCACTGTTGGCCCACCTGCCCGATGTGCACCGGGGCAGGGCGCTGGATCTGGGCTGCTCGGTGGGACGCGCCAGCTTTGAGCTGGCGCGTCATTTCGACCGGGTGGATGGCATCGACTTTTCCGCCCGCTTTATTCAGCATGGCGTTCAGCTGCAGGAAAGCGGCCAGACCCGCTTTGCCATTCCCACCGAGGGCGAGCTGGTGGAATTCAGGGAAGCCGGCCTCGAACAAATGGGCTATGCCGGCGTGGCGAGCCGCATCGAATTTGTACAGGGTGATGCACACAATCTTAAGCCCCAATTTACCGGCTACGACCTCATTTTCTGCGGTAATCTGATAGACCGGCTGTACGATCCGGCGGCCTTTCTGGCTCAGGTGCATGCGCGCCTCAACGCCGGTGGCTGCCTGGTGCTGACCTCGCCCTATACCTGGCTGGATACCTATACTCCCAGGGCCAAGTGGCTGGGTGGCATCAAGGTCAACGGCGAGAACTTTACCACCCTGGACGGCCTGAAGCGGGAGCTGGGCGAGCGCTTTGAGCTGGTGGCCCGGCAGGACATTCCCTTTGTGATTCGGGAAACCCGACGCAAGTTTCAGCACACCCTGGCCGAAATGACGGTCTGGAAGCTGAAATAAGCGGTTACTTCATCAAGGAATCGGTGAGGGGTGAAGAGCATCCCCCCTCACTCTTTCAGGCGTCTTTCAAGATAGTTGTCGCCTGTTTATTTTTAGGCCGCGTTTTCTGGGGCTGTCTTTTGGCGCTGAGGGGGCAGCGCAACATGACCCGATGACGTTAGCTCAATTCACTCGGCGCCGGGGGTGTGGCTCACAGACCGTCAAGATGGGCCGCGGAGACAAAGATTTTTTTGGCGTATTCTTCGACCACCCAGGTAACACGGGTCCCCTTGGGCACAACAAAGGAGTCGCCCTTGTTGTACACATGGGTCACACCGCTGTCTTCCTCGATGATCTTGACGCTGCCTTCGACGATATGACAGAACTCGAGTTTGGGGTGGTTATGTTCCCAACTGCCGGCGGTACAGTCCCAGGTTCCCGCCTTGAAATTGCCCGAGCTGTGATCAAAATAGGTCACATTGCTGGCAAACGGCTCGCCGGATTTGGGGTTTGTTTTTGGCCCCGAGGTGCGTGATACCGGTTCGGACTTTTCAAGGGTGACCACGTTTTCAACAGGCATGCTTCTTCTCCGTATATCCGTATATGACAAGAATGGTGTGACGCCGTATCCCCACGGCATGTGGAGGAATAGGTAGCCGAAGCGTCTGCCCCGGCACAGAAGCCGGGGGTTGCTACCCGCGAGGAGCCGGCCGGGAAATATAGTGTGGCATATGCGCGTACATGGCAAGCCTGTGCAGCTGACGCCTGCCTGTTGTAATCGTCACCGGACTGCCTTAACCGAAGCCGCGTTAACACCTCGAAAGCGGCAAACGTCCGGGCCTCAGCCTGCGGGCGGTCTGCACTTTGTGTCAGACAAAAAAGCCGGTCGCAAGACCGGCTTTTTTATCACTGTGGATGTTCATCCTTGCCCGAGGGCTTACCCTTTCAATGGCTGGCGTTGGCTTCGCGCAGTTGGGTGTTGTCGTCGGACTGTTCCGAGCCCTGGTTCATCTGGCGTTCGATTTCCTCACGCTCGCGGGCTTCGTCCTGCAGCGACTTTCTCGGCAGCAGCATGTTCAGAATAAAGGCCACGGAAGCCGCCACTATTACCGGTGAGCCGATCAGCATGCGGGCGGTGTCACCCAGCTGGGCAATGGCTTCGGGCACGGCATTAATGCCCATGGCCAGGGCCACGGCCAGGGCCACTATGGTGACGTTGCGGGAAGACAGCTCGTCTTTCACCAGCAGCTGAATACCGGTCATGGTGATCATGCCGAACACGATAATGGTGGCACCACCCAGCACCGGGTAGGGAATGGTGGTCATGGCGGCACCAAACTTGGGCAGCAGACCGGCAATAACCAGGAACACGGCGGCAATGCCCAGCACGTAACGGCTGATCACCTTGGTCATGGCCACAATGCCCACATTCTGGCTGAAGGAGGCGGTGGGCAGGCCACCAAAGATGGAGCCAACCAGGGTGCACAGGCCGTTGCCGAGCAGGCCGCCGGACAGCTCCTTGTCTTCCAGCTCCCGGTTCATGCCGCCCACGGTAGTGGCGGACAGATCACCAATGGTTTGTACCGAGTTGACGATACAGATCACCACCATGGAGATCACCGCGGAAGTGTGGAACTCAATGCCCACGGCAAAGGGCGTGGGAATCATCACCCAGGGGGCGGCGTCCAGCTTGCTGAAGTCCACCATGCCAAAGAAGAAGGAGATGGCGTAGCCCACCAGAATGCCGACAATAATGGCGGCCAGGCGCAGGTAGCCCTTGCCGAACTGGGAACACAGCAGCACCACGGCCAGGGTGGTGATGCCCACCAGCCAGTTTTGCGCGCTGCCAAAGCCCTCGGCGGCCACATTGCCGCTGCCGGCCATGTACTTGATGGCGATGTCATACAGGGACAGGCCGATCACCAGCACCACGGTGCCGGCGACCACGGGCGGAAACAGGTGACGAATTTGCTTGATGAACAGACCCACCACCAGCATGGCGATACCACCGGCGATCTGGGCGCCGAAGATGCCGGGCAGGCCATAGACGCTGCCAATGGCGATCAGGGAAGGGACATAGGCGAAGCCCACACCAAAAATGGTGGGCACGCCGGCGCCGAAACGGCCGACGGGGAACAACTGCAGCAGGGTGGACAGACCCGAGAACAGCAGGGCGATTTGCACCAGCATCATGGTTTCCTGGGCGTTGGCACCGGCCACACCCGCCACGATGAGCGGCGGCGTCACTGCGCCCATGATCATTGCCAGGATATGCTGGAAGGAGAGCGGCAGCGCTTTACCGAAAGACGGTTTGCCGTAGTAATCGAATACCGATTTGCTTTGGCTGTGTTTCATTGCAATAAGTCCCTGAGGGTTGCTCAAGTAAGTTGTTGTTCACTGTCCGCCATCGTTATCTGGTTATATTAAGGCTGACAGAACCACACCGCAGTGTACGAGCCGGTTGACTCATTTTGTGTCCAACTTCAGGGGTGGTTGACCCCGTGGTTAATCACGGGGATCAATGTATACATTTTTGTAAACACCAAATCAATATTTTGTTCATATTTGTCGAGTGTATCGCGCTCCGGCTCGCAGTTTTTTGTTCTGTCTTGTTGTTGATACTGTATTAGTAAATTTTGCGACGTATGCCGGTGCGCTCCAGGATCTTCACCGAGATCTCTTCCACCGAGTGAAATGTAGTGTCGATAAAGGGAATGGCTTCCATGCGAAACAGTCGCTCCACCTGGCCCAGCTCGAACCGGCACTGATCAATGTCGGCATAGCGGCTGTCTGCCCGGCGGCGCTGGCGAATTTCCTGCAGCCGGTTGGCGTCTATGGTGAGTCCGAACAGCTTGTGCCGGTTGGCCTTGAGCGCGGCGGGCAGGTTCATCTGCTTCATGTCCTGATCGATAAAGGGATAGTTGGCCACGCGAATGCCGAACTGCAGCGCCAGATAGAGGCTGGTGGGGGTCTTGCCGCAGCGGGACACGCCCACCAGTATGATGTCGGCCTCGTCATATTCCTTGGTGGTCACGCCGTCGTCGTTGTCGAGGGCGTAGTTCACCGCATCGATGCGCAGATCATAGTTGTGCTTGTTGGCGATGCTGTGGGAGCGGTGGGCGCGGGGCTCGGCCTTGACCCCCAGCTGCTGTTCAATGGGGGCCACAAAGGTGTTGAGAAAGTCGTAGCACATGGCCTCGCTGCCGGTGATGATGCTGCGCAGCTCGTCGTCGACAATAGTGTGAAACACCAGGGGGCGCTTGCCGCTCTGGTGAAAGCTGTTGTTGATGCGTTCCCGCACCGCCCGGGCCTTTTCCTTGTCTTCCACAAAGGGAAAGGTAAGTTGCTCAAAGGGCAGGGGAAACTGACTCAGCACGGCATGGCCGAACACTTCGGCTGTGATCGCCGTCCCATCAGAAACATAAAAAACCGTGTGCACAGGGCCTCCAGATCTCACTTTCGAGTATTGAAGCGGGCGGGGCGTTTACCCGCTTTTCGGCGCCATTGTAGAATCATTTCCAGTGCGGGCGCACCACACAATAACAACATCAGGTGGCCTGCCTTCACACCGAAATCAAGAGATACGGATATCCCGAAACAACTTTTGTGGAGACGTGGCAGTGCAGGAATATGTGATTTGGTACGAACAGCTCGGTATGAACGACGTGGACCGGGTTGGCGGCAAGAATGCCTCACTGGGCGAAATGATCAGTCAGCTGGCCGGCGCCGGAGTATCGGTACCCGGTGGCTTTGCGACCACCGCCTTTGCCTTTAACGAATTTCTCGAGCAGAGCGGGTTGAACGATCGTATTCACGATCTGCTCGACAAGCTCGACGTGGACAACATCGCCGCCCTCGGCGAGGCCGGCAAGACCATTCGCCAGTGGGTGATTGACACCCCCTTCCAGCCCGAGCTGGAGGCGGCCATTCGCGAGTCTTATGAAGATCTCGCCGGCAAGGCCGGTGATGAAGCCTCCTTTGCGGTGCGCTCCTCGGCTACCGCCGAAGACATGCCCGACGCCTCTTTTGCCGGCCAGCAGGAAACCTTCCTCAACGTGCGCGGCCTGGATGCGGTGCGGGAAGCCGTCAAGCACGTGTTTGCCTCCCTGTTCAACGACCGTGCCATTTCCTACCGGGTGCACCAGGGCTACGACCACAAGGGCGTGGCACTGTCGGCAGGCATTCAGCGCATGGTACGTTCCGACATCGCGTCCTCGGGCGTGATGTTTACCCTGGACACCGAGTCCGGCTTTGATCAGGTGGTGTTCGTGACGTCCGCCTGGGGCCTGGGTGAAATGGTGGTGCAGGGTGCGGTTAACCCGGACGAATTCTACGTGCACAAGCCCACCCTGAAAGCCGGCCGTCCGGCGGTGGTGCGCAAGACCCTGGGTTCCAAGCTGCAGAAAATGATCTACGCCAATGCCCAGGAGCTGGGCAAGCAGGTGGATATCAAGGAAACCAGCCGGGAAGAGCGCCGTCAGTTCTCGCTGTCCAACGACGAGGTGATGGAGCTGTCCAAGCAGGCCATGATCATCGAAAAGCACTACGGCCGCCCCATGGACATCGAGTGGGCCAAGGACGGTGTAGACGGCAAGCTTTACATCGTGCAGGCTCGCCCGGAAACCGTGCGCAGCCGCCAGGACGCCAATGTGCTGGAGCGCTTTGCCCTGAGCCAGAAAGGCGAGGTCATTGCCGAAGGCCGGGCCATCGGCCACAAGATTGGTGCCGGTACCGCCAAGGTCATCGACTCCATCGATCAGATGGACGAAATCAAGGCCGGCGACGTGCTGGTGACCGACATGACCGATCCAGACTGGGAACCGATCATGAAGCGGGCCGCCGCCATCGTCACCAACCGGGGTGGACGTACCTGTCATGCCGCTATTATTGCCCGTGAGCTTGGCATTCCCGCCGTGGTGGGCTGCGGCAACGCCACCGAGCTGGTGCAGGACGGCCAGCAGGTGACCGTATCCTGTGCCGAGGGCGATACCGGCTACATCTATGACGGCAAGCTGGACTTCAGCGTCAACACCTCGGAAGTCGGCTCCATGCCTGCCTCGCCGGTAAAGGTGATGATGAACGTGGGCAACCCGGACCGGGCCTTTGACTTTGCACAATTGCCCAACGCCGGCGTAGGCCTGGCGCGGCTGGAGTTTATCATCAACCGCATGATCGGCGTGCACCCCAAGGCGCTGCTCAACTACGACACTCAAAGCCCCGAGCTCAAGCTCAAGATCGATGAGATCATCGCCGGCTACGACAGCCCGCGGGAGTTCTTCGTGGCCAAGCTGACCGAAGGCATCGCCACCTTGGCTGCCGCCTTCTGGCCGGAGCGAGTGATCGTGCGCATGTCCGACTTCAAGTCGAACGAATACGCCAACCTGCTCGGCGGCGACGCCTACGAGCCGGACGAGGAAAACCCCATGCTGGGCTTCCGCGGTGCGTCCCGTTACATCTCCAACGATTTCCAGGACTGCTTTGCCATGGAATGCGAGGCGATGAAGCGGGTGCGGGGCGAGATGGGCCTGACCAACGTCGAGATCATGATTCCCTTTGTGCGCACCCTGAACGAAGCCGCGTCCGTTATCGACATTCTCGGTGAGAACGGCCTCAAGCGTGGCGAAAACGGCCTCAAGGTGATCATGATGTGCGAGCTGCCGTCCAACGCCCTGCTGGCGGACAAGTTCCTGGCTCACTTTGACGGCTTCTCCATCGGCTCCAACGACATGACTCAGCTCACTCTGGGGCTGGATCGGGACTCCGGCCTGGTGGCGGGCTCCTTTGATGAGCGCGACGAGGCGGTGAAAACCCTGCTGGCCATGGCCATTCAGGCCGCCCGCAAGGCCGGCAAGTACGTGGGCATCTGCGGCCAGGGGCCGTCGGATCACGCCGACTTTGCCGCCTGGCTGGTGGAGCAGGGCATTGATTCCGTGTCCCTGAACCCGGACACCGTCATCGACACCTGGTTGTACCTGGCAGAACAGGCCAAGCACTAATCCTTGCATTGGATTCAAAGGGCGCCTCGGCGCCCTTTTCTGTTTTTGGCGCCCATTGAAACTATCTTCGAATAAAACTAGACATGTGTTAGCGGGCCGTTAAAATGGCCTCCGCTTTTAACCCGGTCGCAGCCTACCCGGACAAAACAAGGACACAATCTATGAAAGCACTGCTGATCTGCTCCGGCGGATTCGACTCCGTCACGCTCGCCTACCGGCTGGCGGCGAACAACGCCCTTGGCGCCCTGCTGACCTTTGATTACGGCCAGCGCCACAAAAAAGAAATCGACGCCGCTCACTTGTGTGCCGAACGTCTCAATGTGCCTCATCTGGTGATGGACATCGGTCATATCGGTCGTCAGCTCTCCGGCTCGGCACTGACCGACGACATCGACGTGCCCCACGGCCACTACAGCGAAGAAAACATGAAGGTGACCGTGGTGCCTAACCGCAACGCCATCATGCTCACCATCGCCTTTGGCGTGGCCGCCGCCCGAGGCCTCGATACCGTGGCGCTGGCGGTGCACGGCGGCGATCACTTTATCTACCCTGACTGTCGTCCCGACTTTATTCGCCTGTTTGGCGAAATGCAGGCCCGGGCCCTGGACGGCGTGGCCGAGGTGGCGTTGCTGGCGCCCTATGTCGATGCCGACAAGACCGAGATTGCCCGGGATGCGGCCCGTTTTCAGGTACCGGTGGCCGACACCTGGTCCTGCTACGAAGGGGGGGACATTCACTGTGGCCGCTGCGGCACCTGTGTGGAGCGCATCGAGGCCATGGCCCTGGCCGGCGTGACCGACACCACCTCCTATAAAGATGAAGCATACTGGCGCGATGCGGTGGCGAGGGTGAAGTAATGTATACCATCAAAAAAGAGTTTCATTTCTCCGCCTCGCACCAGCTCAAGCAAATGCCCGACTGGCACCCCTGCGCCCGGCTGCACGGCCACAACTATGTGGTGGTGATCGAGCTGCAAAGCGAGCGGCTCGATCAGTACGGCTTCGTGCGCGACTACCTCGAACTCAAGGCGTTCAAGGACTATATCGACGACCAGCTCGACCACCGTCACCTCAACGAGGTGCTGGGGGATGAGTGCACCACCGCCGAACGGCTGGCACGGCACCTGTATGAGTGGGCGCGGGAGCACTGGCCCGAGGTGAGCGCCGTGGCCGTGTCGGAAACCCCCAAGACCTGGGCGGAGTTCCGGCCATGATCGCCATCAGCGAAATCTTTGGCCCCACCATTCAGGGGGAAGGGGCGCTGACCGGCGTGCCCACGGTGTTTGTGCGCACCGGCGGCTGCGACTTTCGCTGCAGCTGGTGCGACACCCTGTATGCGGTAGAAGCCCGCTTCAAGGCCGACTGGACCCCGATGAGCGCCGAGGCGGTGCTGGCCGAGGTGGAGCGGCTGAGCGGCGGCCGCCCGCTGTTGATTACCCTCTCCGGGGGCAATCCGGCGCTGCAGCCCCTGGGGGATCTGCTGAGCCTGGGCCAGGCCAGGGGTTATACCTTTGCCATTGAAACTCAGGGCAGCAAGGCGCAGGACTGGTTTGCCCGGCTCGACCACCTGACCCTGAGCCCCAAGCCGCCTTCCGCCGGCATGGCTTTCAGCCAACGTCGGTTTGACGCCTGCCTCGCCGCCGCCGGGGTCAATACTCAGGTCACCCTCAAGCTGGTGATCGCCGACGAGGCCGACTACCGGTGGGCGAGGGACTTTGCCGCTCGGTACCCGCACCTGCCGCTTACCCTGCAACCCTGCAACCCGGCGCCGGCCACCCCCGATGAGCCGGCGCGGGAAACCGACCTCGACGCCCTGAATGCCAGGCTGCGCTGGCTGGTGGACAAGGTCACCGCCGACGGCTGGTTTGCGGCCAGAGTGCTGCCTCAGCTGCATGTGATCATCTGGAATAACGAACGGGGCGTGTAAGCCTTGCCGCCCCTGTACGGTCAGGGGCGTTCTTTGTTGTTATTCGCCTCGCGTTTTTACCGTAAACGCATTGCCTGTTTGAATCCGCTCGAATAGTATGGACGTCTAAACGTCTGTTATACACATTATTCAGGAATCACAGGAGTCGTCATGTCCCGCTTTTCCCGCGTCCTGCCGTGGCTGGCATTGTCATTGTGCTCGTTTCCCCTGCTGGCGGTCGACGAAGCCAAAAAGGAAATCGTTATCGGCACCACGGTGGGTGACTTCGCCGACATGGTCACCGAGTCGATCAAGCCCCAGCTTGAAGCCCTGGGCTATCGCGTCAAACTGGTGGAGTTTACCGATTATGTCATGCCCAACCTGGCCCTGGCAGAAGGCTCACTGGATGTTAACTGTTTTCAGCACAAGCCCTACCTGGATACCTTCAGTCAAAGCCGCGGCCTGACCCTGAGCCCCATCACCCAGGTGCCCACCGGCCCCATGGGGCTGTATGCGGGCAAGGCCGACTCGCTGGAACAGGTAAAGCAAGGCAGCACGGTCGCCATTCCCAACGATCCCACCAATCAGGCCCGGGCCCTGCTGATGCTGGAAGACATGGGCTGGATCACCCTGAAAAAAGACATAGATCCGCTCAAGGCCAGCGAATTTGATGTGGCGGACAACCCCAAAGGCATTAAGCTCATCATGCTGGAAGCGGCCCAGCTGCCGCGCTCGCGCCAGGATGTGGACTTCTCGGTGATCAACGGCAACTACGCCGCCTCCAGTGGCATTCCGTTCAGCGAAGGTCTCTTTCTGGAGCGCAGTTACGATTTTATCAACTGGGTGGTGGTGCGCAGCGAAGACAAGGACAAGGCCTTTGTGCAGGACGTGATTGAGGCCTATAACAGCGAGGCGTTCAAGGACTATGCCAGCAAACGCTTTGAAGGCTACAAGTACCCCGAATCCTGGCATGAATAAACCCAGAGAATTCCATATTGATGTGCATGGCCGCCGGCTGGCGGTGGTGGAGTGGGGCGACCCGAATGGCATCCCCCTGGTGGCCCTGCACGGCTGGCTGGACAACGCCGCTAGCTTTACCCCCCTGGCGCAGCGGTTGCCCGGTGTGCGGCTGATTGCCCCGGATCTGGCCGGTCATGGCCGCTCCGATCACCGGGCGCCGGGCCAGCCCTATTACATCTGGGACAATGTGGCCGATGTGCTGGCCCTGCTGGACGCCCTTGAGCTGAAACAGGTGGCATTGCTGGGCCATTCCATGGGGGCCAGCGTGGCCACCCTGTTCGCCGGCGCCTTTCCCGAGCGGGTCAGCCGGCTATTTTTGCTGGACGGTCTGGTTCCTCACGATTATGCCGCCGATACCCTGCCGGAACAGCTGGCCGCCGCTCTGGAAAAGGCCAAACGCCAGCGTCGCCGGGGGCCACGCTGCTATCCGGATTTTGAAAGCGCGGTGACGGCACGCATGAACAGCCGCTGGCCGGTCAGCCGGGAAGCGGCCCGGCTGTTGCTGGCCCGGGGCATGGAGCAAACCGCTGAAGGCTGGCTGTGGCGCCACGATGGCGCACTGGTGCTGCCCTCTGTGGTGCGGCTGTGCGAGGCGCAGATCACCGCCTTTGTGCGCCGGCTGAGCATGCCGGTATGGCTGATGATGGCAACGCAGGGCATTGGCATGGCACGGGTAGCGCCCTGGCTGGATCTGATCCCCGGGCTGGAGCTTGAGGTGCTTGACGGCGGCCATCACCTGCATATGGACGAACAGCCGGCGGCACTGATTGCCAACCGGCTGCTCGCAGGGCTGGACCGGGGCTGAGCCCCGGTGAGGCCGGTACTCAGTAACCCAGGTGGGCGGCAATCACCATCAAAACCCAGCAGAAGGCATAAATGGGCACCATGATGGGCACGATCACCGGCAGCCACTGGGCGTAGGAGACCCGCCCCAGTGCCAGCATGGCCAGGATGCCGCCGGCGGTGGGAATGAACAGGTTGGTCAGACCATCGCCGATCTGGAAGGCCGAGACCATCAGCTGCCGGCTCATGCCGATCAGATCCGCCAGCGGGATCAGTATTGGCATGGTGATCAGGGCCTGGGCCGAGCCGCTGGGAATAAACAGGTTGATGATGCCCTGAATAATGCTGGTCAGCACGGCGGCCAGGGCCACGGGCATGCCTTCCAGTACCGAGCTCAGTGATTTGACGATAGTGTCAATCACCCGGGCGTCCTGCAGAATCACCGGAATTGAGGCCGCCAGGCCAATCACCAGCGCGCCCGAGGTGACCGAGGAGGCCCCTTCCATCATGCGCTTGACCAGCTGGTTGGCGCTCATGCCCGCCGCCAGGCCGATGACGATGGCCATGATCAGAAAGACGGCGGAAATTTCTGTGATGTACCAGCCGCGGGTGAAGATCCCCGTCAGCAGGCTGATCAGGCCGATCAGAAAGATGCCGAGAATGGTCAGATCCTGGCGTGACAACCGGTATTCGTGCAATGCCTTGCTCATTTCGACCGGCTGCTCGTCATGAAACTCCATCCTGACCACGCGCAGGCAGATATAGGCCGCCAGCATGCTCAGCGAGCCCAGCACCATCAGGGTGCGCAGGCCCCAGCCCGAAAACAGCGGCAGCTCGCCAATGCTCTGGGCTATGCCCACGGTATAGGGGCTGATGGGTGACAGGGCAAAGCCGATGCCGATGCCGCCCACCGCCATGGTGACCCCCACCAGCCGGGAGCAGCCCACCGCCGCCGCCACCAGCACGCCCAGGGGCACCAGGGCGATGTTGTTTTCACCCCCCACGGCCACACCGAAGAAACCGTAGGTAAAGGTACCCAGCACGATGATCAGGTTACGGCTTCTGGTGCTGTTGCTGGCGCCCACCTTGTTGGCGGCCACGCCGATCATGTTTTCCAGCGCGCCCGTGCTCTGCAGCACATGAAAAAGGCCACCGGCGATAAACACGATAAACAGGAAGGGGGCGGCATTGATCATGCCCTGGGGAATGGCCAGAAACAGGTCAAAAAAGGGCAGCTTCTCCACCCCGGTCAGATACGCGAAGGTATCGGGAATGACCCGGCTTCTGCCATCGATCACTTCCCGGGCGAACTCGCCGGCGGGAATGATAAAGGTCAGCAGGTAAACCCCGACCAGCACCATGAAGATCAACACCATGGGATCGGGAAACTCGTTAAACCACCTGCGTTGCTTTTTATCGCTCCCGGCACGGGGGTGGGACTGGTTCATATGTCTCTCCTTGAAGATGAAATCGCTGGCAACGTAGGACGCACGTCAGGGCTGCGCGGGCTGGCCGAAATAACGGGCGACCAGGTTCACCAGAAAAGTGGCGGCGGTCTCCATGCAGTCGTCGTTGAAGTCGTAATGGGGGTTGTGCAGGCTGCAGGGGCCCAGCCGGGCACCGGCCTGGTGGCCGTTGTCGCCATTGCCGACCAGGAAGTAACAGCCAGGCACCTGCTCCAGAAAGTAGGCGCAGTCTTCGCTGCCGGTCAGGGGGGCGGTGGGGGCCTCGACACTGTCGTCACCGAACTGCTCCCGGGCGGTGTCTACCGCCAGCCGGGTCATGGCCGGATCGTTGATCAGCACCGGGTAGCCGCGCTGGTAGTCGATCTCGCACTGGCAGTCGAAGGCCGCCGCCTGAGCCTGGGCCAGGGTGCGGACACGGCGCTCCAGGGTGTCGCGCACGGCGGGATCCAGGGTGCGGATGCTGAGCTCCAGCTCGGCGGTGTTGGGGATCACGTTGGCGGCGCTGCCCGCCTGCATTTTGCCGACGCTGATCACCGCGACCTGGTTGGGATCCACGTTGCGGCCCACTATGCTCTGCAGGGCCAGCACGGTGGCGGCCGCTGGCAAGGTCGGGTCCTGGGACAGCTGGGGCAGGGCGCCATGGCCACCCTTGCCGATAAAGGTCAGTTTGGCGGTATCCGACGAGGCCATAAAGGCGCCTTCGCGAAAGCAGAGCCTGCCCACGGGCACACCGGGAAAGTTGTGCAGGGCAAAGAGGGCATCGCAGGGAAAGCGCTCGAACAGGCCTTCCTCAAGCATGCGCTGGGCACCGCCGCCGCCGCCCAACTCCTCGGCCGGCTGGAAAATCAGGGTCAGGGTGCCGCTGCCGGTCAGCCCCTGCTCCCGCTGGCGGCGGGCCATGGCTTCGGCCACGCCCAGCAGGATGGCGGTGTGGCCGTCGTGACCACAGGCATGCATTTTGCCATCCACCTGGCTGGCCCAGGGCAGGCCGGTGGCTTCCTGAATGGGCAGGGCATCCATGTCGGCACGCAGGCCCAGGCGAAGGCCAGTGCCGTCACCCCAGCGCAGCACCCCCACCACGCCGGTGACGGCAATGCCGGTATGCACCTCGTAGCCCCAGGTCCTGAGGCGATCGGCCACCAGCTGGCTGGTGGAGAACTCCTCAAACCCCAGCTCCGGGTGCTGATGGATCTGGCGGCGCCAGGCTTTCATCTGGTCGAGGTCTGGTTTGATGTCGATGTTCACTGTCGTCATAATACTCCCTGGCTGGTGGTTTCTGCGGCGGCGGGAAATAGTGTCAGCCATCAGCGATAGTGAAAAGGCAGAAAATTTTGCCTGGTGACAACTTTTGGTAATCATGTGATATGAAAGATCATCAGCTCAGGGCGCTGGTTAAGGTGGCCGAAGAAGGCTCTATTCGCGGAGCGGCCCGCTCCCTGCATCTGAGCCAGAGTGCACTGACCAAGGCGCTGCGGGAGCTGGAGGCCGATCTGGGCACTCAGCTGCTGATCCGCAGCTACCGGGGGGTTGAATTTACCCCCGCGGGCCAGACCTTGCTGACCCGGGCACGCCTGGCCTTGTCAACTCTGGACAGGGCGCGTGATGAAATTCGCTGGCTGCAGGGAGGCGCCGGGCTCAAGGTCACCGCGGCCATCACCACGGCCGTTGCCTCGACGGCCTTGCCGGCGGTGCTGAACGAGTTTGAGCGAGAGTTTCCGGACGTCAGCCTGCGGTTTATGGAAGGCATGCTGACCACGGTATTGCCCGGTCTACTGGAAGGACAGCTCGACTTTGCCATTGCCGTGGCCGAGCCGGAACAGCTGCCCTATGAGATCGCCTTCGAGCCTCTGACCCGTATCTTTTCCGAGCCGGTGGCACGGGAAGGACATCCGTTACTGGCCGCGACCGACTGGTCACAGATGGCGGATGCCCGCTGGGTGCTGAACCTGACCACCGGCAGTTCGGCCCAGCAGCTGGTGAACTGGCTCGATACCCAGAAGGTGTCGCTGTCACAGCGTATTGTGCATTGTGATTCGCCCTTGCTGATGGTGGAGTTGATCCGCCGTACCGATCTGGTGGGCTTTGGCCCGCGGGTATTTTTTGAGGATCCGCTGTCCGGTTGCGGACTGTCCTGTTTTGATTCTCTGCCCAGGTTTCCGGCTCACGCGCTGGGCTTGCTTACCCTCAGGGGAGTACCGCTGAACCTGGGGGCGGAGCGTCTGGTCAGCCTGTTTCGACGCCGGATCACAGAACTGGAGCTGGCGCCCTCAGCCCCGAGCCGGGGGATAGACAGAGAGGAGAGTGAATAAGGTGTAGTGGCAAAGCGAGCTGAGCTATTACAGCGGCAGGCTATCCTGAGGCGGAGTGTGCTGTTGTTCAAGTTCCAGCTCCAGCTGTTTTTTACGGGCGGCGGCCAGCACCCGGCGCTTGCGATCCTGGCACAGACGGATCACGTCCCGGCGCTGGGCGGGGGTAAACTTGAGCCAGTTAAAGCGCTCTTCACGGCTGCGAAAGCAGCCCTTGCAGTAACCCCTGTTGTTGACCTGGCAGACGCCGATGCAGGGGCTGGGTACATCAAAAAACTCCAGTTGCTCCATTGAGCCGCCTCCCTGTTACCGCCTTCACTGGAGCATATTCCGCTCACATTTACAACAGATCCCGCAGCCGGTACCAGGCCATGGCCAGCACCAGTGCCGGGGTGCGCAGCAGCCGGCCGCCGGGAAAGTCGCGGTGGGGTATGCGGGAAAACAGATCGAAACGCTCGGCGCTGCCGGCAATGGCGTCGGCCATCAGGCTGCCGGCCATGCCGGTGAGGGCAATGCCATGGCCGGAAAACCCTTGCGCAAAATACACATTGCCGTTCAGCCGGCCAAAGTGGGGAGCCCGGTTCATGGTAATGCCCACATAGCCGCCCCAGGTGTATTGCTGCTTGACCCCTTCCAGCTGTGGGAACACATGGCGCAGGCGCTTGCCCATGGAGGCCGCCAGGTTCACCGGATCCAGGCCCGAGTAGCTGACCCGACCACCAAACAGCAGCCGGTGGTCGGCGCTCAGGCGAAAATAATCGAGCACAAAATTGATGTCGGCTACCGCCATGTTGTTGGTAATCAGGGCGTTGGCCCGCTCCTCGCCCAGGGGCTCGGTGGCGGTGATATAGGTGCCCACCGGCATGATCTTGCGCTCAATGTCAGGGGCGATGCCGTCGAGGTAGGCGTTGCCACACAGCAGCAGGTGACGGCAGCGCACCACGCCATGCGGCGTGTGCACCACCGGGTGTTCGCCCTGCTCAATGCGGGTGGCGGGGGTGTACTCAAAGAATTGCGCGCCGGCCTCGGCGGCGGCTTTCGCCAGCCCCAGGGTGTAATTAAGCGGGTGCACATGGCCGCTGGCGGCGTCATAGAGGCCGCCGAGATAGGCATCGGTGCTCATGTGCTCGCGCACTCGCTCTTTGCTCCACATTTCCAGCGAGTCGTAGCCATAATCCTTGCGCAGGCTGTCGGCCCAGTGCTCCAGCTCTTTCATGTGCCTGGGCTTGACTGCCGCATGCAGGTGGCCGTCTGCCAGATCACACTGAATGTCATGCTGATCGATGCGCCGGCGCATTTGCGTGAGGGATTCCACCGAGATATCCCATAGCTGCCGGCTGATGGTGTCGCCCACCAGCTTTTTAAGGGTGGGCTGCTCGCAGGCATAGCCAAAAATCATCTGTCCACCGCTGCGGCCCGAGGCACCCCAGCCGACCCGGCGGCTTTCCAGCACCGCCACGCTGTACCCCCGTTCGGCAAGATTGAGCGCGGCGGCACAGCCGGTGATGCCGCCCCCTACAACGCACACGTCCACCTCCAGGTTGTCGTGCAGGGTGGGATGCTTCGGCGCCGGGTGGGCGGAGGCGGCGTAATAGGAATCGGCGTGTGGCTGCATAAAGGCTCCTAAATCCTAAACCAGGTGCTGATACCACTGGTATTCCAGCGGCGTCACGTGTTGATCGAATTCGGCCAGCTCAAAGCGCTTGTTGATAAGGTAGGCCCGGTGAAACTCCTTGCCCAGGTATTGCGACAGCCGGTGTGACTGGGCAAAGCGGTCCAGGGCGCTTTGCCAGCGGTAGGGCAGCAACGGCAAATCCAGCTTGTTGGCATCGCCCTGAATGGGGGCGGGTGGGTGCAATTGCTCGGTCAGGCCGTGATCCACCGCGGCAAGGATGGCCGCCACCACCAGGTAGGGGTTGGCGTCGGCACCGGCCACCCTGTGCTCCAGCCGGGTATTGGCCGGATCGCCGGACGGAATGCGCACCGCCACGGTGCGGTTGTCAAAGCCCCAGCTGGCGTGCAGGGGCACATACATATGGGGTTGCAGCCGGCGAAAGGAGTTGGCATTGGGGGCAAACAGCGCCATCGACTCCGGCAGCATGCTAAGGGTGCCGGCAATGGCCTGGCGCAGCAATTCGTGATCGCCGGCAAACACATTGTTGCCGTCGTCGTCGAGCAGGCTGACGTGAATATGCATGCCGGAGCCGGTCTGACCGTTATAGGGCTTGGCCATAAAGGTGGCGTACATGCCCTGCTTGATGGCGATGGCCTTGATCGCCCGCTTGAGCAGAATGGCCTGATCGCAGGCGGCCACGGCGTCGTGCTGATGGGCCAGGTTGATTTCAAACTGGCCCGGGGCGTATTCGGCCACGGCGTTGTCGGCGGGAATGCGCTGCAGTTTGCACACCTCGGCCACCTGCACCAGAAAGTCCTCCCAGCTGTCGAGATCGTCCAGGGAATACACCTGAGTGTCGTGCATGCGCTCGTCGGTACCGGGCAGAATGGGGGCCTGGGGCAGGCCGTCGGCGCCTTCCTTTTGATCCACCAGATAGAACTCCAGCTCCACCGCCACACAGGGGTGCAGCCCCTTTTCCTTGAGCCGGGTAAGTACGCCCTGCAGCACATGGCGCGGATCCGCAAAGAAGGGGCTGCCGTCCAGATCTTCCATGGTCATCATGATCTGCCCGGACGGGGTCTTGTGCCAGGGTACCGGTGCCAGGGTGTGGGGTAGCAGCCGGCAGGTGCGGTCGCTGTCCCCTTGCGCCAGGCCCATGCCGGTTTCCTCCACCGTCTGGCCGGTAATGTCGAGGGCAAACACCGAGGCGGGCAGGCTGACGCCCTGCTCCAGGGCCTTTTCAAAGGCGCTGGTCTGAATGCGTTTGCCGCGGATCACGCCGTTGATGTCGCACAGCATGAGATCGACGGACTGAAATTCCGCCCAGGGCGGGCTGGCGTCGGAATGGGCGGCGCGGGGCCGGTTGCGGGCTTTGGTCATGGGGCTGTCCTTAAGGGCTGATGCACGTCTTCCCTGTGGGTGCATGGCTGCACAACTGTTTAATATCAACGAAATATTGTTAAATTTTAACCGGGTCTGTTTAGTGTGGCAAAAAGGCCGTTTTTTTCTTGCCCGTTATCTATGTCTATGTCTAGCATACTTTTACACCAATATGGACTATGCTGACGAGTGTGTCTTTCACCCAGAGCTTCACTATGAGTGTTCAAGATCCTGAAAATCGCAATATGGAGTGGCTGCGCCAATGGATGCAGCAGCATGCCATCACCGAGGTGGAATGCTTGTTGCCCGACTTTACCGGCAATGCCAGGGGCAAGATACTGCCGGCCAGCAAGTTTCTGAAAGAAGGTGGCATGCGTCTGCCCGACAATATCTTTCTGCAGACCGTGAACGGTGACTGGCCCGACGATGACAACATCGACTGGACCGAACGCGACATGGAGCTGCATGCCGACATCAACACGCCCCGGCTGGTGCCCTGGGCCAGCGAGCCGACCGCCCAGGTGATCCACGATTGCTTTGACAGTGACGGCAACCCGGTGGAAATCGCCCCGCGCAGCGTGCTGCGCCGCGTGCTCAAGCTGTATGAAGAGCGGGGCTGGCGCCCGGTGGTGGCGCCGGAGCTGGAGTTCTTTCTGGTCAAGAAAAACGAAGACTGGGACTACCCCCTGGAGCCGCCCATCGGTCGCAACGGCCGGCCGGAGACCGCCCGCCAGTCGTTCAGCATCGATGCGGTCAACGAGTTCGATCCCATCTTTGAGGAAATGTACGACTTCTGCGAGGCCCAGGAGCTGGAGGTGGATACCCTGATCCATGAGTCGGGGGCGGCGCAGATGGAGGTGAACTTCATTCATGGCGACGCCCTGGATTTGGCGGACCAGGTGTTTCTGTTCAAGCGCACCATGCGCGAGGCGGCCATGCGCCACAACGTGTATGCCACCTTTATGGCCAAGCCGATGAAAAACGAGCCCGGCAGTGCCATGCATATTCACCAGAGCCTGGTAGACGTTGACGGCAACAACCTGTTCGCCAACCCCGACGGCAGCCACAGCGAGCTGTTTCTGCACTTTATCGGCGGCATGCAGCGCTACATTCCCAGCGCCGTGGCGCTGTTCGCCCCCAACGTCAACTCCTATCGCCGGCTGGCCTTTGGCGACTCGGCGCCGCGCAACATGGCCTGGGGCGAAGACAACCGCACCGTGGGCCTGCGGGTGCCGCGCTCGGAGCTGGCCGACAGGCGCATTGAGAACCGTTTTGCCGGCGCCGATGCCAACCCTTATCTGGCGCTGGCGGCCAGCCTGGCCTGCGGTTACCTCGGCATGGTCCATGGCCTGCCGCCTACCGAGCAGGTGGAAGGCAGCGCCTACAACATGCCCTTTGGCCTGGCCCGCAGCCTGGAGGAGGCGTTGCTGGAGCTGGAACAGTGCGAGGAGCTGAAGCAGATCCTGGGGCCGCGCTTTGTAAATGCCTTTATTGCGGTCAAGCGCAAGGAATACGAGGCCTTCTTTACCGTGATCAGCGCCTGGGAGCGGGAGTTTCTGCTGCTGAACGTGTAGCACGTTAACCATGTCGACAGGGAGTTGATCATGCCAGAGTCAAACAAGGAAGCACTGCAGCGGCTGGATGCGGCCCATCACCTGCATCCGTTCACCGACGGTCGGGCCCTGCAGCAAAAGGGCACACGAGTGATCGAGCGGGGCGAGGGGGTCTACCTGTGGGACGCCGACGGCAACCGCATTCTTGACGGCATGGCCGGGCTCTGGTGCGTCAACCTGGGCTACGGCCGGCAAGAGCTGATCGAGGCGGCGGATGCCCAGCTGCGGCAGCTGCCCTACTACAACCTGTTTTTTCAGACCACTCATCCGCCGGCGGCAAGGCTTGCCGCCACCCTGGCCGGGCTGCTGCCCGGCGATTTGCACCACTTGTTTTTTACCGGCTCCGGCTCCGAGTGCAACGACACCGTCGTGCGCATGGTGCGCCACTTCTGGGCCGAGCGTGGCCGGCCCGAACGACGGGTTATCATCAGCCGCAACAATGCCTATCACGGCTCCACCCTGGCCGGGGCGTCCCTGGGCGGCATGAAACCCATGCATGGCCAGGGGGGCTTGCCGCTGCCCGACATGGTGCATATCGACCAGCCCTACCACTTTGGTGAGGGGCGAGACACCGATCCTCATGCCTTCGGCCTGGAGCGGGCGCGGCAGCTTGAGCGAAAAATTCTGGCGCTGGGTCCGGAGCGAGTGGCGGCCTTTATCGGCGAGCCCGTGCAGGGTGCCGGTGGTGTGATCATTCCCCCCGACGGCTACTGGCCGGAAATTCAGCGCATCTGCCAAAAGTACGACGTCCTGCTGGTGATGGATGAAGTGATCTGCGGCTTTGGCCGCACCGGCCACTGGTTTGCCAGTGAGTATTACGGTCTGGCGCCGGATCTGCTGTGCATGGCCAAGGGCATCACGTCGGGCTACCAGCCCCTGGGCGCCGTGGCGGTGGGTGACAGAGTGGCGGAAACACTGATCAACGGCGGCGAGTTCTTTCACGGCTTTACTTATTCGGGGCATCCGGTGGCCTGCGCCGTGGCCCAGGCCTGCATCGAGGTGATGCAGCGGGAGCAGGTCGTCGAGCGGGTGCGTGACGATATCGGCCCCTACCTGCAGCGGCGCTGGGCCAGCCTGGGTGATCATCCCCTGGTGGGAGAAACCCGGGGGTTGGGGCTACTGGCGGCGCTGGAGCTGGTGGCCGACCAGGCCACCCTGCAACGTTTTCCCACAGACACCGGTGCCGGCCTTATCTGCCGCGAACACTGTTTTGAACAGGGACTGGTGATGCGGGCGGTGGGCGACACCATGATCATCTCGCCACCCCTGGTGATCACTCACGAGCAGGTGGACGAACTCGTGGAAAAGGCCCGACGCGCCCTGGATTTGACCCTCTCTACCCTCAGCAACCAACAAGGAAAGTAACATGACGCCACATGCTAAGTTGAACACCGGCCTGCTGGCCGCCGGTGTGGTCCTGGCCCTGAACGCACAGGCCCAGGAGCCGTCACAGGTCAATTTCTACAACTGGTCGGACTATATTGCCGAAAACACCCTGGCCAATTTCACCGAGCAAACCGGCATTGCCGTGACCTATGACGTGTTTGACTCCAACGAGGTACTGGAGGCCAAGCTGCTTGCCGGCAATACCGGCTTTGATGTGGTGGTGCCCACCGGCGACTTTATGGGACGGCAGATCCAGGCCGGGGCCTTCCTGCCCCTGGACAAGTCCAAACTGCCCAATTACGACAACCTGGATCCGCGTATCATGGCGTTGCTGGAAGACAAGGATCCCGGCAACCAGTTTGGTATTCCCTATTTATGGGGTACCACCGGCATCGGCTATAACGTCGACAAGGTCAGGGAAGCCCTGGGTGAGGATGCCCCGGTGGACTCCTGGGATCTGGTGATGAAGCCGGAAAACCTGGAAAAGCTGGCCCAGTGCGGCGTGGCCTTTCTCGATGCGCCCACCGAAATCTTTGCCGCCGCCCTTAACTATCAGGGCCTGGACCCCAACAGCACCAATCTGAGTGATTACCGTGGCCCGGCCACCGAGCTGATGATGAAGCTTCGGCCCCATATCACCTATTTCCACTCGTCCAAGTACATCAACGATCTGGCCAACGGCGATATCTGCGTGGCGGTGGGCTGGTCCGGCGACATACTGCAGGCGCGGGATCGGGCCGATGAGGCGGGCAGGGGGGTGCAGGTGGCTTATCGCATTCCCAAGGAAGGTGCGTTGATGTGGGTGGACATGCTTACCATTCCCAAGGACGCCAACCACCCGGACAACGCCCACAAGCTGATTAACTACCTGCTTAAGCCGGAGGTGATCGGTGAGGTGTCCAACTACGTGGCCTACGCCAATCCCAACAAAAACGCCAATGAGTTTGTGGATGCGGAAATACTGAACGACCCGGGCATTTACCCCAGCCAGGAAGTGGCGGACAAGCTGTATACCGCCAAGCTGCTGCCGCAAAAGGTAAACCGGGCCATTACCCGTGCCTGGACCCGGGTCAAGACCGGTAAGTAAGCAGGTTTGAAGTAAAAAAGGCAGGCGCAGGAGGGGCTACTTGCGTCTGCCCGGGGTATTCCTTGTCATGCCCGCTTGGGTGGTTGGCTGAATGGACTCCCGCCCGCGCGGAGTGACAAGGTCTTAAGCAATAAAGAAGTAGGGCAAGCAACACGGAGGCAAGCATGCCGGAACAGGAACAACCGGTCAGTACGGAAACGACGCCCTTTCTGGAATTGCGGGGCGTCAGCAAATTCTATGACGGGCAGCCGGCGGTGGATGACGTCAGCCTGCAAATCCCCCGGGGGGAAATCTTTGCCCTGCTCGGGGCTTCGGGCTGTGGCAAGTCGACCCTGCTGCGCATGCTGGCCGGCTTTGAGCCGCCCAGCCGGGGCGAGATCTTTCTCGACGGGGTCGACATTGGCGAGGTGCCGCCCTATGACAGGCCCATCAACATGATGTTTCAGTCCTATGCGCTGTTTCCCCACATGACGGTGGAAGCCAATATCGCCTTTGGCCTGAAGCAGGACAAGCTGCCCAGGGCCGAGATCGCCAGCAGAGTGGCGGAAATGCTCAGGCTGGTGCACATGGAAGACTATGCCAAACGCAAGCCCCACCAGCTCTCCGGAGGTCAGCGGCAGCGGGTGGCGCTGGCCCGCAGCCTGGCCAAACGGCCCAAGCTGCTGCTGCTGGACGAGCCCATGGGCGCGCTCGACAAAAAGCTCAGGGAAGAAATGCAGCTGGAGCTGGTGAACATCATCGAGAGCGTGGGCGTGACCTGCGTCATGGTGACCCACGATCAGGAAGAGGCCATGACCATGGCCGGGCGTATCGCCATCATGAACAAGGGCCGGCTGGTGCAGGTGGGTGAGCCGCTGGATGTGTATGAATACCCCAATTGCCGTTTCAGCGCCGAGTTTATCGGCTCGGTCAATGTGTTTGAGGGCGAGCTGACCCGCAATGAGGCCGACAGTGCCCTGATCCGCTGTGCCGATCTGGCGCAGCCGCTGCAGATCAACCACGGCGTGTCCATCGGTGAAGGGCTGCCCATCATGATAGCGGTGCGTCCGGAAAAGATGCAGCTGACCCTGAGTGAGCCGGCCCAGGCCAACAACCGGCTGTCCGGCATCGTGGACGAGATTGCGTATCTCGGGGATGTGTCCATCTATCACGTGCGCCTGTCCTCGGGCAAACGCATTCTGGCCACCCTGCCCAATGTCGACCGGCACAGACGCAACAGCCCCACCTGGGGTGACAGCGTGCATTTGAGCTGGGAAGCGGACAGCTGCGCCGTGCTGATGACCTGAGGAGGTGACGATGAAACGGCTTGGAACCGCTACCGGCCAGCGGCTGGTGATCGCACTGCCCTATGCCTGGCTGCTGCTGTTTTTTCTGGTGCCCTTTCTGATCGTGTTCAAGATCAGCCTGTCGGAAGCGGCCTTGTCCATTCCCCCCTACAGCGCCTTGCTGAGCATGGTCGACGAGCAGCTGCAGATCGTGCTCAACTTCGGCAACTACCTGTTTCTGCTGAGTGACAGCCTTTACATTCAGTCCTACCTGCAGTCCCTCAAGGTGGCCAGCATTTCCACCCTGCTGTGCCTGCTGATTGGCTTTCCCCTGGCCTGGGCCATCGTGCATTCCCGGCCGTCGACCCGCAATGTGCTGTTGATGCTGGTGATATTGCCGTCCTGGACCTCGTTCCTGATTCGGGTGTACGCCTGGATGGGCATTCTCGGCAACACCGGCTTTCTCAATAATGCCTTGATCTGGCTGGGCGCCATCGAGCAGCCCTTGCAAATTCTCAATACCAACACCGCCGTTTATATCGGCATTGTCTATGCCTATCTGCCCTTTATGGTGCTGCCGCTCTATACCGCGCTGATGCGGCTGGATTATTCCCTGGTGGAGGCGGCGGCGGATCTGGGAGCCCGGCCCATGACCACGCTGTTTACGGTGATCGTGCCCCTGGTCAAGGGCGGCATTATTGCCGGGGCCATGCTGGTGTTTATTCCCGCGGTGGGGGAGTTCGTGATTCCCGAGCTGCTTGGCGGCCCCGACACCCTGCTCATTGGCCGAGTGCTGTGGCAGGAATTCTTCAACAACCGGGACTGGCCGGTGGCGGCGGCGGTGGCCAGCGTGATGCTGTTGCTGCTGATGGTGCCCATCATGTGGTTCCATCGCATTCAGCGCAGAGAAATGGAGGGCTGAGCCATGAACAATATTCCCGTCAGCCGCTCCTGGGCGCGGCCGCTCATTCTCTGGCTGGGCTTTGGCTTTCTTTACGCCCCCATGCTGCTGCTGATCGTTTACTCCTTTAACAGCTCCCGGCTGGTGACCGTGTGGGCCGGCTGGTCCACCAAATGGTATGGCGAGCTGCTGGCCGACGACATGATGATGCAGGCGGTGGGGCTCAGCCTGACCATTGCCTTTTTTGCCGCCAGCACCGCCGTGGTGCTGGGCACGGTGGCGGGGTTTGTGCTGACCCGCATCGGCCGTTTTCGCGGCGAGAACGGCTTTGCCTTTATGATCACCGCGCCCCTGGTCATGCCCGAGGTGATCACCGGGCTGTCGCTGTTGCTGCTGTTTGTGGCCATGGGCGATTGGCTGGGCTGGCCGGCCCAACGGGGCATGAGCACCATCTGGATTGCCCATGTCACCTTCTGTACCGCCTATGTGGCGGTGGTGGTGAGTTCCCGGCTGCGGGAGCTCGACCGCTCCCTGGAGGAAGCCGCCATGGATCTGGGGGCGCGGCCGCTTCGTGTGTTCTTTGTCATTACCCTGCCGATCATCGCCCCGGCCATTATCGCCGGCTGGCTGCTGGCCTTTACCCTGTCCCTGGACGATCTGGTGATCGCCAGCTTTGTGTCCGGGCCCAACGCCACCACCCTGCCCATGGTGGTGTTTTCCAGCGTGCGCCTGGGGGTGAGCCCCAAGATCAACGCCCTGGCCACCATCATTATCGTGATCGTATCGTTGGTGACCTTTGTGGGCTGGTGGCTGATGGCCCGGGCCGAAAAGCGCCGGGCTCAGGAAGCCGCCGCCGCCCGTGCGGCCTGAGGAGGGAACGATGGACTTGCCGGAACGCCTGAAATGGCTGCGCGGACAGCACGGCCTGACCCAGCGGGAGCTAGCCCGTCGCGCCGGAGTCAGCAACAGCCTGATCTCGCAAATTGAGCAGGCCGCGGTCAATCCATCGGTGGCCACCCTCAAGCGGGTGCTGGATGGCTTTCCCATCTCCATGGGGGCGTTTTTCAGCCTGGAACGGCGCTGTGGCCGGCAGGTGTTCTTTCGCGCCGGTGAGCTGGTGGAGTTTGGCAGCAACGGCGTCACCATGTGGCTGGTGGGGCCGCTGACCGGCGAACGCAAGCTGGCGCTGCTGCGAGAATGCTATCCGCCCGGCGCCGATACCGGCCCGGAGATGCTCAGCAACGAGGCGGAAGAGGCCGGCCTGGTGCTGCGCGGCGAAATCGAAATCACCGTGGGGGAAGAGTGCCGAGTGCTGAAGGCCGGCGACGGCTATTATTTCGACACCCATCAGCCCCACCGCTTTCGCAACCTGGGCTCCGAAGTATGCGAGCTGGTGTCGGCGGCCACGCCACCGACGTTTTAAAGTGCCTTGGGCTGGCTGGCGGAGACGATATACAGCTCGTCTTCGCCGATATTGATAAAACGGTGGGGCTCGGTGCTGTCGAAGTAGTAGCCGTCGCCCGGGCCCAGCTCAAAGCGGCGTTCACCCACCTGCAGCTGCAATTGTCCGGTAATGACCACGCCGCATTCTTGGCCCGGGTGGCTGAGCAGGTCGGGGCCGGTATCGGCGCCGGGGGGCATGGTTTCCCGCAGCAGGGTGATGTGACGATCGGGAAAGCGGCCGCCGACCAGGCGATAGCCGATGTCGCCGGTGCCGCGCTCGGGCTGATCTTCGGCCCGGTACACCACCGGGTGATCGGCACCAACGGCGTCTTCGTCGGCAAAGAAGTCCGCCAGGGTCATGGGAAAACCGTCGAGCAGCTTCTTCAGTGAGCCGATGGACGGGCTGACCAGGTTTTTTTCCACCTGGGAGATAAAGCCGTTGGTCACGCCAGAGCGCTTGGCCAGCTCCCGCTGGGACAGTTTTGCCTGCAGGCGTATGGTCTTGAGGCGCTGTCCAATGTCCATGGGGCCGGGTTCTCCTGGGGTTCGTTTGAATATTTAAGGACGGAAAAGCACAATCATGCTCCAGCTTCTATAACAGAAGAAAGGGCAAGGCAGGCTGGAGCAACAAGGTTGCAGGCTGCATTCTACTCTAAAACACGCGGCCAGACAGGGGGTGAACATGGATATCGCTGTACCCAGAGAAATCAAGAACCACGAATACCGGGTGGGCATGACGCCGGGGGGCGTGCATGAGCTGACCCGGGCCGGACACCGAGTACGGGTGGAAAGCGGCGCCGGGGCAGGGGTGGGCTTTTCCGATGAGCAATACGCCGCCGCCGGTGCCGAGCTGGTGAGCGACGTGGAGGCGCTCTTTGCCGGCGCCGAGCTCATCGTCAAGGTCAAGGAGCCCCAGCCCGAGGAGTACCGGCGGCTCAAGCCCGGTCAGGTGCTGTTTACCTATCTGCATCTGGCCCCAGACGAAGCTCAGACAAAAGGCCTGCTGGCCTCGGGCTGTACCGCCATCGCCTACGAAACCGTCACCGATGCTCAGGGCGGTCTGCCGTTGCTGGCGCCGATGAGCGAGGTGGCCGGTCGCATGGCGGTGCAGGCCGGCGCCCACTGCCTGGAAAAGGCCCAGGGCGGGCGAGGGGTGTTGCTGGGCGGCGTGCCCGGCGTTCTGCCGGCCCGTGTGCTGGTGCTGGGCGGCGGCGTGGTCGGCATTAATGCCGCGCGCATGGCCATGGGGCTGGGGGCGGACGTGACCATTTTCGACAAGTCACTGGCCCGGCTGAAGGAGCTGGATGCCCTCTACGGCCCTCGGCTCAAGACCCTGTATTCCACCGCCGATGCCATTGAAGCAGAGCTGGCCCGGGCCGATCTGGTGATCGGGGCCGTGCTGATACCCGGCGCCTCGGCGCCCAAGCTGGTGACCCGAGCCATGCTGAAAAAACTGCCGCGAGGGGCGGTGCTGGTGGATGTGGCCATCGATCAGGGTGGCTGTTTTGAAACCAGCAAGCCCACCACGCATCAGCAGCCCACCTTTGAGGTGGATGGTGTGGTGCACTATTGCGTGGCCAACATGCCCGGCGGTGTGGCGCGTACCTCCACCCTGGCACTGACCAACGCCACGCTGCCCTTTGTACAGGCCCTGGCCAACAAGGGGTGGCGCCGAGCCCTGAGTGACAATGCGCACCTGGCTGAGGGACTCAATGTGCATAACGGCAAGGTGGTTTATCAAGCGGTGGCCGAAGCACATCAGCTTCAACATGTGCCGCTGGAGCAGGTGCTGATGGAGACGGTCGGAGATGGCAGCGATATTTGAGTGAGCGCTACCGTCCTCAAGAGAGTTTGGGGGGATGAGGCAACAAAAAAGCGGCGTTGCATTCGGCAACGCCGCTTCGTTAATGCGATCGGCGTTACGCCGGCAGCAATTCCTGGTGCAGATCGGCGATCACCTGGTTGGCGTTGGCTTCATCCACCAGGAAGCAGAAGTTGTGGGGGCTGGCGCCGTAGCAGATCATGCGAATATTGACCTCGTTCACCGCCTGGAACACTCGGCTGGCGGTGCCGCCGGCCTCGCTCATGCGGTTGCCAATCAGTGCTACCAGTGCCAGGCCTTCTTCCACCTTGAGGTGACAGTGTTTGGCCAGTTCGTCCTGCACTTCCTGGGTCAGCAGCTCGGCGCCGGCGTCCAGGGTCAGCGACACGCTGATCTCCGAGGTGGTGATCAGATCCACCGAAATCTTGTGCTTGGCCAGAATGCCGAATACCTCGGCCAGAAAACCATGCGCCTGAAACATGCTCTGGCTGGTCAGGGTCAGCAGCACCTGATTGCGGCGCAGGGCCAGGGCTCGAAACAGCGGCTGGCTGGGGGTGGTGTTGCGAATCCAGGTGCCGCCTTCTTCCGGCGCACGGCTGGAGCCCACGAACACCGGGATCTGGCAGCGCACCGCCGGCTGCAGGGTGGCCGGGTGCAGTACCTTGGCGCCAAAGGTGGCCATTTCCGAGGCTTCGCTGAAGCTGATTTCGGGAATGGCGCGGGCCTCGCTCACCAGGCGCGGATCCGTGGTATAGATGCCGGGCACGTCGGTCCAGATTTCCACGGCGGCGGCGTTCAGCGCCTCTCCCAGCAGGGCGGCGGAATAGTCGCTGCCACCCCGTCCAAGGGTGGTGGTACGGCCGTCGGGGGCGGCGCCGATGAAGCCTTGCGTCACCACCAGCTGCTTGGCGCACAGGGGCTTGAGTTCTTTTTCCACTTCCGCCTTGAGGGTAGCCAGATCCGGCGCGGCACGACCAAAGCGATCGTCGGTGCGCATCACCTTGCGCACGTCAAACCAGACCGCATCGGTGCCACGACGGCGCAGCAGCTCCACAAACAGGCGGGTCGACATCAGCTCCCCCTGGGCTACGATTTCGTCGCCGATGGCCTTGGTCGGGCTGATGGCGGCGCCGTCGGCCAGCTCCTTGATGTGGTTGAGAATGTCCTCGATGTGCCGGGTCAGCATCTCGGGACGCTCAAGGCTGTCGAGAATGCGATGCTGAATGGCGGACAGTTGCTGCAGCATGTCCGTGCGCGCTTCCGGGCCGTGGCTACCCGAGGCCAGTGCCACCAGCAGGTTGGTTACGCCGGAGCTGGCGCTCAGCACCGCCAGCCGGGTACCGGTATTGTTTTCAAGAATGGCGGCACAACGGCTCATGGCATCGGCGTCGGCAACGCTGGTTCCACCGAATTTGGCTACAACGGGTTGGTTCAAGGCAAGCTCCTTGCTTTGCTGAAAAAATTGAAACAACGGGGGGAACGACTGCGAAGACATATGGAAAGGTCATCAGGAAGCACTCCACCCAACAGGTGACAGCCCGAAGGATTCAGCCTTCGCAGCCGACCACCACCGTCAAGCCACCGGTGGCAATCTCGGCGTTGTTCCCCTGACCGGCGATCTGTGGAGTGGCGACTCCTTCTGCCGGCTGCCTGAACAACGCGCCTCTTCTCATTGGCCACGGGCACACGTCCCGGGCGGCCCTATAACTACTGATTTAACGTGACAGTGTCAATGATTAATTGGTCAGACCTTCAGATTCAGGTCCTTGAGCATGATCTTGGATCGGCGCTGAAAGTTGTACAGTTTCTGCTTGCCCATGGGCAGGGCGCTGACGTCCACCGGCTCAAAGCCGCGCTCCCTGAACCAGTGAATGGAACGGGTGGTCAGAATAAACAGCCGGCTCATGCCGCGCTTGCGGGCCTGCTCCTCAATCTTGTTCAGCAGCATGTCGCCACGGCTGCCCTTGCGGTAATCGGGGTGAATGGCCACGCAGGCCATTTCCGCCATGCCCTCCTCGGGAAAGGGATAGAGGGCGGCGCAGCCGATGGTGGCCCCGTCCTTTTCGATAATGGTGAACTGATCGATCTCCATTTCCAGCTGTTCCCGGGAGCGGCGCACCAGTATGCCTTCTTCTTCCAGCGGCCGAATCAGGTCGAGAATGCCGCCGATGTCGTCAATGCTGGCCTGACGGGCCTGCTCGGCACTTTCGCTGACGATCTGGGTGCCCAGGCCGTCACGGGTGAACAGCTCCTGGATCAGGGCGCCGTCTTCCTTGTAGCTCACCAGATGGCTGCGGGGCACGCCGCCCCGGCAACTGGAGATGGCCGCACGCAGGTAGCGGGCGGTGCCCGACAGGCTTTCCCCTTCTTCCAGCAAGCGTTGCAGGTGGGCTTCGGCCTGCTCGGGAAACAGTTCGGCAATGGCCACGCCGTCTTCATCCAGCACGCCGCGCTGGGAGCAGAACCCGATCAGCTTGTCGGCCTTGAGCTCAATGGCCAGCCGGCGGGCCAGCTCTTCCGATGACAGATTGAAGCTTTCACCGGTTACCGAAAACCCGATGGGGGAGATCAGCACGGTGGCGCCGTTGGCCAGCTGATGGTGAATGGTGTCGGTATGAATGCGGCGCACCCGGCCCGAATGAATGTAGTCGACGCCGTCATCCACCCCCAGGGGCTGGGCAATGACGAAGTTGCCGGTTACCACGTTGATGCGGGCGTTCTGCATGGGCGTATTGATAAGCCCCATCGACAGCCGGGCGGTAATGTCCATCTGCAGGCCGCCGCACACGTCCTTGATCACGCGAAAGCTGGGCTCGTCGGTGACCCGGGTGTGTTTGTGAAACACGCCGCTGAGTCCGGCCTCGCTCAGCCCTCGATCGATTTGCGGGCGGGCACCAAACACGATCACCAGCCGAATGCCGAGGCTGGTGAGCAGTGCGATATCGCTGACGATATTGGGAAAGTTTTCCTGATCGATGGCCTCGCCACCCAGCATGATGACGAAGGTGGAGCCCCGGTGCAGATTGACATAGGGGCTGGATTGACGGAACGCCTTGACCAGGGCGGCATCATTTTCGCGCACGTACTTGTCCTTGGTAACCTGAAAAACACGCCACCATCATCGTGAAAGATAATGCAAAAAACAAGACTAAATATTTACTTTGTGGCGTTGGGTTTGGGTTTCGTATAACACTACCACGGCCCAGTGAGGTGCCAAAACTGCGAACCGGGGCAAGAAACCGGTCAGCCCGAAGGGCGGTGCTTATGATAGCCTTTTCAAGGGCTTCGCGTTGCCCGCGAACGTGCCCGTAACTATAGCCAAGATCATAAAAATCACTATTACAAAAGCGAGAATAACAATGACAAGGAAATGGAGTCTGTGTGCGGCCATGCTGGCCGTGCTGGCCAGTCCTGCGGCGCTGGCCGCGACCGGGCAGCTGGATCTGACCGGCTCGGCCTGGGGCCTGCTGGCGCTGGCGATCTTCACGGTCGCTTACCTGCTGGTGACCGCGGAAGAATACCTGCACCTGCGCAAGTCGATACCGGTGCTGGTGGCGGCTGGTATCATATGGGTACTTATCGGCTGGATCTACATGCAGCAGGGCATACCCGGCGTCACCGAAGCAGCCTTTCGCCACAATTTGCTTGAATATGCAGAATTGTTGCTGTTCCTGCTGGTGGCCATGACCTATATCAACGCCATGGAAGAGCGGCGGCTGTTTGATACCCTGCGGGCCTGGATGATACGCCGGGGCTTCAGCTACAAGGCACTGTTCTGGCTGACCGGCTTTCTGTCGTTTTTTATCTCTCCCATCGCCGACAACCTGACCACGGCACTGCTGATGTGCGCCGTGGTGACCAAGGTGGCGGAAGGGGACAAACGCTTTATCAATCTCTGTTGCATCAATATCGTGATCGCCGCCAATGCCGGCGGCGCCTTCAGCCCTTTTGGCGACATTACCACCCTGATGGTGTGGCAGGCGGGCATCGTCAAGTTCAACGAGTTCTTTATTCTGTTCGTTCCGGCCCTGGTCAATTATCTGGTGCCGGCCCTGGCGATGAATTTCTTTATCGAAAACCGCAAGCCCGCCGCCCGTTATGAAGAGGTTGAGCTCAAGCGCGGGGCCATTCGCATCGTGTTGCTGTTTTTGCTCACCATCGCCTCGGCGGTGGCCTGTCACAGCCTGCTGCACTTGCCGCCGGTGCTGGGCATGATGACTGGCCTGGGTTATCTGCAGTGCTTTGGCTACTTCCTGCGGCGCACCCTGCCGAGTTCGCTGGCGCGCAAACGGGCGCTGGCCATCAAGCGGGGCGATGACGAGGCGCTCAAGCGCCTCGGCAGCGTGGTGCCCTTTGATGTGTTCAGCCGGGTGGCCCGGGCCGAGTGGGACACCCTGCTGTTTTTCTACGGGGTGGTGATGTGCGTGGGGGGCCTGGGCTACATGGGGTATCTGGCGTTGATGTCGGATCTGCTTTACAACAGCTGGGACGCGGTGTACGCCAACATTACTTTGGGGGTGCTGTCGGCCATCATCGACAACATTCCGGTGATGTTTGCGGTGCTCACCATGCAGCCGGAAATGTCCCACGGCAACTGGTTGCTGATCACCCTGACCGCCGGCGTGGGCGGCAGTCTGTTGTCCATCGGCTCCGCCGCCGGGGTAGCGCTGATGGGGCAGGCGAGGGGCATGTACACCTTTGCCGGCCACCTGAAGTGGGCGCCGGTGATCGCCCTGGGCTACGTCGCCAGTATTCTGGTGCACCTGTGGCTGAACAGCGAAAGCTTTAACGTTTACGGCTGACGAAGGGCCCCGCCCGGCGGGGCTCCTTCTTTAGCAGGACGAGGCGTCAGGACCAGGGCCACCATAGTGTGGTCACGCCCAGTACCAGGAAGATCAGTGCGCTGGCGCCATGTATCCAGTGCATGGGCAAGCGTCCGGCGCCCTTGTGGCCGGCCAGTACCGCCGGCAGGTTGGCCACCATCATGCCCAGGGTGGTGCCGGCCACCACCAGCCAGAACTCATCCACAAACCGGGCCGCCAGCAGGGTGGTGGCGATCTGGGTCTTGTCACCGATCTCCGCCAGGAAAAACAGCACAAAGGTCGCCACAAAGGGCCCCAGGCGGTAAAAGCGGCTGTCTTCGTCGTCGGCCTTGTCGGGAATCAGCATCCAGGCCGCCATGGCGAAGAAGGACAGTGCCAGCAGCCAGCGCAGCCATTGCGGATCCAGCCAGGACTGTATCCATATTCCAACCGAGCCGGCGAGGGCGTGGTTGATCAGGGTGGCGAGAAAAATACCCCAGATAATGGGCAGGGGTTTTCTGAACCGGCAGGCCAGGATCAGGGCCAGCAACTGGGTCTTGTCGCCAATTTCGGCGATGGACACGGCCAGGGTCGAGGTGGTGAGGGCTTCCAAGAGTGTTTACCAAAGGGGACAGGATTATCGTTACCAATGAGCAGACGCCATGCCGCCCGTCCCCGGTATCGGCACTCGTCTGTCAAAGGTCTCGTCAAACCCCGAAAGGTCACGGCCACCATGGTGATTTTGCACCAACTATGTTGACGACCGTCTGCGGAATGGCTTCCGTTAGCGACTACTCCCCCTTGAGCAGGGAAATCGTATTTTAGTCATTTGGCCGGCAAGTTCAAGGCGGTTTCGCTTAGCCGCCGACCTGCTTCACGGTAAAACCGGCCTTTTCCAGCCATTGTTTTATCTGCTCGAGGCGATCGCCCTGAATTTCAATCACCCCCTTCTTGACCGCGCCGCCGGTGCCCAGCTGCTTTTTCAGCTTTTTGGCCACCTCGCCCACCCGTTCTGGGCCGATGCCATACACGCAAATCACCCCGGCGCCCTTGCGGCCCTTGGTTTCCCGGCGCAGGCGCACCACACCGTCGTTGGGAAACAGGCCGGGGCCGTCCTGGTCGCGGCCCTGCTGCGGTTGCCAGTCGGGATTGGTGCTGAAAACGATATTGCTCATGACTTTTGCTCCATAATGCGTTGCAGCAGTTCGCCTTCCAGCAGGCCGCGCTTGACCAGGGCGAGCCCGCCTATGGTCTGATCGTCCTGAAATCGGGCGCGGATCAGCACCTGGCCCTGGTGAAAACCGGGCAGGGACTGATGGCGAATGGCCTTGTTGATAATGGGAAACACCAGCGACTCGGCCTCGCACAGGGCGCCGCTCAGCAGCACCCGTTGTGGGTTGAACAGGTTGATGACAATGGCCATGACCTGGCCCAGGCGTTCGGCGGCCTGGCACAGAATATTCACCGCCAGCCGGTCCTGCTCCAGCGCCGCCCGGCACAGTGCGCCCATGGTGAGCTCCTGCTCCGCCAGGCTGCTGTGATAGCCCTGATCCAGCATGTGCCTGGCCTGACGCAGCAGGGCGGCGTCGGCCACCATGGTCTCCAGGCAGCCGAAATTGCCGCAGTCGCAGCGTTCGCCCAGTGGATCCACATGTATATGGCCGATCTCGGCCACGTCCCGGCCCTGGCTCTTGAAGATGCGGCCTTCGGTGATAATGCCGGCGCCCACTCCGTGGTGCACGCTGACCAGCACCGAGTCCAGGCAATCCTGGGATGCGCCGTAATAATGCTCCGCCAGGGCCTGGGCGCGAATATCGTTGCCGATAAACACCGGCAGCCCCAGGCTGGCGCCCAGGCGTTCGGCCAGGGGCACTCCCGCCAGGGGGTAACAGGGGTGGGCCAGCACCCGGCCGGCCTGGGCATCGGTGAGGCCGGGCATTACCAGGCCCACCGCCATCAGCCGCAGCCCGGCGGCCTCATGCTGTATAAAGTCGGCAATGTGCCGGTGCAGCGCCGGGAGCAGCACGTCCTGCTCCCGGCGGGGAAACGGCAGCACATGGCGGGCATGGGCCCGGCCCGACAGATCGTACAGGGTCAGGCGCAGCTCTTCCCGGCCCAGTTTGACCGCCACCAGGTGAAAGGGATGGGTCACCGTGGTCAGGGAAATGGCGCGCCGGCCCCCGGTGGACGCCTGATGCTCCAGCTCTCGAATCAGTCCCTGCTCAAGCAGGGAGCGGGTGATCTTGGTGACGCTGGCCGGCGCCAGGTGGCTGAGTTCGGCGATGCGCACTCGGGAAATGGGGCCACGGCTGTCGATAAGCCGGTAGACGGCAGAGCAGTTGACCTGTTTGACCAGATCAACGTTGGCGATTTGCGCGCGGGTCATGATGAAGGCAGTCCGTTGACGTAGGTCGCGATGACATTAAAGGTTGTATCAAATGCTACCAGATTGGCCAGCCGGCCGGGAGTAGCGGTGCCGATATCAGCGTCAAGTCCCAGCACCTTAGCCGGGTTGCGGCTGGCCATGGCCAGGGACTGTTCCAGAGACAGGCCCGCCTGCTGTACCAGGTTTTTCACCCCGTCGATCATGGTCAGCGCCGAGCCTCCCAGGGTGCCGTGCTCATCCACGCATTTGCCGTCCCGCACATAGACGGTGGCGCCGCAGAAGTCGAACCGCTCAAAGCCCGGCGGTGCACCGGCGGCGGCGGTGGCGTCGGTTACCAGGCACAGGCGCTCGCCCAGCACCCTGTGGGCCAGGCGCACATTGGCGTAATGCACATGATGGCCGTCGGCAATAATGCCGGCGGCTACCCGGGGCGCGTCATAGACGGCCCCCACGGCGCCGGGCTGGCGGCCGTTGGCGGTGGGGGACATGGCGTTATAGAGATGGGTGGCAAAGCCGATACCGGCGTCAAAGCCGGCCATGGCCTGATCATAGTCGGCGCCGGTGTGGCCCATGGCCAGGTGAATGCCGGCCTGGGCGAGCCGTCGCAGGTGGGCCGGGTTATTCACTTCGGGGGCCAGGGTGAGCATGGCGATGGCGTCGGCGTGTTCACACAGGAAGGTCAGCATGGGCTCGGTCAGCGGCCGAATCTGGGCCGCTGGATGAATGCCTTTGCGTGCCACATTGGTGTAGGGGCCTTCCAGGTGCAGCCCCGGTACCCGCCAGGGGTGGCGGGCCATGTAGTCGCGCACCAGGGTCACCGCCCGGCGCATGTCGTCATCGGGGCTGGTGATCAGGGTGGGCAGGAAACTGGTGGTGCCCGACGCCAGGTTGGTGGCGTGCATGCGATCCAGGGTGGTGGCACTGATGGCATCGTTGAACATGACGCCGCCACAGCCGTTGAGCTGCAGATCGATAAAGCCGGCGCTGAGCACGGCGCCTTGCAGATCGGTGCGGGGCAGGCCGGCGTCCAGGTCGTGCTCGGGCACCAGGGCGGCAATGCGGTCGCCGTCGATAACCAGGGCGGTCTGGCGGTGCAGGCGCTCGCCGTCAAACAGGGTGCAGTGGGTGAGGGCGTGCATGGGTTACTCCGGGCAGGCAGACATGTCGGCTTCGCGTTGTTGAAAATAGCGCAGGGTACGCACCCTGAGCTCCAGGGTGGCATCGTCGTCACACAGGATAAGGCTGTTCGGGTGCAGTTGCAGCGCCGACACCGTCCACAGGTGATTGACCGGGCCTTCCACCGCCGCCTGCAGGGCCCGGGCCTTGTGGGCGCCGGTGACCAGCAGCATGATTTCCTCGGCTTCCATCAGGGTACCCACACCCACGGTCAGGGCCCGGCGCGGCACCTGGGCCGGGTCGTCGTTGAAGAAGCGGGCGTTGGCCCGGCGGGTGGCGTCGGTCAGGGTCATCACCCGCGTGCGTGAGGCCAGCGATGAGGCCGGCTCGTTAAAGGCGATGTGGCCGTCGCTGCCCACACCGCCCAAGAACAGGTTCACACCGCCGTAATGGCGAATGCGGTTTTCAAAACGGCGGCATTCGGCATCCAGATCCTCGGCGGTGCCGTTCAGCAAATGAATGTTGTCGGCGGGGATGTCTATCTGGCTGAACAGGTGCCGGTGCATAAAGGCGTGGTAGCTTTGCGGGTGGGATGGAGACAACCCCACATACTCATCCATGTTAAAGGTGACCACGTGACGAAAGCTGAGCGCGCCGGCCCGGTGCAGCCGCACCAGTTCCCGGTAGGTGCCCAGGGGCGTGCTGCCGGTGGGCAGCCCCAGCACAAAGGGGCGCTGGGCGCTGGGGCCATGGCGCTCGATGCGGGTGGCAATATGATGCGCGGCCCGGCGAGCGACCTGCTCGGCGTCGGCCAGGGGGATCAGACGCATGGGGTCAACCCTAACGGTAAAAAGAGCTTTTTATAATAAAGAAAGTGTCGTTGCCTTGCCACGGGCCCGGGGAACGATCATGGCACGCCGGCCCGGCCATGACCACGGAGAGTCGCTGTGATGCTGTTGGGATATCTGCAAAGGCTGGGCAAGGCGCTGATGCTGCCCATTGCCACCCTGCCGGTGGCGGCGCTGCTGTTGCGCCTCGGACAGCCGGATCTGCTCGCCCTGCCCTTTATGGCCCAGGCGGGGGCCGCCCTGTTTGATCAGTTGCCACTGCTGTTTGCCATCGGCATCGCCGTGGGCCTGTCCCGGGACGATGCCGGTGCCGCGGCCCTGGCCGGCGCCGTGGGGTACCTGGTACTCACCGGTGCCGTGGTGAGCCTTCATGCCGAGATCAGGCTGTCATTTTTTGGCGGCATTATCGCCGGCATCATCGCCGGGCACTGTTATAACCGCTTTGCCGCCGTGCGCCTGCCGGACAGCCTGGCCTTTTTTGGCGGCAAGCGGCTGGTGCCCATCATGACCGGGCTATTGTGTCTGCTGGTCGCGGTGTTGCTGGGGGTTGCCTGGCCGCCGGTGCAGCAGGCCATCGACGGCCTTGGCCAGGCGGTGGCGGGCGCCGGTGGTGCGGGGCAGTTTGTCTATGGCGTGCTCAACCGGGCGCTGATCCCGGTGGGGCTGCACCATGTGCTCAATTCCCTGTTCTGGTTTGGCCTGGGAGATTGCCTCAAGGTGAGTTATGAGGCCGGCGGTGTTCAGCAGCATATTTGCCTGGCACCGGCCCTGGCCGGCACCCTCAGCGTGGGCGGGGCCGTGCCCGGCGTGGACGGCGCCGTGATCAACGGCATCGCCGACGACGTTGTTCGGGGTGATCTGAATCGATTCTTTGCCGGCGACCCCACCGCCGGCGGATTTATGGCCGGTTTCTTTCCGGTGATGATGTTTGGCCTGCCGGCGGCGGCCCTGGCCATGGTGCTGGCAGCGCCCAGGGGGCACAGGGCCCGGGCCGCAGGCCTGCTGCTGTCGATGGCGCTGACCTCCTTGCTCACCGGCATTACCGAGCCGCTCGAATTTACCTTTATGTTTCTGGCGCCGTTGCTCTATGGCCTGCATGCGCTGCTTACCGGGGTGTCGCTGATGGCGGCCAATGCCCTGGGTGCGCTGCACGGTTTTGGCTTTTCCGCCGGCCTGTTTGATCTGGTACTGAACTGGGGGCTGGCCACCCATCCCTGGCGTTTACTGGGACTGGGGCTGGTGATGGCGCTGCTCTATTTCGTGTTGTTCTACTCGGCCATTCGCCTGTTTCACCTTGCCACGCCGGGACGGGAGCTCGCCGGCGATGCCCCTGAGCAGCAGAACGAAACGATTCGGCCCAAGGATGATCAGGACAGTGTGTTGGCGAGAGGATTGATCGCCGCCTTGGGCGGGGCCGGCAACCTGCAACACATTGACGCCTGCATCACTCGACTGCGGCTGACCCTGAAGGATACCGCCCTGGCGGACGACGCCCGGCTGCGGGCCCTGGGAGCAAAAGGCGTGGTGCACCTGGGGGAGCACCACCTGCAGGTGGTGCTGGGCACCCGTGCCGAGGCGGTGGCCGGTGCGATGAAGGCCGGGTTAGTTAAGGAGCAAAACGGGTCTTAATCGTGCTGATAGTGAAATTTTACCGGTGTTGATGGCGAATTGAGACCCAAGTAGGGAAAAAGTCATATAAATCTGGCCTGCCGGTACGATTGAATGCGGCAATGTATGTAAAAAAACGAAACGGGTTGCGGCGCTTTGCCGAATATCGCGGCCGGGGATTTTTTCAGTTTCGTACGGCACTGATTTGATCACGGGTTATGCACAGCCGGCGGGAGCCTCGCGGCGGCTGGGTTTGGGCAGGTTATCCACTATTTCTGTGGATAACCGTGTGGACTTGATGAAGGAAAGCGGTGAGAAGCCAGTCAGGGCGCGGCTTTCAATTAATCCGGCAAAAAAACAATCAAATGATAATGCATTGAAAATCAATGCTTTAAAAAAAGCAACAAAAAAATCCCGCTCAGTTTATCGACACTGGCGAGGGAATGAAACAAAGCCGCTGGCATGTGGGTTTTTGCCGGAGTGGATTGTTGATTTAGTGGATAAGTCAAGTGCCGACAGGCGAAAAAGTGGCTCCCCCTGCTGGACTCGAACCAGCGACATACGGATTAACAGTCCGCCGTTCTACCGACTGAACTAAGGGGGAATCTCGTGAAGAGGCCGCGAATAATACGCGGCCGATCTGTCCGGGTCAAGGCCCCAAAGGGATTTTGTTGCTAACGGCCATTCGCGCCCGTTTTTGCCAATAAAGGTCACTCGGAGGTACACTGGCCGGGCATAGCGAGGAGGCAGGGCCCATGAGCAAGACATTTGAACTGGTGAGCGACTATCAGCCCGGCGGCGATCAGCCCACCGCCATCGCCCAGTTGCTGGACGGCATCGAGTCCGGGCTGGCGCACCAGACCCTGCTGGGGGTTACCGGCTCCGGCAAGACCTTTACCATGGCCAACGTCATTGCCACCCTCAACCGGCCTACCATGGTGCTGGCGCCCAACAAGACCCTGGCGGCCCAGCTGTATGGCGAGATGAAGGAGTTCTTTCCGCACAACGCGGTGGAGTATTTCGTTTCCTATTACGACTACTACCAGCCCGAGGCCTATGTGCCCACCACCGACACCTTTATTGAAAAGGACGCTTCCATCAACGATCACATCGAGCAGATGCGGTTGTCGGCCACCAAGGCGCTGATGGAGCGGCGGGATGTGATTATCGTGGCCTCGGTGTCGGCCATTTACGGCCTGGGCGATCCTCAGTCCTACCTGAGCATGATGCTGCATCTGCGCACCGGCGATGTGCTGGATCAGCGCGACATGCTGCGCCGGCTGGCGGAGCTGCAATACAGCCGCAACGACGCGGCTTTTCAGCGCGGCACCTTTCGCGTACGCGGGGAGGTGGTGGACATCTTTCCCGCCGAATCGGACGATCAGGCGGTGCGAGTGGAGCTGTTCGATGACGAGATCGAGCGCATCAGCCTGTTTGATCCGCTCACCGGCGCCGTGCTGCAGACGGTGGCCCGTTTTACCATCTACCCCAAGACCCACTATGTGACCCCGCGGGAGACCCTGCTGGAAGCCATAGAACACATTAAAAAAGAGCTGGTTGAGCGCAAGGCGCAGCTGCTCTCGGCCAACAAGCTGCTGGAAGAGCAGCGCATCAGTCAGCGTACCCAGTTTGACATCGAGATGATACAGGAGCTGGGTTACTGCTCCGGCATTGAAAACTACTCTCGCTACCTGTCGGGCCGGGGGGAGGGCGAGCCGCCGCCCACCCTGTTTGACTATCTGCCCGGTGACGGCCTGCTGATCATCGACGAGTCCCACGTCACCGTGCCCCAGATTGGCGGCATGTATAAAGGCGACCGTTCTCGCAAGGAGACCCTGGTGGAATACGGCTTTCGCCTGCCCTCGGCGCTGGACAACCGGCCCCTGCGCTTTGAGGAGTTCGAGGCGCTGATGCCCCAGACGGTGTTTGTGTCGGCCACTCCCGGCCCCTATGAGCTCGACAAGTCCGGGAATGATATTGCCGAGCAGGTGGTGCGTCCGACCGGCCTGCTTGACCCTGTGCTTGAGGTGCGCCCGGTGGCGACTCAGGTGGACGATCTGCTCTCCGAAGCGAGGCTTCGAGTGGAGCAGGGCGAGCGAGTACTGGTGACCACCCTGACCAAGCGCATGGCGGAAGATCTCACCGAGTACCTGAACGAGCACGGGGTCAAGGTGCGCTACCTGCATTCCGACATTGATACCGTGGAACGCATGGAGATCATTCGTGATCTGCGCCTGGGCGAGTTTGACGTGCTGGTGGGCATCAACCTGTTGCGGGAAGGCCTGGACATGCCGGAAGTGTCGCTGGTGGCCATTCTCGATGCGGACAAGGAAGGCTTCCTGCGCTCCGAGCGTTCCCTGATCCAGACCATAGGCCGGGCCGCCCGCAACCTGAACGGCAAGGCCATTCTCTATGCCGACCGCATTACCCGCTCCATGGCTGCCGCCATTGATGAAACCGAGCGGCGGCGGGCCAAGCAGCAGGCCTTTAACGAAGAGCACGGCATTGTGCCCAAGGGCCTCAACAAGCGCATCACCGATGTGATGGATCTGGACGGCACCAAGCGGGTGGGGTCAAAACGGGCCAAGGACAAAGCCCCGTTGCCGGAACACCTGCCCAGTGCCAGGGAGCTCAGCCACCAGATCGACGAGCTGGAGCAGCAAATGCTGGCCCACGCCCAGAACCTGGAGTTCGAGCAGGCCGCGGCGCTGCGGGATCGCATTCACCAGCTCAGGGAGCAGATGATTCGCAGCTGAGGGCGATGAAAATGAACCAGGCTCAGGACAAGCTGTTTTTCCGCTCACGGCGCGGCCCCGAACTCCGATCCCGGGGGAGGGCCTGGGGTGCGTGAGCAAGGGCAGCTGGCATTCCGCTATCTGGGATTTCGGCGCTTTTTGCCGGATCCCGAGCTGGCCGGCTGGGTGGACTGCTTCTGGGCCATTGGCGAAGGTGCCGGCCTGCCTTACGGATCCTTTGAGACCACGTATCCGGACGGCGGCTGCAGCCTGACGGTGACCCTTGACGGCCCCCTGCGCGGCGCCCGCATCGAATTCAACCGGCGTACCGAGCGGCATCTGTTTCTGGCCGGGCATCGCTGCATCAGCGCCCGGCTCAGGCCCGGCGCCCTGTTTCAGTTGTTTGGGGTGTCTCCCACCCTGTTGCCGGCGGGGGCGGTGGATGCCTGCCAGCTGTTGCCCAGCCCGGCGCAAGCCCGCTTGCGCCGGCTGCTGGTCGGGCTGGACGGCCTGGCGGTGGTGCCGGCCATTGCCAGGCTGGAAGGCTGGCTCGCGGAGGAGGCGGTGCACACCGGCGACGCCTCGCAGACTCGGCTGGCGTTGGCCATGTTACGGGAGCCGGACATGCGAGTGGGCCAGGTGGCCTGCCGGCTTGGCATCAGCAGCCGCACCCTGGAGCGACGGCTGCAGCAGCAGATAGGCCTGAGTCCGGCGTTTTACCAGCTTTGTGTGCGCATGCAGGCGGCCCGACTGCAACTGGCCCGCCCAAAGGCTTCACTGGCACAGGTCGCGCTGTCTTGCGGTTATTACGATCAGGCCCACTTCACCCATGCCTTTCGCCGCTTTGTCGGCGGTACCCCCGCCGAATACCGTAAACGCAAGTTGTCGCAAAACTACAAGGCACCCTGACGGCGTTCGTTCACACTTCACGGGAACCCATTGCCACCGAGGAGCCTTTTATGATCATCCCCCTTGCGCGCCTGTGTCTGGCGTTTTGCCTGACCCTGTCCTTATCCGCCTGGAGCCAGGAGTCGCATTATCGCACCATTGAACTGACCGATTTTGCCACCGGCACGCCAACCCGGCTGGCGGAGCTGGATCATGCCAAGCCGACCTATATCAAGTTCTGGGCCACCTGGTGTCAGCCCTGCATGCAGCAGATGCCCCACTTTCAGCTGCTGCAAGACACCTTTGGCGACCGCATTAATTTCGTGGCGGTGAACATCAACATCAATGAACGTTCGGGCCGGGTCAGCAGCGTGATCGACAGGTTCGGGCTGACCATGCCGGTATGGATGGATCAACGGGGCCAGCTGGCACTGGAGCTGGGGCTGGAAGGCACTCCCTATTCGGTACTGATCAACCCCGCGGGGAAGATCGTCTACACCACCCATGAGTCCGATGCGATGCTCGACGGCGTGATGGCGCGGCTGGCCGACGGACAGTCGCTGTCTTCGGCCGGCACCGAGACGTTAGGCGAGAAGCAAAAGGCACGGCTGCTGGCGCCCTGGCAGCAGGGAGAACACCTGGTGTTTTTTAGCGCGACCTGGTGCGACTGGTACCTGGAAGAAGCCAGGCCCGGCATGGCGCGACGCTGCAAGGACGTGCAGCAAGGGTTGAACGAGCTGGTGAAACAGTTGCCTGAAGAGCCCTGGCAGGGAGTGGTCAATCACCTGTGGACGGACGACAAGGCGCTGAGCGAGTTTGTGGAAAAATACCAAATGACGATACCGTTTCACATTGATCGTCATGGCGTGTTGTTTAACGAATTCGGCGTGCGCGACCTGCCGGTACTGCTGAAACTCAGAGACGGCAAGGTGATCGCCACCGTCACCGACTTTTCTTCGGTGGCGGCGGTCAGGGCACGTCTGGGCGAAGCGCGCTGAATGCGGGGGCCTTTGGCCCCCGTTGTGGCGTTCAGGGCCGGGAGGCGGCCTGATAGGCCTGGGTGCCCCACAAGGGCACCGTCGACATGGAGTGTTTGTAGCTGCCGCTGGTCTCCTTGGTGCTGTAGGCGATATAGAGCAGACTCTGGCTGGTTTCGTCATAGATGCGGCGAATCTTCAGGCTCTTGAGAAAGATGCTCTTGGACTTCTTGAACACGATATCACCGCTTTTCGAGCGGTCGATGCCGGCTATCATGGCGGCGGTGATCTCGCCGGTCTGCCGGCAGCTGATCGACATGTCCGACGGATCGGCCAGATCCAGGTCTGCCACTATGTTGGACATATGGCAGGTGACGCCGGGCACTTCCGGATCGGTCAGCACCTCAATCTTGATGTCCTTGGTGGTAAACAGCCCCAGGGACACATCGCCCACCTCGTTATTGTCGCAGCCGGCCAGGCCGAGGGCGGCCAGCAGCAGGGTCATGCATGGGTATTTCATGTCATTCCTCGTCGATCAGGTCACTATGGTGATAAGCCATGGCCGGCGCGTTGACCGGTTGCCGGCGCTTCATGATGCGGCTACAGCCAGCCTTTGCGCTTGAAGAAGTAATAGGTGCCGCAGGCGGACAACAACATCAGCACCAGCGACAGCGGGTAACCGTATTTCAGTGCCAGCTCCGGCATAAAGTTGAAGTTCATGCCGTAAATACTGGCGATCAGGGTGGGGGGCAGAAACACCACGGCGGCCACCGAGAAAATCTTGATCACCTTGCTCTGCTCCAGGCTGGTAAAGCCCATGGCTGCCTCCAGCTGAAAGTTGATCTTGTCGAACAGAAACTGGGTATGGGGCAGCAGCGACTCGATGTCGTAGAGCAGCTCGTCTATCCACTTGCGCTGCTCGTCGCTGGCCTGCTTGCGCAGGGTGCGGCGCATAAAGCGCAGCGCTCGGCGCGTATCGTACAGCGCCAGACGCACATGACCGTTACCGTCTTCCTGATGCATCAGATTCGACATGGTCTGGCGCAGATCTTCCACCTGCAGCACTTCCTTGGCGGTTTCCTCCAGGGTCTTGTAGCCGTCTTCAATCAGATCCGAAATGTATTCGATCTTGAGCTGAAAAATTTCCAGCAGCAGGTCCGGGGCATCTTCCACCTCGAGCCGGTCCTGGCGCATATAGTGGCGCAGCAGCCGCATCAGGCCCAGATCGTCCTCCCGAAAACTTATCAGCATGTTGTTGCGCAGGGTAAACAGCACGTTGATGCCGTCGATTTCCTTGCCCAGCCGCTGGGGAAACAGGGAGTGGATGTGCAGGCCGTCCTTGTCCCGGTAGAAACGGGCCGAGGCCTCGATGTCGTCCAGCTCATCCAGCTCGGGCACTTCTTCCACGAACAGCTGCTTCATCCAGCTTTGTTCCTGCTCGTCGGGTTTGAGAATGTCCAGCCACAGGGTGTTGGCGGGTAGCTTGTCGGTCAGGCTCAGGGGCTGAATTTCAAGGGATTTCCCGTTCAGGGTATAGGCTGTGATCATACAGCGCTCCAGACAGTCGGCTTTGTTTGCACTATATAGAGGCGGGCCGGGCTTGTCAGGTATGCCGGCCCGGCCAAATGCCCGATTGCGGGCTTTTCCACCATAGACTCAAATGACTTAAGTTGCCGCCGGGTTTATAATCAGCAAATCAGGTCAGGCGCCGCTATCGGGAGAAAAGAGTTGTGAAAGGAGTGTCTTTTGCGTTGCTCATGTTGCTTGCCACCCCCGCCTTTGGCGCCATGGAGCTGAAGGCCCGGCAAACCGTGGATGTGTATGGCTCCACGGCCCTGGAGCCCAGCCTGGCGGATGTGGATTACCGCATGTCGTGGCAGCTCAGTGGCGAGCAGGGGCAGGCGGGGTGCGCACCTGCCCGCGTGCTGGTGTCGCTGACCGCCACCGTGACCGAGCCGCTGGAATGGCCGCAAACCCCCGAATGGCAGAACTACCGGCTGGCGCTGACCGCCTACGAGCGGCTGGTGCGCGAACGGGCACTGCTGGCCGCGGAATGGCTGGAGCGCTCGCTGTTTGAAATTGCGCCCCAGGCCGACTGCATGCAGTTGCACCGGGTGGCCGACAACGTGGGTTATCATCAGCTTGGCATTGCCCAGGACCTGCTTAAACACTTTCAGCGTGAGCAGGACTTCGGTCGTCAGCTCGGCCTGATTCGTCCGGCGGAATAACTTCCTCCTTCATGATGCTTCCAGCTTTTAGCTTCCAGCTTTAAGTTACCGGTTTTCCTTTCAGCAGTTTGCGCAGCCAGTGCCGGTTGGGATTGAGGGCGTCAAGCACCTCCCGGCCCAGGGGCAGGGGCTCGTCCTGGATCTGGGCGGCGAGCACTTCCGCCAGCAGCGGCGCCGAGCACATGCCCCGGGAGCCCAGCCCGGAGAGCACATACAGGCCCGCGTGATCCGCGGCCAGGGGAAAGGCCTGGCCGGCCCGTTTCGGCATGTCGGTGTAGTCGGCCAGCTGGGCGTCCTTGTCGGGAGCGGCACCGGCCAGGGGCAGGTGATCCCGGCAGGCGGCGCGAATGCCCACCCGGCCTTCTCCCGGAATGGCGTTTGGCTCACCCAGGGCGGGCAGGGTACGTTGCAGCTTGGCCAGGTTGTCGGCTTCGTCTGTTTCACGGTAATCAAGGCCGGCATCGCGTCGGTCGTAGCTGGCGCCCACGCAATGCTGCCCTTGCCAGGCGGGAGTGAGGTAGCCTTCGTAGCACACCACAGTATTCAGTGCCGCCAGCACCGGTTGGGCTGGCAGATGGTTGACCTGGCCACGCACCGGATAGAGCGCCAGACCTTGGGTTTGCGCCAGGGTGGTCAGGGCGTGGCCATTGGCCAGCACCACATTATCCGCACCGAATGTCTGCCCGTGCTCCGTCTGTACTTGCCATCCATCATGGATACGTTCAAGACCGGTAACCCTGGTATTAAAATGGCATGCAATATCACCGGCTTCCGCCAGCAGGGCGGCGGTCAGCTCATGGGGGCAGACCCAGCCGCCAAGCGGATAGGCGACCCCCCTCCGGTTGGCCTCGATGCCGGTGGTTTCATTCACTTCCTCGGCAGACAAGGGCCGTACCAGCTCGGGCGGAAAGGCACCGGCGATCAGTTTGTCTATCTTGGCGGCGCTCTTGTCATCGTGGGCCAGCTGTACCACGCCACACCAGTCGTGGCCAAAGGGCTGGCGTCGAGCCAGGCGCTCAAGGGTGCGCCGGCCATACAAAAACGCCGGCAGATAAAACTGGCTCAGGGTGTCGTGATCACCGTTCAGCAGTGGATAGATGGCGCCCTGATGGTTGCCCGAGGCCCCCTGTGCCGAAGCACTTTCCCGTTCCAGCAGGGTGACGTGGTGGCCGCGGCGGGTCAGTTGCCGGGCCAGGGCCGCCCCCGCCACGCCGGCGCCCACGATCAGGGTGCGCTGACCCAGGCCCGGACGGCGCCAGTACCAGGGTGAAGGGCGGGGGGGCCGAGTGTCGCTGCGACGAAAACCGGCCAGCATTTCCCGTTTGCGGCCAAAGCCTTTGACCCGTTTGACCTCAAAGCCCGCGTCAATCAGCCCGCGGCGCACAAAACCCGCGGCGGTAAAGGTGGCCAGGGTGGCGCCGTTACGGGCCAGCCGGGCCAGCTGGGCAAACAGCTCGGGTGTCCACATTTCCGGGTTTTTACCCGGGGCAAAGCCGTCCAGATACCAGGCGTCGACCCGGCCGGCGAGCCCGGCGTCCATTTGCGGCAGCAGCTCGGCCACGTCCCCCAGCCACAAATCCAGGCATACATCTTCCGCGAGCCACAATCTGTGACAGCCATCAACCAGTACCGGATATTCAGCTAACAAATGTTCGCTTAAAATGGTAAGCTCTGGCCATTGGCGCAGGGCTTGCTGCAGATCGTCACGGGAGAGGGGATATTTCTCCACGCTGATAAAGTGCAGCCGGCGTGTATTGCCCTGGGGGTGCTGGCGTTTATAGTCGGCAAAGGCTCGCCAGGTCGCCAAAAAATTCAGGCCGGTCCCGAAGCCGGTTTCGGCCACCACGAAGAGGTCGCGATCGTGCTCGGCAAACCGTTGTGGCAACCCGTTATGACCCAGAAACACGTAGCGGGTTTCGGCCAGACCGTTGTCATTGGAAAAATAGACATCGTCAAAGGCGGTGGCGACCGGGGTTCCCTGGTCATTCCAGTCGAGACGGGCTGTGGTAATAAAACGGTGAGACACTGAGCGCTCCGGGGCCGCAAAAAACGGTCATTTTATGTGAAAGCTGACCAGTTTGACCATGCTTTGTGGTTAGAATTGGCACCAAATCGAAACAGTAGGAACGATAGATGAGAAGAGCAGTCATTACCGGTATCGGTGTGGTCTCCAGCATTGGCAACAACAAGGAAGAAGTGCTTGAGTCCCTCAAGGCCGGCCGCTCCGGCATTTCCTTTTCCCAGCAGTTTGCCGATCATAAGCTGCGCAGCCAGGTATGGGGCGACATCAAGCTGAACCCGTCCGAACACATCGATCGTAAAGTGATGCGCTTTATGGGTGACGCGGCGGCGTTCGCCTATCTGTCCATGGAGCAGGCCATTGCCGACGCCGGTCTGGACGAATCCCAGGTGTCGAACGAACGCACCGGCCTGGTGACCGGCTCCGGCGGCGCCTCTTCCAAGAACCAGATTGAAGCCTGTGACATTCTGCGTGAAAAGGGTGTGCGTCGTGTGGGCCCCTACATGGTGCCGCGCACCATGTCGTCCACCACTTCCGCCTGTCTGGCCACGCCGTTCAAGATCAAGGGCATCAACTACACCATCAGCTCCGCCTGTGCCACTTCCGCGCACTGCATTGGCCATGCCCTGGAGCAGATCCAGCTGGGCAAGCAGGACATCGTGTTCGCCGGTGGCGGAGAAGAAGTGGACTGGACCCTGGCGCTGCAGTTTGACGCCATGGGCGCCTTGTCCAGCAAGTACAACGACACCCCCGAGCAGGCATCCCGTACCTATGACGCCGGCCGTGACGGCTTCGTTATCTCCGGTGGCGGCGGTATCGTCGTGGTGGAAGAGCTGGAGCACGCCCTGGCCCGCGGCGCCAAAATCTATGCCGAAATCACCGGCTATGGCGCCACTTCCGACGGCTACGACATGGTGGCTCCGTCCGGCGAAGGCGCGGTGCGCTGCATGCAGCAGGCCATGGCCACCGCTCCGGCACCGGTGCAGTATGTTAACACTCATGGCACCTCCACCCCGGTGGGTGATGTCAAGGAGCTGGAAGCCATTCACACCCTGTTTGGCGATAAGGCCCCCTATATCTCCGCCACCAAGGCCATGACCGGTCACGCCCTGGGCGCCGCCGGTGTGCACGAGGCGGTGTACTCCCTGCTGATGCTGGAGCACGGTTTTATTGCCCCGAGCATCAACATCACCGAGCTGGACGAAAAAGCCAAGGGTCTGCCCATCGTCACCGAGTGTCAGGACGCCGAGCTGGACACCGTGATGTCCAACAGCTTTGGCTTTGGCGGCACCAACGCCAGCCTGGTGTTCAGCAAGTACAAGGGCTGATACTCCAACGGTATTAAAAAAAGCGCCTCAGGGCGCTTTTTTTATAGGCGGTGCGGTTGCTATTTTCTTACGTCTCACCCAGCCGCTGATCCAGTCGGGAAAAGGCCCAGGCGCCGGCGCCGCCGAACAACACCCCCAGCACACTGCTGGCCAGAATGTCTGCCGGCCAGTGCAGGCCCAGCAACAAGCGTGAATAGCATACCGCCACCGCCCAGCCGGCCAGGGCCACCAGGTGCCAGGCCGGCTGCCGGCGATAGCCCAGCACCAGGCAGAAAAAGCCGGCGATGGTCATGGCCGCAATGGAGTGGCCGGAAGGAAAGGAATAGTTCACCTCTTCCTGCCAGTGGTGCTTGAGCCAGCCGGGGATCTGGGTGTCACTTACGCCCAGCAGGCTTTGTTGCAGTTGCTGTTCCCGCGCCGCCTCGGGAATGGCATAAAAGCTGGCACTGTCGGCCAGCCTGCCTTGCTGCACCAGCCAGAGCACATAGGGCCTGGGCTCCTTGAAATAAAGCTTGGCCACCGTCTTGGTGACAAAGGCGCCGCCCAGGGCCGCAAACAGGCAGAAAAAGAACGCCAGCAGCAGGGCCGGACGACGGCGGCCGCGGTGCAGGGCAAGCATGCTCAGGGCCAGCAGGGTAATGCCAATGCCGAGCTTGCCCACGGTCAGGGTCAGGCCATAGGCCAGCAGCGCCGGCGGCTCGTCCAGATCCAGCAGCGGAAACCAGTGCCATTGCCACTGCCAGGCGAGGCTCGCCAGGGCCACGGGCAGGATGAGCAGAGAACATACCAATAACAACAGGCGCAGGGTCATGATGGATCTCGAGCGGGAAAGGGCCGGCAGTCTAGCAGAAAGCCGGTAACGGTGGCAGTGAAGCCGGATTCAAGTCGGAGTACAATAGCGGCCGTTATAACAAGGAGATAGCGATGAAAGTGCTGGCCGATGAAAACATGCCCTTTGTGCACGAGCTGTTTGGCGACTGGGCCGAGGTGGTGACCGCGCCCGGGCGCACGCTGCGTCCGGAGCAACTGCGAGGGGTGGATGCGCTGCTGGTGCGTTCCATCACTCAAGTAAACGAGGCATTGCTGAGTGAGGCAGACCGGCTTGGTTTTGTGGGCACCGCCACCATCGGTTGCGATCATGTCGACACCGGCCTGCTGGCCCGGCGCGGTATCGCCTTTGCCAGCGCCCCGGGCTGCAACAAGGTCGCCGTGGGCGACTACGTGCTGGCGGCCCTGCTGCGGGTGGCGGCCCACAAGCAGTGGCAGTTGGCCGGTAAAACCCTGGCGGTGATCGGTGCCGGCAACACCGGCAGCGAAGTGGCCCGGCGGGCCGAAGGCCTGGGCATGCGCGTGCTGCGCTGCGACCCGCCATTGGCCGAGGCCGGTGCGTCGGGCCTGGTCGACATTGACCAGGCACTGACCGCCGATGTCATCAGTTTTCATGTGCCCATTACCCATGAAGGCCCTTATGCCACCCACCACCTGCTCAACCGTCCGCGCATCGAGCGCCTGCATGCGCAGCAGGTGCTGATCAACGCCTGTCGGGGCGATGTCTGGGACAATCACGCCCTGCTCGCCCGCCAGCAGGGTGGGTCGCCGCTGACCCTGGTGATGGACGTCTGGGAGCACGAGCCATTGCTGCTGGCCGAGCTGGTACCTCATGTGCTGATCGCCACCGCGCACATCGCCGGCTACAGCCTGGAAGGCAAGGCCCGGGGCACCTTTGCCCTCTACCGGGCCCTGTGCGACCATGGCGAGCGACCCGTTGCCCGTCATCTGGACGAGCTGCTGCCGGCTCCCGAAGTGAGCGCGGTCAGCCTGAATGACCGACCCGATCAGGCCATGGTGGCACGGCTGGTACGGCTGGTGTACGACATCGAACAGGATGATGCGAACTTTCGCCGTGGGCTGGCGTCGGGCGAGGCAAGCTTTTTTGACCGGCTGCGCAAGGACTATGCCGATCGCCGGGAGCTGGGGTCGCTGCAGTGGTGCGGCGTGACCGAGGGGGCCGAGGTCCTGGGGTTTAAAGCCTGAGCGTCTTCGGCCGATAACCATTGGCCCGCTACGAGTACAGATAAGTTCCTATTGGGACTGTTTTTTTCTACACTTGTGCCATGGTCAGCCGGGCGGCCGGTGAGCCGGCCCCGCGTTCGAAACAAGGGATACCAACGACATAATGAGAAAACGCCGACCACCGCTTTACTCCGTGCTGGCCCTGTGGCTGTCTGTTACCCTGCCGGCCGCGGCACAGGAGTTCTACATCGAGCTGAGAGGGCCGGAAACGCCGGCGGCCGCGCCGACCCCCGCACCCGAGGTGGTGCCGGCCGCCAGCCAGCCTTCCCTGCAACGGCCGGGACGCTATGGCCCCATCACCAGCACCGACACCCTCTGGTCCATCGCCGCCCGTAATACCTCTGCGCCGGCCACGGTACAACAGACCATGGTGGCGCTCTATTATCTCAATCCTGGCGCCTTTGTGCGGGGCAATATCAATTATCTGCAGCGAGGCGCCAGCCTGCGCCTGCCCACCCTGACCCAGGCGCAACAGCGCACCCCCGCCGAGGCCGAGGCCGAGTTTCGCCGGCTGAGTCAGCAGGGCAGCCGGCGCGAGGCCCGGCCCCAGGTCGCGGCTACCCCGGCACCGGCCCGGCCGGCGACGCAGGCCGCCCCCGTGGTGGCCACACCGCCGGCCACGGCCAAACCCGCCGCGGCCCCTGCGCCCAAGGCGGCCGAGCCGGCGCCGAGTCATGGTCTGAGCGAGCCCAGGGCGGCGCAGCCACCGGCCGCCGTTGCCGAGCTGGCCAAACCGGAGCCCGCTGCCAAACCCGAGCCGGTCGCGCCCGCGGCGGCCGAAGGCAGCCTTGTCGCCGCTCCGGATCAGGCCGAGCAGGTGGCCCTGGAGCGGTTGCAGGCCCGGTTGCTGGATGAGTTGCGCGAGCAGATGGCCATGTCCAATGAGCAACTGGCCGCGCTTGCCGACAACAACCAGGCCTTGCGCAATCGCCTGAGTCAGCTCACCGCCGAGGTGAACGAGCTGAAAATGGTGCGTCTGGCCCCTGAACAGCCGGAGCCGGAAACCAAGGACGGCTGGCTGGCCGAGTTGCTGGGTCAACCCCTCAACCTGGCGCTGTTGCTGCTGTTGCCGGCATTGCTGCTGATGGCGCTGTTCACCCTGTGGTGGCGCAGCCGGCTCAAGCGGGAACTGGCCGAGCAGGAAGCGGCGTCGTCGGAGCTGATGATGGACGATGACGATAACGACTTTGGTGATCTGTTTGCCACCGAGCCGGCACGCAAGGAAGGGCAGCAGGACAATACCGAAGCCGCTTCCCCTGCCGATGCTGCCACCGACGGCCCCAACGCCCGCGAGGAGGACGAGTCCGGCATCGACGAGGACGCCTTTGCCCGTTTTCTTGAAGAGCAGGAACGGCTGGAGGAAGAAGAGCAGCAACCCCGAGCCGAGGATGACGAGGTGCTGTTTGACGACGCTGGTGGTGAAGTGCTGTTTGATGACGCCGGTGAGCGCGCCGAGGCAGAGGTTGCCCTGGACGACGATGATGGTGAACGCCCAACGGCGCCAAAGGCGGAGCAGAGCGACGGCGGAAAGCCCCGTTTGGACAACGCCGCCGATGACGATGAAGTTCTGAACGACGGCCTGATTGACCAGGCGCCCGCCCGTGACGACGAATCCGAGCTGGCCCTGGACGACGGCCTGTTTGACCAGGCGAGCGCCCGTGACGACGAATCCGAGCTGGCCCTGGACGACGGCCTGTTTGACCAGGCGAGTGCCCGCGACGACGAGTCCGAGCTGGCCCTGGATGACGGCCTGTTTGACAACGATGAAGCCACCACCGCCACCGAGGCGAAACGGGATTATGCCCGCTTTGCCCTTGATGCCGAGGAGGAGCCGGTGACCGACAAGGCCGAGACGGTGGCCGCCGAACCGGTTAAGGCCAGCGCCGACCAAGCGCCCCGAAGCCGGCCGGCGAGCACCGTTCGTCCCGAGCTTGACGACTATGCCGGGCTGCTGAGCGACGAGCAGGACACCGACATCGATCTGGATGAAGGCGGCATGGGCGCCAAGCTGGACCTGGCCCGGGCCTATATCGAAATCGAGGATGCCGACAGCGCCCGGGAACTGCTCAACGAGGCGCTGGAAAAAGGCAATGCCGAGCAACAGGCCGACGCCCGCAAACTGCTACAGCGCCTCGGCAAGCGCTGACCCCAAGTGAACGGTGACAGCGGGAGCCGGCCGTAAGGCCGGTTCTTCATTTTGCCGTGGCAACGAGTATAATTGCCCTCCTTTTTTATCTTGGAACTGAATATGCGCATTGCCCTTGGCATAGAGTATGACGGCAGCCGCTATTACGGCTGGCAACGGCAGCGGGAAGTCCCCAGTGTCCAGGAAGAGGTGGAAAAAGCCCTTTCAAAAATCGCCGATCATCCGGTGGAGGTGCAGTGTGCCGGTCGTACCGATGCCGGCGTGCACGGCACCGGCCAGGTGGTGCATTTCGATACCCAGGCAACCCGGCCCGATGGCGCCTGGACCTTAGGCATGAACGCCAACCTGCCGCCGGACATCGCGGTGCGCTGGGTCAGGGCGGTGCCCGATGAGTTTCACGCCCGCTTCAGCGCCAGCGCCCGTCGCTATCGCTACATTATTTTCAATCACAATATGCGGCCCGCCATTCACGGCGCCGGGGTCAGCCATTACGCCGGCCATATCGATGCCGACAGAATGCACGCGGCCGGTCAGTGCCTGCTGGGTGAGCGGGACTTCAGTGCCTTTCGCGCGGTGCAGTGCCAGTCCAAAAGCCCCTATCGCAACATCATGCACCTTAACGTGCAGCGTTTTGGCCACTATATTGTGCTCGATATCAAGGCCAATGCCTTTCTGCACCACATGGTGCGCAACATCACCGGCACCCTGCTCAAGGTGGGCATGGGGGAGGCCGACGGCGCCTGGGTAAAGGAGGTGCTGGAAGGCCGGGATCGCAACCTGGCCGGGGTTACCGCCAAGGCCGGGGGCCTCTACCTGGTGGGGGTCGATTACCCCGAGGAGTTTGCATTGCCCGCGACCATTCCCGGCCCGTTGTGGCTGCCGGACCAACTTTAATTTTTATCAACCCGCGGCCGAATATATGATTTAATGGCCGCTGCGTGACAACCACGAAAAAAATGATTAAGGATTTCCATGAGCTGGCTTGAGAAAATTCTCCCCAAGAACAAGAACATCGGCGTTCGCCGTCACAATATTCCGGAAGGAGTCTGGACCAAGTGCACCAACTGCGAACAGGTGCTGTATCGTGCCGAGCTTGAGCGCAATCTGGAAGTCTGCCCCAAGTGCGATCATCACATGCGCATCAGCGCCCGCAGCCGCCTCGACAAGTTCCTGGATCAGGACGGTCGCGAGGAGCTGGGCGGCGAGCTGGAGCCTCAGGACATTCTCAAGTTCAAGGATTCCAAGCGCTACAAGGATCGCATCAGTGCGGCCCAGAAAAGCAGCAACGAAAAAGACGCCATGGTGGTCATGAAGGGCACCCTGCGCGGCCTGCCGGTGGTGGCTTGTTCCTTTGAATTCTCCTTTATGGGCGGCTCCATGGCTTCCGTGGTGGGTGCCCGTTTCGTCAAGGCGGTGGAAGCCTGCCTGGTGGAAAACCGCGCCCTGGTGTGTTTTTCCGCCTCCGGCGGTGCCCGCATGCAGGAAGCCCTGTTCTCCCTGATGCAGATGGCCAAGACCAGTGCCGCCCTGAATCGCCTGTCTGAGGCCGGCCTGCCCTACATTTCCGTGCTCACCGATCCCACCATGGGTGGTGTGTCTGCCAGCCTCGCCATGCTGGGCGATGTTAACGTGGGCGAGCCCAAGGCACTGATCGGTTTTGCTGGCCCCCGAGTGATTGAGCAGACCGTGCGCGAAAAACTGCCGGAAGGCTTTCAGCGCAGCGAGTTCCTGCTGGAGCACGGCGCCATCGACATGATCATCGATCGTCGCGAAATGCGCGATCGCCTGGCCGGCCTGATTGGCAAGCTGATGAACCAGGAGCCGCTGGAAGTCTGATGCACCAACCCGCAGCCCACGCACCCAGGCGGTCGCTGGCCGACTGGCTGGCGGTGCTCGAAGGCCTGAACATTGCCCATATCGAGCTGGGCCTTGAGCGCATGCAGCGAGTGGCCGGCACGCTCGGCCTGCTCAGCCTGCCGTCCCATGTCATTACCGTGGGCGGCACCAACGGCAAGGGCACCACCTGTGCCCTGCTTGAGAGCATGCTGCGCGCCGGCGGTCACAGTGTGGGGGTGTATTCCTCGCCCCACCTGCTCGACTACCGGGAGCGGGTACGCATCAACGGTGACTTTCCCGCCGAACAGGCGTTCTGCGATGCCTTTGCGGCGGTGGAAGCGGCCCGGGGCGACACGGCGCTCACCTATTTCGAGTTTGGTACCCTGGCGGCACTCTGGCTGTTTCGGGATGCACACCCGGATGTGGTGCTGCTGGAAGTGGGCCTGGGCGGCCGGCTCGACGCCACCAATGTGGTGGACTCGGATCAGGCGGTGATTACCACCATCGCCCTGGATCACACCGACTGGCTGGGCTCCGACCGTGAAGTGATCGGCTTTGAAAAGGCGGGCATACTGCGCCCCGGCAAACCGGCGGTGTGCGGCGATCTCGATCCGCCCGCCAGCATTGCCGCCCAGGCCGACAAGCTGGGTACCCGGCTTGCCTTCAGCGGCAAGGACTTTCACTGGCAGCAGCAGGGTGACAGCTGGTGTTTTGAAGGCCAGGGGCTGGCGCTTTCCGGACTGCCGGTGCCAGGCCTGCCGCTGATGAATGCGGCCACGGCCCTGGCCACCCTGGCGGCCTCGCCCTTTAGGCTCTCTGTCGATGCCATCGTCACCGGCCTGCGTGAAGCCCGGCTGGCCGGCCGGCTGCAGCAGTTGGCGCCGAACCTGTGGGTGGATGTGGCCCACAACCCCGAGTCGGCGGCTTATCTGGCGTCCCGGCTGCAGGGCGGCGAGGGGGCCATTCACGCCGTGGTGGGCATGCTCAAGGATAAGGACATTGCCGCCACTTTGGCTCCCTTGCTGCCGTTGGTGCAACACTGGTACCCGGTCAGCCTGGGCGGCCCCAGAGGGGCCGACGGCAGTGTGCTGGCCGGCCTGCTGGGCGTTGACCGAGCTTATGCCTCGGTGAGCGAGGCCCTGCCGGTGGCGCGGAAGGCCTGTGCCGAGCATGAGCGGGTGATTGTGTTTGGCTCCTTTTTCACCGTGGCCGAGGCCCTGGCCTGGCACGCCGAACAACAAGGAAAGGACTGAAAATGGCAACCCAGTTTCAGCATCGCCTGGTGGGCACCGTGATCCTGGTGGCGCTGGGCGTCATTTTTCTGCCCGATTTGCTGGACGGCAAGCAGCCGCCCATGCCGGAGCAGGCGGTGAGCATTCCCCTGCGGCCGGAGCTGGAACCTCCCCAGGAGGCCCCGGCGTCCGGGCCCGAGGCGGCGTCCGCCGAGCCGGCCGCCACGGCATCGGCGGAAAGCTGGACCCTGGAAGAGGTAAGGGAAGCGCCGCCAGCGCCACCCAAACCCGAGCCGCAGGTGGTCAGCGCGCCCAAGCCCCAGCCGGTCGCCGAGGTGAAGCCGTCAGCGCCCAAGCCGGCCCCGGTGATCAAGCCGGTCGAGCCCAAGCCGCAACCGGCCCCGGTGATCAAGCCGGTTGCGCCGACGCCGCAGCCCGCACCCCAGATCAAGCCAGTGGCGCCCGCCGCCGGGGCTGATCATGTTGTGCAGCTGGGTGCCTTTCGCAGTGCCGACAACGTCAATGCTCTGGTGAGAAAACTGCAGGCGGCGGGCTATCGGGTGCAAACCTCACCTTCGGTGCCGCGTCAGGGTGAGCTGAATCGGGTTTGGGTGGGACCGGATGCCAAGGCACGGCTGCAACAGCAGCTGCCGGCCCTGGAACGGCTCACCGGCCTCAAGGGCCGCGTGATGGCTCAATAAAAAATTCCGGCCTCGCGCCGGAATTTTTTTAAATACACTTCACCGGTTTGGGCAGGCCCGCCAGTTTGGTGGCCTGCTTGGCCGGTCCCTTGGGAAACAGCCGGTACAGGTAACGGCTGTTGCCCTTGTCTTCACCCAGCTCCTTGGCCATGGCCTTCACCAGCGCGCGTATCGCCGGCGAGGTGTTGTATTTCAGGTAAAAGTTGCGCACAAACTGAATCACCTCCCAGTGTTCCGGGGTCAGGGTAATGCCTTCCTGCTCGGCCAGGACTTCCGCCATGGCCGGCTGCCAGTCCTGATGGTGTTTCAAGTAGCCCTGGGCGTCGGTATCGACCGGGCGGCCTTCAAATTCAAGCATGCTCTCTCCTCATTTTGCCGCCCATTTTACTCAAGGGCCGTGTCTTGTGCATCTTCACGTACGCCGCCCGCCAGCTGATAGAGATCGTTGACCAGCAGCGCCATGTTGTTGTGCAGCTGACGGGTGAGGATTTGCCATTCGTCTTCGCTGCTATTCACCATGGCCGGCAGCGGTGGCTGCGCCGGCAGAGGCACGCCGCGGCGCAGGGCGTCGGCGGCGGTACAGAGGCGCTGGTTCAGCCCGTTGACAAAGGCATCGGGCAACCCCTGTCGGTGGGCGCCGAGGGCCGAGAGGTAAGACAGCAGGGTGTGATTGCGATAGGCGATTTCAAAACACAGGTTGAGCCAGTGTTTCGACACCGGCTCCACCCGAATATTTTGCCAGGCCTGGGCCAGCTGGTTGTCGGCCAGATGGGCCTGCTTGCGGGCAATGCGGTAGGCCAGGTTTTCCGGCGGCATGTCGTCGCCCTGGTGGCTGATGGCACAGAGATAACCGGCGTTGGCCTCCATGGCGTCCGCCAGTAGCCGGGGCAGGTGGCGACGTTGCCAGTCGGGCCAGATAAACCACACCGCCACAAAGGCCAGGGCACAGCCGGCCAGGGTGTCGAGCAGGCGCGGCAGCAGCACCGGATCCCGTGCGATCCCCTGCAGGTTAAAGGCCAGCAGCACAAACAGGGTGATAAAGCACACCGCCCAGCTGTAATGCACCCTTACCTGGGTAAAGAACACAAAGGCGCACACCAGCAGGATCACCAGCTGGCTTTCCACCGACGGAAACAGCCACAGCAGCGGTGCTCCGGCGGCAATGCCGGCCAGGGTCCCAAGAGTACGTTCGGTCAGGCGTTGGCGGGTAGCGCTGAAGCTGGGCTGACACACAAACAGAATGGTCAGCAATATCCAGTAGCCCCGTTCCAGCTCCAGCGCGGTGACCAGGCCGTAGCCCAGGGCAAAGCAGGCGCTCAGGCGCACGCCGTGACGAAACAAAATGGCATTGGGGTTGAGCAGGGCGCGCAGCCGCTCACCAAAGGACTGGGGCGCCGGCCGGGCGAGCTCGGCCCGGGCGGTCGGGGCCTCGCGGCCGTCTCGGGCGGTCAGGGCCTCGGCCCGAAGCAGGGCCTGGTGCACGTGCTCCATGTTGCGGGTCAGAAACCGAAGCGGGCTCATCAGCTCGGGGGAATAGTGGCGGCGCAGATGGCTGTAGTCGAGCTGATCCTTGAGTGCCGACAGCTCCCAGGCGATGCGCCGGCCGGACTGGTAGGGGCGGTGGGTGAGAATGGCCAGCCCCAGGCGGTAACAGGCTTCTCCCAGCTCCGCCAGCAGGATCTGATAGCCGGCCAGCACCTCGGCCCGCTCCAGCGCCTGATTAAGCTGCTGATAGGAATAATGGCTGGACGCGGCCCGCTCATGCATGCCCTGCACCAGCAGGTGCAGTTCCAGCAGCCGGGCCAGTTCGGCATCCCGCTCGCCGCCATGCAGGCGCCGGTTAAGGATTTGCTTGCTCAGCTCCAGGTTGTTGACCAGTTGAATATTGAGCTGGGCCAGCTGATGGCGCAGCCCCTGGTGCAGCTCGTCGGGGCTGTCGAAAAAGCGTGACTTGGCCAGCAGGTAGCGGGACAGGGCAAAATAACACTGGGCCAGCTGTTCGTGCACCGGCTTGTAGGGCCAGGCCAGCAGCACCAGCCATGAACACAGCCCGTACCAGGCGGCGCCGGCGGTCAGCAGTATCGGCTGATACCAGAAGCCGGGACTGTCCACATGGCCCTGCATGGCGTAGATGGACACCAGCAGGATGCCAAAGCCGAGCTTGCCGGCGGCCTGGCCCCAGGCGCCGGCCAGGATCAGGCCAAAGGTGACCAGCACCAGCACGGGACCAAACAGCCAGGGGATGTCAATCAGGGCGGTGACCCCGGTAATCGCCACAAAAAAGCACAACAGGCCCAGCAGCAGCAGCCCCAGGCGCCGGCCGGGACGTTGATCGGTTTCGCTCAGTGCCCCGGCCATGGCCCCCAGGCTAAGGGTCACCGCCGCCGGCACCTGCTCCAGCCACCAGCCCGCCAGCAGCAGGCTGGCCATCGCCAGCAACACCTTGAGGGCGAAGAAAAAATGACCATCGGTAAAGAGGCGTCGCAGCCACTGGCTGGCAGGGGACATGGCGTGTCTCGGTAATAAAGGGGGCTCTGCCGATAATACTCGACCGTGGGCCGGGGCGCATGCACTGCGGCACTTGGTGGGCGTTTTTTGCCTGATTCAGCGGGCCGAACTAGTCATGGTCACCGATGGGCACCTCGGTGGTGTATTTCATGTTATCGAGCAGCAGGTAGCTTTCCGCCGAGGCGACGTTATCCATGCTGAGTATTTTCTCGCTGAGAAAGTCGGAATAGCTCTCCAGGCTGGGGGCCACGATTTTCAGGATCACGTCCTTGTCGCCGGCGATGGCCCAGCATTCGGTCATCAGGCGGTAGTGCCGAATCTGTTCCCTGAACGCTGCTTTCGATTCCTGGCTGACATCCCGCACCTTGATGATCACCACGGCGTGCACGGTCAGCCCGAGCTTGCGGTGATCCAGCAGGGCGACGTAATGATGAATATAGCCCTCCTGCTCCAGCCGCTTTACCCGGCGGTGGCATTGGGAAGGAGACAGGTTGACCAGCTCCGAGAGCTGGGCGTTGGAGAAGGTGGCGTCCTGTTGCAGCAGTCGCAGAATTGTCAGATCAAATTTGTCGAGAGCATTCATCGGGCCCATATCCTTAACAGTATGCCGCGCCCCGAACGGCGCTGCCCGCGCAGTGTATCTCACGGGTACCGGCCCGTCAGCGCCGGCACCTTGAAAATGCGAGCTCAGAAGGTGCGAGACCAGGTCAGGTACAACCGATTCACGTCCTTGCGTTCCAGCATGGCCGATCCTACCGGGTTGGCCGTGCGGTTAATGTTATCCAGTTCGCCCCGGGAGCGGTGAATGCTGTTGAGCCAGCTCAGGCTCAGCCCCTGCAGCGGGCCGGAAAAACGATAGCTGAGCATATTGGTCAGCTCAACGCGTCGAAAACCGGTGTAGCCACGGGCATGGTCGGAGTACCAGACACCGCCATTCCAGCTCAGCCCAGGCAGGCCCAGGTTGCCAAAGTCGGCGTTGCCGAGCAGGCTGACCGCGTCTTCGTCCTCCAGGCCGTACCAGATCCAGGCGTACTGGAGATCCAGGCGTACTGGCTGCTGGTATCCCACAGCCGAAACTCGTTGGCCACCAGGTTATGGTTCCAGTCGTCACCCCTAACGCTGGAATAGTTCAGGGTCAGGCTGTAATCGGCCCAGCGGTAGCCGGCGCTGAGCTCGTAGTAGCGGGCATCCAGCGGGCCGGCTTCCGCCAGGGCGTAGTCGTGACCGCCGATATTGCCAAGGGGCACGCCGTCGTCTTCATAGAGGCTGCCGCTGTCTTTCATGGTGCCGTAGGTGGCCCTGAGCTGCACGGCCTGGTGACCTTGCAACGAATGCCGGTAGCCGATCCTGGCCTTGTGCTCGCGAATGTAGTCTTCGGCTTCGGCCTCGGCCAGCTCCAGCTTGAGGCCATTGTCTACCTCATAGCTGCCGCCGTAGTAGCGCAGTGCATCTACCTTGTCGCCACTGTAGGTGCGCAGGTCGTCGCCCCAGTTGTCGGCATCGCGCTGGCTCATCTTGTACAGTTCGGTGTAATACAGCCGGAGTGCGCCGATGTCGGCGTTCAGATCAAAACCAACCGAGGTGGCAGGCTGAATACGGCTCAGGCTGTCCTGATAGATGGCGGACTGGCGCGCCTTTTTGCCGCCGCCGGCGTGCAGGCGAAAGCCGTCGCCTTGGTAGCGAGTACCGATATAGGCGGTCTGGGTACCGAACAGGGTATCGGGCTTGAAGCCGTTGGCGGCGGTGGCGCCCGGCAGGTTGGTGACATTGTCGGCCCGGGAGCCGATATGAATGTCTTCTACCCCGGCCAGGCCATATTCGAACTGAATCCAGTCACCGAGGTAACCGCTTTTGTAGTCCGCGAACAGGCCATGTACCCACTCATCGCGCTCAGCCCCCCAGATGCGCGTATCGATGGCATCGGCAGACTCGTTGAAATAGACGTTCTTGTAGGTCAGGGTCAGCTCATCGCCTTCGGTGAAAAGGGTGGCCCGGGACTGACCGGATATCAGCAGGGCGAGCAGGGAGGCGGACAGGGCCGTGCGTTGTGCGGCTTGCGATTTGAGTGTGACGATCATGGTAAATTCCTTTGTTACCAGAAGGTGTTTTCGTGGTGAAAGGACGAGCAAGCCCTCGCCAGCCTGGGGAGACTGGGCGGCGTTGCCTTCATCCTTGAAGTGACGCTTTTTAAAGGTTCGAGTCGTTCGGGCCCGGTGGCTCCGCTGATTGAGAAGGCGAAGCCATGAACCCCATGGCTTCGCTGGTGGTTACCGGTGCTGGCTGGTGTAATCCAGTACCAGGGCGGTCATGGCGCTGACGCCGATGGGCAATACCCCTTCATCCGGATTGAATTTCGGTGAATGGTTGGGGTAGGCCAGGGGTTGCCCCTCGGGGCGGGTGCCCAGGAAGATATACATGCTGGGGACTTCGCCGGCGAAAAAGGCAAAGTCCTCCGACGCCATGCTGCGTCTGGCTTCGCGAAAGTTGTCGCCGGCCAGCCGCCGCAGCGTGGGCGTCATGGCTCTGGTCAGCTCGGTGTCGTTGATGGTGGCCGGGTAGCCTTCGGTGATGGTCACCTCGGCGGTGGCCCCCGCGCTTTCGGCAATGTTCACCGCGGTGCGTTCCATGCGTTCATGGATCTCCTGGCGGGTGGCATTGTCAAAGGTGCGAATGGTGCCTTCCATGACGACCTGATCGGGCACGATGTTACCGCGCACGCCCCCCTTGATGACGCCCACGGAGATCACCGAGGGCGTCTGGGTGGCGTCCAGCTGCCGGGCCGGTATGGCCTGCAGTCCCATCACCACCTGACTCGCGGTCACGATGGGATCGATGCCGTTCCAGGGCATGCCCCCATGGGTCTGCTTGCCCTTGATGGTGATGTTGAACTGATCGGAAGACGCCAGCTGTCCCTGGGTACGTACCGAGATCTCGCCCAGGGGCGAGGTCATGACGTGCAGACCAAACATGGCGTCCGGCTTGATATCGGCGAAGAGCCCTTCCTTCAGCATCAGTGCGGCGCCACCTTCCTCGCCGGCGGGCGCGCCTTCCTCGGCGGGCTGGAACACGAAGATCACGGTGCCGGCCAGCTCCTTCTGCATTTCCGCCAGCACCTGGGCGGCGCCCATCAGTATGGCCACGTGCATGTCATGGCCACAGGCATGGGCCACCCCCACCTCTTCACCGTTGAACTGGGCGCGCACCGTGGAGGCATAGGACAGCCCGGTGTCTTCGGTCACCGGCAGGGCATCCATGTCGGCGCGCAGCGCCACCACGGGGCCCGGTTTGGCTCCTTTGAGCACGCCCACCACACCGGTATGGGCGATGTCGGTGCGCACCTCCATGCCGAGGGCCTTGAGGTGGTCCGCCACCAGGCCGGCGGTGCGGAACTCCCGATTGCCGAGCTCAGGATGCTGGTGAATATCCCGCCGCCAGGACACCACCTGAGGCGTGAGCTGCTCTATGCGTTGCTGAACGCCCTCGGGCAGGGCATGGTGGTCGTTTGCCATGCCCGGCAGGGGCAGGGCGAGCACACCGCTCAGGACCAGGGCCAGGGTGGCGCGTTTGAAGGACGGGATTACTTTCATCATGAACTCCTTGAATGACGGTCGGGATCAGGCCGCCTTGCGCAGACGGGCGCGTTGCTTGCCGCCCCGGGTCAGGGTGAACAGGTCACGCGGGTCGTCCAGATTCGGCACCAGCTCAATGAAACTGCCGATGCCGTCCGCTTCTGCCAGATCGAACAGCAGGCGCAGGGCGGAATAATCTTCCAGGGCGAAGCCGACCGAGTCAAAAATTGTGATCTCTTCTGCACTGGTGCGCCCGGAACGGTTGTCGGCGATCAGCCGCCACATTTCGGTTACCGGGTGATCCGCGGCCAGCTGCTGAATGTCGCCTTCTATACGGGTTTGCGGCTCGAATTCCACAAAGATGCTGCCCTGGCGCAGAATGTCGGCGTGGATTTCGGTTTTGCCGGGGCAGTCGCCGCCCACCGCGTTGATGTGCATGCCCGGGCTCACCATGTTCGGGGTAAGGATGGTGGCCAGTCGCTTGTCGGCGGTGACGGTGGTGACGGTATCGGCGCCATCGCAGGCCTCCTTGGCGGAGCGGCAGTGCACCAGGCGCAGGCCTTCAACCCCGGACAGGTTCTCGATGAACTTGGCGGTGGCGGTGGGCTCCACGTCATAGCAGCGGACTTCCTCGATGCCCAGCACCTTGTGGAAGGCCAGGGCCTGGAATTCGCTCTGGGAGCCGTTGCCGATCAGCGCCATCACCCTGGCGTCGGGGCGGGCCATGTACCTGGCGGCCATGACCGAGGTGGCGGCGGTGCGAATGGCGGTGGTCAGGGTCAGCTCGGAGAGCAGCACCGGGTAGCCGGTGGCCACGTCGGCCAGCACACCAAAGGCCATCACGGTGGGCAGGTTGTGGTCGAGGTTGTCCGGGTGGCCGTTGACGTATTTGAAGGCGTACTGGTGCTGGTCGGACACCGGCATCAGTTCGATCACACCGATGTCGCTGTGGCTGGCCAGGCGGGCGGATTTTTCAAAGTCGTTCCAGCGGCGGTAGTCCTGCTCCAGGTAGGCCACCATTTTTTCTATCAGGGTTTCCACCCCGGTCTGGCTGATATAGTCACTCAGGCTGCCAACATCGATAAAGCGGGTCATGATTTTTCCTATCTATAAACAAGTGTAACAAGGACATGTGTGTTTAATGGGCAATAACGCCCTGTTGCCAGAGTGCCTGGCTCAGGGTGCCGCAGTGGTCTTCAATGGCCTGCGCTCCCTGCAGGCAAAGCGCGTCATCCAGGGGCGCACCCACCAGCTGAACGCCCATCGGCACTCCCTGGTGTAAACCGGTAGGCACGGCGGCGGCAGGCAGCCCCAGGGCGTTGATCATCAGCAAAAAGCGCTGGGCGCGTAGCATGCGGGGGATCTGATTCGGCTCGCGCATATCCAGATCATTGGCAAAAGCGGGCTCGGCCGAGACCGGCATCAGTATCAGATCGTACTGCTCCAGCAGCTGGCTCCAGGCCCGGCGAATGCGGTTACGCTCCATCAGGGCCTGCATGGTGCCGGTCAGTGTCGGCGTGCCGAAAAATGCCCGGTAGGCATCGACCACCTGCACCACCTCGGCGGAGCCATGGCGTTCCAGCTCGTCACGCTGCAGGGCATCCACCTCCGCCAGGGTGATGCAGCCCCAGATATTTGACGCTTGCCGGGCATCGGGCAGGGTGACGGCTTCGACCCGGTGACCGGCGGACTGCAGCGCCGCTTTGGCCTGCTCCATGGCGGCGAGCACGGGGGCGGACACCCCTTCGCCGAAAGGATCGGCCTGGTAGGCGATACGCAGCACGCCACCCTTGCCTCGGCCGCTGTCCCGGGCAGGAGACCAGTCGCCGTCAAAGGCGCTGTAGCGCGCCATGGAGGCCAGCCCCAGGCGCACGTCTGCCACCGAACGGGCGATAGGGCCCTGCACCGACAACAGCTGGGACATGGGCGGCCGGCCCCCGGTGGCGCTGGGATTGCCGTTGGCAATGCGGCCAAATGAAGGACGGATGGTGCTGACGCCACAGCAGTAGGCCGGATGACGCAGGGAGCCGCCCATGTCGTTGCCGTGGGCGATGCAGCCGATGCCCGCCGCCACCGCCGCGGCCGCCGCGCCGGAAGATCCTCCCGGGGTGACGTCCGGATTCCAGGGATTGAGCGACACGCCGTGCAGCGGGTTGGAGGTAAACCAGCGAATGCTGAACTCCGGAGTGTTGGTCAGGCCAATCACGATGGCGCCGTCCTGGCGAAGGTTGGCAATGACGGGGGCATCGTCGGTGGCCATGTTGTTCCGGTAGGCCGGCACGCCGTCGGAGTTGGCCTGGCCCGCCAGATCCATGTTGATCTTGGTGGTCACCGGTACCCCGAACAGCGGCGGCAGTGCATCCCCGGGCCGGCGTTGACGATCCAGCCGGCGGGCCTCGGCCAGGCTTTGTTCGTGCAGGGGCACCACCACGGCATTGATCCGCGGGTTGACCTCGTCCAGTCGTGTCAGGTGGCTCTGCACCACCTGTTCGCAGCTGACGTCGCCGTCCTTGATCCGCCGGGCGGTTTCGACGGCACTCCATTTCCAGATAGTCATAGTCGGGTTCCTTTCTTCAAGATGGCGAATGAGGGGGAAATGCCTCTGAGCGGGTTATTTCCGAAGGGGGCTGAGCCTGGAGGCCGTGTGCCCGGACCCGGGTTCGTGGTTCCTGCTGGCCACATGCTCCAGAAAGCGGCGGCGTTCGTCGCGGATCACGGACGACAGCATGATCAGGCCGATGATGTTGGGAATGCAGATCAGCACCACCAGGGTGTCCATCAGGTTGACGATAAGATCCAGCTTGAGCAGGGCGCCGGCCACGGTCAGGGTCAGGAAGATAGCCAGATACAGGCCGCGCACCAGGCGGTGGTTGCCGAACAGCATGCTGCTGGCCTTGAGGCCGTAATAGCAGGCCACCAGTATGGTGGAAAAGCCGAACAGCAGCAGGCACACCGCCAGCACCACCGGGAACCAGGGCAGCACGGTCTCATAGGCCGCCGAGGTCAGCGCCACACCGCTGAGCCCTTCCTGGGTGTAGGTGCCGGTGACAATAATGACCAGGGCGGTCATGGTGCAGATGATCACGGTGTCGATAAAGGGCTCCAGCAGCGCCACATAACCTTCCGCCGCCGGGTAACGGGTCTTGGCGGTGGCGTGGGCGATGGCGGCGGTGCCCATGCCGGCTTCGCTGGAGGTCATGGCGCGAATAAAGCCCTGGGTCATGGCCCCCCAGATGCCGCCGGAAACGCTGTCGAGGCTGAAGGCAGAGTCGACGATGATGCCAAAGGCGGCGGGAATGCGGTCGTAGTTGACGAACAGCACCATCAATGAGGCCGAGACATAGATAATGCCCATCAGCGGCACCAGCTTTTCGGTGGTACGGCCAATACTTTGCATGCCCCCGGAGACGATAATGCCCACCATGAGTGCAATCAGGCCGCCGAACAACCAGCCGTTGCGGCCGAGAAAGGCCTGTTCACCCCCGGTCACGCTGACTACCTGAGCATAAATCTGGTTGACCTGGTACATGTTGGTGGAGACGAAGGTGGCGAGCGTGATCGCCAGGGCGATAAAGCCGGCCAGAAACAGGCCCAACCTGGGCAGCCCCTTGTCGGCAAAACCACGGCGAATGTAATGCATGGGGCCACCGGAGACGGTGCCATCGTCATGGACGGTGCGGTATTTCACTCCCAGGGTGCATTCGGCAAACTTGGTGGCCATGCCGAGGCAGCCGGCCACTATCATCCAGAACACGGCACCGGGGCCGCCAATGGCGATGGCGATGGCCACGCCGGAGATATTGCCCAGCCCCACGGTGACCGACAGCGCCGAGGTCAGCGCCTGAAAATGGGTGACTTCTCCGGGGGCCCGGGGATCGTTGAAATCCCCGCGCACCAGGCGCCAGGCCAGCCCAGGGAGCCGAACTGCAAAAAACCGAAACGAATGGTACAGAACAGGGCCCCGCCGATCAGCCACAGTACGATAACGGGAATGGATGAGGCGCCGAGGGGAATGCTGTAAAACACCACGCTCATCAACTGGTCAATGAGGCCGCTCAGACTGACGCCCGGCTCGTCGGTGGCGGCTTGTGCCAGGGTTGGCAGCAGCAAGGCGGCCCAGATGACAGTTTTCATCGTTCTCTCCCTATTATTCCTTTCGATGCCGTTCCCTCCTGCAAGGGACGGGGTCCATGGTCGCATCAGCACAATGTGACGCTTCGATGAAAAAATAATAACAAAGCCGTCATGTCGAAATTTCGCGTAAAGAGGACTCAGGCGGGCTGATTTTGACAAACCGTTTCATTCTTGGCGGTGAAGGTAAAATATTTGTGCATGAAAGGCGGGGCCGGTAACAAAGTGGCCCTTGTACAAGCCCGGGGCAGGCCATGAAAAAAGGGACGAACCGTGAGGGGGCAGAAACGACGAAGGCGCCGTGAGGCGCCTTCGAAGGGGGTTGCGGTGAGCCCGAAGCGATCAGTCGCGGCTCATGCCCAGCAGTTGCAGCAGGCTCAGGAAGATGTTGAAGATGGACACATACAGGGTCACGGTGGCGGAGATGTAGTTCTGCTCGCCGCCGTGAATGATGGCGCTGGTCTGCATCAGAATGGCGCCGGAAGAAAACAGAATAAACAGGGCGCTCAGGGCCAGGCTTAGGGCCGGCAGGGCCAGGAAGATATTGGCCACAAAGCCCACCAGGATCACCACAAAGCCGGCCATCATCATGCCGCCGAGAAAGGACATGTCCTTCTTGGTGGTCAGCACATAGGCGGACAGCGCCAGGAAGGTGAGGGCGGTACCGCCCAGGGCCAGCATCACGGTTTCGGTGCCGGAGCTGGTGTTCAGGTAGTAGTTGAGAATGGGGCCAATGGTGTAGCCGGTAAAGGCGGTAAAGGCAAAGATAAACAGCAGGCCCAGGCCGCTGTTGCGGTTGCGCTCGGTGAGGAACATCAGGCCGTAAAAGCCCACCAGGGTAATAATCAGGCCCGGATGGGGCAGGTTCATCATGGCGCTGACGCCGGCGGACAGGGCGGCGACCACCAGGGTCATGCCCAGCAGCATATAGGTATTGCGCAGTACCTTGTTGGTTTCCAGCGCACCACCATGGGTACGTGAAAGGGTGTTGTTATAACGCATGATCCAGACTCCTTGGCTATCTGACTCAAAATGACGTGAATGAAGTTGTATCTATTCTGGACATGATATGACCCGGTTGTCGAGTCTTCCGTTTCGCCCCTGTGAAGCCCATTGGCGGATTCTTGCCCATTTGAGCCGCAAATGGCATTTATCGGTTTACAAGGTGCGGCGGCCTCAGTAGTATTGGCGCCCGTCAGGAGGGGTGGCAGAGTGGTTGAATGCACCGGTCTTGAAAACCGGCGTGGGTTTATAGCCCACCGTGGGTTCAAATCCCACCTCCTCCGCCAGACACCGAAAAGCCCGCTGCATTAGCAGCGGGCTTTTTGCATTCTATTCATTGCACTAGGCCGCCGGAGTTTGCCATGGAGATATTGCTCGACCATGCCGAGTTTTGCGTGATCAACAAGCCCGCCGGCATCGGCATGCACCAGGAAGGCGATGAGCCCGGCCTGGTGCGCCTGCTCGGTGAACAACTGCAGCAATCGTTTTATCCGGTGCACCGGCTCGACAAGATGACCACGGGCGCGCTGCTGCTGGCGCGCACCGCCGAGGCCAACCGTGTGCTCAGCGCCCAATTTGCCGCACGCACCACCACCAAGCGCTATCTGGCGTTGTCCGATCGCAAACCCGTCAAAAAGCAGGGCTGGGTGAAAGGGGGCATGGAGAAGACCCGCAATGGCAGCTGGAAACTGACCCGGGGCGAGACCAACCCGGCGGTTACCCACTTCTACAGCACCTCGCTGGCGCCGGGGCTGAGGGGCTTTATGCTGCAGCCCCACACCGGTCGTACTCATCAGTTGCGGGTGGCGCTGAAAAGCCTGGGCTGTCCCATACTGGGGGACGATCGCTACGGTGGTAGCCCCGCCGACCGGGGCTATCTGCACGCCTGGCGGCTGGCCTTTGACTGGCAGGGCGAGCGCATTGAGGTCACGGCCCCCGCCACCGAGGGGGAGTTGTTTGCGCACTGGTACACGGCTCTTGCCCAGTGGGCAGACAAGCTTTAAGCCTGTCTCTTGGGCAAAAATCGCTGAGAACCAATCGCCATGCGAAGCAGCAGTGCGGTTGCGCTCCGCCGACACGCTTCAAGCACCTCCCCGTGTCGCTCGGCACATGCCATCCATTGCATGTGACGGTCGGCTTCGGCAATCCCCACCGCTGCTTCGGGCAACTTCGGCGCTGCCTGGAAGCGGTCAGTCAGCACCGAGTGCGCCAGGGATGGCGCAGGGGAGCCTACAGGGAAGTATTCACGGCGTGCCGGAGAAGCAGTGCGCTTTGTTCGACGAAAACGCACGGTACCGCAAGCGACGAAAACTTGTGACCAAGAGACAGGCGATTAGCCATCAGCTGCTCGATATGGTTTGCAGGCACGACACCGTATCAGCACTTCACGTTTCCCGCTTTCCGCTGTTCTTCCTGCAACCAAAGCATCCTTGATGCGGTCTCAATGGCGACTGCCATCAACAGGAGAGTCGTTATGCGCTACTGGATCATGGGGGGCGGCGGCATTGGCCGGGCGCTGGCGGCGGCCTGCCTTGAGCGGGGCGACGAGGTCATGCTGTTCAGCCGTACCAACCCGGGCATTGACGGGGTTGGATGGCATGCCCTCGACAACACCGATGAAGACGCCATGGGAGCACTGTGCGCCGGGCTGACCTTGCCGAACAGGGTGATCAACACCGTGGGCATGTTGCACAGCGATTGCTGGCAGCCGGAAAAGCGCATCGAGCAACTGACCGAACATGCCCTGCTGGATCACCTGCGGGTCAATACCTGGCCCACCCTGGCGCTGGCGCGATTGCTGTCGGCACGCATGGAACGGCGACAGCCCCTGCTGCTGGCGGCCCTGTCGGCCAGGGTGGGCAGCACCAGCGACAACCGCGGCGGCGGCTGGTACAGCTACCGTATCAGCAAGGCGGCGCTCAACATGGCCATCAAAAACCTTGGGGTGGAGTGGGCCAGGCGTTTTCCCCTGGCCTGCGTGGTGGGGCTGCACCCGGGCACGGTGGCCACCAACCTCTCCGCGCCCTTTCGCGCCGGCCTGCCCGAGGGGCAGTTGCAGACCCCGGCGCAGGCGGCCGAGCACCTGCTGGCGGTGCTCGACGGCATCACGCCAGCGCAGTCGGGCCGGTTGTTCGCCTGGGACGGCCGGGAAATTCAACCCTGAGGCGTCAGCGCGGCCGGTAACGCTGGCGCAGCAGGCGCGGCACCGCGTAATGCCCGCTGCGATAATGACCGCGCACCGCGTCCAGGGTCAGGGACATTACCTTTTCCGCCACCAGGTGGTGATCCTGGGCCATGGTATTCACCGGCGTGGCAAGAAAGTCCAGCAGCCGGTGATCACCAAAGGTGGCCAGCCGCAGCGACGCAGGCAGGGCACCCAGATGCTGGTGAAGGAAGTCCATCACCCCTTCCAGCAGTACAAAGGCGGTGGTGACGATGGCCAGGGGCGACTGCCAGTCGGTGTCGACCTGTTGCTCCAACAGGGCGCGGGCGCAGTGGCGGTCAAACTGTTCGACATGACTAATCTCAAATGACGCCCCCAGCTCGGTGGCGGCATCGCGAAAGCCGCGCTCCCGTTCCTGGCTGATGCTGAGCCCGGGGGCGGCACCGATCAGCCAGGCCCGCTCCGGCGAAGGGCCCACCAGGGTGCGGGTCAGGCGGGCGCAGGCTTCGGCGTTTTCACTGCTGACCGAGGCCAGGCTGTGAGGCAGGGGCCGATCCAGGCCCACCACCGGCAACTCCCGGTTCAGCCGGCAATAGAAGTCATCGCTCACCGTCAGGCAGCTCGCCACCATGAGCGCATCCACCCGCCTGGCCTTCAACATCAGGGCCAGCTCCCGTTCGGTCTGGGGATCATCATCGGAGCAGGTGATCAGCAGCTGAAAGCCATGGTGCCGGGCCTGGCGCTCCAGCAACCGGGCCAGGGTGGCGTAACTGGGGTTGGCCAGATCCGGCACCACCAGCCCCAGGGTACGGGACAGGCCGCCGCGCAGGGCCGCGGCCTGACGATCGGGCTCGAAATTGTGGGCCCGTACCACCGCCATCACCTTGTCCTGGGTGCGCTGGCTGATGCGATACTGCTCGGCCTTGCCGTTGATCACGCAGCTGGCGGTGGTGCGGGACACCCCGGCCAGGCGCGCAATTTCGTCCAGTTTCATTTCTCGCCTCATCACTGAAAGTGTGCACCGGATCATATCATTGCACAGTGCCGGTGCAGGAAGCTTGCTCGACATGCTAAAACGATTCAGCATTATTTTAACAGTTTCGGCTCGTGGTTTTAACCAACGTAATCTAGGGTGTTTGTATCCCGAATTATCAGCAGGTGATGTCATGCTCTCTCTGACCACACAGGACGTAAAAATGGGCCAGACCCTGGCCGACAAGCAGGCAGTCATTTCGGCACTGGCCGAGTGGCTGGAGCAGGATGGCAACGTGGCCGCCGGTTATGCCGATGGCATGCTGGCGCGGGAAGCCCAGACCGCCACCTACCTGGGACAGGGCATTGCCATTCCCCACGGCACCCAGGAGTGCCGGCACCTGGTAAAGCAAACCGGTATCAAGGCGTTGCACCTGCCCGACGGGGTGGACTGGGGCGACGGTGAAAAGGCCTATCTGGTGCTGGGCATCGCCGCCGGATCCGACGAACATCTGGAGCTGCTGCGCCGCCTTGCCCGTGCCCTGTCCCGGGATGATTTGGCTGAGCAGGTACGCCGGGCCGAAAGCCGTCAGGACATACTGCGGCTGCTGCAGGGCGAGGAAGAATCCTCGCAGGCGCCGGTGCTGGGCTGGCGTCGGGAGTGGATGCGCACCGGCGTCGAGGCCACCTCTCTTGCTGCGCTGCAACGGGCGGCCTGCGAGCTGCTGAATGCCGACGACACAGAACGTCAGGCATTGCAGGCCAGCAGCCTGCACCTGGGTCAGGGCTGGTGGCTGAGCCAGGCCCCGGCCAGCGGCGAGCCCAGGGCCGCGCTGGTGACCACCACCGGTTTTGAGCATTCGGGCCAGCCGGTGCGGGCGCTGCTGGCACTGGCGGTCAACGGCAACGGTCACCGGCCCTTGCTGGCCCAGCTGGCCGACTGGCTGCTGGCCGACAAGGGACAAGCGCTGGCGGCCATGGCCGATAGCACCGCCCTGCACACCGCCCTGGCCCGGGGTCCTCATGCCCCCGGCGAAGATGGCCTGGCCGACAATCAGCGCCTGGTGGTGGTACGCAATCATCAGGGACTACATGCCCGCCCGGGTGCCATGATGGTGCAGATTGCCAAGCAGTTCGAGGCCGACATTCGAGTGCGCAACCTGGATGGTGACGGCCATGACGTCAACGGTAAAAGCCTGATGAAGCTCATCGGCCTGGGCGTGCGCCCCGGCCATCAGCTGTTGCTTACTGCAGAAGGGCCCGACGCCGCCGCGGCGCTGGAGCAACTGGTGACCGCCATTAATGAAGGACTGGGTGAAGACGTGATGCCGGTTGCCGCCGGCCCGACCCTGGTGCATCAGGTACAGGACATAGCCCCCGATACCGAAATGCGTGGCGTGGGGGCCTCGCCGGGCACCGCCATCGGCCCGCTGTTTGTCGAGGTGCCGGTGCACTTTGACTACCCCGATACCGCCTGCGATGCCGGTGCCGAGCAACGGCGGCTGAAGGCCGCCCTGGCACAGGCCGATACAGATCTGGCGGCCGCCGCCGAGGCCACTCACGAGCCCCAGGCGCGGGATATTCTCTCCATGCACCGGGAATTGCTGGGCGATCCGGCGCTGGCCGAAGGCGCCCAGGCCCGGCTGCAGCGAGGCGCCTCGGCCCCCGCCGCCTGGTGGTCGGAAATCGACTCCGCCGCCACGCGGCAGGCGGCCAGCCCCAACGCCATGCTGGCGGAGCGGGCCGCCGACATTCGCGATATCGGCCGCCGGGTCATGGCCATTCTGTGCGACACACCGCTGCCGCAAACCCCGAACGCCCCCTATATCTGGGTAGCGGAAGACATAGGCCCGTCGGATGTGGTGAACATGAACGCCGAGTTGGTACTGGGGCTGGTGACCGCCGGAGGGGGGCCTTCTTCTCACAGCGCCATACTGGCCCGATCACTGGGCATTCCCGCGTTGGTGGCCATGGGCGGCGCCGTCATGGGCCTGAAATCCGGTACGCAAGCCATTCTTAACGGCGACGCCGGCACCCTGCATGTGGCCCCGACCAACCGAGTGCTGGAGCAGGCCAAAGCCCGCCAGGCGCAGGAGCGGCAACTGGCCGAGCAGGCCTGGGAACATCGTAACCAGGCCGCCGTTACCACCGACGGCCATCGCCTGGAGGTAGGCGCCAACCTGGGTGACACCGCCAAAACCGCCGCCGCCGTAGAAAGCGGGGCGGAAGGCGTGGGCCTGCTGCGCACCGAGTTTGTGTTTATGGGCCGAAGCCAGGCGCCGGATCTGGCGCAGCAGCAGGCCGAGTACGACAAGGCATTTACCGTCCTTAATGGCCGGCCGCTGGTGGCCCGTACCCTGGACGTGGGCGGCGACAAGCCGTTGCCCTACTGGCCGGTGCCCAAAGAGGACAATCCCTTTCTCGGCGTGCGCGGCATTCGCCTGTGCATGCAGCAGCCCGAGCTGCTGGAAACCCAGCTGCGCGCCCTGCTGACCGCCGCCGGCGATCGGCCGCTACGCATCATGTTTCCCATGGTGGCCGACTGGTCCGAGTGGCGCTTTGCCAAAGAGATGTTTGAGCGGGTGCAGGCCGAGGTACAGGCCGCCGACGTGCAGCTGGGTATCATGGTGGAAGTACCGTCCGCCGCCCTCAATGCCCAATTGTTTGCGCAAGACGCCGACTTTTTCAGCATTGGCACCAATGATCTGACCCAATACACCCTGGCCGCGGATCGGGGTAACGGCGAGCTGGCGGCGTTGTCCGACGGCCTGCATCCGGCGGTGCTGCGGCTGATCGCCATGACGGTAGAAGCCGCCCATGCCCAGGGCAAATGGGTGGGCGTATGCGGCGAGTTGGGGGCGGATCCCCAGGCGCTGCCGCTGCTGCTGGGGCTGGGAGTGGATGAGGTCTCGGTCAGCCCGGGCCGGGTACCCCTGGTCAAGGCCCGGGTGCGCGAGTGCAGCCTGGCCCGTTGCAAGGATTTGGCCGCGAAGGCCCTTCGTGCCCGGGACGCCCAGACCGTCCGGGCCCTGACAGGAGAAATTCAATGAGCATGCTAACCCTGACCCTGAACCCGGCGCTGGATCTCACCGTGTCGCTGGAGCAACTCAAGGCCGGCCACGTCAACATCGCCAAATCTGGGCATCTGGGGGCGGCGGGCAAGGGCATCAATGTGGCCCGGGCGCTGGCGGATCTGGGGCACAAGCCCCGGGCCAGCGGCTTTCTCGGGCTGAATAACGATGCTTCCTTTCGTGCCCTGTTTGGCCGGCACGGCATTGGCGACGATTTCGTCCGCCTGCCCGGTGATACTCGGGTCAATGTGAAAATCAGCGAGGCGGAAGGCCGGGTAACCGACATCAACCTGCCCGGACTCAGGGTAGGGGAGGGCGACTGGACCCGGCTGCTGGCCCGACTCGAGTCGCTGGCAGACGATTTTGAGTACCTGGTGGTGGCGGGCAGCCTGCCTCCCGGGGTCAGCCCGGCGCAGTTGGAAGGCATGATTGAAATGTGGCGCGAGCGGGGCAAAACGGTCTGGCTGGACGCCAGCGGCGAGGCACTGCGGGCCGGCATTCGCGGCCGGCCCGCCCTGATCAAGCCCAATCTGGAAGAGCTGGAAGGCCTGGTGGGCCAGCCGGTCGACAGCGATGAGGCCCTGATCGGCTGTGCGCTTACCCTGCGGCAGCGGGGCATCGAACAGGTGGTGGTGTCGGCTGGTGCCGACGGCGTCTGCTGGTTTGGCCCCAATGGCGCCTGGCGCGCACGGGTGCCCAGGGTCAAGGTGGTGAGCACGGTGGGCGCCGGCGACTCCCTGGTGGCGGGACTTTGTGCCGGCATGGTGGAAGGCCTGAACGAACCCGACAACCTGCGCCGCGCCGTGGCCCTGTCATTGATGGCGGTCACCCAGATAGGCGTGGGTATCTACGATCAGAAGGCCTTTGCCGCCTTTCAGCGGAACATTGAGATTGAACCCATTGCTCGTCAGGGAGCGGACACATGAAAGCGCTGATCCTTACCGCCTGTCCCAGCGGCATGGCAAGCAGTTACATGGCGGCCCGCGTGCTGGCGCACGCCGCCGAGCAGCAAGGCTGGCAGGTGGCCGTGGAATGCCACAGTCAGCTTGAGCCGGTAACGCCCTTTACCCCGGCACAGATCGCCGAGGCCGAGCTGGTGCTGGTGGCCGCCGCCGGGCCGGCCTCGAACCTGTCCCGCTTTGCCGGCAAGCCCGGCTTTGTGGGGGAGATTCAGCCGGCGCTGAACGATCCCAAGGCCTGGTTGCAACGGGCGGCGCAGCAGGCGGCGCCGCTGCCTGTAGACGGGCCCTTCGAGGCGCACAGCGAAAACCGGGTCCGGCTGGTGGCGATCACCGCCTGTCCCACTGGGGTGGCGCACACCTTCATGTCGGCCGAGGCGCTGACCGAAACCGCCCAGGGACTGGGTCATCATATCAAGGTGGAAACGCAAGGCTCGGTGGGGGCCCAGAATGCCCTGACCGCCGACGACATTGCCGCCGCCGACTGCGTGATTGTGGCCGCCGATATCGAGGTCAACCTGGCCCGTTTCAACGGCAAGCGGCTGTATCGTACCAGTACCGGGCAGGCGTTAAAAAAGCCACAGCACACCATTGAAACCGCCCTGCGCGAGGCAAAGACCTGGCAGCAGCAAAGCGGCGGTGTGGCTTTGAGCGCCGAGGCTGACAAAAAGGAGCCGGGTCCTTACCAGCACCTGCTCACCGGGGTGTCCTTTATGCTGCCCATGGTGGTGGCCGGGGGCCTTATCATTGCACTGTCGTTTATTTTCGGCATCGAGGCGTTCAAGGAAGAGGGCACGCTGGCGGCGGCGCTGATGCAGATAGGTGGCGGCTCGGCCTTTGCCCTGATGATTCCGGTGCTGTCGGGCTACATTGCCTATTCCATTGCCGACCGGCCGGGCATTGCCCCGGGCATGATCGGTGGCATGCTGGCCAGCAGCCTGGGGGCCGGTTTTATCGGCGGCATCATCTCCGGCTTTCTCGCCGGTTACAGCGCCCGCCTGCTGGCCCGGCGAGTTCCCATGCCCAAAAGCCTGGAGTCGCTCAAGCCGATATTGATTATTCCGCTGTTCGCCAGCCTGTTTACCGGCCTGGTGATGATCTATGTGGTGGGCGGTCCGGTGGCCACCATCATGGCGGTGATGACCGACTTTCTCAATAACATGGGCTCGGCCAACGCCGTGCTGTTGGGCATCATTATTGGTGCCATGATGTGCTTTGACATGGGCGGCCCGGTCAACAAGGCGGCCTATGCCTTTTCCGTGGGGCTGCTGGCTTCGCAAACCTATGGCCCCATGGCGGCGGCCATGGCGGCGGGCATGGTGCCGGCCATTGGCATGGGCATTGCCACCTTTCTGGCCCGGCGCAAGTTCAACCCCAATGAGCAGGAGGCGGGCAAGGCATCCTTTGTGCTGGGATTGTGTTTTATTTCCGAAGGAGCCATTCCCTTTGCGGCGCGGGATCCGCTTCGCGTGATCCCCAGCTGCATGGCCGGCGGCGCCCTGACCGGTGCCCTGTCGATGCTGTTCGGGGCCAAACTGCTGGCACCCCATGGCGGCGTGTTCGTGTTGTTTATTCCCAACGCCATTGAGCAACTGGGCTGGTATGTGCTGGCCATTGCCGCGGGCTCGGTGCTGACCGGCGTGGTGTATTCGGTGCTCAAGCGCAGTGATGCCCAGATGCTGACGGCCGGCGGTCAGGCGGGGCCGGCAGCCGTAGGTACCGGTCGCTGACCTTTCCAGAACAGATCGTGTTAAATGCAGGATTAAACCCACTTTTGTGGGTTTAATTTTTGCTTTTTTTGTTTTTTCTGGTTTTTTATTCCGCTATTTGTGAATTTTTGAAGATTCTCACGTTATTAGCTGCTACCCTTGCGCACCTCGATTGCGACCCCGTTTGGGACTTTGAATAAGGAGTATTCATTCATGAATGCGAGTGAAAAAAAGCTGTCGCTCACCACCCGAGTGCTGGTGGGCATGGCCCTGGGGGTGCTGGCCGGCTTTGTTATCCGCACCCTGTTTGCCGACGCCGCCCTGGTTCAGGAATATCTGGTCAACGGCCTGTTCATGGTCGGCGGCAAAATTTTTATCGCCAGCCTCAACATGCTGGTAGTACCGCTGATCTTTGTCTCCTTGGTATGCGGCACCAGCTCCCTGAAAGACATCTCCACCCTGGGACGGCTGGGGGGCAAGACCCTGGCGTTCTACCTGTTCACCACCGCCGTGGCCATTTCCCTGGCTCTGCTGATGGGGGAGCTGTTCAAGCCCGGTGAAGGGGCGGATCTGGCGACCTCCAGCACCTTTGCCGCCCGCGAGGCGCCGTCGTTGGCCGAGGTGATCATTAATATGTTCCCCACCAACCCCATCAACGCCATGGCCCAGGGCAATACCCTGCAGATCATCGTGTTTGCCGTGCTGTTTGGCATTGCCATCAGCCTGGCGGGCAAGTCCGGGGAACGGGTAGCGGCACTGTTTGTGGATCTGAACGAAGTGATCATGAAGCTGGTGGCGCTGCTGATGAACCTGGCCCCCTACGGCGTGTTCTGCCTGATGGCCCAGCTGTTCACCAGCCTGGGGCTGGATGCCATTCTTAATCTGATTGAGTATTTCCTGGTGCTGGCGGGCACCCTGCTGCTGCATGCCCTGGTGACCTACTCCACCCTGTTCCGGGTGTTCACCGGCCTGAGCCCGATCACCTTTCTCAAAAAGATGGAAGACGCAGTCATGTTTGCCTTTTCCACCGCGTCATCCAACGCCACCATACCGGTGACCCTGGAAACCACCACTCGGCGCATGGGTGTGGAAAACCGGGTAGCCTCCTTTACCGTGCCCCTGGGTGCCACCATCAACATGGACGGCACTGCCATCATGCAGGGGGTGGCCACCGCCTTTATCGCCCAGGCGTTCAACATTGATCTGACCTTTGGCGATTACCTGATGGTGATCATGACCGCTACACTGGCCTCCATTGGTACCGCTGGTGTACCCGGGGTGGGCATGGTGATGCTGGCCATGGTGCTGAACCAGGTGGGGCTGCCGGTGGAAGGCATTGCACTGATCATCGGTGTGGATCGTCTGCTCGACATGATACGTACCGCCGTCAACATTACCGGCGACGCCGTGGTCACCTGCATTGTGGGCAAGAGCGAAGGCGCCATGAACGTGAGCCGCTTTCACGATCCCCATGCCGGTGAAAAGGAAGAAGACGTCCATTTCACCAAGGAATAAGGCTCGAACACGGATAAAAAAATACCGGCCAAGGGCCGGTATTTTTTATTGGGGCGGGCGGTCAGTCCTTGTCTTTCAGCATATGACCCAACTTGCCGGCCTTGGTATTGAGGTAATGCTCGTTGAACGGGTTGCGGCCTTCCTGCAGCGGCAGGCGCTCGGCTACCTTGATGCCGAAGTTTTCCATCGCCTTGACCTTGCGCGGGTTGTTGGTCATCAGGTGAAGCTCGCCCACGCCCAGGCTGTGCAGCATGTCGGCACAGATGGTGTAGTCGCGCATGTCGGCGGCAAAGCCCAGCTCGACATTCGCTTCCACCGTATCCTTGCCCTGATCCTGCAGGTGATAGGCGTGAATTTTGTTCAGCAGGCCAATCCCCCGGCCTTCCTGGCGCACATACAACAGTACGCCGCGACCTTCCTTGGCAATGCGCTCCAGCGCCGCCTGCAGTTGAAAGCCGCAGTCACAGCGCAGACTGAACAGGGCATCGCCGGTCAGGCATTCGGAATGAATGCGGGCCAGCACAGGTTCGCCGTTGTCGACATCCCCCATTACCAGGGCGGCATGATCCTTGCCTGTTCCCTTTTCTTCAAAACCGACCAGGGTAAAGGTGCCCCAGGGAGTGGGCAACTTGGAGTTTGCCATTCGGGTAACACTGCTCATGGCCTTCCTCTTGAAACAGCACATCAATAAAAAATGCCGGCTATTGTAAAGCGGATGGAGCGACAGGTATAGGTTCAATCGTATTGGCGGCTTTGTTAATTGTTTGTAATGCCTGTCTTTGTGGTGTGAGTCGGTTATAATGCCGCCCGCGCGATGCCTGCCTCAAAGGCAGTGTATCCGAACTCATGTTTCACTGGAGGATGTATGTCTGAACAAGCTCCCGTCATCACCGTGGATGGCCCGGGCGGTGCCGGCAAGGGAACCCTTTGCCAGCTGCTGGCGGAACAACTGGAATGGCACCTGCTCGACTCCGGTGCCATTTACCGGGTGTTGGCACTGGCAGCCCTGCACCACAACGTGGCCCTGGATGACGAAGCGGGGCTGATGCCCCTGGCAGCGCACCTGGACGTGCAGTTTCCGACAACGGGCGGCGACATTCGTGTGATCCTGGAAGGGGAAGATGTGTCCCGCGATATTCGTACTCAGCAAGTGGCCGACGCGGCCAGCAAGGTCGCGGCGTTTCCCCGTGTGCGCGAGGCGCTGCTGCGCCGTCAGCGCGCCTTTCGCGCCAGGCCCGGGCTGATTGCCGACGGTCGTGACATGGGCACCGTGGTGTTTCCGGATGCCGAGGTCAAGATTTTCCTCGACGCCAGTGCCGAAGAGCGTGCCAGTCGACGCCTCAAGCAGTTGCAAGAAAAGGGGTTTGATGTTAGTTTTGACCGCCTTTTAAGCGAAATTCGAGAGCGCGACGACCGGGATCGTAACCGGGCCGTGGCGCCGCTCAAGGCGGCCGATGACGCCCTGGTGATTGACTCCACCGAACTGACCATCACCCAGGTGCTGGACAGGGTACTGAGTCATACTAAGGTTAAACTTGGTCGTTAAGCCATTTGGCAATGCCGCCCTCAGGGAAGCCGGGCGGAATGTGTTAGTCACCCCACGAGCGCCGGATTGCCCCGTGGATGTTCAACTTAACAGTGTATTCATTAAACATGACTGAATCTTTTGCTCAACTCTTTGAAGAGTCTCTGAAAGAACTCGAAACCCGTCCGGGCTCCATCGTCAAGGGCACCGTTGTTGCCATTGAAAACGGCATCGTGCTGGTTGACGCCGGTCTGAAGTCCGAGTCTGCCATTCCCGCCGAGCAGTTCAAGAACGCCCAGGGCGAGCTGGAAATCAGCGTTGGCGACGAAGTAGACGTAGCGCTGGACGCCGTGGAAGACGGCTTCGGCGAGACTCAGCTGTCCCGTGAAAAAGCCAAGCGCCACGAAGCCTGGCTGCAGCTGGAAAAGGCCTACGAAGACGAAGAAACCGTGACCGGCGTGATCAACGGCAAGGTCAAGGGTGGTTTCACCGTAGAAGTGAACAGCATCCGCGCCTTCCTGCCCGGTTCCCTGGTAGACGTGCGTCCGGTTCGCGACACCACTCACCTGGAAGGCAAAGAGCTTGAGTTCAAGGTCATCAAGCTGGACCAGAAGCGCAACAACGTTGTGGTTTCCCGTCGTGCCGTGATCGAAACCGAAAACAGCGCCGAGCGCGAGCAGCTGCTGGAAAACCTGCAGGAAGGCCAGGAAGTCAAGGGTATCGTCAAGAACCTGACCGACTACGGTGCCTTCGTAGATCTGGGTGGCGTAGACGGCCTGCTGCACATCACCGACATGGCCTGGAAGCGCGTTAAGCATCCTTCCGAGATCGTGAACGTGGGCGACGAGATCAACGTTAAAGTCCTGAAGTTCGACCGCGAGCGCACCCGTGTGTCTCTGGGCCTGAAGCAGCTGGGCGAAGATCCGTGGGTAGATATTGCCAACCGTTACCCGGAAGGCACCCGTCTGGCCGGCCGCGTAACCAACCTGACCGACTACGGCTGCTTCGTTGAAATCGAAGAAGGCGTTGAAGGCCTGGTGCACGTGTCCGAAATGGACTGGACCAACAAGAACATTCACCCGTCCAAGGTTGTTTCCGTTGGTGACAACGTGGAAGTGATGGTTCTGGATATCGACGAAGAGCGTCGTCGTATCTCCCTGGGTCTGAAGCAGTGCAAATCCAACCCTTGGCAGCAGTTCGCCGAAACCCACAACAAGGGTGACCGCGTATCTGGCAAGATCAAGTCCATCACCGACTTCGGTATCTTCATTGGTCTGGAAGGCGGCATCGACGGTCTGGTTCACCTCTCCGACATCTCCTGGAACGCCAACGGTGACGAAGCCGTTCGTGAATTCAAGAAGGGCGACGAGATCGAAGCCGTTGTTCTGCAGGTCGATCCGGAGCGTGAGCGCATCAGCCTGGGCGTGAAGCAAATCGACGAAGATCCCTTCAATAAGTACCTGTCTGACAACAAGAAAGGTGCTATCGTTAAGGGTACCATCACCGCCGTTGACGCCAAGGGTGCCGTGGTTGAGCTGGAAGAAGGCGTGGAAGGTTACATCCGCGTTGCCGACATCTCCCGCGACCGCATCGAAGACGCCTCCACCGTGCTGAACGCCGGTGAAGAAATTGAAGCTCGCTTCATGGGCATCGATCGCAAGAACCGCACCGTCAGCCTGTCCATCCGCGCGAAGGACGAAGCTGAAGAGAAGGCTGCCATCGACACCCTGAACCAGCAGCAAGAAGAAGTTGGTCTGAGTGCCATGGCCGAAGCATTCAAGGCGGCGAAAGGCGAATAAGCCTGTCCGAATTGAAACAAGGGGGCCTTCGCGGCCCCTTTTTATTTGGTGTTCCGGAGACAGTAGCATGACAAAATCCGACCTGATTGAACGTATGGCGGAACAATACGCGCACCTTTCCGCCAAGGAAGTGGAAAACGCCATCAAGGAAATTCTGGAGCAAATGGCGTCGACCCTGCAATCGGGTGATCGCATTGAAATTCGCGGTTTCGGCAGTTTTTCCCTGCATTACCGTGCCCCCCGCCTGGGACGGAATCCCAAGACCGGAGAAAAGGTGGAGCTTAACGGTAAATACGTGCCCCATTTCAAGCCAGGCAAGGAGCTGCGGGAACGGGTAAACCCGGCGTAGCTTCACTTTTCCGCCGGCCGCGGTGGCGTCCCCCCGGCTTTTTCGGGATAATGCCGTTTACTCAAAATCAGGATGTTGAGAGGGTAAGGTGAAAATAATTTTTGGCCTGATAATTCTGGCTGTCCTTTTTGCGGTAGGGCTGACTTTGGGCTCCCAGAATGACCAGCTGGTGCATGTCAATTATTTGCTGGCCCAGGGAGACTACCGACTGTCTTCTTTGCTGGCGATTATTTTTGTAGCCGGATTTGCCTTGGGTTGGCTTGTTTTTGGCCTGGTTATGCTGCGTCTTAAAATGACCAACAAGGGACTGCACAAAAAGGTTGAGCGTCAGCAACGGGAACTGGAAGAGCTCAGGGCGCTGCCGGTTAAGGACTGACGAACTTCATGCTGGAATTGCTGTTTCTGCTGCTTCCGGTGGCAGCAGCCTATGGCTGGTATATGGGACGCCGAGGCGTTCGCCAGGATGCACAGAAACAATCCAGCCAATTCTCCCGGCACTATGTTGCCGGGTTGAATTTTCTGCTTTCCGACGAGCCCGACAAGGCCGTCGATCTCTTTATTCAGTTGCTGCAGGTTGACAGCGAAACCATTGAAACCCACCTGGCGCTGGGAAACCTGTTCCGTACCCGTGGCGAAGTAGACCGAGCCATTCGTATTCATCAAAATTTGATCGCCCGTACCAACCTGTCTCTCGAGCAACGCCATTTAGCCATGCTGGAGCTGGCCCGAGATTTCTTTGCCGCCGGTCTGCTGGATCGCGCCGAGCAAATCCTGACTGAACTCAAAGACGACCCCGATTACGAGCAGGAAGCCCTTGAGCTGCTGATGACCCTCTATCAGCAGCTGCGTGACTGGGAACAGGCCATTGCCGTGGCTGCCCGTCTGAAAAAGCGCCAGGGCAGCAAGGTGTTGGTGCCCATGGGGCATTTTTATTGCGAACTGGCGGAGCAGAAGTGGCGCCGGCAGGATGAAAAGGGCGCGGCGACCGATTTCAGAAAGGCGCTGAAGGCCGATGCCGGCTGTGTGCGTGCCAATATCAGGCTGGCGGCGCTGCTGATGGGGCAGGCCCAGTGGGCCCAGGCCGCCGCCTGCCTGGAGCAGGTGGTGGCGCAGGATGCGGACTTTATCAGTGAGGTGCTGCCCGATTTGCAGCGTTGTCATCGGCAGCTGGATCAGGATGACGCCTTTACCGCCCTGCTGGAGCAATGGGTTGCGTCCGGCACTGGGGCCAGCGCCGTGCTGATGCTGGCAGACCGCGTGGCCGAGCGGGAAAGTCAGGTCAATGCCGAACAGCTGGTGTTGTCTCACCTGCAGCGTCACCCCACCATGAAAGGGTTCTACCGGCTGATGTCCTACCATGCCGCCAATGCCGAACAGGGCAGGGCGCGGGCCAGCCTGGAAATGCTCAGGGCACTGGTGGCCGAGCAGATCAAGGCCAAGCCCAGCCACCGTTGCGGCCAGTGTGGTTTTTCGGCTCACAGCCTGTTTTGGCAATGTCCGTCCTGCCGGCAGTGGGGCACCATCAAGCCGGTGCGCGGCCTCGACGGCGAGTAAATTACGACAGGGGTTATGACTCCTCACCCCTCACAAAAAAGAAAAGGTATTTCATGCAAACAACACGCAATGGCGATCCCAAGGTATTGATAGCACTCGACTTTGCCGACGAGCAACAGGCGCTGGCGTTGGTGGCGCAGCTGGATCCGGCGCAGTGCCGACTCAAGGTAGGCAAGGAGATGTTTACCCTGTTCGGCCCTGAATTTGTGCGCACCCTGGTGGCGAAAGGGTTTGATGTGTTTCTGGATCTCAAGTTTCACGATATTCCCAACACCGTCGCCAAGGCGGTGGCCGCCGCCGCGGAGCTGGGCGTGTGGATGGTGAATGTGCACGCCAGTGGTGGCAGCCGTATGATGGAAGCGGCAAAGGCGGCCCTGGCACCCTACGGTGACAGGGCGCCGCTGCTGATTGCAGTAACCGTGCTGACCAGCATGACCGCCGAAGAGTTGAATCAGACCGGTGTGCTGCGTTCTCCCGCCGAGCAGGTGCTGGCGCTGGCGCGGTTGACCCAACAGGCCGGCCTGGACGGTGTGGTGTGCTCCGCCCAAGAAGCCAGCCTGCTGAAGAGCGAGCTGGGCCCGGACTTTAAACTGGTCACCCCGGGCATTCGGCCTGCGGGCAGTGATGCCGGCGATCAACGCCGTATCATGACTCCGGAGCTGGCGTTAAAGGCGGGCAGTGACTATCTGGTGATTGGCCGCCCCATTACTCAGGCCGAGGATCCCGCGGCGGCCCTGAGTGCTATTAACGCCAGCCTGCATGGCTGAGCCGCTATCACCCGGCCTGGATCAGGCCGGGTTGCTGCGTATTATTCGCAAACCCATGCCCTATGGTAAGTACCGTGGTCAGCCGTTGTTACGGCTCCCTCTGGCTTACTTGTGTTGGATGGAGCGCAAGGGCTGGCCGGCAGGCGGCCTGGGCGCCGAATTGGCGCTGGTGTATGAGCTCAAGCACAATGGCCTGGATCAATCGCTTTATGCTCTGCTTTAGGCGGGGTCACATTTATTTGTGATTGGCAGCGGTTACGTCAGATATTGGCTCAATATGAGTCTTGTGCATTAAAACCAATTTCTTTATACGATTTAAATAAATAAAAAAACGGGGCCTGAGGCCCCGTTTTCACACCAATCTGTGAATCACTGATTGATCAGGAACTGCTCCAGAGAGCCGCCATTTTCAATGGCTTTCTTGATCACGGCGGGCTGGCGACCCTGGCCGGTCCAGGTTTTATATTCGCCATTTTCATCGGTGTAGGCATATTTGGCCGGGCGCTTGCTGCGCGGTGCGCTGGCTTTCTTGGCCGGCTCGGCGACTTCCATCAGATCGCTGATATCAATGCCATCGGCAGCCAGCATGTCGACGTATTCCTTGAGCTTGCGCTCTTTCTGTTCGGCCTTGGCTTTCTCTTCGGCTTCGGCTTCGCGGCGCTCTTCCACCACCATGGTCAATTTGCTCAGAGCTTCTTCCAGTTGCTCCATGGTCATCTCACGGCCGGCGGCACGCAGGCTGCGAATATTCAGTAGAGTTTTCAGGAAATCGGTCATCTGTTACACCTGTTGTTTAAGTATATTTGTTTTTAATAATTTAAATTTACAGGCTGATTGCCGGTGTTGCAAGTAAATTGATTTATGTCCTGTTTTTAATGATGTCATTCGAGAAAAAATAAGAGGAAGCTGTTATTAATATGCTCGCATAATGCAACTATATTTGCGTGATGATTTTCATATTATGCAAGTGCTTTCTCACTTTTAAACTAACCCTCTCAGCGGCCGGAACCTGAGGACAGGGTATGATGACCGGCAGCCGCTTTTTCAAGCGGATTAATGCACATGATATAGACAAATGTATTGATTTTTTGTTTTTCGGCAGTAAAATCCGCCAACTTACCTGCGTAGAGGCGCAGCGCTTATCAGTACATCGGGGCAGGGTGATGCCGTTTATCCCGATGGAAAGGAAGCGTTGCCGAAGTGTTCGGCTCTATCAAGAGCCAGGCGCTGGGATCAGTACCGAAAGGGCTGATACTGTCACGACTCCCGAGTCGTGATGCGCTACTGCTGGGAAAGAAAGGACGTGACAGTGTCGGTTTCCTGCTCCTGGTGGTTTTTTGTAACTCAAGATTCAGGTGCTGCTGTGGACACTCATCCTTTTATTCAAAGTATTTGGTCGCTATTCCCTCCCGTGCTTGCCATAGTGCTGGCCATCGTTACTCGTCGCGTTTTGCTTTCCCTCGGCCTGGGCATTGTTCTGGCAGCGTTGTTGTTGCTGCAATTCCAGCCGGTCGCCGCCTTTACTCATCTCGCCGGCAAGGTATTTAACCTGTTCTGGGACGAGGGTGCCGTTAATGAATGGAATGTCAATATTCTGTTATTTTTGTTATTGCTAGGCTGTATTATCAGCATGCTCAGCCGAGCCGGCGCCACCCATGCCTTTGCCGAATGGGCGCAGGCGCGCATTAAAAGCCGGCGACAGGCCAAGGTCATGACCGGCCTGCTGGTGTTTGTCTTCTTTATCGATGATTACTTTCACAGCCTGTCGGTGGGCACCATTTGCCGGCCGGTAACCGATCGTTTCGGTATTTCCCGGGCCAAGCTGGCGTATTTGCTGGATTCTACCGCGGCCCCCATTTGCGTGCTGATGCCGATATCGTCCTGGGGCGCCTATATTATCGCCCTGATCGGCGGCATTTTGGCGAGCTACGGCCTGACTGGTCAAAGCCCCCTGGCGGCTTTTTTGACCATGGGAGCCATGAATTTCTACGCCATCTTTACCCTGCTGATGGTGATTCTGGTGATCAAGGGGGGGTGGGATCTGGGGCCGATGCGTCGCCACGAGCGCCGAGCGCTGGACGGCGAGCTTTATGATGCCGACAAGGGCACCCCCCCCGGTGTGCACGATCACGAGAGAAGCGGTGGCCGAGTGTCAGACCTGTTGTTTGCCATTGGTGGCCTGACGCTGGTCACCCTGGCCGGCTTGATATGGACCGGAGCCCAGGCCCTGAGCGAGGCGGGGCAGGCGTTCAGCCTGCTGGGCGCGCTGGAAAACACCAACGTGGGTCGTTCTCTGGTGAGCGGCGGCATTGCCGGCGTGTTGATCTGCGCCCTGGCGCTGGTGCGTGAGCGCACTTCGGCACGGGACTGGCTGCACACCCTGGCGGTGGGCATCAAGGGTATGCTGCCAGCCATTTACATTCTGTTGTTCGCCTGGACCATTGCCGGCCTTATCAGCGAGCTGGAAACCGGCAAATACCTGGCGTCACTGGTGCAGCAAAACCTGCCCTTGTATCTGCTGCCGGCCATTCTCTTTGTGCTGGCCGGCATCATGGCATTCGCCACCGGTACCAGCTGGGGCACCTTTGGCGTAATGCTGCCCATCGCCGCCGACATGACCATGGCCATTGATGCCCAGATGTTGCTGCCCGGCATGGCGGCGGTGATGGCCGGTGCCGTCTTTGGCGACCACTGCTCGCCCATTTCCGACACCACCATACTGTCTTCCACCGGTGCCTCCTGCCATCACATCGATCATGTGGTGACCCAGCTGCCCTATGCCCTTTCCATGGCCGTGGTCAGCATAACCGGCTTTCTGGCACTGGGGGTGACCGGCAGCCTGCTGGCGGGATTTGCGGCGGCGGCAATGGGCTTTGTGCTGGTACTGGGAGTCTGGGCGGCGGTTCGGCGCGGCTGACCGCCGTAAAGGCGCAGAGGAAAGAGGAAAGGGCGATGTTCAGTCGCCCTCGGCATCCAGGGCCAGGCTCCAGTGCACGGCCTCTTCATAGCACCGGGCACTGGTGTGCTGATCCATGTCGATAAAGTTCAGCCGCTTCTGCAGCAGGGACCAGTTGGCCCGCTCATGATCGTGCACTACCCCCAGCAGAAACCCCAGGGTTCCCTTGCGCTCCAGCAAGGCCTGTTGCACCTGCTCGCTTACCGTCAGGTTGGGCAGCACCTCTTCCATGGTCTGATCCAGCAGCACATCCAGCAGGGAAAACAGGCCGCATAAAAATGCGTCTTCGGCCAGCTCCGGCTTTATGTTGGTGGCCATCAGCTCGCACCACCTGGCCCGAATCATGGCATGACGATACAGCTCCTGGCTTTTGCCCTTACTGATGTAGGCGGTCATCACCATGGCGGTGAATTGTTTCAGTTGCTTTTGCCCGAGGTAGACCAGGGCACTGCGCAGCTTGTCGATGCCGGAGGCCTTGTATCCCAGGTGCTGGTTATTGATGTAACGCAGCAGGTTGTAGGTGAGAGGCAAGTCCCGCATAAACAGCTCGGTCACCCTGTCGTAGTCAACGGTAGACTCCGTTACGGCGGCCATCAGATCAAAGGCGGTTCTTTCATCCGTGGTCAGCAGGCGGCGCTGAACCACCTGGGGCTGCTGAAAGTAATAGCCCTGAAAATACTGAAAGCCGAGCTTGCGTGCGGCCTCAAATTCTTCCCGGGTTTCCACTTTTTCGGCAATAAACTGCAGTGACGTATGGGGCCGGCAGGTATTAATAAGGCGCTTGCATTCCTCCAGCGGCAGTTCGCGCAAGTCCAGCTTGATAAAGTCCAGATAGGGAAAAAAGTCATGCCAGGCTTCATGTGGAATATGATCGTCCAGGGCGACTTTCATGCCCATGGCCTTGAGATCCTGCACGCATGCCAGCAACTGAGGCGTGGGGGTCGCGTCTTCAAGGATCTCAATTACGATATTGTAATGCCGAAAACTCTCGGCCAGCCCTTCGTGCAGCAGGGTATCGGGAAAGTTTACAAAACACATGGCCGGGCCCACCAGATCTTCAATCTTCTGGCTGAGGAATTGTTCGGCCATTAGCCGGCGGGTGGCCTGTTCGGCTCCGATGTTGGGAAAACGATTGTCAAGCCCCTGGCGAAACAGCAGCTCATAGCCGAGGGGTTTGCCATGAACGTCGAGAATGGCCTGTTTGGCGACAAAACTGTAATTTTCCATGTAGACACCGCGTAAGAACCTGATTTATTAATATACAGGAAGCATATGAAACTCACCAAGCCTTGTCAGGTTCGAAACCTGTCAGGGCGCCGTGATGCTTGCTGTCCTTTTTAAAAGCGGTAATTCATTTGCAGCCCCAGCAGCCAGGCATCGCCACCCGAGCTGAATTGATAGGGGCTTTCATTGACTTCCACCTTGCCGCCATTGAGAAAGGCCAGGGCACCGTCCAGGCTCAGCGCGTCATTCACCCTATAGGTGGCGCCCAGGGTATACCAGGTGCGATCCACGTCCGGAATGGAAATGCTACGGGTGGCCGCCGGTACCGGTGACTGATCGTAGGCCAGGCCGCCGCGCAGCGTCCAGTCGGGGGAGAGCTCATGGGTGACCCCGGCGCTGATGCGCCAGCTGTTTTTGAATTTCTCATCCTTCTGGAACAGGGTGTCGCCATCCTGGCCCAGGGCGCGTAGTTCCTTAAAGCTGCTCCATTCGGTCCACATCAGACCATAGTGCAGGGCCCACTCGGGATGAACCCGGTGAAAGCCGGAAAGCTCGGCAATGGCCGGCAGGGTTAAATCGAGTTTGCCGGGAATGGTCTGGCTGCTGGTGCCAACAGGCAGGCCGGGGACGACGGCGGGTTTGGCACTGGAATAATCCCCTTCCAGGGTTAGCTCAATTTCCGATCGGTAAGTTAGCGCCCAGCGGTTATGTTCGTTCGCTTCCAGCAGCAGGCCGATATTCCAGCCATAGCCCCAGTCATCACCGGACAGTCGCACAAACTCGGACTTGGGCTCCAAGCCCAACCCGGGATTGCTCACGGCCACCAGACCGGTATGACGAATCAACTCGGCATCCGCGTAGACCGCATTAAAGCCGGCACCGAGTGATAGATGCTTGTTCATTCGGTAGGCGAGGCTGGGGTTGAAGTTTATGGTGGTCAGCGAGGTTTTGCCCGCCACCGGCCCGGCATAGTGGTTGTCCTGAAAGGTGGTGGACAGGCCGTAATTGGTAAAGGCGCCAACGCCCGCCGCCCACCGTGCGTTAATGGGCTGCACATAATAGAAAAAAGGCACCACGGCATCATCGGCGATATCGTCAGACTGAGTTGGCAGATCGGCGCTGGCGGCGCCGGCGGCCTGTGGCGGCGTTGGTTTGCCTTCCACATCCACTTCCGGGTTGACGTAGACCGCCCCGGCCGACAGTGCCGGGCGCTCAAACAGGGTCATGGCCGCCGGGTTGCGGCCGAGCACGGCGGCGTTGTCGGCGGCGGCCCCTTCACCGGCGTAGGCCCGGCCCAGGCCACTGGTGCTTTGCTCCGCCAGCTGAAAGGCGGCGGCCTGGGCCTGGCCGGTCATGCTCGCCAGTCCGCCGGCGAGTAAGGTCAGTGTCAGCGTTTTCTGGTTCATCATCACCCTCTTTGCTGGTGGAAACACAATGGCGCGACAACCCAACGCGACCGGCCTGAAAAAGCAGCGCTGCTGCTTGGCAGATTAGGTAAGCGCGGGGTAAATGTAAAACGGCTGTTTACAAAAAAAGGGGCCATACGGCCCCTTTTGTGAGGGTCATCAAGGCTTACAGCTCGGACTCCATACGGCGAAAGGCCAGGGTAACCGATTTGGACGGCTCCTTGTCCTTGCGGCTGACCAGGATACAGGCCAGGGCACAGATGATAAATCCGGGCACGATTTCGTAGAGATCGAACAGGCCGCCTTCCAGCTGCTTCCAGCCGATCACGGTGAGTGCCCCCAGCACAATGCCGGCCAGGGCGCCGTTACGGGTCAGGCGCGGCCAGAATACCGACAGAATGATCACCGGCCCAAAGGCGGCGCCAAAGCCGGCCCAGGCGTAGCTCACCAGGCCCAGCACCGTGGTTTGCGGATCCAGGGCGATCAACATGGCGGCCACCGCCACGGCCAGCACCGCGAAGCGGCCCACCCACACCAGTTCATTGTCGCTGGCATGAGGGCGAAGCCAGCGCTTGTAGAAGTCTTCGGTCAGGGCGGACGAGCACACCAGCAACTGGGAGTCGATGGTACTCATGATGGCCGACATGATGGCGGCGATCAGCAGGCCGGCCACCCAGGGGTTGAACACGGCGTTGGACAACGCCAGGAACACGGTCTCCGGGTTAGCCAGCGGCGCATCGGCAAAATACACCGCACCCGCCAGGCCCACGCCCAGGGCACCGATCAGCGACAGCACCATCCAGCTCATGGCAATGCGCCGTGACAGCGGCACCGAGCGGGGAGAGTCAATGGCCATAAAGCGCGCCAGAATGTGCGGCTGGCCAAAATAGCCCAGGCCCCAGGCCATCAGGCTGAGCCCGCCAAACAGCGAGAAGTCGTGGAACAGTTCCAGCTTGTGGGCATCCATGGCGGTCAGGGTGGTCATGGTCTGCTCCATGCCACCCAGCTCGTTCATCACTGCCCAGGGCATGGCGATCAGGGCGATCAGCATCAAAATGCCCTGAAAAAAGTCGGTCCAGGACACCGCCAGAAACCCACCCATAAAGGTGTAGGCGACGATCACACTGCCACCCACCAGCAGGGCGGTGAGGTAGGGCAGGCCAAAGACCTGTTCAAACAGAATGGCGCCGCCCACCAGGCCGGAAGAGGTGTAGAACACAAAAAACACCAGTATGGTCAGCGCCGAGATCACGCGAATAAGGCCGCTGCGGTCGTCCAGCCTGTTCTCCAGAAAGTCGGGCAGGGTGAGGGAGTCGTTGGCCTGCTCGGTATAGACCCGCAGCCGCTTGGCCACAAACAGCCAGTTGAGCCAGGCGCCGACCACCAGGCCAATGCCTATCCAGGCCTGGTTCAGGCCGTGCAGGTAAACGGCACCGGGCAGGCCCAGCAGTAGCCAGCCGCTCATGTCCGAGGCGCCCACGCTGAGTGCCGCCACGCTCGGTCCCAGGCGGCGGCCACCGAGAATATAGTCACTGAGTGAACTGGTGGCCTTGTAGGCCACCACACCGATCAACATGGTCAGCACCAGGTAGCCGACAAAGGTGATAAGAATGGGGAGTTCAATGGTCATAGCACATTCCTGTTGTTGCAAACAGCATTGGAGGCTTCCGTTCGAGAAGGGGTCAGAATGTTACACCAAAAGCGGCACAACTCTTATAGTAGTCTGGCCTCGAACGGCACGAGCATTGAAAAATGTGAGTGTGGTGTGGGGTTTGCGCGAAGCAAGATGAAGCGCCAGCGGCTGGCCGGCGCTTCGCCTGTATTCAGATGGCCTTTTCCAGTGATGCCTTGACCTTTTGCGCCATGCGGTGCACGTCTTCGCCGCGGTCGCTGACCACCACCAGACGGTTGTAACTCATGGGCATGACTTCGCCGTGCAGGTTGTCTTCGGTAAAGCGACTTTGTATTTGCAATGGTCGCTCCATGGGCACCAGAAAAACATGCACCCGTTCATGCTCGCCCTGAATCACCAGGTGGGCGGCCGGACCGCCGGCAAACATGCAGTGGTTGGCGTAATAGACCTTACCGACCTCCGCCATATCGTGCAGCTGTGTACCATAAGGACGCAGCTTGGCATTGACCGTGGTGAGGGTCACTTCCTCGTCAATATAGTGAGTAAAGGGCATTTCCCGCATAACATGATGCAGGGCCACCTGGGACACCGAGGGGGGGCCGGCCGCAGCCTGGGGCGAAAAGGTCACAAAGCGGGTGGCAAACCCCAGGGCAAAGGCCACCGAAGCGGCCATGGCCAAATGTCGCCAGCCCGGCAGCGGGCGGCTTTCCGGCTGGCGTAGCAGGTGCGATAGCATCAGTTTGTCGGGCAGGCTTGGCGGCACAGGCTCGTCCAGGGCGCGGGCAAGCTTGTGGTTAAAGCCTTTCATGTCTTCCAGAAACTGGCGGTTGCCGGCATGGGCGGAAGACGCACGTAAAAACTCCGGGCTTTTGTCATCGGGATCCGCGTAGGCCCGGCGGCGGAACTCCAGATCATCCATTGCATCGACCTCTTGCTGTCTTGTCTTGCTCAATGGCCTCTCGCAGCTGATTTCGGGCGCGAAAGAGGCGGGTCATTACGGTGTTTTTATTCAAATCCAGTATTCCGGCAATTTCTTCTCCACTAAAGCCGCCAATTACCTGCAGCAACAGCGGCTCGCGATATTCGGGGGCCAGCTCGGCAATGTGCCGGCGCAGCCATTCGTTTTCCATGTTTTGTTCCAGGCCCGGTGCCTTGCGATCGGGCACCGCCGTGGTTTCAATGTCTACCAAATCGAACTGCTTGCGTTCGAACCGACGGGCATTTTCCCGACGCAATATGGTGATCAGCCAGGCCTTGGCGGCTTTTTCTTCCTTCAAGCTGTCGAGGGCCTTCCAGGCGCGCAGAAAGGTTTCCTGTACCAGATCTTCCGCCACCTGACGGTCATGGCACAGCCAAAAGGCATAGCGAAACAGATCGCCATGCAGGGCATACACCAAGGCCTCATAGCGCTTTTGTTTTATCATCATGCTTTTTGAGACCGTTTGCTGCCCCTGTTGCTTTCGCTTAAATACGGAAATCATCACTCAACCCGTGTAGGAGCCTGTTTTCAGTCTAACCAGTGTTGCTGCCCGTGGCGACCACCTTGTCACCCCGGCCTTGCCAGGTAAAAACGAACGAACCTGTTTGAAACCGGTTTTGCCGTTGCTACTATGTTTGAGGTCAGACCTCTTGTTGCCACAGGAAAAGGAGCAAGCATGCCGTCGACATTTCCCCTTACCACCCGGCAGGGCGATCGCGTCGCCTTCGTGACCGGCCTGCGAACCCCCTTTGCCCGCCAGGCCACCGCCCTGAACGGCATTCCGGCGCTGGATCTGGGGTGTATGGTGGTGGCCGAGCTGCTGGCCCGCACGTCGGTGGCGGCCGGTGACATTGAACAGCTGGTGTTCGGCCAGGTGATCCAGATGCCCAGTGCCCCCAATATTGCCCGGGAGATCGTGCTGGCCACCGAATTGCCGGTGAGCACCGATGCCTACAGCGTGACCCGGGCCTGCGCCACCAGTTTTCAGGCGGTGTCGAGCCTGGCCGAGTCGATGCTGGCGGGTCGGGTGCAAGTGGGCATTGCCGGCGGCGCCGATTCCGCCTCGGTGTTGCCCATCGGTGTGTCCCGCGCCTTTGCCGACGCCCTGCTGGCGCTCAGCAAGGCCAGAAGCCTGACACAAAAGCTGGCCATATTGCGCCGGTTGAAAGTCAGGGATCTGGCGCCGGTGCCGCCGGCCATTGCGGAATATTCTACCGGCCTGACCATGGGCCAGACCGCCGAACAAATGGCCAAGAGCCACGGCATTTCCCGCCGGGAGCAGGATGAATTTGCCCTGCGCTCCCACCGGTTGGCCGCCGGCGCCTGGGAGCAGGGCTGGCTCAACAATGAAGTGATGACCGCCTTTGTGCCGCCGTTTGAGGCTCCCCTGAAGCAGGACAATACCCTGCGGCCCGACTCCACCCTGGACGACTACGCCCGGCTCAGGCCCGCCTTTGACAAGCGCCATGGCACCGTAACCGCCGGCAACAGCACGGCACTGACCGATGGCGCCGCCGCCGTGCTGATGATGACCGAAAGCCGCGCCCGGGCCCTGGGGCTGAAACCCCTGGGCTATTTGCGCAGCCATGCCTATGCCGCCCTTGGCGTGAAGCGCGACATGCTGTTGGGGCCGAGCTACGCCATTCCCAAGGCCCTGGCACAGGCCGGCTGCACGCTTGCCGATATGGATCTGGTTGATATGCACGAAGCCTTTGCGGCCCAGGCCCTGGCCAACCTGCAGTGCCTGGAAAGCCCTACCTTTGCCGAAAACGAGCTGGGGCTGGCGGCGCCGGTGGGCACCGTGGACATGAGTAAATTCAACGTGCTTGGCGGCTCCCTGGCCTACGGCCATCCCTTTGCCGCCACCGGCGCGCGCATCATCACCCAAACCCTGAATGAGCTGCACCGCCGGGGCGGCGGTCTGGCACTCACCACCGCCTGCGCCGCCGGCGGCCTGGGCGTGGCCATGGTACTGGAGGCGGCCCAATGAGCGAATCAACCACCTTTACCCTGCACACCGACGACCACATCGGCATTATTACCATGGACGTGCCCGGCGAGCGCATGAACACCCTGCGCGCGAGCTTTGCCGACGAATTGCGCACCCTGCTGGCCGACATTCGCGCTCAAGATGATATCAAGGGCCTGGTGTTTTGCTCCGGCAAGCCCGACGCCTTTATTGCCGGCGCCGACGTGCATATGCTGGATGACTGCGCGAGTGCCGAAGCAGCCGAGGCCCTGTCCCGGGCCGGGCAGGCGCTGTTCAATGAACTGGAAGCACTGGATCTGCCGCTGATCGCGGCCATTCACGGCCCCTGCTTGGGGGGAGGGCTGGAGCTGGCGCTGGCCTGCCACGGCCGAGTGTGTAGCGACGACGACCTCACTCGACTGGGGTTGCCTGAGGTGCAGCTGGGGCTGATTCCCGGTTCCGGTGGCACCCAGCGCCTGCCCCGGCGGGTGGGACTGGTGAAGGCCCTCGACATGATGCTCACCGGTAAACAGCTCAGACCAAAGCAGGCACTCAAGGCGGGGCTGGTTGACGATATGGTGCCCCGGAGCATATTGCTGGAGACCGCCATCGCCCTGGCAAAACGGGGCAAGCCTGCCCGGCCCGGCACCAGGGATTTAAAATCCCTCATGCTGGAAGGCAACCCCCTGGGCCGTAAGGTGGTGTTCGACAAGGCCCTAAGCACCCTCAGGCGCAAAGCCCGGGGCAATTATCCGGCGCCGGAGCGACTGCTGGAAGTGGTGCGCACCGGTTATGAGCGGGGCATGGCCGAGGGGTTGAAAGCCGAAGCCGAAGCCTTTGGCTTTCTGGTGATGACGCCCGAGTCGGCCTCGCTGCGCCGACTGTTTTTTGCCACCACCGATATGAAAAAGGAGACCAGCTATCAGGGCGCCGAGCCTGGTCCGGTGGCGCGGGTGGGGGTGTTGGGCGGTGGCCTGATGGGCGGCGGCATCGCCTATGTGACCGCCACCCGGGCCGGCCTGCCGGTGCGCATCAAAGACATTGATGACAGAGGGATTAATCAGGCCATGGCCATGGCCCATCGCCTGCTCAATGACAAGGTAAAGAAAAAGCACCTGCGCCGTCCCGAGATGAACCGGCAGTTGGCTCGGCTGACCGGCACCCTGGACTACAGCGGCTTTAACCGGGCCGATGTGGTGGTGGAGGCGGTGTTTGAAGATTTAAAGATCAAACGTCGTATGGTGCGGGAAGTGCAAAAACACGGTCCCGCCCACGGGGTGTTTGCCAGCAATACCTCGTCATTGCCCATTCACCGCATTGCCGAAGGGGCTGAGCGGCCCGAACGGGTGGTGGGGCTGCATTATTTCAGCCCGGTAGACAAAATGCCCCTGGCCGAGATCATTCCCCATGCCGGCACCAGCGCAGGCACGGTGGCCACGGCGCTGAAGCTGGCCCGGGCTCAGGGCAAAACCCCCATAGTGGTAAAAGACAGCGCCGGTTTTTACGTGAATCGCATTCTGGCTCCCTATATCAACGAGGCGATTCGGCTGCTGCTGGAAGGCGAGCCCGTCGAGGCCATTGACCGGGCGCTGGTGGACTACGGCTTTCCGGTAGGGCCCCTGACCCTGCTTGATGAAGTGGGCATCGACGTGGCCGCCAACATTGCCCCCGTGCTGGAAGAGGAGCTGGGCAGCCGTTTCAGGGCGCCGGCCGCCTTTGGCAAACTGCTGGAAGACAAGCGTCTCGGCAAGAAAAACGGCCGGGGTTTCTACGCCTTTGACAAAAAAGGCAAACCGGCGGATCCCGGGCTCTATCACCTGCTGGAGCTGACGCCCCAGGCTCGGCTGCCGGCCCGGGACATGGCCGAACGCTGCGTATTGTTGATGCTGAATGAGGCGGCACTGGCCCTGAGCGAGGGCGTGGTGGCCTCGCCCCGGGATGGCGACATTGGCGCCGTGTTTGGCATTGGTTTTCCGCCCTTTACCGGTGGTCCCTTTCATTACCTGCACCAGCAGGGCATCGACACCATGGTCGCCAGAATGGAGGAATATGTGCGCAAATACGGCGAACGCTTTACCCCCTGCGCGCCGCTCAGGCAAATGGCCGAGCAAGGGGAGAGTTATTACTGAGCAGGGGCGGCGTGATTCCTGAAATGACGCCGAACCCTTGTATTGTTTTTGTCTTTCCCCCTTGAAAACGGCCCGGTCATCCCCATCTTTCTCGCTGTAGGTTAAACCAAGCAAGGAACATGATGATGACCGAAGCCGTGCATACCGAAACCCATGGTTTTCAAACCGAAGTCAAGCAGCTGCTGAGCCTGATGGCCCACAGCCTGTACTCCAACAAAGAAGTGTTTTTGCGTGAGCTGGTGTCCAACGCCGCCGATGCTGCCGACAAACTGCGCTTCAAGGCGCTGTCTGACAGCGACCTGTTCGAGAGCGACGGCAACCTGCGGGTGCGCCTGGTCATCGACAAGGACAACAAAACCCTGACCATTTCCGACAACGGCATTGGCATGACCCGCGACGAGGTGATCGAGCACCTGGGTACCATTGCCAAGTCGGGTACCAAGGCCTTCTTCAGCCAGCTGTCTGGCGATCAGGCCAAGGACTCTCAGCTGATCGGTCAGTTTGGTGTGGGCTTCTACTCCGCCTTTATCGTGGCCGACAAGGTCACCGTGCTGACCCGGGCCGCCGGCGAAGCCACTGATCGCGGCGTGCGCTGGGAATCCGACGGTGACGGCAGCTTCACCGTGGCCGACATCGAGAAAACCGGCCGCGGCACCGACGTTATTCTGCACCTGCGCGAAGAAGAGCTTGAGTTCCTCGACGACTGGCGCCTGCGCAGCATTGTGGGCAAGTATTCCGATCACATCAGCATTGCCGTGGAAATGTGGAAAGACGGCGATCCCGAGCAGACCGATGAAGACGGCAAGGTCACCGCGCCGGCCACCGAAGGTCAGTGGGAGCAGGTGAACAAGGCTACCGCCCTGTGGACCCGCGCCAAGGGTGAGGTGAGCGATGAGGAATACCAGGAGTTCTACAAGCACATCTCCCACGACTGGCAGGACGCCCTGGCCTGGAGCCACAACAAGGTGGAAGGCAACCAGGAGTACACCAGCCTGCTCTATGTGCCCGCCAAGGCGCCCTTTGATCTGTACAACCGCGATCAGAGCCACGGCCTCAAGCTGTATGTGCAGCGGGTGTTCATCATGGACGACGCCGAGCAGTTCATGCCCACCTACCTGCGCTTTGTGAAGGGCGTGCTCGACTCCAACGATCTGCCGCTGAACGTGTCTCGCGAAATTCTGCAGGACAACAAGGTAACCGCCCAGCTGCGCAAGGCCTGCACCAAGCGGGTGCTGTCCATGCTGGAGCAGATGGCCAAGAACGACGCCGAAAAATACCAGGGCTTCTGGAAAGAGTTCGGCAACGTGCTGAAAGAAGGCCCGGCGGAAGACTTCGCCAACCGTGAGCAGATTGCCGGCCTGTTGCGCTTTGCCAGCACCCATAACGACGCCGATGCCCAGACCGTGTCGCTGGAGGACTACCTCGAGCGCATGAAGGAAGGCCAGGACAAGATCTACTACATCACCGCCGACAGCTACGCCGCCGCCAGCCACAGCCCGCACCTGGAAATTTTCCGCAAGAAGGGCATTGAAGTGCTGCTGATGTGGGAGCGGGTGGACGAGTGGCTGATGAACCACCTGAGCGAGTTCAAGGACAAGCAGTTTGTGTCCGTGACCAAGGGTGAGCTGGATCTGGGTGAGCTGGACGACGAAGAAACCAAGAAGGCCCAGGAAGAAGCGAAGGAAGCCCTCAAGCCGCTGCTGGAGCGGGTGAAAACCGCCCTGGGTGACGAGGTGAAGGAAGTGCGCCTGACCCACCGCCTGACCAGCACCCCGTCTTGCGTGGTGGCCGGCGAGCACGACATGAGCACCCAGATGATCAAGCTGATGCGCGCCGCCGGCCAGCCGGTGCCCGAGCAGAAATACATTCTGGAGCTGAACCCCGAGCACAGCCTGGTGAAAAAACTGGAAAGCCTGGGCGAGGGTGAGCAGTTCAACGAATGGTCCCAGCTGCTGCTGGAGCAGGCCCAGCTTGCCGAGCAGGGCGGACTGAAAGACCCCGCCGCCTTTGTGGCCCGGGTAAACCGCCTGCTGCTCGACTGATCAGCATAATGCCATAAACGCAAAACCCGGCCTGGTGCCGGGTTTTTTCGTTATGCCTTGTGACGTCCACGCAGGCGGGGGAAAGGAGACGGGCTCAGCCTGTTAACGCTTCCCATAAAAAACGTGCCTTGCGCAAGCGGCGGTGTAGCAGTCGCAGCAGGGCGCTTTTTGGCTCGCGTTGGCTTTCACGTTCCCTGGCCAGCTGGCGCGCCATGCGCAACGGCGTGCTGTAAAGCCCGGTTTTGTAATCCACATAGGTGGGATACCAGGCGTAGGTGGCATATATCAGGGCAGGCAAAGACAGGGCACGCCCCCGGCGGGAAACCGGATATATATCCGTGGTCAGCCCCCAGCCGGCATAAAACGGCTGGCCCCAGACCGTGACCGGCTTGCCACGAACAAGCGCCTCCAGCCCGGTTAAAGACGTGAGCACATGCACGTTATCGCAGGCATTCAGGCAGTCGACAATACCGGCCTCGGTTTCCACCCGATCTACACACGCTGCCAGCACGCTCTCCGGCACCTGGCCCTTGCGGCTGCCGCTCACCACATCCGGGTGCGGCTTGAACACGATAAAGGAATCGGGATGAGCAGCCCGCACCGCTTTCAGCAAGGCGGCGTTACCGGCCACGAACGGGCTGCCCAGTTGCACCGAGGCATCGTCATCCACCTGACCGGGCACCAGGATGACCGGGTGACCGCCGGCCTGCGCCCGCCAGTCAAGCTGGCGGCGCGTACCTACGTTGTATTTGGTCAGCGACTGCTCACGAAAATACGTTAACAGCCGCTTGCCCAGCTCAATCTCCAGGGCAGAAAAGTCATGATGCTTTAAATAATGTTCAATGGCACTCGGCGTGCGCGGATCGTAATACATGCCCACAGGATCAATGACCAGGGATCCCGGCCGGCGAAGATCCGAGCCCAGCCCCACCGAGCGTAAAAAGCCGTCTTCCATGCGCCACACCGGCAATGAGCAGGCGGCTGCCTGTTGCTCGAATTTGCGACCCCATACCAGCACGGCATTATTGTCATTCCCGCTCCCCATTTTGTCATTCCGCGAAGGAACGTCATCCTCGCGCAGGCGGGGACGGGAATCCATGGCCTTTTCAGCCCCCACCGAACTGTCAGGCACAACGCCGTTGTCCGGAATACGATCAACCAAGGTTACTTTGTTTGCATACCGCCGTAGAAAACGCGGGGAAAAACGTCGCCGCCATAGCGAAAACCCTACCGCATACAGCTCATTCACCGGCGGCACCGGTGCGCGTTGTGCCAGGATCAAATCCAGCAGTTCTTCAAGCTCGCAACGCTCGCCGGTTACCGGATCCAGGTAGCGGCAATAACGCAAATACGCTGCTGCCAGTAGCTGCGGTACCGTGCGCGGTTCACCCCGGCGCGGTACGGTAATGCGATCGTCGGTTACCCCCCAGCCCGCATAAAAAGGCGCGCCAAAGCACACCACCGGCTTGCCGGCCAGCAGCGCCTCAAAGCCCAGCTGAGAGGTCACGGTATACACCCTGTCCACTTTCGCCATCAGCGCAAAGGGATTCACACTGTCGGCCAACAGCAACACATCGGGTTCGGCAGCATGGGTTAAGTAGCCCTGTTTTTTCCCAAGCAGCACATCCGGGTGGGTGCGCACAATAATCTGGGCGCTAGGGTTCTCGGCCCTGGCGGCAGCCAGCATATTGGTAAATGACGCTTCACTGGCCAACCCCAGCCGTACCGACTGATCGCCTTTGGTCTGATCAATCACCAGCACCCTGGGGCGGGCGCTGTTCAGCCTGTCTGCCACGGCCGTTGGCAGGGTATTACCGGCATAACAGTTGTATTTGGTAATGCCATGCTCAACCAGATCATGGCGCAGCGTCTCGGCACGTTGCTGCCAGCCATTATTCCACCAGTCCAGGTTTTGCAGCATGTGCTCAAGGGCATTTGGGCAAGTGGCATCGTAATACACGCCCACCTCATCCACGATCAGAGACAATCGGTGGCCGCCATTGGCCGGATGGCCGATATAGCCCACAAAACCATCTTCCAGCTGCCAGAAGGGCAGGGCACGCCACTCAGCCAGGTTGCGCGCCCGCCCGGTGTTGGGTTTCATACCCCAGCCCACCACCGCCGCTGGGCTGTTGCCGGGCATCAGCCCAAGCGAGTGAGGCGCCAGCAAAGCATTAAGCACCCGGCGCTGGCGCCAGATGCCGTAAGAGGTGGTTAACAGCATAAAGTGCTTAAGCTCATGAGTAGGCCCCTTTTTACTTCCGCCACTCAAAAATCTGCTGAACCAGCTGTTGTGTCGCCGGATCATGCGCAGCGGCGTCGGTTTTACCCATAAGCGTATCCACCAGCCCGCTGGCGAGTTTTTTGCCTAGCTCCACGCCCCATTGATCGAAGCTGTTCACGCCCCACAGTACACCCTGCACAAAGGTTTTGTGCTCATACATGGCGATCAGGCTGCCCAGGGTATGGGGTGTGAGTTCCTTGCACAAAATCACGGTGCTGGGGCGGTTGCCCGGCATGACCTTGCTAGGCAGCAGCTCGGCAATGCTCTGCTCGCTTAAGCCCTCTGCTCTCAGCTCGGCTTCAACATCAGCCGCTGACTTGCCAAATGCTAGCGCCTCGGCCTGGGCCAGCATATTGGCCAGCAGCTTGTGGCGGTGAGCGGGAAAGTCGTAAGGCGAATTCACAAAGCCGATAAACTCGGCCGGCACCACTGCGGTGCCCTGGTGCAGCAACTGAAAAAATGCATGCTGGCTGTTGGAGCCCACATCGCCCCACACAATGGGGCCGGTAGCTGAACTTACTTGCTCACCGCTCAGGGTGACCGACTTGCCGTTCGACTCCATGTTCAGCTGCTGCAAAAAGGCTGGAAAACGGTGCATCAGCTGGCTGTAGGGGAACACGCCTTCGCTGGCGTGGCCAAGCACGTTGTGGTTCCACACCGTAAGCAGCGCCAGCAATACCGGAATGTTTTGCTCAAAGGGCATGGTGCGCAGGTGCTCATCCATGGCGTGGGCGCCGGCCAGCAGTTCCTCAAAGCGCTCAAAGCCTATGGCCAGTGCAATGGGCAGGCCAATGGCCGACCACAGTGAAAAACGCCCGCCCACCCAGCTCCAGAACTCGAACATATTTTCGGCAGCAATACCAAACTCCACCACCTTGCGCTGGTTGGTGGATACCGCCACAAAATGCTGCTGCACCAGGCCAGGGTTGCCACAGGCATTCAGCAGCCACTGGCGGGCCGCCATGGCGTTGGACATGGTTTCATCGGTGCCAAAGCTTTTGGATGACGCCACAAACAGGGTAGTGGCCGGATTAAGCCTGGCCAGGGTGGTGGCCAGGTGTGCGGGGTCAATATTCGACACAAAATGGGCGCGAATACCGGTGGTGCAATAGGGCGCCAATGCCTCGCACACCATCGCCGGCCCTAGATCGGAGCCGCCAATGCCTATATTCACCACATCTTTAATCGGCTGACCGGTGTAACCCCGCCAGTCGCCGTTATGCACCCGCTGGCAAAAGCGGCGCATTTTGGCAAGCTCGGCATGTACGGCGGGAATAATGTTAACGCCATTATGTTCAAGCACGGCACCGGCTGGCATGCGCAATGCGGTGTGTAGCACCGCACGCTGCTCGCTGGGGTTAAAACAGTTATCGGCAAACAGGCCGGCAATGGCTTTAGGCAGGTTCAGTTGCCGGGCCAGCTCGCATAGCTGAGCCAGGGTTGTGGTGCACACCTGCTGGCGGGAAATATCCACCAGCAGGCTCTGCCCAAAATGAAAGGTCAGCTGTTGTGCCCGCTGGCTGTTTTGCTGAAAACGTTTGGCCAGGGGGGGGAGGTGCTGGGCGCTGTGCTGCAGCGCCGCAAACAGAGGGAGTGTAGATAACGGCACAGTTGCTCCGTGATTATTCGCCAGCGGCAAAGGGCAACACCTTGGCGCCGGTGTAACCGGCCAGCAGCCTGGCGAAGTCTTCACCCAGCCCGGGGTGGCGCAGGGCATATTCCACATTGGCCTTCATATAGCCCAGCTTGCTGCCGCAGTCGTGGCTTTTTCCCACCATGCGATAGGCGTCTACCCGCTCTTGTTGCATCAGCTCGGCAATGGCATCGGTAAGCTGAATTTCATCCCCGGCGCCGGGAGGCGTTTTTTCAAGCAGCGGCCAGATGGCCTGGCTCAGCACATAGCGGCCTACTACGGCCAGATTGGACGGAGCCTCTTCCGGAGCCGGCTTTTCCACAATGCCGGTCATGGGCTTGCTTTGATCCACGGCCACCTCATGGCCCATGCAATCCACTACGCCATACTGGCTGACCAGCTGCTCCGGCACCGGCTCCACCATAATCTGGCTGTTGCCTGCTGCTTCAAAGCGCTCACGCATACGGGCCAGGTTGTCTTGCGCCAGATTGCAGGCGGCATCGTCTATCAGTACATCGGGCAATATCACAGCGAAAGGTTCGTCACCCACCATGGGGCGGGCGCACAACACGGCGTGGCCCAGGCCTTTGGCGGCGCCCTGGCGCACATGCATAATGGTGACGTCGGCGGGGCAAATGCTGCGCACTTCTTCCAGCAGCTGGCGCTTTACCCGTTTTTCCAGCGTGGCCTCCAGCTCAAAGCTGGTGTCAAAGTGGTTTTCAATGGAGTTTTTACTGGAGTGGGTAACCAGCACAATTTCCTTGAAGCCGGCGGCCACCACCTCACTCACCACATACTGAATAAGCGGCTTGTCTACGATGGGCAGCATTTCCTTGGGAATGGCCTTGGTGGCGGGCAGCATGCGGGTGCCGAGGCCGGCAACTGGAATGATGGCTTTCATGTTTTGTTTTTATCCCTTTGTATTGTTATAGCTTGGTTACGAATAAGGGCGTTGTAATAAGCGCGCGGCATTGTTACACATTTTTTTTCGCTCTTCTTTATTTTCACTTAACCGCAAAATGGCATTCACCCAGGCTTGCTGATCCATGGGCAGTAATAGTCCATTGTATGGGTGCCGGATGACAGAACGATAAATCGGATGATCCGCATAAATACCCACGGCGCCAGCCTGAGTAATATCAAAAAACTTGGTGGGCGCCCGGGCGGCGTTAAAACGGTTATTCAGCAGTGGCACCAGACCAATGGTGCGGCCCGGGCGAGCCAGCAAGGCCTGGTAGGCTGGCCAGCTCATGGGGTGCAGCACATGTACCCGGGGCAGGGCGGCATACTGCCTGCGCACTCTATGGTTTCCGATTAGCTCCACGCTCAGGTTGGCATCCTGTGCCAGCACCTGTTCAAACACCGGATACAACCACGCAAACTCCGCCCCGTGAGACGCCGAGCCATGATAAAACAGCGTTTTTTGTGGCGTTGAGTGCGCATAGGGTGACTGTGGCTGCAGCACCAGTGGCGACCACTCGGCATACTTCTTCGCCAGAAATGGTGTGGAGACCCACAGCTCGGCCCCCATGCGCTGCAGCCAGCGTTTATGCCGCCGGGCCAGCAGCCAGAGCTTGTAACGATAGCGCAGCGGCAAACCGGCATGGGCACGCGGATCGAACAGATCGTCGTCCATAAAAAACGCCAGCTGGCCCAGCTGTGCGCGGTTGTTCTCCACCCATTGTCGCCAGGCTGGGGTGAGGTAACGCACAAATACCAGTCCTGCCAGTGGCGTAGTCAGTGGTGGGCATGGTGCGCTTAAATCGACCTCTGTTATGGATGAGCTCGTAGCCGCCAACCAAGGGCGGACAAAAAAATCGGTGGACGGGTTGGCGCCCTGCTGCACCACCAGGGTAGTGGCCGGCGTTACCACGGCCACTCCACCCGGGGGATTTTACCCAGCCGGAAGTCGGGCTGGGAATAGTTGAGGTTGGGGTTATAAAACGGATCCCGCTCAATAATGTGGCCCCAGCGGCTGCGCATATATTGTGTTTCACCTTTTGCCCGGGCCTGTTTTTCCGCCGAGTCATCTTTGCCGCGAGATATCGACTCGTGGTGGTAAAGCTCGGCATAAGGCGTGTAAATCACGCGAAGCCCGGCTTCTCTGACTCGCAGACAATAATCTACATCGTTAAAGGCTACAGGCAGGTGGGTTTCGTTAAGTCCTTTCAGCTGCTGATACAGCGCTTTGTGAGTCACCAGGCAGGCAGCGGTAACCGCCGACAAGTCCTGAGCCAGCACAGCCCGGTGCATATAACCGGGATCGTTTTCTTCCAGTATGCCGTGCAAATGGGTGGCGCAACCGCCGGGGCCCAACACGTCGCCGGCGTGCTGAATTCTGCCATCACTGAAGTACAGGCGGGCGCCTACTACTCCCACGCCTGGTTGCAGCAGGCGCGATACCATTTCTTCCAGCCAGTCGGGGCTTATCACTTCGGTATCGTTGTTCAGCAAACAAATCACATCGCCACTGGCGTGCGCCACCGCGAAATTGTTAATGGCTGAAAAGTTAAACGGCTTGTCATAGCGCAGCACTTTTACATTGTGGTGGCGGGATATCTGCTCAAAATACGCCAGGGTTGCAGGCGCACTGCTTTGGTTGTCTACCACCAGCAGCTCGTAGTTGGGCCAGGTGGTTTTTTGCAGCAGGCTGTCTACACAGGTTTGCAGATAGTGCAGCGCATCGCGGGTGGGCACCACAATGGAGACTTTGGGCAAGGCCTGCGGCAACGCATAACGCACTCTTAAATAATTCCCCTGCTCACACACGGTGGCGGCTACCTGATGGCGCTGAAAATACTGTTCCAGGGCAGAACGCTCCGTCGTTGAGCTCTCGGCCGCACCATAGTGAAACAGTACGGCAGGAATATGACAGACCGCGCTGTCCTTCAGGTGTACAGTCGATTCCAGCATCAGCTCATAGGGCGAGTTAAAGCCACAGGTGGCCAGGGCCCGGGTCAGCACATGGCCGCGCAGGGCAAAGGCCGATCCCACAAAGCCGGCGCTGCGGGCCAGTTCTGGCGACCAGTCGGGTTTGAACTGCGGGTTTTCCCGTGCGTTATGCAGCCAGTAGTCGTGATCCGAATAGATAAAGGCAATATTCGGCTTGCGTGCCTCTGCGGCCAGCCAGGCCAGCGCCCAGGGTGCCATGCGGGTGCCAGCCTGCAGCAGCAACACCCAGTGGTTATCGGGCCAGTGTGTTTCCGCCAGTGCCTCAACCGCGATGGGTTCGGCATGTTTGAACAGCGATACCCAGTCATGCTTTTGCTGCGCAGTCAGCAACACCTTGCACGCTGCCGGTGCGATTTCCAGTTGCTGCTGCAGCGAATTCAGGGTTTGTTGCACGATGGCAGGCGAGGCGGCCTGGCGAGCGTCTATGACTACCTCAAACATGACACCGGTAAACGCCTGTTTTTTTACCGCGCGTTTCAGGCGTCGGGCAACGGCCGGAGTAAAATGCTCGCTCTGTTCAATCCACCGAGCGTAGGAAGGTGAGGCTGTGTAATAACGGCTCTTGCCAATCAGTGCATACGCCGAATAAGGAGCGCGCAGCATGGCGAGCGGATGCAAACCCAGTACACGCCGTTGTGCCGGGGTGGCGGTGGTATAGGTGTTATACAGCCGGCGCCACATCAAATAACGAGCGGTGGCCAAGTTTGTACGAGTTACGGTGACGGTATCAAGCCCGCCGGCAGGCCCCATGCTTTTTACTTCCAGCCACATCTGTTTTGCAGCAGTCAGCCTAATCAGTTCATACAACTTGCCCTTGAGGGTTATGGGCATATCAAGAACAAGAAGCTTGCCATGCACCGGCTCTATAACGAGCCTGGCTTCCAGTTCGGGGCCATCATACTGCAACTGACCACTAACCAGTATCCAGCCCGAGCCGTCGAGATTGCTTGTGTTCAGCTCAATGCGCTGCATTGAGCTGGTTATTGCTTGTTGAGCTACCGGCATCATGTCAGCTTCGTAACCGCTTTAAACCCTGAACAAGTTGAGAGCTCAGACCAGCAGCCTTGGGGCGTGAGGTGGAGAGATGCGCTAGTGGAATGCGGGCATCATTGATAACCAGGCCGAACTCAATGCCGTGCTCCAGCCAGTTTGCAGGCAGTTCAAAGCTAAAACCACAGGGATGTTCCTGCCAAAACATAGGGGCGGCTTCGGTGTTGCCGAACACGGCGTTCAGTACGTCTTTTCTGGCTCTATCCGGAGTAAATAAGCGAGCTGCCTCTTCCGGCCCGGTGACATAAAGAAGGTAGCTGGCTTGCAGATATTCTTTGGTTATTGCCCAGCCGGCAACACGAATGGTGCCTGCACTGGTATGTAAAGCACCATTGCCAGGGGAGTCCAGATGCCATTGGATCAATGGTTTGAGTTCTTTTTTAAGTTGTTTGGCAACCTGAACATACTCGCCGGTAAAAGCCGTTTGCTCCTTTTTTAGATGTTTTTCATACTGCCTGGCTTTGCTGGTGGCTGTTTGTGCTTTGGTAAGCGGTGTGCTGGCATTCCACGACACTTCAACCGGAAAGTAGCCCAGTGCTTGCAGTGCATCCTTTATTTGCTGGTGAAACTCGGCAGGTACGTAAGAGTCAAGTGCAAAGTCACGGAACCCGGCCTGGTTGCTCCACAGTTGTACCAGCTCGATTGCCATACCCTGCTCCAATACCTTCCGGGTTGTTTTGTCTATGGTAGCGGTAGTAAAGCCCTCGCTGACCAAAGCACGCAGCTCATCGGATACATTGAGCTTGCCCTGGCTGATCTGCAGGTAGGTGCGATCGCCAGAAATAACCGGAATACCGGGTTTTCCGCCGAACATGCGCCGGCAAATAGTGGACTTGCCTGATCCTGGTTCCTGGATGAGTAGCCATGCATAGGGCTTGAGCTTGCGCACATGCACCACATAACGTTGCAGCGGATCACCGGCTTGCATTACGCTGTGGCCAATTACCTTCCAGGCATAGTCTTTGAGAATGTGGCCCAGCTTGATACGGGTAGGAAAAAAACGCTCGTCAATGGCGCGCTGTACTTTAACCCATTCATTCTGCGTTCCCGGTGCCATGCTGATCTCCAGTACCAGCAGGCCATCATCGGTCAGCAGGCTCATCAGCCGGTGGATGAGCGCTTCCTGATCTTCGGCATAATGCAGGGCAGAAAGCAGGGTGATAACATCAAAACGGCCATCAGGCAGTGTATCCCAGGACTGGTTAACAAACTCCGCATCAGGAAAACGCACTCTGGCCTTGCCAATGGCATCTGCCGATTTATCCATGCCCACTACCTGACTGGCACCTTCAAACAGGGCATAGCCACAGAAAAAACCTTCGTTACAGCCTACATCCAGAAAACGCTTGCCAGACAGAGGGGGCAGGCGTAACGCGGCCAGTTTTTGTGATGAGGCCGAACCGCCCTTAACGCCGGGAAATGATTGATACTGCATTAGCTCTTCTCATATTAAAATTATTGTTACGCTACTCAATCATAATCAGCTGGTGCGTCTGTTTTCGGCTTGACCAAACCGGAGATAATGTAACAGAGGATTAAATCCTTCCGCTTTTACATCAGGGTTTAGCAATAAGTAGGTGGCGCTATCAAAGTTGGGGCCGGGGTTGCGGCCTTCAAAGCCACCAAACCTGAGATAGTGGAGAGCTGGGTTCTTGCGAAATTTCTTGTCATTTGCTACATCCGGGTACTGCGCAAGATACCACTTTGCATCGAAAAGTGATGAGTTATACAAGTCGGCAAGTTTTCTTTTGAGTGCTTTTTGTTCTGCTCGTTTTTGAAATTGTTGTTTCAGCACAGAAACTTTCTCATTGCTGGCACTTTGAGAAACAGCAGGTGTATCTGAGACTGCCGGCTGATGATCTTTCTGTGCAGATGAAATAAAGTAATTTTCAAACTCTTCCTGAACAGAAAACAACTGCTCCAGCAACAGCTGGTTTTCTTGCTGTAGCTCATTCTGTTCGTTTTTGGCCTGGTTAAGTACTTGCTGCTGGCTATTCAGTTGCTCCTGCTGTTGGGTGATTTTACTGTAAAGCTCCTGTTGTTCTTTATTGTAAGCCTGCTGCTGTTGTTGATGCTGAGCACGCTGCTTTTCATACTCCAGTGTGCGTGACTCCAGCGCTTCTTGCACGGTAAACAACTGCTCCAGTAGCTGCTGATTTTCCTGCTGCAGTTCATCCTGTTTTTGCCTGGTCTGATTATGTACTTGTTGCAGGCCGTTCAGTTGCTCCTGTTGCTGTTGATGCTGAGCACGCTGCTTTTCATGCTCCAGTGTGCGTGACTCCAGTGCTTCCTGCACGGCAAATAACTGCTCCAGCAACAGCTGATTTTCCTGCTGCAGCTCATCCTGTTTTTGCCTGGTCTGGTTATGTGCTTGTTGCAGGCTGTTCAGTTGCTCCTGCAACCGGGTGTTTTGGCTTTGCCACTCTTGTTTTTCCTGGCTATAAGCCTGCCTTTCCTGTTCAGCAAGTTGCTGCTGATGATGAGCTTTCTCTTTAAGTTCATTCAAAAGCACCTGATTTATGGCTTGTTTTTCCAGTAATCCGGGCAGTTGCTGTTGCACAGAAATGGCATTTTGATAATGAGTGACCAGTTGATTTATATCCACCGGCAGCAAGGAGTGCTCGGGGGAGTGTTCTGCCAGCGGCTGAGACAGGGCTGCCAGCTGCTGGCCCAGGGTTTGCAGTGCTGGTGCCTGGCTTTGAATTGCATAAGCCAGCAGCTGGTAGAAAGGATCCGGCTTTGCTTCAGCACGGAGTGACTCGTTACAGTTAACCGTCAATTCCGGCCAGCGGTTGGCACACGCATCTGCAAATGCTCGAGGGGATGAAAAAACCTCGACAAAATTAGCCAGCAAAACCCGGGTTCGGTGTTGTTTGTAAAAGCGAATTAACTGGCTGGCGTTTTGTTGCCAGGTGACCAGTGCCTGCTCAATGACAAAGCCCTGTTCAGTGGCTTGCTGCAGGACCCATTCCAGGGGGGCGTAAAGTACAATGGCGTTAGCTGCATTATTTTCAAGCAGCTCGCCTGCATGGTTTAGTGCCTGTTCGTTTTCAAGAGCCAGTATTTCAGTTGGGGAAATGTTTGCCTGCAGTAACAGGGTTGTAGCCTCATCCCTGTCACAAAAAGCCGAAGTGCCTAACAATATATTCATGTGTACTCCTGAGAATTCTTAATTCTGGCAAACTTTATTTTTATTAAATACATGATGCGTGGTGGCTGTTTCTGATGAGCTGACCTGCTGATACACATCCAGGTACTGCTCTGCCATTTGGCGTGTGTTTGAGAGCCTGCCATCGTATTGCTGCCAGCAGCGTACGGCGTCTGCTTTTTGCTGCCATTCGCCGGGTTGGCTTGCCAGCGTCAGCAGGTGGCTTAGTTCGGCAACATTGGCATGACGCAATAGCCAGCCTGCGCCGCTGCTGGTAATGCGCTCACCCACGGCGCCGGTATTCATACCCACAACGGGGATGCCGCACGCCCAGAGTTCGGTAAGCGTATGGCACCAGGTTTCGGGCCAAATGGAGAGCACAGCCCCCAGATGAGGCCTGATTTCGGCTATTTTCCGCGAAAATTCCTCTCGCCGGTATTTGCCGTGACAAATAACATGAGCCGGCATCCGCAAGCCAGGGGCCAGATCTCCCAAAAGATGTATTTGCAATGATTCCGGAGGCATTTTTTCTGCCAGAGCCTGTATTAACCTTCCGCCTTTTGCTTTCGACAGGCTGCCTGGCACCACCAGCCGCAGCGGCTCATCGTCACCGGTGCAAACGGCCAGTTGCTGCAGGGCCGCAAAGTCACGACCATGGGGTATGACCCTGAACAGCTTGTTTGCCAGGGCAGGGTAACGCTGCACCAGCAGGTTACGGGCAAACCCGGTGGTGGTAATAAAGGCATTGCATAATGAGAGCGCCAGTTCAAACGCCGATTGCCAGGCATGGATCTGGCCGTGTTTGAGATGGTTAAAGCTGTTCTCTGGCCACAGCTCGTGTTGACAATGGCCTTGCCCGGCCGTGCAGCGTGCGGCACAGAACTGCTGCCTGTCATCCAGTAACTTGACGGTTGGGCACAGAGTATAGAAGTCGTGAAAAGAGAAGATACTGGGTATGCCCAGGTGAGCAGTCACCTCGAGTAACCCCAGGCTGTGCCAGGCGATATGGCGTATATGCACAAGCTCTATCGACCATTGCATCAGCCAGTTTGCGACTACTGCATCATATTCTTCGCTTTTGTGCGGTAACGCCCTGACTGGCTCGGCCAGTATATGGTTGTTGATTTCGGTATAAACACCATCGGCAAAATGTTCCAGCGTAATACGCTGTCCATTGCAGTGCAGCACCAGCGCTTCCACCTCGGGTGCCAGCGCCTGCATCAGATCCTGATTGGTCTGGGGGGTGCCACCGGTGCGTGTTGAAATAACATAAAGCACCCGTGGCCGGATTTGGGCATGAGAGCCGGCAAACTGCCTTAGTACGGTTCCCACCCGGCTGCGTGCTTGTTGCAGTGCGGGGGCGGCAAACGCCTGACGTACCTGCTCGGTGTAGTGTGGGTAACGGGCATCCACAACGGCACGGCCTGCCTGCAGCAGGGCCTCTTTTGCGGTACCAAAGCTGGCCGAGCGTTGATGAGCAATATAGGTACTGTCATCAATCAGATGCAGCCAGGCCTGAGCACCGGCACGCATGCAAAAGTCGTTTTCTTCTCCATAACCCCGCGGAAAGGCCTGTTCATCAAAGCAGCCAATATCATCAAGGCAGCTGCGGCGAATATACATGCAAAAGCCGTTGCCGGTAGGCACTGCTGGCAAGTAATGACCGGATGCCTGTGCAATGGCACGGGCACACTCGGCAAGGCTGGTGCCCTGTGGCAGTGGATTAACGCCGGGGGCAGGGACTGAAAATGCCCCCGCGTTATTGGAAAAAGGGGTGACAGTTGCCACTCTGGGATGGGAGCAGGCGGCCCAGCGCAGCCGTTGCACCCAGCCGGCAGAAACGCAGGTGTCGGAATTTAACAGAATGACATCGGCTTGCCCGGCCAGTGCGATACCTTCGTTCACCGTATGGGTATAGCCCTTGTTATGAGCGTGAGTGAACACCTCAAAACCCGGCACGGTTTTATATTTCTTGAGCAATGGAACAATGGCCGCTTCTGTGCTGGCATCGTTAATCACCAACACCCGGCAGCCGGAAGGGGTATAAGCCCGCACCGACTCCAGGCACGCTTCAACCGCTGTGGCGGCATTGAATACCGGAATAATAATCACTGGCCAGCCGGCTGTGGAAAGGCGTGCCAGCCTGGCATGGTCTGCCTCGCTGTGGGTTGAGGAAGACGCCAGGCTCCACCACCATGGAGCGCTGCCCCACTGCAGTTTGGGGGTGGCCCCCTGTGCCTTGCCAACCTGCAGATAGTGCAACAGTGGCGCCATGTTGGCCGATGCTGCACCGGGTTGCTGCTCCAGGTAGTAGCCGGTATCAAACGCCGGCCCCGGCTCCCGGCCTTCTCGCCAGCCGTGCAGCAGGTAGTGGCGCACGGGGCTCATGCCTGCCGCTGCAACATCGGGATTTTGCAGCAAATACCATTCGGCGTTGAACAGGCCACTGTGGCAAAGCAGCCGTTCTTCTGCACCCTGTTTGGCGTTGGCTGCCCTGGCCTTGCCCGGCAGCAAGCGGGCTGCCTGCTGAGCGAGGTATTTAATCACTGCCAAACAGATCCCGGGTATATACCTTGCTGGCCACATCCTGCAACTGCTCGGTCATGCGGTTGGCCAGGATCACATCCGCCGTTTGCTTGAACTCGTCAAGATGGGTGATCACACGAGAGTGGAAAAACTCGGGCTGGTGCAGCTCGGGCTCATATACCACCACCTCAATGCCTTTGCCTTTAAGGCGCTTCATAATGCCCTGAATGGCAGAGGCGCGAAAGTTGTCTGACCCGGATTTCATCACCAGGCGGTAGACACCCACAACCCGAGGGTTACGCTTGATAACCGATTCGGCAATAAAATCCTTGCGGGTGCGGTTGGCATCCACAATGGCCTGGATCATGTTGTTGGGCACATCCTGATAATTGGCCAGCAACTGCTTGGTGTCTTTGGGAAGGCAATAACCACCGTAGCCAAAACTGGGGTTGTTGTAGTGGCTGCCAATGCGAGGATCCAGCCCGACCCCTTCAATAATCTGGCGGCTGTTAAGGCCGTGGCTTTCGGCATAGCTGTCTAGCTCGTTGAAGTAGGCCACCCGCATGGCCAGGTAGGTATTGGAAAACAGCTTGATGGCTTCGGCCTCGGTGCTGTCGGTAAACAGCACCGGCACATTCTGCCTGATGGCGCCCTGCTGCAGCAGGGTGGCAAACTGCTCGGCGCGTTCACTGCGTTCACCCACAATAATGCGGCTGGGGTAGAGGTTATCGTAAAGGGCCTTGCCTTCACGCAAAAACTCGGGGGAAAAGATAATATTATCCGTGCCAAATTTTTCTTTCACCGACACGGTGTAACCCACAGGCACCGTGGATTTGATAACCATCACGGCGTTGGGGTTTACCGACATAACCTGATCGATCACCGATTCCACACTTTTAGTGTTGAAGTAATTGGTTTCGGGATCATAGTCGGTAGGGGTGGCAATAATTACGAAATCTGCCTCACGATAAGCCTGCTCTGCATCCAGGGTTGCCGTGAAGTCCAGTGCTTTGTTGGCAAGGAAGTCACTGATTTCCTTGTCTTCTATCGGTGAGATTTTGTCGTTCAGTAATTGTACCTTCTCCGGTACTATATCGGCGGCAATAACTTTATTATGTTGTGCCAGCAGCATGGCGTTGGATAAGCCAACATAGCCGGTGCCGGCAATGGTTATGTTTAAGTGAGACACTAATAACCCCGAAATTTAATGCTGTTTATTCAAAGAAGGTTGTGACCGCGTTGCTGACTTTAATTACTTCATCATGGGTCATGTTGAAGTAAAGTGGTAAGCGAATAAGCCTTTCACTTTCACTCGTGGTGTTTTCATCTTTCCCTATGAATTTGCTATATTTTTTGCCGGCTTCGGCATTGTGTAGAGGTATGTAATGAAATACTGCCATTACACCTTGGGACTTTAAGAAGTTAAGTAACATTGTTCTTTGTTTTAAACGTTTTACTTTAATATAAAACATGTGTGCATTGTGCTTGCAGTTCATTGGTATGCTAGGGGCTTCAATGCAGCCTTTTTTGACTAGAGGCTCTAATTGGTCTTTGTAATGACTCCAAAGAGAAAGGCGTTTTTCATTTATTTTTTCTGCATGTTCTAGTTGTGCCCATAAATATGCTGACTGTAACTCAGAAGGTAAGAAGCTGCTGCCAATATCAACCCAGCTGTACTTGTCTACCATTCCACGAAAGAACAGGCTTCTGTTGGTTCCTTTCTCTCTTATTATTTCAGCTCGTTGTGCTAATTTTTCATCGTTGATAATCAGCAAACCACCTTCACCACCGCTAGTATAATTTTTTGTCTCATGAAAGCTAAAGGCTCCCAAGTGACCAAAAGTGCCTAGTGGCCTATTCTTGTAAGTGGACATCATTCCTTGAGCCGCATCTTCTACTACAAATAAGCCATATTTATTTGCCAGATCCATGATTTTTTCCATTTCGCACCCGACTCCAGCATAATGAACGGGTACTAACACCTTAGTTCTATCAGTTATTGCAGCTTCAATCTTTGTTTCGTCAATGTTCATTGTATCTTTGCGGATATCTACAAAAATAATTTTTGCGCCACGTAATACAAAAGCATTAGCCGTACTTACAAAGGTGTAGCTGGGCATGATTACTTCATCCCCAGGTTGAATGTCGAATAATATGGCTGCCATCTCAAGCGCAGCTGTGCAAGATGGTGTTAGTAATGCTTTTTTACATCCAAGTTTTTCTTCAAACCAACTCTGGCACCTTTTACCAAAGTGGCCATCACCAGAAAGTTTGGGGCTATTGATTGCTTCAATTATATAACCCTGCTCAGCTCCAGTGACTGGAGGCTTGTTAAAGTTTATCATTTTATTTAAACCGGCTCCTGAAATTTACTTTTGATAGGTTTGATTCTGAAAAGTCAATGGATGTTAACTCCAGCAAGCCCTCACCGCAGATGACAATAGGATTTCTATTTTTCATGAAGATTACTTTACCTATATGACGTTCTCTATCTTCCACTTGAACATCTTCAGTGACTTCTACATCATCGATCATCAAAACTTGTGTATTTAGCTTTGTTCTTGCTCGCCCATATGGATAACCCACGGCATCTACAAATCTTTTAATTTTTTCTGCTTTCCACTTCCAGTTTATGAAGTAGTCTTCTTCATCAAGCCATATGCTGTAAGTAGAATCTGATTCCTGCTGTTGTTTAGGTTTTAATTTCCCAGTCAGTAAACTCGTGAAGACGAAGATAACTAACTCTGAATATATATATGATATTTTATTTATTGCATCACTTATTTTTATAGGGTAGGTTATTTTAATCGATTTTTGACCAATTATATCCCCTCTATCATAATCCTCATTAGCAAGTAATGCGGTTACTCCGATCTCTTTTTCTCCATTTACAAGCATATTAACCAAAGGTGCAAAGCCTCGATATCTTGGTAGTAGCGAATCGTGAAGTACAATAAGGTTATCAGACTCGTTGATTAACCAGCGCCAGCCTATTGCAAATTTGTAGGAAACATCAGGAAGGGATGAGGTGTTTTTCCTTTTTGATACTTGAATGTTGGATGATGAGCATAAAGATAAAATTTCATTATAATGATCATTTGTAACTGAAGTATCTTCGTCAGTTACGACATATGCAATATGTTTGCAGCCAAAATGATTAATAAATGAGTTCAAGACACTTAGGCCTTTAAAACCCATGATGTAAAAACCTATTTTCATCATTTAATCCAAGCTTTATATGATAAAGAGTTGAGCTAACTTTACTAAATAGAACTAGTTTTAAAGCGTAGTTTGTGCCTAAGCATAATTTGAGGGGCGCGGTATCATCATTACGATGAGATTAAGTAACCGATAGTATCTTGGTTGATTATAGAATGTTGTGTAGTTTTTGTTGGTTATTTTATTCTGTTAGTGCCAAACGCTATTACTTTTTTGAGGTAGTGCCCCCATTCGCCTGCGACATTCGCTGGTGAAAACTTAGATATTGACGAAAGTGCTTGATATTTTGATTGAGAAAGAAAGTCTCTGCTAGAGCATAACTTTCTTACAATGTTAGTCATTTCGTCATTGGATGAGTACGTCGTATCAACTGGTGCAATTCCAGCAGAATCTGCATAGTCTGAAGAAAGCACAGCTAAGCCGTCAGCCATGGCTGTACTAACACCTTGATTCCCACCAGTCATTCCAGGTATTACAAATACGCAGTCGCAGGCTTTAAAAACCGATCTAAGGTTGTTGACAAAATTAAGGTTTATTATTCTTCGTTGTTCAACGTATTTGATAAGGTGAGGGACCTTGTTTGTAATTGGCTCTAGTGAGCTTTGTCCAACCAAAACCCAGATTAAATTTGAATTATCCTCAAATAGTTTGCAAAACGCTTCTATATCTTCACTTCCTAATGATTTTTCAAATATTTTAGATATTCTGTCACCATGCAATGGAGTGACAAATACCACATCATTAATGTTTTGAGTAAAGAAATAGTCGCCTTTAGCTCCGTCTGGTAAATATATGTCAAATATTGGGGTGATTGGTTCAATCAAACAGTTGTATTTTTTCTTTACCATTCTTTCGTAAAAAACATCTTGTTTGCATAATATGCCATCGATGTTTCCTTTTGGATCATTGCCTACTGCCATCGGGAAAAAAGCGATAGGGTAATGTTTGTATAAAACTTGTCGGTAAAATTTACTTTCAAAAGCATCGCCTATGAATAATATGATACTAGGAGAGAAGTTATTAACCCAAGATATAAACTCTTTTGTGATTGTTCCGTCTTCTACCCCTGTCGCACACCCACAATAAAAGTTATCAATGTTATTGCTAGTTTTGAGCCAGTTTTGTTGATGCATTTCAACGCGACGTTTATCTAGTGTTCTAACATCATAACCAAAAATATTAAAAGTGCTCTCGCCTGAAAGTGCGAATCCCACGTCAAATTTTTCATCGTTAGAGTTATAGTTGAATAGGGTTTTTATAATTGAAAAAGTTAAGTTATAGTGAGCCCCAAGAGGATTGGGTGAGAATATTGATCCTACAACTAAAATTCTCTTTTTATGACTTTCTCTATTTTTCTCTCTATACGTAAAAAAAGCTTCATTGTGTGTAATTTCCTCAATTCTTTGGAGGGTGTAGGCCTCTAGAGGTATATTGTTGATGTTATCTATTGGCTCTATGTTTGATATTTTTCTGTTGGCTAAGAATAAGAAGTAGTATATTTTTCTTAGGGTTTCGAAATCTTTTTCTAAGAAAGTTTTGTTTATTATTTCTTTAGCTTTCAACTCGCATTTTTCAGTGTTTAAAAAGGTTGATATTACTAATTTTTCGAATGAGGTTAATATATTTGAATGTAATATCAGGTCAAAGTTTTTAGTGAAAAAATCTTTGTGCTCAGTTATGAGATTGAATGCGTCAACTTTTGTTGTCTTACTGGACTTAATTAAAGAGATTATTGCAATGATGTAATGATTGATTTCAGCTGTCTGGTTTTTTGCTATAAAAATCAAATCATTGATTATTTTATGAATGTTTGGCTCTTGCGGTTTCATTTTGAAATTTACAACCTGTCTTTATTATATTCGCTAGGCATTCTTCTATCCCAGTTGACTCCGCGTTTAATAACTGATGCAGGGAAACCTGCAATGGCGATGTTTTGTTCTAAAAATGCTTTTGTTACAACAGCGTAGCTACCCACAATGCAATTATCTGGAATCGATGAGCCTTTGAGGAACTTTACATCCTCACCGACCCATACATGATTCCCGATTAATATATCTCTAGGTATATTTATTGCTTTGTCTGTAGCAATGTCTATAACGGAATGACCATCTGAAGTCCGCATTTTTATTCCCCATGAAAACAGACAGTCATCACCAATTGTGCACTTTTCATCTCCGTCATTCATTTGTATTTCCATGCCGCCACAACTAAAGCTGTTTCCGATGACGAAACTTTGATTATTTCCTCGGATGGAAGTGAATTTTAAGTTGTTAATATTTTTCTGTGTCTCACCAATGTAAAAGGTTTTGTTGTTACCCTTTAAATTTAAGAATAAGTTACTGATCGATTTTGCTTTAGAGATTCTTATTTTATTATTGTTGCCATATATATGGATCCTTGATAAAGAAAAAGGGGTTCCTTCTTCAATATGGATAAGGTTATTCTCGCCTTCATTAATTATCTGTATGCCTTTGTACTCCATTTATATATCCTTAACTTAGCGAAAACAACTCTGATAGTGCTGCTTTGTGAATAGAGTAGTTTGATGCTGTAATTAACGAGTTTCGTTTTAGGTGTTTTATGTTTTCAGCGGAAAGTAATGAATCAAAGTGAGCGGCTTCGATGTTGCCAAATGGATTAACGAGAAATCCATTTTTATTATTGAACATGTATTCAAGTATGCCGCCGTATTTTGTGCTAATAGTGAAAGTACCGCAGGCCATCGCTTCCAGACCAGTCCTTCCAAATGCTTGGTAGTCAGACAAATCGATAAAGCAATCTGATTTCTGTAATACTGAAGCAACACCAGGCCTAGTTAGCTCACCATTGTTTTTATATTTAAACTGACGCTCCAGTTTCTGAAATAGCGGATCTTCCTCGGCACACCCAAATATTTCAATATGCACTTTTTCACCAAAGCGATCATGCAAATTTTTCAGTAATCGCATGGTACGCTCAGCCCCTCTGCGTGGTGTTTTAGGTCTAATCATTGCTGAGATGACTATTTTATCTTCAAGACCTGCACGTTTCTTTGCCAGTGGATCAGGTTTATATACATCATGGTCAATACTCGGCGATACCTTGCGGACATGTACACCATGTTCTTCATACACTTTCTGGCAGATCCAGTCTGTTTTGGCGAACAGTATCGCATTTGGTACTAAGGTATAAGAGTCCCGAGCCTCTTGCCACTCAGGAGTGCCGGGCTCAGAAAATAACGGTTCATAATCCTGCACATAGTAAGCAGGCTGAATGCCTGGGTTGGCACTTACCACTTCTTTAACCAGCTTCATCGAGGTGTAAATAGTACCTACGATTACGTCAAATTTTTTTGAGAGTTCACCCAGTTCATGGTGCTCAAAGCCAAGGAACAAGTCTTCTACAACATCAATATCTTCATATTTTTTAATAAACTTGGGTCGGTGTTTTTTAGGTACTGCAATTTTAGCCCGTACGCCAATGCGTCTCATACCCATGGTTTCCTGTACAATAGAGTGCACGCCACCACCACCGCCAGATACCGGTAACAAAAATAAAATTCTGTTTAGTAAAGGATCCTTAACAGACTTACTAAATGACTTTGTTAAAGACTGTTGAACCTGCCCGCGTATGTCATTGAATATGTCCATATCACGAATTTTGCCAGCCAGTTTATTTACTTTTTCTTTTCCATGTTTTGCTTTAAGCGCATCCGAACCTATTTTTGATAGTTTTTTTCTTTTTTCATGACCAAAACTTTTGGACTTGGCATGAAATACATAAGTGTCATCACAAATGGCTAGTTTGAACCCTGCTTCCGCAACCCTTATACAATAATCATTTTCTTCGCCATAACCAGTGGGGAAGGTATCTTCATCCAGCAAGCCAACCTTTTCAAAAGCGGCTTTGCTAATCATAAAACAAAAGCCGTTTACAAAAGGAACTTGAGGGTAGTGATGATTGCTGGCATTGCGAACCAGTAAAGCCATATCATCCGCGGTCCAGCCATTAGGTAATTCATTCACTGCAAACTGATTATTCTCATCCAGCAGGTTGGGCACATTCTGCCAACTGGCTGCATTGGATAAAGGACCAACTACACCTAGCTCTGTACTGGATTTAAAACAGCGTACCAGGCCACTAAGCCAGCCTTTAGTTACGATAGTGTCGCTGTTCAGGGTAACGATATAGTCACCCTTGCACTGCCGCAGGCCCACATTCACCGTAGGGGTATAACCTCTATTATGCTCATTTTCAGTTAGAACAAACATGGGCTTGTTTTTGCAATATGCCCTCAGCCACTCCGTTGTGGGTGTTTCAGAGCCATCATTAACAATATATACGTTAACGTTAAACCCGTCGGTGTTGCGTTCTATTGCTTCCAAACATCGCTGTACATCATCCAGCGCATTATAAACGGGGATAACTATATCAATAGTGTATTTTTCACTATTAATCCCATACAGATTGGCTGGTGAATTGGATGCGGGTAGTACTAATTTAGGCTGGTTTGTACTATTATTTTTTTGGGGTGGCAGGAGTTTTGATTGTGCCAGCTTTACATTGAAGTTAATAATTTTATGCAGCTCTGGTGACTGTTTTAGGACTTTCTGAAATAGATTGATGGCCTGCTGGTAATCGCCGGACTTTAATGCGGAGTTACCTTGTGCGAGATATGTTTTATCTTCGGTATTTGAAGCTGGTTGTGTTCTTGTATTATCTTTCATTTTTTATCCAACGGTTTTATTATTTAAGTTGCTTGAGTGGAGAGCTCAAAATCTATCAGGTAGACTGGCTTTGCTATGTCTGCATGCCCTATATCATGGTCTGGCTGTTCGTTGCTTTGAATAAACAAGCTTAATGTTTCTTCCTGCTGCCAACGTGGTTTGTCTATTACCGGCTCCGCCAAGCCTAGTGGTTCATTGTGAATAATTTGCTGGTTTTTCGGGCTGTAATCGTATTCTGGTGCCTTCAGATACAGCGTTGTCATTCGGTCTGCAGTCAAATCTCCCCGGTAGATAACGAATACATTATCATTGCTGTCGATAACAATGTCTGGGCGGGATATCGGAATGCGCAGCGTGCCGCCGCCACATAGATTAAATGGCATGGTACGATTGGAAATAATTTGATGTTTCCATTTTTTACCGTTGAACCACAGATGCTGATATTGCACTATACCTTCGGCATCGTTGGCATAAAACACAATATGTGGCCGGTTATGGCTGTCTACCGCCATGCTGCACTGGTTAATCAGGTTGCTGGCCGGAGATACAGGCCATATTACCTCGGCATTCACCTGAGTCATGGGTAGCTGAAAGGGCTTCAGGTTGGATGAATGCCAGCTGTTGCCGTTATCAAAAGACTGGGCGTAGCAAATGTTCAGGTTGTTTATCTGCTGCTCTTCACCAATGGCATGAGTGCGCCAGACAAAGCTTAAATGTAAGTTGCCATTATGGTCTCGTACCGGATGGTTCCAGTAAGCATTGCTGGTCCAGGGATGGTTGGCTGCACCGGATAAAATGGCTGTGTCCGAGTCTTTCCAGCATTGCTCTGCTTCATGGTATTGCTTGATAAAGGCTGAGCCTTTTTGGTGATTACCATCACGATATAACAACTGCAACGGCGCTTTTTCGGATGGCATTAAAAAGGCCGGGTAGGTGACTTTGCTTTCCCGCTCGCCGGTCATGGCCACTTCATCACTCCAGTTTGCTATGCACTCCGGTGCCAGGCTGCGGCGATACTTCAACTGGCTGCCATGGTGGTCATAGCTGATATGGATGTAGCCGTCTCTGTCCATGCCCAGGCTGATGCTGTTATGGGCATCCTTAATGTTGTAATCCCCCTTTATGTCGCTCTGCAGCAGCTCGTTGTTGTTCAGATTCCGCTGTATTACTCGCAGGGTATGCTGGTCTACATAAAAGGCGGTGTACTGCCAGCCATTGTGGCTGAAAATGCCATGATGGCGAAATATTACCGTGTTCACGGTGTTACCGGCCCAGGCATCACCCAGCGCCACCTGGCCGATGGTTTTTACAGTAAAACCTGGCTTGTCAATGGTGTTACATTGGCTCCAGGCACTATTTATACCCAGTTGAGCCAGTTGCTGGTACCAACGTGCCTGGCCGAGCACCTGATTCTCCACAATCGAGCCAGCCGAGGCCGCCTTGTCGAAGTGCTGCCTGGCTTTCTGCATATGGCTCAGAGCGGCTCTGGCTCTGGCCAGGCTGTTGAAAGCCCCGGATATCAGAATGCGTACCGTATTTCTGTTTTTCCGGGGCAGCTCACTTAGCAACGCCCTTGCCGTATCGAGCTCACCCAGCTGAAAATGGGCAACAGCCTTAAAGCTTGTTAACTCAATATGTTGAGGGTGGTGTTTAAGCAGTGCTGCATCCAGTTTTGCCAGTGCCTGCCAGTCGCCGGCATGCCAGAGCAAGATGGCTTGCAGGTAAAGCTGTGGTTCATTGGGAAGCAGGTTTCCTTCCGTGGTGGTTGCCAGGGCTGTGGAGTTATACCGCCGCAGAGCCACCTGGTGTGGTTTTTTTTGCCTGCGTTTTTTTTTGTTCTTTCCTGGCTTTTGGCTTTTGCTCACTTCAGACATGCTGTGCTCCGGCCATTTAAAAGGTAGGACACTGGCCCAGAGTCAGGGCGTCGGCATCCTTGGCGGACAATTGCGGAGCCGTTCCGGCTATCAGTGGCCAGTTAATGGCCAGTGAATCATCGTTCCAGGCCAGGGAATATTCATCACCGGGTTTATAGTAATCGGTACACTTGTACTGAAACTCGGCTTCTTCACTGGTTACATAAAAGCCATGGGCAAAACCCGGTGGCACCCACAGCATCTGCTTGTTGTGCTCACTTAGTAATACGCCAACCCAATGGCCAAAGGTGGGTGAGTGTTTACGCATGTCTACTGCCACATCAAACACTTCACCTCGGGTTACCCGCACCAGCTTGCCCTGAGGTTTCTCCAGCTGGTAGTGCAGGCCGCGCAGAATGCCCTGTTTGGATTTGCTGTGGTTGTCTTGCACAAACTGTACCTTGCCACAGTGTTGTTCAAACTCGCTCTGCCGAAAGGTCTCCATAAAAAAGCCGCGTTCGTCACCAAAGACTTTTGGCGTCAGCAGAACCACATCGGGAATGGCAAGGGGTTGATATTCCATTTCACTCTCCTTCAGCGTCGAGCAGGTGCAGCAAATACTGGCCATAGTGGGTTTTGTAGAGAGATTCGCCACGGTGATGCAGTTCCTGATCGCTGATCCAGCCATTGCGCCAGCCAATTTCTTCCAGACAGGCAATTTTCAGGCCCTGGCGGTGCTCTATGGTTTTCACATAGCTGCTGGCTTCCAGCAGGGAGTCGTGGGTGCCGGTATCCAGCCACGAAAAGCCTCGGCCCAGCCGCTCTACCCTGAGGTCGCCCCGTTGCAGATAGGCGTTGTTTATGCTGGTAATTTCCAGCTCGCCCCGGGCAGAAGGCTTAACGGTCTTGGCAATGTTGACCACGTCGTTATCGTAAAAATACAGGCCGGTTACCGCATAACTGCTTTTGGGCTTTGCCGGTTTTTCTTCAATGCTGATGGCTTTGCCTTCGGCATCAAATTCCACCACGCCAAAGCGCTCTGGGTCATGTACCAGGTAGCCAAATACGGTGGCGCCACCTGGCTGGGCGGCTGCTTTTTTCAGCTGCTCTGAAAAGTGCTGACCATGGAAAATGTTGTCACCCAGCACCAGGCATACCGGGCTGGTGCCAATAAACTCTTCACCAATAATAAAGGCCTGGGCCAGCCCGTCCGGGCTGGGCTGTACCGCATAGCTGAAGCTCACGCCAAACTGTTCACCAGTGCCCAGCAGCTTTTGGTACTGGGGCAGATCATCGGGGGTGGAGATGATCAGAATGTCACGAATGCCAGCCAGCATCAGCACCGAGATGGGGTAGTAGATCATCGGTTTGTCGTAAATAGGCAGCAGTTGCTTGGAAATGCCCAGCGTAATGGGGTGCAGCCGGGTGCCGGAGCCGCCGGCCAGAATAATGCCTTTGGTGTTGCTGGTGTTGGTTGTCATGCAAAAAACTCTTCGAGGGTTAACTGTAATTGTTGTTGCCAGTGGGGCAGCTCTGCGCCCAACGCCTGCTCTAGCTTGCTCAGGCTCATGCGCGAGTTCAGTGGCCGGGCTGCGGGAGTGGGGTACTCACAACTGGGAATGCCCTTTACCTGTTGCACTGCCAGCTCCTGTCCCAGCGCGCGGGCCTGGTCAAAAATGGCTTGGGCAAATTGCTGCCAGCTGGTGGTGCCGCGGGGTGCGAGGTGATACACACCGTTGGCCAGTTGCCGCTCCAGTGCCAGACTGGTTACCTGGGCAATAAGCCGGGCCGGGGTAGGGGCGCCAATCTGGTCGTTTACCACGCTCAGCTCGGTTCTGTCTTTGCCCAGGTGCAGCATGGTTTTCATAAAGTTGTTGCCACGGGCGGCATACACCCAGCTGGTGCGAAAAACAAGATGGCTGCATCCGCTGCTCTGCACGGCCAAATCGCCCTGCAGTTTGCTGTGGCCATAAATGTTTTGTGGGCCGGTGGTGTCGTCTTCACGCCAGGGACTGGTGCCGGTGCCCGGATAAACATAATCGGATGAATAATGTACCAGGCGTTTGTCGTATGGTTGGCAGTAGTCTGCCAGCTGGGCGGGCAGCTCGGCATTCAGGCGCGTGGCCTGCGCTTGATCGGTCTCTGCCTTGTCTACAGCCGTGTAGGCCGCAGCGTTAATAATCAGATCCGGTTGCTCGGCTTCCAGATAAGCAGCCACGGCATCGGCATTGGCCAGATCCAGCTGCTGGCGGCAGGGGGCCAGCAGTTGCCCGTGCAGCACCAGCTGGCGGCGCAGTTCAAACCCTACCTGGCCGTTGCCGCCAGTGATGAGAATTTTGGGTTGTGGCATTACACGCTGGCTCCCAGTCGCTCGCCCTGATAGCTGCCATTCTGCACGCGCTGCCACCAGCCCTGGTTGTTCAGGTACCACTCCACGGTTTTGCGCAGGCCGGTTTCAAAGGTTTCAACCGGCTTCCAGCCCAGCTCGCGCTCTATTTTTGAGGCGTCTATGGCATAGCGCACATCGTGACCCGGGCGATCTTTTACATAGGTGATCAGCTCATGGTAGCTGTGCTCTTGCGGTACCAGCTGTTGCAGAATGTCGCAGAGGGTACGTACCACTTCTATGTTTTGTTTTTCGTTATGGCCGCCAATGTTGTAGGTGTCGCCAATGGCACCCTGCTGGGCCACCAGGATCAGGGCACGGGCATGGTCTTCCACAAACAGCCAGTCACGAATTTGCTTGCCGTCGCCATACACCGGCAGCGGCTTGCCGGCCAGGGCATTCAGGATCATCAGCGGGATCAGCTTTTCCGGAAAATGGTAAGGCCCGTAGTTGTTGGAGCAGTTGGTTACCAGGGTGGGCAAACTATAGGTACGCTGCCAGGCCCGCACCAGATGATCGGAGCTCGCCTTGCTGGCGGAATAAGGTGAGCTGGGTGCGTAAGGAGTGGTTTCGGTAAACAGGTCATCGGTGCCGTGCAGGTCGCCGTAGACCTCATCGGTGGATATATGATGAAAACGAAAACCTTTTGCTTTCTCACTGTTGCCTGCTTTCAGCGTATTCCAGTAGTGACGGGCGGTTTCCAGCAAGGTATAGGCGCCCACTATATTGGTTTGAATAAATTCGGCGGGGCCGTCTATGGAACGGTCTACGTGGCTCTCGGCCGCCAGGTGCATGACTATGTCGGGCTGGTGTTGTTCAAACACCGCTTGCATGGCGGCTGCGTCACAAATATCCGCCTGAACAAAGGTGTAGCGTGGGTTATCTTGCACGCTGGCCAGCGACTCCAGGTTACCGGCATAGGTGAGTTTGTCCAGGTTTACTACTTTGTGCTGAGAGTTGTTAATCAGCTCGCGCACTACTGCCGAGCCGATAAATCCGGCGCCGCCGGTGATTAGAAAAGTTTTAGTCATTCTGTTCCCGTTAAATGGCACTGCCATTGAGCATAAGTTCTTTAATTAATTCGATTTGGGCTTCTGCCTTGAGAAGCTCGCTTTCAAGTAACTGCTGGCGAGACTGAGTGGTTTGATGCTCACTCAGCAGCTTCTGGTGTTTTTGTTGCAGCTCGGCATGTTTTTTGCGCAGGTCAAGCAAGAGGTTTTCTTTTACTTTGAGTGTGTTGTTGTCTTTGGTTAGTTGATCACATGTTTGCTTTAACTGATCAACTTTGGCATTGGACTGGTTAAGCTGTTGTTGTGTTTGCTCTTTATCTTGCTTTTCTGCCTGAAGCTGCTGATTTAGCGTGGTGAGTGTTTTTTGAAGTTCAGTCTGACTTTGTGTCAGTTGCTGATGCTGTTGTTTGATATCATCTAACTTCTGGTATGTGACCTCGAGCTGATTTTCAGCTTTTTCTCCGCCTTGACGTTGGCTTTTTAGTTGCAGCTGAAGTTCGCTGGTTTGCTTTTCCAGTTCTTGTGCGTGATCTTTGTACTCTGTTAGAACACCATTTGCTTTGGCAAGCCGGTTTTTTTCTTGCTGGAGTTGATGGAGGCTGTCTTTTAGCTCTTGCCTTATCTTTTCTTTTTCTTTTGTTTCTGCTTTTAGTTGATGTAGAAGTTCTTTTTGCTGCTGACTGAGCTGATTATATTGCACTTTTTGGCTGTCATTTTCTTGAGTAGACGAATTTGCCTGTAGCTGTGCTTGTTCTCTTTTTTCAGCTTCCGTCTTTAGTGCTTGTTGCAATGCTTCCAACTTCTGTTGAAGTGATTCATTCAACTCATTGGCGTGTTGTAATGCCGATTGTGTGACTTTGAGATCCTGTTTTACGGGGTTGAGGTCCAGTTGCCAGAGGGGAATGTCCGGGTCACTGTTGTCTGTGCCACGCAGTTCAAAACAGTGATTCTCCAGCTTTGATAGCAGCTCATCGGGATTATACCAGCTTTGGTAAAGTGGTACGTCAGGCATGCTTATCTGTATGTACCGAAACAAAGTCAGATAATTGTGCTCAAGCAGGCTGCCTAAAATTTCCTGCTCTTCACCGTTGGCTTCTATCAGCAGCTGGTTATGTTGCTTCGGGTCAAGTTGCAAACGTTCTATCAATGTTTGCGGGCTGATGGTGGTCACGCTATGTTGTTGCACCACTTTTATACCGGGGAACAGACCATTCAACCCGGTGGCCGGATGCAGGCTGCTTGCCGAAGCCAGGTTGTATTCGGTTAGCTTTGCCTCGGATGAGGGGATGCAGCTTACTGCCAGCTCCCACACTTCGGTATTGGCCAGGTTGGCAGTGGCCTGCCGCAGGGCTTTGGCATGTGAAGGCAAGGGTTCTATCAGCACCAGCCGGACAGGGGCCATGGCTTCGTATTGAGGCAACTGGCTGCCATTGCCGGCACCAATATGCACCAGGGTGTGAATAGGGGTTAAGGTCATGGTGGTTAATCCCGGTGGTCGCGAATGATCAGCATCATCATGTTGGCAATAAAGGCCAGGAATAGGGTGATAATGGCAAACATGCTGGCGTTATAGAGCCGCTTGGGCTGGGTGGCGTACTCCGGCTGCAGTGGGCTTTGCAGCACGCTTACCTGCTTGAGTTTGCGGGCGGCTTCTATACGGGTGTTTTCCAGTGCCGCCAGGGCGCTGGAATAGGTTTGCTGGGCAAACTGGGCTTTCAGCTCCAAAGCTTGATAGCCGGCGGAAATCTGGTTAAGGGCGCTGCCGGTTTCTTTGGCCAGGCGATTTTGCTCTTTGCCAATTTGTTGCTGCAGGGCGTTTATTTCTGCTCTTATTTGCACTAGTTCGGCAGAGCGGGTGCTCTGGTAGCTTTGGGCGGCGGTATAACGTGCCTGCAATCGGGCCAGCTCACCTTCCAGCGTGCCCACCACCTGATTAAGACTTTCTACCGTGTGGATGGGGGAGATTAGCCCATGCTCATTTTGAAATGCCAGCAGGTTGGCGCGAGCCTCGTCCAGTCTTTCCCCTAACCGATCTGTTTGTTGCTCAAGAAATTTTACCTGCTCTTCTGCCAGGCGCTGGCCCATATCATTCATGTGAGCCTCACCGGCGCTTAGCAGCAGTTGGGCCAGCTCGTGTGCAAATTCCGGGGTAAAGGCCTGCACTTCTATGTTCAGCACTCCGGCATATTCGTCCAGCTCTACGCTGACGCGCTTTTTATAGTATTTGTGCAACTCTTCAATGGGAACATTTGCATTCCTCAGGCTGGCGAACAGATCGCCGTTCTGGCTGTAGTGCTCACGAAAGGGCAGTTCGGCTTCTACCTTTTTGAGCATGTCGGTAGAGAGCAAATGCTCGCGCAGCAGCAGCAGATCGCTGTGGCCGCCGGCCCCCTTGATAAGGCTGGAAAAGCTGAATTCAGGCGCGGCAATTTGCGGGCTTTCCAGCACCACGGTGGCGCGGGATACATATCTGTCTGCCGCCCAGGCGAACCAGTAAAAGGCAACGGCCAAAATCGCCACCAGGGCGGCGGCCCAATGGGGTTGTTTTTTGATAAAGTAATGCATGTGAACTCTGTATTGGATTCGAATTTTGTGAAGGTTGTTGGCCGTAGCGTTAAGCTCAAAAAACAGATAGCCCCTTAGGGATTGCTTTCTTTGTGGTAGGCCGCGATGGCGTTGTTGATGTCGTCATACCATTGGGCCTGGCCGTTTTTAAGGTAAATGCCAGCCTGGCACAGATCTTTGAGTATGCCCTCGGAGTGCGACACCATAATCAGGCTGGACTGACCCACCTTGTCTTTAAAGGCTTTGGCGGCTTTGTCTTTAAAGGCTCGATCGCCCACGGCGGTGGCTTCATCCGAGAGGTAAACGTCGAAGTCGAAGGCGAGCGACAGGCCAAAGTTAAGCCGGGAGCGCATGCCGGAAGAGTAGGTTTTAATGGGACGGTCAAAGGCGCTGCCGAGTTCGGCGAACTCTTCCACATAGTCGATAATGCGTTGCACATTAAGACCGGCGCCATGCACCCTGGCCACAAATTTTACGTTTTGTCGTCCGGTCATGGAGCTTTGAAATCCCCCGGAAAGGCCAATAGGCCAGGATACCCGACAATGGCGTTCTACTTTGCCCCGCTCAGGATTGTCCATACCGGCAATCAGTCGCAACAGGGTGCTTTTGCCGGCGCCGTTGCGGCCCAGCAATCCCACACTTACGTTTTGAGGAATGGTGAGGTTAATATCTTTTAACACCCAGGGGGCTTCTCGACCATCGCGGTTGTTGTAGCGTTTGTAAAGACTGCTGAGTTTAATCATTTTGCTTTCAGCCTCTCTTTATAGCGCAGGTGCATCAGCAGCCCCAGGGCATTGAGCCCCAGAATCCACAGCCACAAATACAGCACACTGGTGCCATGAACCGTATGGTAATGCTCAAAAAAACCCGCGCGCAGCAATTCCAGCCCGTGCGCTATGGGGTTGAGCATTAAATATTCCAGAATACGGTGGGGCAGGTTGTTCAGCGGCAGAATAACGCCGCTGATGATCATCAGCGGCAGGCTGAGCATGTTGATGATTTTTCCGGTTTCCGGCACTAGTTTGGCGGCTACCGATACCACCAGTGCAAAGCCCAGTGCCAGTGCCCACAGCGAGGTCCAGCCCAGCAAAACACGAATGGTGTTGTCGGGGAATATATCCAGCCCCAGTAACAAGCCCCCGGCCACAAAGACCACAAACACTACAGTGCGTAGCATGCCATCAACCCAAGTGCGAACCAGCACGGTGTCTACCGGTTGCACCTGGCGATAGGCAAACAGCGCCTGGGCGGAGTTAATGGCGCCCTGGCTGCGGCTCAGTCCTTCGCGCACCAGAAAAAAACCCATCATGCCGGTGATCATCCAGGGAATGAAATCGGCATTCACGATGAGCCTGCTGGCTCCTCTTAACTGGGTTCGAATCAGCACCATAATGGTGATCATTGCCACCGGCTCAAAAAGCATCCAAAACCAGCCCATGCGGTCGGCCATAGTGCGCGAAACGGCTTCGCGCATAAACATGGCAAACCATACGCTGCGGGTCACCTGCCAGGGTGTGCGGCCTTGCAGGGTGCTCATTAAATGTCCACCGCCACTTTGGCGGCAATGGCAATCTGGTAAAGGATCTGGGTGATGGTGCCGGCCAATTGCAGGTTTTTGGTGGGGGCCTTGGGCAACACCAAAATCTCATCACCCGGGCGCAAGGTCACATCTGCCGCCTCACGCACTTCACCATTCTGGCGCACCACCAGAATGCGGCTCTCATCTGCATGCTCGGTAAAGCCGCCCGCGCCTTCTATATAATCCTTGGCACTGCGCTCGGTGTTAAATACTACTGACTGGGGCACCAGTACTTCACCGCTTATCAGCACGGAATCGGAAATTTCGGGAATGGTGATAACGTCACCGTCCTGCAGGCGAATGTCGCTGATCTGGCCGTTGTTGGCCAGCACCAGGCGGCCATTGGGCTCCACCTGGCGGGCCCGTTCAATAAACTGGCTGATCAGCTCGGCTTCGCGCACGCGAATTTCTGCTTCATCGGCGGTGGAGGAGGAGGCACCCAGGTAGGTGGTTTCCAGCCGGGCCAGGCTTTCATCCAGGGCCTGTTTCTGGCGTTCGGCCACGCTGACCCGCTTGATGGAGATACTGCTGGTGTCGGTCATGGTTTGCGGCACGGCAATGGCGTTCAGCAGCTCATGCAGGCGCGCATCCCGAGGCAGGGCAAAGTGTGAGGGGCCGTAGTAGCTGCCCTCAAGCTGCACCACTATGGTGTTGTCGCGCATATCGCGGCTGAACACCAGCTGATCGCCGCTGTTCAGTTGCTGCCGGTCGAATTCGTTCAGCTTCACATAGCTGGAAACCGGCCCCTGAGTGCGGGCACCGCGCAGCAGCACATGGGTCACGTTCGACTTGAGCCGGGCCAGTTTAAGCAGCTCCTGGCCGGTCATGCCGGTGCGCAGCAGCTCGTAGCGATAGGGGCGGGCCACGTCGCCTTCCACCGTCACGGTGGGGCCGCGCTCGTCCACTACTATGGTGTCGCCGTCTTTAAACTGCACGCGGGGCAGGGTGCCGTTCAGCAAAAAGGCGTAGAGGTCGGCGGTGGCAATGGTTTTGCCGTGGCGCTTTACTCGCACCTTGCGGTAGCTGCCGGTGGCATCGTCTATGCCGCCAGCCTGGTCTATGAAATACAGCAGCGAGTCGCTGGGGGTGCCGGCAAAGCGACCGGGGTTTTGCACATAGCCGGTAACAAACACAGACACCGGCTGCACACCCTGCAGGTTGGTGTATACCTGCACGTTGTTGGAATAGATGGAGTTAACGGCGCTGCGCACCTTGGCATCCAGCTGGCCGTGCCTTATGCCCTGAACCTTGATGGGGCCCACGCCGGGAATAAAAATGTTGCCTTGAGCATCCACCGGCAGCACCCGGTCTATTTCAACCGCACCCCACACCCGCAGGGTAACCTGATCACCTGGGGTGATCACATAATCGGCGTTAAGGCCGTCGGCACGCACGCCGCTGAAGCCGCCGTTGAACAAATGGCTGCCAAAGCTTGGGTAGTCTTGCTGTGCCATGGTCGTGCCGGGCACACCATAGCGGTTGTTTTGCCACTGGGTATTGCTGTTTTGCGCGGCCTGGTCAGATTCGGACGGCGCGGCAAAGCGACTGTTTTGCTCGGCGGGCAGTTCGCCGGCATCGGCGCCAATCAGCTGGGCATGGGACTGGCTCGCTAATACGAGTAGCCCAAAGGGAATGATGAATTTTTTTAAAGGCATGTGGAGTTCTCGGAATTTTGTAGGCCCGAATTGCTTCGGGCAATTTTTAGCGCATGTGGTGATGTTGCCCCAATAAATTGGGGCCTACACAGCTTTAAATGAATGGCGTTGGTGCGAATAGGGCTTACGGCTGTTGTGTTATGGCTCGCGAAAGCTGCCACTGGCCGTTTTGGCCTTTGCAGGCAATGTGTTCTTCCTGGCTGCCGATGGCTTGGGTTACCTGCAGCGAGCGGCAGGTTTTTCCGCTGGCGGCGAAGTAGGCGGCGCCGGCGGTAACCTGGACGTTGGCACCCCAGGGGCTGGCGGGGAGGGAGGCGGTGGCATGGGGGGCGGTCGACTCAAGAAATTGGTGGAGTGAGTCGTTGTTAATGCTGGCCTGGTTATCTTGTGGTTGCTGGGTAGCGCACCCGGCGAGGGTGAGCAGGCATAAAACGGCAATCGGGCCTGCAAGGGCTTTGCTGACAAAAGACATTTGGTTAACTCTTGTAACTAACGTAATAAAAAGAAGAAATGCGTGTAGGTATGCCCGGCCGGCTCAAAGAGATGCCAGCCGACCGGCGAAAGAAAACCTGACGAGAGAGGCAATGTTTTGAGTGTTAAAAAAGGACGCTACCGCCCGTGGGTTACAGCTCCCAATTCGCTGATATCACTCTCTCCTTGTGCGCACTGGTTGCAAAATGCAACTCAGTGTTTTAATCCGGGATGATACTACCACCCGGCCATTACAATTTCGACGGCCCCACCGTTCAAGTGGATGGTTATTGGACAAGGGCCGTAATGGCAAGATCAGGCAACCCTTCGCTTGCCTCTGTTGGCCTTTTCGGACTGTCGATAAGCCACCTGTGGTGAAACCTTGATCGGGGGCTGGGCCTGTTGTTGCAGGCGCTGCCAAATTTGCCGGCAGGTGTTGTCTGCCTCAGCATAGAAGCTGCCGTTCAGCTGGGTGCGCTCCAGCAAAAAGGCCCGCAGCCGTTTAAACAGGCCCACGTTCACCGGCTGCGGCGTGCGCCAGAAGGTGGCCAGTGGCCCCTGGCTGGTGAGTCCCGGAATGTCATACAACGCCTTGCCCAGGGTAATGGTGGGCACATGGTGAAACAGGGCCGACATGCCCACCGTGCTGTTTACCGTTACCACGCCCTTGCAGTGCTGGTAGAGATCCGGCAGGTGCAGCTCAAAGCCGTAAAATACCCTGCCTTCAATGCCCTGCTCGGCGGCCAGGGTGTTAATCAGTTGGGTGTAGTTGGTGTAGCCACGGTCCATGGGGTGGTGTTTGAACAGCAGCACGTCTTGCCGGGAAGCGCAGGCGGCAAAGGAACGCATAATGTGCCGAATGGACTCGGCCACGTCCTCAAAGGGCGAGTGGGCCCGGATCTGAAAATCGTCGGCCACCTGCAATGGCACCAGAAAAATGTGTTTGGAGTGCTGGTCAATCAGGCGCTGCTGCAGGCCTCGGTCATGGGCGGTGTGGGTATATTTGGTATACCAGCCCTTGAGCCAGGCAATGCCTTCTGTCCAGCATGAACGATGACGATGGTGCACATAGTGCCGAAAGCGCCAGCGGCAGCAATGCATGCTGAAGTAATAACGCATGGCGTAATAAATGCGGCGTTTAAAGCTGGCGCGAATGTCGAACTGGTGCTTTACGTGCTCGGGGTTTTGTGTAATCAGTTCGTCTGCCAGTTTGCCAAACCAGGGGCTGTGGGCGTTAACGCCGTTTTGCTCCAGGGTAATGTAGTGCGGACGCAGGTAGCCTTCTTCAAACACAAAAAAACGAATGTTATGGCTCAGGCAATAGTGGCGGGCCACGGCGTGATATTCGCGACAGTCGCTGTAACAGAACACGGTGTCAATGCCGTGCTCGCTAATGTAGTTGTGCAGAAAGTGGCGCCATTCCGGCAGGGAGCCGGTGTAGTGCACATTGGTGCCCCGGCAGGGCCAGCAGCCATCGCCGCCGTTGAAGTGAATTTTGTGTACAAAAATGCCCTGCTCGCTTAAAAAGCGGGAAAAGTGCTGAAAAAAAGGCCCAAGCGGCCCTTGAAGTAGCAAGGCTGATTTCATCAAGAGTCCCGTATGAATTTGTTTTAGTTATGTCTGCGTTTTCCGTGCGGGGCGCATTCTAACACAGGGTATGAACGGGAGTAATATCAAATGTTTATGTCAAAAGCATAAATGGAATTAGGTGCTGTTTGTTACCCCGGCAAGTGGTTCCGATGGGGTTTGGAGCGCAGTGAATTCCCACGGTTACTTAATGGTTTGCCGGTGTAGTCCTTTCTGCAGCATCAGATCCACCAGGGGTTGTTCGCGCTTGTTGGCGCGTTTGCAGTGATCCTGCTGGAATTTATTGGTAAGCCATATCACAAAGCGGGCCCAGCGTTTGTTGTCGCGTTCGCGCCAGGCGTGGGAAGACACCGACTCCCAGGCGTAGCCATTAAATACCGAGGCGTTTACAAAGTGATCGAGGGCACGCACACCGGCGCGGCCACGCTCCACCCGGCCCATAAACCCCACATAACAGATAATCAGGTAGCCCACTATGGCCAGGGGCACCACGGCGCACATAAGAATAAAGCCGGCAATTCGTTCTTTCATTGTGGTTGTTTGTTCCTTGGCGTCAGAATAAGCCGCAGCCCGTTGTCGGAGCGAATGGTCAGCCGGCCCACGGGCCGGGGCTTAAAGCCATCGGGCAGGCTAAGGTGGTAGTGCTGCAGAATGCTCGCCAGTATCAGGCTGGACTCCTGCTGGGCAAAGGCGGCACCAATGCACACCCGCGGGCCGGCGCCAAAGGGCAGGTAGGCTTTGCTGAGCGGGGTTTTCAGTTGCTTGCTGGTAAAACGATAGGGGTCGAACCGGTGCGGCTCGTGCCAGTAGTCTGTGTGGCGGTGAATGAGCCAGGGTGAGACCATCACCGAGCTGCCCGCCTTCATTTTTTTGTCTCTCATTTCACTGGCGTGGGCACACTCGCGGGCAAAAAAGCCCACCGGCGGGTAAAGCCGCAGGGCTTCACGGAACACATCGCGCACCAGCACCATTTTGCGCAGGGCTTCCACCCCCATGGGCTGCGCGGCCAGCACGCGAGTGACTTCTTCATAAGCGTCTTGCTGTATGTGCGGGTGGGTGGCCAGCAAATACAGCGACCAGGTCAGCGAGCTTGCGGTGGTTTCGTGGCCGGCCAGAAACAGCATGGAGATCTGATCCACGATTTCATCAAAGCCGAACGGCTGACCGGTGCTGGCGTCTTTGGCCAGCAGCAGGGAAGACAAAATATCCTGCTGGTTCTCCAGCTCGGTTTGTGACTGCGGGCAGCCGGCGCGAGCGGCTTCGGCCTGCCGGTAGCGGGGGCGAATAATGTCTTCTATGGTGGTGCGAATTTCTTTTGCCGCGGCCAGGCGTTTGCGCTCGCTGGCGCCCCGCTGCAAAAAACCGGGCAGTTTGAACATTTTTCTCAGTGCCAGCCTGGGGGATTCGGCCTGAAAGCGCACAAAGGCATCGAGAATGCGGTTGGCCTGCTCGGCATCGAGGCTGGCCGACATTATGGTGCGAAAGATGATGTCGGCGGTCACAAAGGTCATTTCCGGGTCTATGTCCTGCCCCGGCTGATGGGCCTCAAGCCGCGCGAGCATGTCGGCCACGGCGTGCTGCATCAGTCCGAACACCTGCTGCACTCGAGCATGCTTGAAGGCGGGGTCGAGCATGTCGCGCTGCTTTTGCCACTGCTCACCGTTGGTGGTGAAAATGCTTTCGCCCAGCAGCGGCTCGAGAATGTCCCCCAGCATGGCGTGCTTGGGAAAGTCGGCCATGTTCTGCACCATGACTTTTCGCACCAGCTCGGGCTGGTTCACCATATACAGGGTGAGCCCCGGCAGTTTGTATTCCCCCATCTTCATGCCATAGCTGCGTTCATACAGGGCGTCCAGCCAGGAGTGACGCTTGGTGAAAAATACTTTCCACAGCGAGGCCTTGCTTTTGGCGGGTTTGGGAAACACCGGGCAGCTCATGTTCGTTCCTTCAGTTGGCTGGCAATGGTCTCGGGCCCGGCGGTAAAGGCGAAAAAGTCGTAAGGGCCGGGCTTGTCGGTGGCCATCAGATAAAGAAAGTGCATGGTATACCAGGCCCGGCGCAGCTTTTTATAGCGAGCCGGGTGGTAAAGGGTAAAAAAACGGGGCGAGAGCAGGCGTGGCCCGGCGTGGGGGGCACAGCTCTGGCCGCAGGAGGTTACCGGGTTCAACAGCGGAAAACAGGCGCCGTCGGTGGGGGCGGTGTAGTCCAGCCACAGCAGCCGCTTGTTGTGTCCCAGCTGCTGCAGGGCGGTGCGAAAGTCGGCGGCGGCGGCGTGAAAGCTCACCAGCGGAATGCAGTGCCCCAGGGTGATCAACACCACCCGTTGGTGGGCCAGACGATTCGGATTGTGAATTTGCTGCAGGGCCTGGGCCAGGGCCGGGACCACCATCATGGTGCCCACGCTGTGGGCAACGATCACCACCTCGTCGTTGGTGTCGTCGTTAATGGCCTCGGCCATATGGCTGGCAAAGGAGTGAATGCGCGGCGCAAGCTCAGGAATTTGCCCCCTGGCCCAGCGGGCTGAAAAGGCGTAGATGCGCAATAACCAGAATACCGCCAGCTTGTTGCCCAGGTGTTTGCTGGTGTGCATCAGCGCGGCTACCAGCACCAGCCCGGCAGGCAGCTGGGCCATTTGCCAGGGCAGTTGCCCGGCCAGGCTGGTTGCCAGCCAGACCGAGAGCAACAGGCTAAGCAGCAGGTAAAAGGCGGGGTAAAGCCCGGCCATCAGCTGTTTGGGCGAAGCCTTGGCGTAGGAGAGTATGTGGCCGGGTAAAATATATACCCATAGAAAAAGGCTTAAATCACCGATGATCTGAAGCCATCCTCTGGCCCAATGGGCGCGCACAATATCATCCCAGCCCAGGTAGCTATACCGGGTCTGGCAGTGTTCGGTATCAAGTTGCCAGCAATGGCTGTGATTTTCGCCGCGCTTACGGGCAGAAACATCAATATGCAGGCCGTTTACTTTTGCCTGTAATGCCGACTGACTGCGATAAAGGCGGTGATAGTGACCCGCGCCACGCGGATCAAAGCCGTGAATATAAAACACCTGCCGTTGTTTAATGCGGGCCAATCCCTTGTTCCTGAGTCGGGTTAGAACGGCGAACAGAGTACCTTAATTTGGGATAAGGGGGAATGTGTGGCGCTAACGGTGTAGTTAGCGGGCCCGGAGTTATGTGGATTCCTGCCTGCGCAGGAATGACGGGAGAGGGCAGGAATGACGGAGGGCACCCCTGCGCCTTTTGTCGCCCCTACGCTTTTTTTGTCGCCCCTGCGCAGGCAGGGGCCCATGTGTGGGGCGGCACTGTGCTGCCTATGGGCCCGGAGTATATGGATTCCTGCTTTAATCTGAACAAACTCCAAGCGGATAAGGCTCACTTATGTTCAAGGCTCCTGCTGTTTATATCGTAACCAATAAGCGTAATGGGACCCTGTATATTGGGGTGACCAGCAATCTGGTACAGCGTATCTGGCAGCACAGACAGCATGAAGCTGATGGTTTCACAGCGAAATATGATCTTCACCGGCTGATTTATTTTGAGTCACACAGCAGCATGTATGATGCGATAACCAGAGAAAAGCAACTTAAAAGATGGAAACGCGACTGGAAGATACGGCTTATTGAGGAGTTCAATCCTCACTGGCAGGATTTGTGGAATGATATTATTTGAATGCCCCGAGTTTGGGTGAGGGCAGTTCTGCCAGCGGGCCCGGAGTATGTGGATTCCTGCCTGCGCAGGAATGACGGGAGAGGGCAGGAATGACGAAGGGCGCCCCTGCGCCTTTGTCGCCCCTGCGCAGGCAGGGGCCCATGTGTGGGGCGGCACTGTGCTGCCAGCGGGCCCGGAGTATGCAGATTCCTGCCTTCGCAGGAATGACGGGAGAGGGCAGGAATGGCGGGAGGGGTGTCACCCCTGCGAAGGCAGGGGTCCATATTGTGAAGGGTGCATCCGCTGCTTATATCATCAATAGGTCTAACAGGCCGGGCTGTTACTTGTTCCCGTGACGGTGTCATGACACAATCAGCCACCAATTGCGAATGATTAATCAAATAAGAGGACGCTGTTATGCGCATCGTTTTGCTGGGTGCACCGGGCGCGGGTAAGGGAACGCAAGCTCAGTTCATCATGGAGAAGTTCGGTATTCCGCAAATTTCGACTGGCGACATGCTGCGTGCCGCTATCAAGGCCGGTACCCCGCTGGGCCTGAAGGCCAAAGAAGTGATGGACAAGGGCCAGCTGGTGTCTGACGACATCATCATCGGCCTGGTCAAGGAGCGCATCAGCCAGGACGATTGCGCCAAGGGCTTTTTGCTCGACGGTTTCCCCCGCACCATTCCCCAGGCCGACGCCATGAAGGAAGCCGGTGTTGCCGTGGATCATGTGCTGGAATTCGCCGTGCCCGACGAAGAGATCGTCAAGCGCATGAGCGGCCGCCGCGTGCACCCGGGCTCCGGTCGGGTTTATCACCTGGTATACAACCCGCCCAAAGTGGAAGGTAAAGACGACGTGACCGGTGAAGAGCTGGTGATCCGCGCCGACGACGAAGAAAGCACCGTGCGCAAGCGTCTGGCCGTGTATCACGAGCAAACCGCTCCGCTGATCGATTACTACAAGCAGGAAGCCGAAGCCGGCCACACCCAGCACCACAAGGTGGATGGCACCCAGTCGGTGGAAGCGGTCAGCCGGGAGCTGACCAGCATTCTGGCTTAAGCCGGTATGGTTCAAGCCGGGCCTGTGAAGGTCCGGCTTTTTGTTGTTGGTAAAAGGCAGGTAACAAGGTGAAAACAGGCGTTTTACTGGTCAACCTGGGTACGCCTTCCGCCCCCACCTCGGCGGCGGTAAAGGCCTTTCTCAGTCAGTTTCTGCACGACTACCGGGTGGTGGACTTGCCCCGCTCGCTGTGGTGTCCGTTGCTTCATGGCATTATTCTGCCGTTTCGTTCGCCCAAGGTGGCCAAACTCTATCAATCCATCTGGTGGCCGGAAGGCTCGCCGCTGATGGTGGTCAGTCGTCGTCAGCAGGCGGCATTGCAAAAGGCGCTGCAGGATGAAGGCATAGACGTGCCGGTGGCGCTGGGCATGAGCTATGGCGAGCCGTCCATTGCCTCGGCCTGGCAGCAGCTCAAGGAGCAGGGCGTAGACCGGGTCATTGTGCTGCCGCTGTATCCGCAGTACTCCGTCAGCACCACCGCCTCGGTGTTTGACAGCTGGGCCAGATTAATGAAGAAGGAGCGGCTGGTGCCGGCCTTGCGGTTTGTGCATAACTATCACGACTTCAGTGGCTACATCGGCGCCCTGGCCGACTCGGTGCGGGCCCACTGGCAGGAGCACGGCCGGGGCGACCTGTTGCTGCTCTCTTACCACGGCATTCCCAAGCGCTTTGAAAACCAGGGCGACCCTTACGGTCAGCAGTGCCATCGCACTTCCGAACTGCTGGCGGAAGAGTTGGGGCTGGAGCCGCATCAGTGGCGCACCACCTTTCAGTCGCGTTTTGGCCGGGAAGAGTGGCTCAAGCCCTATACCGACGAAACCATGAAGGCGCTGCCAAAGGAAGGGGTGAAAAAGCTGGACGTGATCTGCCCGGCCTTTTCTGCCGACTGCCTGGAAACCCTGGAAGAGATCGCCGAGCAAAACCAGGAGCTGTTCATCAAGGCCGGGGGCGAGCAGTATCGCTATATTCCCGCCCTGAACGACAACCCCGCCCATATTCGCATGCTGGTGGATCTGGTCTGCCGCGAGCTGGTGTGATCTCACTCCATATCGGTCGCTTGATTGGCTGGTAGGTTGGAATTCGCTTCGCTCATTTCAACCTACGGCCCTTGAAAGGCGTCAATCCCATAAATAAAAAACCGGCGCTGCCCTCGGCAGCGCCGGTTTTTTATTGTTCGTTACAGGGTGAATGGCGCTCAGTGCAGCGGGTTGCCCGGCACTGCCGGTCCGATCACAAAAAGGCGCGCATCGGCTTGCCGCTGGTGCAAAAAGGTTTCATCTTGCTGTTGCCAGCACACCACGGCGGCAATGGTCGGGCTGGCCAGCGCTCGCTGCAGTTGCTGTGGGGTAAGCCGCTGGGCGTCCAGCACGCGGGCCGGGTTGATGCCGGCGGCGGCAAGGCGTTGACGGCACAAGCGGGTGGGGGCATTGGCCACCAGGATCCAGCCGCCGTTGCCGTGGCTCAGGGCCGCCAGCCGAGTGAGCACCTCGGGTTGCGGTGCCGTGTTGAGCGCGGCGGAATGACAGTGGGGCAGCGCCTGCTGCGATGGGATCAATGCCTGCTTGCGGATTAACGAAAGGTTCATCATGGATCGGCCCTGCCTGTTGTTTTACTGTTTATACATACAGTATTCACTCGGGGCGGTTTGGTCAATATTTAACTGGTTAAATTTACAGTATTTCGATCATGCCGGCTGCCAAGCCGGTCGGTTACCGACAGGAGGGCGAAATGGACAGAACGCAACTGGAACGAATGGACATTCACATGGTGCTGAGCATTCTCAATGAAAAACTGCGCATCGAGTGCGACAGCCTGGAGGCGCTGCTGGCCCGTTACGAACTGGACGGCGGCTGGCTGAGTGCGCGCATGGCGCAAATTGGTTACCGCTACGACAGCCACAGCAACCAGTTCAGGGCCGCCTCGACGCGCTGATTACACCGACATTTCACAAGGGAGCCAGACTGCAGGGTCTGTTGTCGCCGTTACTGCCGTTGGGCAGGGAGTGCACAGCAGACCGTTAACTTGTTTGATAACGCGCCGACCGAAGCGGCGCCTGTCGTTCTTCTCGGCGGCCGGCACGCAAAAAAGCCCGGGCCGGACTGTCGGCTCGGGCAAAATGGTTGGACCTGTAAGCCCCCCCTACAACCTCTCAGTAGTACTCAGTATTCCACTTCCACGTTGCCGCTGGGCACGCTGCAGCAACTCAGCACGTAACCCTCGTCGATGTCTTCATCGGTAATGCCGCCGTTGTGCTCCATGGCCACTTCTCCCTTGAGCACCTTGACCTTGCAGGTGCCGCAAATGCCCATGCCGCAGGCCTTGGGAATGTGCAGGCCGGCCTGGGCGGCGGCGCTGTGCAGGGTTTCGCCGGGCAGAATGTCCACCTGCAGGTCGCTGTCGAGGAAGGAAATGGTCAAACGCTCTTCGGTGCGCTCCATCTCTTCGGCCAGATCCGAGGCCTCCTGGGCCAGCAGCTCCACGTCTTCAATCACTTCCACCGGCGTGGCGCCAAAGCTTTCCTCGTGGTAACGATCCATGTCGAAACCGGCCTGCTGCAGCAGGTTGCGCACCGCCTTCATGTAGGGGGTGGGGCCGCAGCAGAACACTTCCCGCTCCATAAAGTCGGGGGAGATCTGGCTGAGCATGGCGCTGTTCAGAAAGCCGCGATAGCCACTCCAGGTCTCACCAATGTCGGTGCGTTCGCAGATCAGGCTCAGCTGAATATTATTCAGCCGCGAGTCCATGTGCTGCAGCTCTCGGTAGAACACCAGATCCTTGGGTGTGCGGGCGCTGTGCACAAATTGAATATCGACATCGGCGTTGGTGTCGAACCACCAGCGCATCATCGACATCACCGGGGTGATGCCCACGCCGCCGGAAAGCAGCAGTACCTTGTCGTTGGGAAAGTCGATGCAGTTGAAATTGCCCACCGGGCCGTGCACCGCCAGGGCGTCGCCTTCCTTGAGGTTGTCGTGCAGCCAGTTGGACACCACGCCGCCGGGCACTCGTTTGACGGTAATGGAAAAACTGTAGGGCACCGAGGGCGAAGAAGCGATGGTGTAGCTGCGCATCACCGTCTGCTCGTCAATTTCCAGCTCCAGGGTAACAAACTGGCCGGGTTTGAAGAAAAACAGCAGCGGGCTTTCGGCGGTGAAGCAGAAGGTACGCACGTCCCAGGTTTCCTGAATCACGCGCACACAGCGCACCGGGTGGCGACCGTTGCTCCAGGTCTGGGTATTGATGGGTGAAATAAAGTCCTGATTCATCGCTGTCCTCCGCTGGGGCGGCGAGGGGCCCCGTTGTGTCCTTGTTGCCGGCATTCTTGATGAGATTTAGCCGGCGCGGTTGCCTGAAAACGACATGGAAATATCCGTCAGCCCCGTTTTGCCGTTAATGAGCGTGAAGCCGGGGCCAGACGCCGGCTTGCGGGTCGTAAAAGCAGACGGGGCGAGTCGTTTTCAGACAACCGACACCGCCCGGGCAGGATAACAATACGCCCATCGGCGGTATGGTTTTCCGCCCTTTCAACTCAGCAAAGGAAGCAATGCAGATGGAGCAGAGCAACACCACCGTTATCGGCACCGCCCCCGGATTGGCGGATACCGTTCAGCTGCTGCAGCAGCGTCGTCCCGGCTACTCCCTTCCCCAGGCCTGCTATAACAGCCAGTCGGTGTTTGAAGCCGACATGGAGCAGATCTTTTGCAAGGAATGGCTGTATGTGGGGCTGACCTGTGAAATTCCCAAAACCGGCAACTACATCACGGTGGAGGTGGGCAACAACCCCATTACCGTGGTGCGCAACAAGGAAGGCGTACAGGCCTTTCACAACGTGTGCCGGCACCGGGGCTCACGGTTGTGTACCGAGAAAAAGGGCAAGGTGGCCAAGCTGGTTTGCCCTTACCACCAGTGGACCTATGAGCTGGACGGACAGCTGATCTATGCCGGCAACGACATGGGTGAGCAGTTCAACAAAGGCGACTTTCCGCTGAAAAAGGTACACACCAAGACCGCCGGTGGTTACATCTTTATCTGTCTGGCCGACAACCCGCCCGACATCGACGAGTTTCTGGCATCGCTGGAGCTCTATCTGGAGCCTTACGATCTGGAAAACGCCAAGGTGGCGGTGCAGTCCGAAATCGTTGAAGACGCCAACTGGAAGCTGGTGATCGAGAACAACCGGGAGTGTTACCACTGCAATGGTTCTCACCCCGAGCTGCTTAATACCCTGCTGGAGTTCGACGACACCACCGATCCCCGCGCGACCGACGCCTTCAAGGCCCATGTGGCGCGCATGGCCGAGCAATGGGACGCGGAAAACATTCCCCATGAGCATGTGTCGTTCGGATTGCGCAACCGCATGGTGCGCATGCCCCTGGCTGAAGGCAAGGTGGCCATGACCATCGATGGCTCCAATGCCTGTGAGAAGACCCTGGGCCGGGTCAAGAACCGGGAGCTGGGTTCACTGCGCATTCTGCACCTGCCCAACTCCTGGAACCACGGCCAGAGCGATCACCTGATCACCTTCCAGGTGGTGCCGCTGGGGCCGCAGAAGACCAAGGTGATCACCAAGTGGGTGGTGCACAAGGACGCGGTGGAAGGCGTGGATTATGACGTGGAAAAACTGCGCCTGGTGTGGGATGCCACCAACGCCCAGGACCGCGCCCTGGCCGAGGAAAACCAGCGTGGCATCAACTCCATCGCCTATGAGCCGGGCCCTTATTCACCCACCTACGAGTTCGGTGTGGTGAACTTTGTCGACTGGTACGCCGATACCTTCGTCGCCAACGCCGGCGGCCAGACCCTGTCCGTCAAACTGCCGGAGTAAGCCGAAAGCCCGGAATGGTAATGTGAATCCCGGGGTTCGACGGTCATCCCTGTGTTTTACCTTGTGGCCCTCGCGAAAGCGGGGGCCATTCATTTCTTCCCCGCCGCATTGCGTCTGCAGAAATGTGACCCTTGTGGCCTATGTGCCCAGAGTCACTCGACGTTCCTTTTTCCTGTCGTATTCGCGCCGTTATTGGCTTACGAACGGTCGCATTTGAGACAGTGATATATGCAGGTACCCGTAGTATCCATATGTGTTTGAACCCGCCCTGCAAAGGGCTCACGAATACCATCAACACGGCACATATCGGAAAGGACACCGCATGAAAACCATCGGCTTCAACTTCAAGACCCTGCTTGCCTCCGCCATTACCGCTGCCTGCCTGGCCAGCACCAGTGCCCAGGCGTTAACCCTCAAGCTGGCTACCGACTCCGGCACGCAGGGATCGCCAGCCGGTGAAGCCCTGAAAAAATGGGGCGAGCTGATTGAGCAAAAATCTGGCGGCGATATCGAAACCAAGGTGTTCTACCAGAACGAACTGGGCGGTCAGCAGGAAGTGTTTGACCTGCATGTCGCCGGCGATGTGGACGTGATGCTGAACTGGCCCATGACGTCCTACGACAAGCGCATTGGTGTCATCTACACCCCCTACATGACCCTGTCCTGGAAGGAAGCGCTGGAAGCCTACAGTCCGGGCGGCTGGGTCAACAACCTGCTCGGCGGTGTATATCAGGACATTGGCCTGAAGTTCTTTGGCCCCTGGCCGGAAGGCTTTAACGGCGTCGGTTCCCGGGACAAATATGCCCTCACCATCAAGGATGCGGACGGCCTCAAGGTGCGCACCATGACCGTTTTCCCTGCGCCCCAGACCATGCAGGCCCTGGGTTACCAGACTGCCGCCATTGATTGGGGCGAGGTCTACACCGCGCTGCAGACCGGTGTGGTGGATGGCGAGGCCGGCAACGTCATTTACTGGGATTACGAGTATTTTAGAGACACGATTGACCACTATGTACAGACCAAACACTTCTTTATGACCGGCGTGCTCTCCATGAACCTGGATGTGTGGGAAGGCATGACCGAAGCGCAGCAGCAAGTCGTGCAGGAAGCCGCAGTGGAAATCATGAACGAGCAGTTCAAGGCCGCGAAGGAGCAGGACGAGTACTACATCCAAAAGGCGCAGGAAGCCGGCATGAAGTATTTCGAGCCCAGTGACGAGCAGTTGCGTGAGTTTGCCAAGGCCGCCCGTGAACAGGTCTGGCCGTTGATGGACAAGGAAATCGGTACCGAGATTATGGATACCATTCGTGCCAACGCGACCGGCCTTTAATCGGCCAGTCATTTCACTCGGGGCCGGCAGTCTTCGGGCCGGCCCGTTTCCAGGGGGCTATTAATGAACGGCAGATTTTTTTCCGGGCTGGACCGGCGGGTGGGCTGGTTACTGGAAGCGGCAGCCTTCACAGCCAGTTTGCTGGTGGTTGGGCTGATGCTGTTTCTGGTGCTGGCGCGATATGTGTTTGGCTGGTCGGTGGTGGGCCTGCTGGAGCTGATTATGCTGTTCGGCATGTGGCTCTATATGCTGGGGGCGTTGATCGCCAGCCGGCGCAATGAGCACCTGGTGGTGGATTTCGTTGAGTTGCAGATCACCGATTATCGCCTCAAATTGCTGCACAAAGCGCTGATATCGCTGATCACCTTTGCTATCTGCCTGTTCTTTGTGCTGCTGGCCTACCGCATGCTGGCCTGGGGCCTGCGCCGGCCCCAGTCGACCCCGGGCATGGGCATTCCGCTGTGGCTGCCCCAGGCGTCGATCATGCTGGCGGCCGTGGGTTGCAGTTGTTATTCGCTGCGAGACTTGCTGGGGGCCGTTGCCGGCCTGTGCGGAGCGAACAGCGGCTCTCGCCAGCTGAAAGAGGAGCACTGACATGGAAGGTTTTTTTGCCATCGGGCTGTTAATGCTGCTGATGGTGATCGGGGTGCCGGTAGCCTGGTCCTTTGCCGGGGTGCTGGCGTACATGGTGTATGTGTATGACGCCAATCTGAATACCCTGATGCTGCAGGGCTATCGCTCGGTAGATTCGGTGATCCTGATTGCACTGCCGTTGTTTGTACTCACCGGTTATCTGATGCAAAGCGGCGGCATTGCCAAACGGCTGGTGGACTTTATTGAGGTGATGATCGGCAAGCGCAAAGGCGGCATGGGGGCATCCATGGTCATGGCGTCGGGTATTTTCGGCGCCATTGCCGGCACCGCCACGGCGGCGGTGGCATCCATCGGCACCATCATGATCGGCCCGCTGGAGCAGCGCGGCTATCCACGCAGTTACTCTTCGGCGTTGCTGGGCATATCGTCGCTGTTGGGCATTCTTATTCCGCCCTCGATCACTATGATACTGTTTGCGGTTGTTACTCGGCAGTCGGTGGCGGCCTGCTTTGCGGCGTCGGTGGGGCCGGCCATTTTGCTGATGCTGGGGCTTATCCTCGCCAACCGTTTTGGTGTGGGGCGGTTTTTTGAGGAAGTGAGCAGTGCCGCAGGCAAGGGGCTGGACACATCGCCGGGCAAGGGCAGGGCAACGCTCAAGGCCTTTCCTGCGCTGTCGTTGCCGGTGATCATTCTCGGGGGGATTTATGGTGGTGTGTTTACCCCCACCGAGGCGGCGGCGGTCGCGGCTTTTTCGGCCATGATGATCGGGTTTTTTATCTACCGCGACATGAACCTGAAAAGCTTTGCCCGAAGCGTGGTGGCGGCGGCAGAAACCACCGGCACGGTGATCCTCATTCTGCTGTTCAGCTTTATGATCGGGCGCATTCTGGCGTCGGAACGGATTCCTCAGGATTTGACCGAAATGGTCAGCACGCTCATCCAGAACCCGCTGCTGATTCTGATTGCGGTAAACCTGTTCCTGATTATTGCCGGCATGATCATGGATGACGTATCGGTGACCGTGGTCGTGGCGCCGTTGTTTCTGCCCCTGATGGTAGATACCGGTATTCACCCGGTGCATTTTGCCTCCATTGTCGCCTGCTCGGTGGTGATTGGTGCCAACAGCCCGCCGGTGGCGCCCATTCTCTATATGGCGTGCCGCATAGGTAAGGTGTCGATTCACAAAACGGTGAAACCTGCCCTGGCGCTGATGGCCTTTGTGGGTCTGCCGGTGATGATGGTGACCACCTTCGTGCCCGAGCTGTCGCTGTTTCTGCCGCGCTGGCTGGGGTTCTTGTAATAGCGTGAACGCAGAAATAAAAAGGGGAGCCGCCGGCTCCCCTTTTTATTTTGTCGCTATTTCACTGCAGGCTCTTTTCCACCAGGGCCAGCACCTCGGGGTGCATCAGCGCCCGCTGGGCCAGCAGCGCATTCAGGCGTTCCCGCCACCGCTCTCCCTCGGGGCCGGCCAGCAGCTCGGCCAGCAGGGGCTCGCAATCGGCCAGCCGCGCCGGGGCAGACACATTCCATGCCCGCAACCGGGCCAGAAAATCCTGCTGATCGATAAGGTCGCTGATCATCATGGGTGGGCTCTCCTGTTCCTAAAAGCGCAGGCTAATTCCCGGCGCGACCGCTGACAAGGCCATTTGCGACATGCTGTCGCAATGGAAACAGAATATGACGTTCGCGACGGAACTGGTTAACAGGGTGTCGCATTGGAGAAGTTTCAACCAGCCGTTAGCTGTTGAGATAGCGGACGGTACTGCACCGATGGGCGCCTGCAGCGCCCGGTCATCAACCGCAGTCGCGACCGGAGCCGTGTTTGAACCTGAGCATGGCCCCGGTCGCGACTGACACAATCTATCCGACGGAGATCTCTTGCTATGGTTGGCAAAGATGGAATTTTGAAAGGAATGAGTCCGGCGGCAACGATCAGCTCCATGGTGATCGTTACCTTGTTTGTGCTGGGCGGCGCCCTTTATCCGGACGCCGCCGCCGGCCTGTTCAGCGCCGTGTCCAGCGGCATTCTTACCCACTTCAAATGGTATTACATCGCCATCGTCGCGCTGATGCTGGTGTTTTGCGTGGTGCTGGCGTTCAGCCGCTTTGGCCAGCTTCGCCTGGGCAGTGACGACGCCCGGCCGGAATACGGCCTGTTTTCCTGGTTCGCCATGCTGTTCAGTGCCGGTATGGGCATTGGTCTGGTGTTCTGGTCCATTGCCGAGCCCATCTACCACTTTCAGGCCAACCCCTTTATTGCCGAGGGGCTGACACCGGAAGCGGCGGAAGTGGCCATGCGCATTACCTTCTTTCACTGGGGGCTGCACCCCTGGGCCATTTATGTGGTAGTTGGGCTGGCGCTGGCTTATTTCTCCTACCGGCGGGGCCTGCCGTTGACCATTCGCTCGGCGCTCTATCCGCTCATCGGCAAGCGCATCTATGGCTGGATGGGCCATACCGTCGATGTGCTGGCGGTGTTTGGCACCGTGTTCGGGGTGGCCACTTCCCTTGGCCTGGGCGTGGCCCAGATCAACACCGGCCTCAATCACCTGTTTGGCGTTGAGGTGAGCACCGGCAATCAGCTGCTGCTGATCCTGGTGATTTCACTGGTGGCAACCGCCTCGGTGTTATCGGGCATTGGCCGGGGCGTGAAATGGCTGTCGGAGATCAACATCTGGCTGACCGTGGCCATACTGGTATTTTTGCTGGCCTATGGCCCCACCAGTTACCTGCTGCAGAGTTATGTGCAGGGTATTGGCGACTATCTGGCCCATGTGGTGCCGCTCAGCACCTGGACCGACGCCAGCAAAAACAGTGGCTGGCAGTCGGGCTGGACCGTGTTCTACTGGGGCTGGTGGATGTCGTGGTCGCCCTTTGTGGGCATGTTTATCGCTCGCATCTCCCGCGGCCGCACCATTCGCGAATTTATCTGCGGTGTGCTGCTGGTACCCACCCTGCTGGGCATGTTGTGGCTCACCCTGTTCGGCGGCACCGCCCTGTTCCTGGAGTTGACCCACACCGTGACCAACGCCGCCGGTGAAGCGGTCAGCGCCATTGGCCAGGCCGGCATTGTGACCGCTGTGGGCGAGAGCGTGACCTCGGCGCTGTATGTCACCCTGAGCCAGCTCGACGGCGGCACCATGGGCTATCTGGCCTCGTTGCTGGCCACCGTGCTGGTTGCGCTTTACTTCATTACCTCTGCCGACTCCGGCACCCTGGTAGTGACCACCATACTGTCGCTGGGTGAAGAGCATCCGCCTCGCAGCCAGCGGGTAATATGGGGACTGTCGGTTGCCGCGGTGGCGGCCATTCTGATGCTCGCGGGCGGCCTGTCGGCCCTGCAAACCGCGGCCATTATTGCCGCCTTCCCATTCTCGATGGTGATCATGGTGATGATGTGGGGCCTGTTTAAGGGCCTGCACGAGGAACTGCCGGCGCCCTTGCCGGTGGCCACCCGAGTACCGCCGGCGCCCTGAGCCGCCAGGAAAGCGGGTTTTTAATCTAAAAAAGCATAACGAAACCGCCTTTTTATGGCGGTTTTCTCATATTTATGGCTTGCGGGCGTCAGACGCTTCAACCGGCACTCATCAGGCGTAACCATATGTAAAGCCATATCATTTCAGACTTTCCATGAGCATTTCATATATGAGTAAAAGGTTAATTATGACGCCTGATATTCAAACTGTGACTGAGCGCCTAAAAATGAACGGTATTCGTCTGGCGAAAAGTAAAACTAATGTTATATGTTTTGCTTATGGGTGGATTTGCTACGCAAATGCCACTCCATGAAATGTCGCAATCACGATAAAAAGGATCCCGAATGCGACCGCACAGGGACCAGGAGCAAGAGCAATGAACGAACCACAGCGTGTCGGCTTCCTGTTAGTAGACAACTTCACCATGATTTCCCTGGCTTCGGCCATCGAGCCCCTGCGCATGGCCAACCAGCTGTCGGGCAGGGCACTTTATGAGTGGGTCATGCTGAGCGAAAGCGGCCAGCCGGTACGGGCCAGTGACGGCATGACCGTCACCCCTGATCACGGCATTCACGACGCCGGTCACCTCGACATGATGTTGCTGTGTGGCGGCGTGGGTGTGGCCAACGCCCGCAGCCGCAGCCTGCGGGCCTGGCTGCAACAGCTGGCGCACCGCAAGGTGAAGCTGGGCGCCCTGTGTACCGGCAGCTATCTGCTGGCCGACGCCGGGGTGCTCGACGGTTATCGCTGCACCCTGCATTGGGAATACATGGCCGCCTTCAAGGAGGCGTTTCCCCGGCTCGAAACCAGCAATGCGCTGTATTGCATCGACCGGGACCGGCTCACCAGCAGCGGCGGCACCGTGCCCATGGACATGATGTTGCACCTGATTGAAAAGGAACATTCCAGCGCCCTCAGCACCGCCATTTGCGACATGTTCCTGTGTGAGCGCATTCGCGATGGCCAGGAAGAGCAAAAGGTGCTGCTGCGCCACCTGGTGGGCCCGGCCCAGCCCAAGTTGGCGGAAGTGGTGGCACTGATGGAAGCCAACCTGGAAGAGCCCATTACCCTGGATGAGCTGGCCCACTATGTGGGGCTGTCCCGCCGTCAGGTAGAGCGGCTGTTTCAGCGCCACGTCAAGTGTTCGCCGTCGCGCTATTACCTCAACCTGCGCCTGAAACGGGCTCGGCAGTTGCTGCGCCAGACCTCACTGTCGATTATCGACATCGCCACCGCCTGTGGCTTTGTCTCTACCCCCCATTTCAGCAAGTGCTATCGCGAGTGCTTTGGCGTGCCACCCCGCGACGACCGCCTGAGAAACGGCACCACCGCCAGCCACGGCATGGCCCCGCCGGCGAGTGAACTGAGCCTGAACCTCAGCAGCGCCCGCAACGAGCCCACCTTTGCCTCGGTCACGCTCTGATATTCAGTTCCCCTTTGTCATGCCCGCGAAGGCGGGCATCCAGGGCATGGCGCACGGCTTCGACTATAGTGCGCGGCTGCAGAAATGCTTGGGCTCCCGACTTCGCGGGAGCGACAAGGAAAAGCTCAGCAGTGGCGACTCAAATAATCTCCTCCCACAGATCCCGCCAGCCGGGATTCTGCGTTTCAATCAGCCGTAGTTTCCAGGCCCGGTTCCATTTTTTAAGCTGCTTTTCGCGGGTGATGGCGGCGTACATGTCGTCGTGAAGCTCGAAGTACACCAGCCAGTGCAGTCCGTAACGGGCTGAAAATCCTTCCACGGCTTCCTGCTTGTGCTGCCAGACGCGCCGCACCAGGTTGCTGGTGACGCCGATATAAAGCGTGCCGTTGCGCTTGTTGGTCAGCATATATACAGCAGGCTGTTTGGGCATGGTGAAGAACCTATCGGGGAGGGTGGTTTTCAGTTTACGACAACAAATGGATTCTGATGCCCTGACCTGAACCCCCTGTGTTGTCTGCTGACCCGCACTGGACCCCCGCCTTCGCGGGGGTGACGAAAAAACGTGGGGGTGACGAAAAAACGCGGGGTGAGGACCGTGTTCGTCATGCCCGTGAAGACGGGCATCCAGAACATGGTGCACTGGCCTGAACTCTCCGGGTTGTCTGCTGAGCCGCACTGGACCCCCGCCTTCGCGGGGGCGACGAGAGAAAGCGCGGGGATGACGTTCCTGCGCAGGGGTGACGTTTTTAACTATGCCCCGGTCGCTTTCAGCCACAGCGCCCCCATTGGCGCGGGATAGACTGCCCCTGAATCCGGTGAATACCGTGTCACCGTCAACCGAATGCGAGGAAGGGCAGGCTATGGAAAATGCAGCAGAGGTACACCGTCAGTCGATCGTGATCGACGGCCTCATTATCGCCAACTGGGGGCGCGAACTGTTTGAAGACATGCGCCGGGGCGGACTGACCGCGGCCAACTGCACCGTGTCGGTGTGGGAAGGGTTTCAGGCCACGGTCAACAACATTGCCGAGTTTAACCGTCACTTTCAGGAGCACGGCGATCTGATTCGGCCGGTGCGCACCACCGCCGACATTCTGGCCGCCAAGGAAGAAGGCCGCACCGGCATCATTCTCGGTTTTCAGAACGCCCACGCCTTTGAAGATCAGCTCGGCTATGTCGAAATCTTCAAGCAGCTGGGCGTGGGCATCGTGCAGATGGCCTACAACACCCAGAACCTGGTGGGCACCGGCTGTTATGAGCGGGACGGCGGTTTGTCCGGCTTTGGCCGCGAGGTGGTGGCCGAGATGAACCGGGTGGGCATTATGTGCGATCTGTCCCACGTGGGTGCCAAAACCTCGGAAGAGGTGATCCTCGAGTCCAAGAAGCCGGTGTGCTATTCCCACTGCCTGCCCGCCGGGCTCAAGGACCACCCGCGCAACAAGTCGGACGCCGAACTGCGTTTCATCGCCGAGCACGGCGGCTTTGTGGGCGTGACCATGTTTGCGCCCTTCCTGAAGAAAGGCATTGAGTCCACCGTTGACGATTACGTCGAGGCCATTGGTTATGTGCTGGACATCGTGGGTGAAGACGCCATCGGCATCGGCACCGACTTTACCCAGGGGCACGATCAGAACTTCTTCGAGTGGCTCACTCACGACAAGGGCTATGCCCGCCGCCTGACCCGTTTTGGCGAAATCATCAACCCCGAAGGCATTCGCACCATAGGTGAATTCCCCAATCTCACCGAGGCCCTGCTGCGCAATGGTTATTCTCCGCGACTGGTGGAGAAGATCATGGGCGGCAACTGGGTTCGTGTGCTCAAGGACGTTTGGGGCGAATAAGCAGAATCAAGGAAGCAAGGGAGAAACAACAATGTCAGTACATGCACCCGAAATGCCGATTGAAGTAGACGCCGACACCGGCGTGTGGACCACAGACGCCCTGCCCATGCTCTATGTGCCGCGTCACTTCTTCGTGAACAACCACATGGCCATCGAGGAAGAGCTGGGCCCGGAGCGCTATGCCGAAATCCTCTACAAGGCCGGTTACAAGTCGGCCTGGCACTGGTGTGAAAAAGAAGCCGAGTGCCATGGCATCAGCGGCGACGCCGTGTTTGAGCACTACATGAAGCGCCTGTCTCAGCGTGGCTGGGGCCTGTTCACCATTGAGCAGCTGGATATTGCCGCCGGCACCGCCCGGGTTCGCCTGGATCACTCCGCCTTCGTCTATCAGTACGGCAAGGTAGAGCGCATGGTGGATTACATGTTCACCGGCTGGTTCGCCGGCGCCATGGATCAGATTGCCCAAAGCCTGGGCTATTCGGTGCGTACTCAGGCTCGCCAGACCCAGAGCGGTGCCCAGAGCGGCTGCGATTACGGCCTGTTTGAAGTGAGCCCGCTGTAAGGCCTCCCAACACGTCATGCCCGCGAAGGCGGGCATCCAGAACATGGAGTACAGGTTCGGCAACAACGCCGGTTTGCAGAAATGCATGGACTCCCGCCTACGCGGGAGTGACGACAAAAGGGCGCGGGAGTGACGGAAAGGCAGGCGCTCACACGAGCAGGTTTTAATTTTCGGCGGGCCGGGAATACGGCCCGCAGCATGTACAAGAGGATTCCAGGATGGGACAGTTCGACGCCTTGTTTCAACCCATGAACATCAACAAGCTCACCATTCGCAACCGGGTGGTAAGCACGGCCCATGCCGAGGTGTATGCCACCGACGGCGGCATGACCACGGATCGCTACGTTAAGTATTACGAAGAAAAGGCCAAAGGCGGCCTGGGCCTGGCCATTTGCGGCGGCTCCAGCGTGGTGTCCATCGACAGTCCCCAGGCCTGGTGGAGCTCGGTTAACCTGAGCACCGACCGTATTATTCCTCACTTTCAGAATCTGGCCGACGCCATGCACAAGCACGGCGCCAAGATCATGATTCAGATCACCCACATGGGCCGGCGCTCCCGCTGGGACGGTTACAACTGGAGCACCCTGGTATCGCCGTCCGGCATTCGCGAGCCGGTGCACCGCGCCACCTGTAAAACCATAGAGCCGGAAGAAATTCAGCGCATCATCGGCGACTACGCCCAGGCCGCCCGCCGTGCCAAGGAAGGGGGGCTGGACGGGGTGGAAGTGTCCGCCGTGCACCAGCACCTGATCGATCAGTTCTGGAGCCCGCGGGTCAACAAGCGCACCGACGAATGGGGCGGCAACTTTGAAAACCGCATGCGTTTCGGCCTGGAAGTGCTCAAGGCCATTCGCGCCGAGGTGGGCCCCGACTTCGCCGTGGGCATGCGCATCTGTGGTGACGAGTTCCACCCCGACGGCCTCAGCCACGACGACATGAAGCAGATCGCCAAATACTATGACGACACCGGCATGGTGGACTTCTTTGGCGTGATCGGCTCCGGTTGCGACACTCACAATACCCTGGCCAACGTGATTCCCAACATGAGTTACCCGCCCGAGCCCTTCCTGCATCTGGCGGCGGGCATCAAGGAAGTGGTGACCGTGCCGGTGATCCACGCCCAGAACATCAAGGATCCGAACCAGGCCCAGCGTATTCTGGAAGGCGGCTACGTCGACTTCGTGGGCATGACCCGGGCGCACATGGCCGACCCGCACCTGATCACCAAGATCAAGCTGGGTCAGGTCGACCAAATCAAGCAGTGTGTGGGCGCCAACTACTGTATCGACCGTCAGTACCAGGGCCTGGACGTGCTCTGTATTCAGAACGCGGCCACTTCGCGCGAGCACCTGGGCATGCCCCATATTATCGAGAAAACCGACGGTCCCATTCGCAAGGTGGTGGTGGTGGGCGGCGGCCCCGGTGGCATGGAGGCGGCCCGGGTGGCGGCCGAGCGCGGCCATAACGTGGTGCTGTTTGAAAAGGCGCCCGAGCTGGGCGGTCAGATCACCCTGGCGGGCAAGGCGCCCCAGCGTGACCAGATTGCCGGTATTACCCGCTGGTACGCCCTGGAGCTGGCCCGCCTCAAGGTGGATGTGCGTCTGGACACCGCCGCCGATCTGCCCGCCATCATGGGCGAGCAGCCCGACGTGGTGATCCTGGCGGTGGGCGGTACTCCCTTCCTGGAGCAGAACCCCGAGTGGGGCGCGGAAGAAGGCCTGGTGGTGAGCACCTGGGACATTCTCTCCGGCAAGGTAGAGCCGGCCAAGAACGTGCTGGTATACGACACCATTTGCGAGTTTTCCGGCATGTCAGCGGCGGATTACCTGGCGTCCAAGGGCAGCCTGGTGGAGATAGTGACCGACGACATCAAGCCCGGCGCGGCCATTGGCGGCACGACCTTCCCCACCTATTACCGCTCGCTCTATGAGCGCGAGGTGATCATGACTTCCGATCTGGCCCTGCACAAGGTCTACAAGGAGGGCGACAAGCTGGTGGCGGTGCTGGAAAACGAATACACCGGCCAGCAGGAAGAGCGGGTGGTGGATCAGATTGTGGTGGAGAACGGCCTGCGTCCGGACGAGCGGCTGTATTACGAGCTGAAGGACGATGCGGTCAACAAGGGCCAGATCGATCTTGAGGCCCTGTATGACGCCAAACCCCAGCCGGCCCTGGCCGAGCACGGCAAGGGCTATCTGCTCTACCGTCTGGGCGATTGCGTGTCCCAGCGCAACACCCATGCCGCCATCTACGACGCCCTGCGTCTGTGTAAAGACTTCTGAGTCTGGGGCCGGGGGCAACCCCGGCCCTGCGAGGAGCCCGCTATGTTCGAGCCTGTGATCCCTTATTTGTTAACGCTGGCCTTTGCCCTGGCCGCCATCGGCGCCATGCGCCGGGTGCGGCTGTGGCGCCGGGGCCAGGTCAGCCCCGTGGCCTTCTGGCAGGGACTGGCCGCCATGCCGCGCCGCTATCTGGTGGATCTGCACCATGTGGTGGCGCGGGACAAGTACATGTCCAATACCCACGTGGCCACCGGCGGCGGTTTTGTGCTGGCGCTGGTGCTGGTGGTGCTGGTGCACGGCCTGGGCCTGCACAGCGCCTGGCTGGTATGGCCGTTGCTGGGTGCCAGCCTGCTGATGACGGTGGGCGCGCTGTTTGTATGGAAGCGCCGGCAAAAGCCCGCCAGCGAACTGCCCAACTCGCGGCTGTCCCGTGGCCCCTGGCAACGACTGCCGAAAAGCCTGCTGGCGTTTTCGCTGGGCTTTTTTATCGCCACCCTGCCGGCCGCCGGCATTCTGCCCGAGGGCACCGGCAGTGGCCTGCTGGCGCTGGTACTGCTGGCGGTGTGCGCCTGGGGCCTGGGCGAGCTGGTGTTTGGCATGGCCTGGGGCGGCCCCATGAAGCACGCCTTTGCCGGTGCCCTGCACCTGGCCTTTCACCGCCGTCCGGCCCGCTTTGGCGGCGGCCGTGACACCGGCCTGAAGGCGCTCGATCTGAACGCCGACAAGCTGGGGGTGGAAAAGGTCACCGATTTTAAATGGAACCAACTGCTGGGCTTTGACGCCTGCGTGCAGTGCGGCCGCTGTGAAAGCAAGTGCCCGGCCTTTGCCGCCGGCCAGCCGCTTAACCCCAAAAAGCTCATTCAGGACATGGTGACCAGCCTGGCCGCCCAGGAAGAGGTGGCCTACCGCGGCAGCCCGCATCCGGGCCAGGAAGGCGCCGCCCGCACCGGCTGCCCCGACAAGCCGCTGGTGGAGAGCATGCTCGACAGCCAGACCCTGTGGTCGTGCACCACCTGCCGCGCCTGCGTGGAAGAGTGCCCCATGATGATTGAGCACGTGGATGCCGTGGTCGACATGCGCCGCTTTCTGACCCTGGAGCGGGGCCAGACCCCGGGCAAGGGCCAGGAAGTGCTGGAAAACCTGATTGCCACCGACAATCCGGGTGGCCTGGCCCCGGCCAGCCGCAGTCATTGGGCCGCCGATCTCAATATGCCGCTGATGAAGGACATCGGTGAGGTCGACGTGCTGCTGTGGGTAGGTGACGGCGCCTTTGACATGCGCAACCAGCGCACCCTGCGTGCCCTGGTGCAGCTGATGCGCGCCGCCGGAGTGGACTTTGCCTTTCTCGGTAACGAAGAGCTGGACTCGGGGGATCTGGCCCGCCGGCTGGGCGACGAAGCCACCTTCCAGCGCCTGGCCAAGGCCAATATTCGTACCCTGGGCAAGTACCGCTTTAACCGCATTGTCACCGCCGATCCGCACTCGCTGCAAAGCCTGGGCACCGAATATGCCGAGCTGGGCGGTGAGCTGAACGTGGTGCATCACAGCGAGCTGCTGGCCGAGCTGCATCAGCAGGGCAAACTGGCGTTCAGCAATGGCCAGAGCGGCAAGCTGACCTACCACGATCCCTGCTACCTGGGTCGGTATAACGGCGTCTATGACGCGCCCCGTTACCTGCTCGACCAGCTCGGCTTTGAGCGCACCGAGATGGAGCGCAGCGGTTTCCGCTCCCGTTGCTGTGGCGGCGGTGGTGGTGCCCCGGTCACCGACATTCCCGGCGAGCGTCGCATTGCCGACATGCGCATGGACGACGCCCGGTCGGTGGATGCCGAGCTGATGGCGGTGGCCTGCCCCCAGTGCACCCTGATGATGGAAGGGGTGGTGGAGCCCCGGCCCGAGGTGAAGGACATTGCCGAGCTGCTGCTTGACGCGCTGGTGCAGCCTGCCGAGCAGCCGAACAAGGAGGAAGCCCATGTCTGACGTCATTCGCAAGGATCCGCGGCTGGCCTGGATTGCCCGCAACCGGCTGCATCCGCGTCACGGCGAGCTGAGCGGCCAGCCGTTGCGCGGCCCCACCGGGCTGCTGCGCAAGAACCCGCGGCCCCAGTGGCAATACGGCCCCAGCGGCCTGCGCCGGCTCGATCGGCTCAACATGCACGGCAACGCCGGGGTGACCACCCTGGTGCGCAAGGCCAGCGAGCAGCCGCAGCTGCCGCTGCATGTGGTGGAAAGTCCGCAGCACTACATTGCCGTCTGGCTGCCGCTGTCCGGCGGCCGCCTGACCGGGCACGGCAAGGACGTGCTCGGCCTGGCCCAGCAACTGGCGGCGGCCCAGGCCCAGAGCACGGCGGTGCTGGGCCTGGTGTGCGGTGAGCTGAAAGAGGGCATTGACGAGGCCGGGGTGGATCGGCTGCTACAACTGGAAGGGGTGGAGGGCTACCAGCCCGAAGCCTGGACCGAGCTGTGCCTGCAGGCAGACAGCGAATACCAGCCGCTGCACTGGCTGTTTCCCGATGCCGGCGAGTCGGCCGAGCTGGGCCGCCGGTTGTCGGTGGCCCTGGGCGAGCGGCCCGCCACCGGGGTGTGGAAGTGGGAAGGGGAACAACTCATTGCCCGCAGCGGTGCCGGCCACCAGGACATTACTCGGCCGCTGTGCCGGCTGCTGTTGCTGTTGGAAGAATGTGCCATGCCCTGCACCGAATACCGCTATCAGACCCTGCCGGTGGAATTTGAGGCCGATGCCTTGCCCACCGCCCGGGTACAGGATAAGGGCCGGGTGGCGGTGGATCCGTCCGACATTCCCCTGGCCGAGGCGGAGTTTATTCTCTCCGCCGGTAACGGGGTACACGACTGGGAGCAGTTCCACCAGGCCGCGACCTTGTTGGGGGCCGCCGAAGGGGCCAGCCGGGTGGCGGTGGACGACGGCTTTATGCCGCGCAACCGCCAGGTGGGGGCCACCGGTACCTGGGTGAGTGCCCGGGTCTACATTGCCGTGGGCATTTCCGGCGCCGTGCAGCACCTGCAGGGCCTGGGCAAGGTGGAAAAGGTGGTGGCCATCAACCAGGACAGCGACTGTGACATGGTCAAGCGGGCCGGCCTGAGTGCCATTGGCGACAGCCGCGAAATTCTGGCGGCGCTGATGGAACTGGCGTCTGCCAAATCGGAGCAGGAGATAAGCGATGCAGCCTGAACATCTGAACATTGCGGTGCTGGTGAGTGAAGGCCGTCACCCGGTATCGGGCCGCGCCCGCCGTGCTCTGCAGGATGCCTGCGCCCTGGAAGTGGCCTTTGCCCTGGGGGGCGAGCTTGAGGTGATCCATGCCGGTGATCCGGAGCGCCCGGCGCTGCAGGATTACCTGGGCATGGGCCTGCCGCGCATGACGGTGCTGCGCCAGGGGCAGGACGACGACGCGCTGTCGGTGCTGGCGCCCTACCTGGACGAACGCCAGCCCGATCTGCTGCTCACCGGCATTCATGCCGAGCAGGGCGAGGGCTCGGGCATGCTGCCCTACCTGCTGGCCGAGCACCTGGGCTGGCCGCTGGTGACCGGCATTGCCGCCGTCGAGTCCATCGAGGGGGACGAGGTTACCCTGTTGCAGGCCCTGCCACGGGGCCAGCGCCGGCGCATTACTGCTCGGCTGCCGCTGGTGGCCAGTGTGGATGAAGCCGCCGCCAGCCCCCGTCAGCTCGCCTTTGCCCGGGCCCGGCGTGGAGCCATCACCGAGCAGCTGCCGGTGGCCCCGCGTCGCGACGCCGAAAGCCATGGCTGGCAGTGGCAGGACGCCAGGCCCAGGCCCAAGCGGCTGAAAGTGGCTCGTGCCAAGACCGCCGCCGACCGCTTCAAGCAGGCCACCGCCAAGGCCCAGGGCGGCAAGGGGCAAATCATTCGCGATGACCCTCAGGCCGCCGCCCAGGCCATCTATGATCTTTTGGTGGAGGAAGGAGTTCTGCGCAAATAAGCACTGTCTTGGGGAAGACAACGCAAAACGCCGGCAAATGCCGGCGTTTTTTATGGGAGATTCAGGACAGAATGGCCCGAGTGGCGTGGCGAAAGTGGCTCACAAAGGTCAGCACCCGTTTGGGCAGGCTGCCCCAGGAATAAAGCAGGTAAATGGGCAGGGGAGGCAACTGCCACTGGGGCAGCACACGGATCAGTCGCCCGGGTGATGTTGCTCCCGCATGCGCACCATGTAGTCGGGCAGCACGCCCATGCCGTTTGAGCGCACGATGCTTTCCAGCTGCATGGCAATCTGATCCGTCCACACGCGGGACTTGGGAATCTGAATGGTTCTGGTGCCGTCTTCCCCATGGTGCAGCTCAAGATCGCCGGCGGGCTGATAGAAGTGATGCATGTTCACCCAGTCCACCCGCGCGAGATCATCCACCGAGTTCAGCGAGGCCTGCCTGGCCAGATAGCTGCGGGAGGCATACAGGCTGCAGGTGAGGTTGCCAATCAGCTCTTCCTTCAACCGGCTCAGCTCCGGCGTGCCAAGCCAGACGGTGACATCAAACTGATCGGCCTCGGCACACTGGGTGACCGCCTTCAGGCTGAGCCGCACCTCGGGGTACTGCTCGGAAAAATTGATGATTTCCTTGGGAAACCAGGAGCGGATCAGTCCGGAAAAAACGCCTACGTTCAAATCGCCGGTCACCGAGGCCTTGAGTGAGTCAACCTGCTCCTGGGCGGTGCGGGCCGCTTCCAGAATTTGTCGGGCAAAAGGATAGAAGGCCTGGCCCGCCTCGTTTAAATGCAGCTTGTTTGACTGGCGCAGCAACAGGGGCTGGCCCACGTCGTTTTCCAGATGGGTGATGCGCCGGCTCAGGGTGGATTTGGACACGCCGAGTGATCGGGCCGTTTCCGTAAGACTGCCACTTTCGACCAGTTTCACGAAGCTGACCAGATCATTCATGTCGTACATAGCACTATTTCCACGGCTCGAATTGAAGGGAAGGGAACGTATCGTTCCCTCCATCGCAATGCAGGTTATGTGAGAATTTAAATGATAACCACTCTTTGTAAATGATATGGAGCCGCGATGCAGCCTTTTACCTTCAGGGCCTTACCTACCACAGGCAGGGCTGGACCGCGAGCATGACCCTGTTCGACAACCGCTTTGATGACAAGATAGTCACCACCGATTGCCCCGCGGGCGTCTGCTTCGATCCCGACGCGCGCCACTACACCAACGTAGACAAGGCCAGGACCCAGGGAGTGGAGCTGAGCACCACGGCTCAGTTGACGGCAACGGTGAAGGCCAGTGCCAATTACACCTATACCCGTTCCGAGCAGCTTTCCGGCGAGCACCGGGGTCAGCCACTCACTCAGATGCCACTGCACCTGTTTGCGTCTTCGGTGGACTGGCAGATGGCGCCACGGCTGGGCGGCTGGCTGAAATACGAGTATCGAGGCACGGAATCTCAGGAAACCGGTTTGTCATCCAACACCGCCACGCGAGCGCCGGCCTACTCTTTGTTTCACCTGGGGCTGCAATATGAGGCAAGTCGGCACATTGTGCTGCAGGCCGGCATAGACAACCTGCTGGACGAGCCCTTTGAATTTGCGGAATACGGCTTTGTAGACAGCGGCAGGGCCTATTGGGCCTCTGCCGAATACCGCTTCTGAACACAACGCCGGCACCTGCCGGCCCTTCACTCAGAACAGCCAGGTGTAAAGAACGCCGGCACTGACCGCCATGGCAATGATCACGGCCAGAAAGGCAACGATCATGGTGTTTTTGAAAATGGACTTCAGCAAAATCACCTCGGTAAGGCTGGCGCCGGCGCTGCCGATGATCAGGGCCATCACCGCGCCCAGCCCCATGCCCTTGGCAGCCAGGGCGGCACTGAGCGGGATCACCGCTTCGGCCCGAATATACAGGGGAATGCCGATAACCGCCGCCACCGGAATGGCAAAGGGGTTGCTGTCATTGGCCAGCCGGGCCACCAGCTCGGTGGGCATAAAGCCGTAGATCATGGAGCCCAGGGCAATGCCGCCAATCAGGTAGGGCAGCACCTTTTTAAAGTCTTTCCAGGTGGCCTGCCAGATTCGGCGCCACTTGCTGATTGGCGCCGCAGCCTGGCCTGCGCATACCGCACCACAGCCCTTTGACAGGGGCTCAATATAGGCCTCCGGCTTGACGAACTGCTCAAAGCCCAGCTTTTCCAGCAGATAGCCGGCCACCACCGACACCCCCATGGCCATCACGAAATAGAACAGGGTGACCTGCAGGCCAAAGGTGACCGCAAACAGGCCGATGATCACCGGGTTTAACAGCGGGCTGGCGAACAGGAACACCATCATGGTGCCAAAGCCCGCCCTGGCCCTTAACAGCCCCTTCAGAAAGGGAATGGTCGAGCACGAGCAAAATGGGGTAATTGCCCCCAGAAAGCCGGCTACCAGGTAACCCCTGCCGTTTCGGCCACTGAGAATGCGCTGAATTTTCCGGGGCGGAATGTACTCCTGCAGCACACCCACCAGGTAGCTTATCAACAGAAACAGCACCGTCAGCTCGGCGGCCAGAAAGGCAAACATGTTCAGGGTGTCTTGCATCATTTTCATGGTGATATCGGGCATAACCTAACCCCTATATTTCTAGAATGTTCGAAATATAAAGGGGAGCATTGGACGGATCAAGACATTTCCATTAATATCGAAATATATTTTTAAAGAGGGTACGCGTGTGGAGCTGGAAACGGTTGCCAAGGCATTGAAAGAACTGGGCCATCCTACCCGGCTGGCGATCTACAGAAAGGTGGTCAGGGCGGGCTATCAGGGCATTGCGGTGGGAGGCCTGCAAGAGCAGCTGGCCGTGCCGGGCTCAACCCTGTCTCATCATATTGCCAGCCTGGCCTCGGCCGGCCTTATCTCTCAGCGGCGGGAAGGGCGTACGCTTTATTGCGTGGCCGAGTTTGAACGCTTGCAGTCGGTGATTGGCTTCCTGCAGGATGAATGCTGTATGGACGAACGCTAAACACAGTCAAAGGAGAACACCGACATGACCACTGCCACTCTGGGCATTCTGGGCGTTGGCCACCTGGCCACCTATACGGTAACCGGCCTGCGCAACGGCGGTGACCAAAGGCGCATTATTCTAAGCCCGCGTAACGCCGCAGCGGCCAGCCGGCTGGCCGAGCAGTGCCGGTGCGAGGTGGCCGGCAGCAATCAGGAGGTGGTGGAGGGCAGCGACATCATTTTGCTGGCGGTGCGGCCGAAGAGCCTGAGCGAGCTGGTGCAAGGGCTGACCTTCAAGCCCGGCCAGCTGGTGATGTCGGCCATGGCGGGAGTGTCGTTGCAGCAGTTGCGGCAACACGCGGCGCTGCAGGGCGCCACCCTGGTGCGCGTGCTGCCGCCGGCCAGTGTGGAGGTGGGCGCCGGGCCGGTGCCGCAGTTTCCGGCCAACGCCACCGCCGAGGCCTTGTTCGGTGCCATGGGCAAGGTGATTGTGCTGGAGTCGGAAGCCCTGTTTGACGTGGCCCTGGCCCACGGCTGCCTGCATGGCTGGAGCTATTTTCTGGTGCAGCAGCTCATTGACTGGAGCGTGGCGCAGGGCATGAGCCAGCACGCCGCCCGGCAAATGGTGGTGCACTCCATCACCAGTGCCATGGCCCTGGCCGAATCCCGCCCCGAGCTTGACTACGGCGACATTGGCAACGGCATTGCCACCCCCGGCACCTTTACCCTGAAAGGCCTGGAGCACATCAACGCGAACAACGGCCTGCAGGCCTGGTCCGACGCCATGGATGCGGTAAGCAAGGCAGAGTAAGCGAAGCCCTCGAAGATCATGCCTTCGAGGGCTTCGAAACAACGCATGGCCTGTAATCCTTAGCCGGTCAGCAACCGGGGCAACCACAGCGCAAGGCCGGGGTAAAAACTAATTAAGGCGGCGGCCAGGCACATGAGCATGAAAAAGGGCAGGGCGGAGTAGGCTACCCTGCCAATGTGTTCACCGGTCAGCCCCTGCAACACGAAGAGATTAAAGCCCACGGGCGGCGTGATCTGCCCAAGTTCTACCATGATCACCAGAAAAACCCCGAACCAGATGGGATCAAAGCCCGCCAGTTGCACAATGGGCAGGGTTATCGGCAGGCTCATTACCGTAATGGAGATGCCGTCCAGAAACAGTCCCAGCACAATGTAAAACAGGGCCAGCGCAACCAGTAACCAGGCGGGAGAAAGGGCTTGCTCGGCAATAAAGCTCGCCAGCTCCCGGGGCAGGTGCAAAAATCCCATGGCGGTGGAGAGCAGGGCGGCGGTGACCAGAATGCTGCATACCATGGTGGCGTTCAGCAGGGTGGCCGCCAGCGCCTCCTTGAACATGGCGAGGTTTAACTGGCGCTCTGCGGCCAGCAGCCCCAGGGTGGCGGCCACACCGACAGCGGCGGCTTCCGACGGGGTTGCAATGCCTGAATAAATGGCGCCCATCACCAGCACAATCAGCAGGAACACGGGGGCCAGACAGGCGAGGCTGTTCAGCAGTGACAGCCCGCCCGCGTTTGCGCGCGGAGCCTTGTCCGGTCGATACAGCGCCAGTGCCATGATATAGCCGGAATAAAGCAGGGCGATCAGCAGGCCGGGGATCACACCGGCCATAAACAGCTGGCTGATGGACACCTCGGCCTGCACACCGTAAACAATCATGACAATGGACGGCGGGATCAACAGACCCAGGCTGCCGGCGCCGGCCAGTGAGCCAATGGACAGATGCCGGTCATAACCCCGACGAGACAGTTCATTGGTGGTGATCTTGCCAATGGTGGCGGTGGTGGCGGCACTGGAGCCGCTGACGGCGGCAAAAATGGCACAGCCAAACACATTGGTGTGTAAAATGCCGCCCGGCACCTTCTGCGCCCAGGGCTCCAGGCCTCGAAACAGCCGGTCCGAGATATTGGAGCGAAAAATCAGCTCTCCCATCAGAATAAACAACGGTATGGCCGACAGCTCCCAGGCGTTGCCCGCGCGATAAAGAATGCGACTCAATATGGCTCCGGCGCGTTCCAGGTCAAATCCGCCCAGCCACACCAGCGAGCCGAGCGCCACCGCCGCCAGCCCGGCAAAAATCCAGGTGCCCAGCCCCAGAAACAGAAAAATAAGGCCGAGCACGCCGGCCGCCAGCATGATGGTTTCCATCAGTGTGCTCCCTGCGGGTTGTTATTTGGCGCAAGCAGGGCCAGGGCCTTGCCAAGCAGGGTAAGGCACAGCAACACCATACCCAGCAACACCATGCCTTCGGGTATCCAGATAGGGGTTTCCGCCAGGGTGTCACTCAGGGTGCCACGCTGATAGCTGCGCCAGACGTTCTTGCCCCATGCCAGGGCCAGAATGGTGAAGGTGACCAGTGCCACCAGGGTGGCAAACAGCTCGGGCACCCAGTGCCAGCGGGTGGGCAGCTTTTCCACCAGTAGCTTCACCTGAATAAGCGAGCCTCGTTCAAGGGCATATCCAAGGCCAAGAAAGGTCATGGTGGCAACGCCGTAGCCCACAAACTCATCCAGCACAAAGGTTGAGTGACCAAACAGCCGCAATCCTATCTCTAGCAATATGTGCGCAGTGATATAGAGAATAAGCCCCATGGCAAGCCAGCCCGCCAGCTGGTTAAGCCGGCGGCTGAATCCAATGATGAGCGCTGCCATGACTCAGCTTCCCTGCCGGAATTGCTCAAGGATCTGCCGGCCTCGCTCACCGGTTTCTTCCAGCCAGTGCTCCGTGGTGGTGTGGGCCGCCGCCTGCAATTCCTGCATGAACTCGGTAGGCAGTTGTTCCTTGATGGCCACCCCGTGTTGCTGCAGCGTGCGATAGTTTTCGGCTACGCGGGCGCGCACCTGCTGCCAGTTCCGTTCGTCGGTCTGACGGGCGGCTTCCAGCACGGCGGTTTGTTGCTCAGGCGACAGACGCTCAAACTCACTGCGGTTCATGTGCACCATATTCAGCGGAATGGCATATTGAATGGCGCTGTAGTGCTCCAGGTGCTCCCAGAAACTGGCGTTGGCACCGGCTTCGGCGGAGGTCAGCACCGCACTGATGCCCCCGGTGGAAAGTTGCGGCACCACATCGGCCCAGGACAGGTTGACCGGAGAGGCGCCGGCATTTTTCAGGGTAAGGGTGCCGTTCTTGTCGTAGGTGCGGATCTTCAGGTTATTCAGGCCGGCGGTAGAGGCCACTTCCTGTTTTGCCCAGATACCGCTGGCCGGCCAGGGGGAGGCATACAGCAGGATCTGATCGTTATCGGCAAATACCTTGTCATAGTGGGGGCGTGCCAGCCGGTACAAGCGCTCTGCGTCATCTTCGTTGCGCACCAGAAAGGGCAGGGAAGAGAGCGCAAAAATGGGGTCTACTCCCGCCAGGGTGCCGGCCAAGGTATCTGCCAGCTGAATGGCATTGTCTGCCACGGCATAGAAATGATCTGCCGACTTGTAGCCGAGCGCCCCACCGGTATGCAGGGCGATGGTGACCTCGTTGCTGGTCAGCTCCTTGACCTTGTCGATAAAGTAGCCGTCTCCTTCGGCATGAATGGAGCTGTGATTATATTCATTGGAGAAGTCCATTCTGGTGGCGGCGGTGGTGTGTTGCGGCAACAGCAAGGCCAGTGACAAGGCGAGTGCGGAGAGGGTTTTTTGCATGATATGGTCATCCCTGACGGTAAGTTTCACCTGAGTATGTGAACTCGTGCTGAGAGACGACGCAGTAAAAGCGACTCAAACATATCCGCCCACGACGTGGCGTATACTCCCGCAATGGCCCCACGAGTGTCGCCAGGCCTTCAATGTAACCACAAGGACAACCATGCCCAGCCGCAATTCAAACCACACTCAGGAAACCCGTGCCAGGCTGGATCGTCTGGCCTGGCTGCTGGACAGCGCCGTTCGGCTGCCCGGCGGTTTTCGCATTGGCCTGGACGGCATCATGGGGCTGGTGCCCGGGGTGGGGGATCTGGCCGGTGCCGCGTTGTCGGGCTACATAGTGCTGCAGGCCGCGCGCATGAAACTGCCGGTTACCCTGCTGGCGCGCATGGGCCTGAACGTGCTGCTGGAAGTGCTGATTGGCAGCATTCCCATTCTTGGGGATCTGTTCGACTTTGCCTTCAAGGCCAACCGCCGCAATGTGCGGTTGATGGAGGACTATTTTGAGCGAACGGGGCGCGAAGGCTGAATTGGCGCCCGCCCGGTCACTGCCAGGCGCCAATTGAGAGGCGAGCTACAGCGCCCACTCCACCGCCTTGGCGGCATGAATAACCGTGGTGTCGTAAAGGGGCACCTCGGTGTGCTCCTGACCGATGAGCAGGCCAATTTCGGTGCACCCCAAAATAACCGCCTCGGCCCCGGCCTGCCGCAGCTCGTTAACGATGCGCAAATAAGCCTGGCGAGACTCGTCTTTGATCTCACCCAGGCAGAGCTCGCCGTAGATGATATCGTGAACAATTTTGCGGTCGGCCTCGTTGGGCACAACCACATCAAGGCCGTATTGTTCGGTCAGCCTTCCCTTGTAGAAGTCCTGCTCCATGGTAAAGGCGGTGCCCAGCAGGCCCACTTTCCTTACGCCGTCCTGAGTCAGTGCTTCGGCGGTGGCATCCGCAATATGCAGCAGGGGAATATGGATGTTTCGCTCGATGTCTGCGGCCACCTTGTGCATGGTGTTGGTGCAGATCAATACAAAATCGGCCCCGCCCGCTTCCACGCTTTTGGCCGCATCAATCAGGATGTCGGCGGTGCCGGCCCAGTCGCCGCGGTGCTGGAGTTGCTCTATCGGCTGAAAATCCACGCTGTGCAGCACGATGTTGGCGGAGTGCAGGCCGCCAAGGCGCTGCTTGACCCCTTCGTTGATCTCTTTGTAATAGCCAAGGGTGCTCTCCCAGCTCATGCCGCCAATCAGGCCTATCGTTTTCATGTTGTTACTCTTGTTGGTTAGCCGCGCAAGCCAAAAAGTATTCAGGCAGGGTTTTGCCCGGTCAAGGCTTAACAACCAAGGGCCGGTCAGTTATGCCATGGGCCCCAGTGGTTGCGTTTGTTGCAGGGCACTGGCATAGACGCCGGCAAAGTGGCTTTTCAGCCAGTCCATCAACCCGCGCACGCGTTGCAGCTGAAAGCGGTGGGGCGGGCACACCAGCGAGAGCTGAGTGGTCTGGGACCATTCCGGCAGCACCTCTACCAGCGCGCCCCGGTCAATGTCGGCCTGCACATAGGCGTCGGTCAGCCGGGTAACCCCAAGGCCAGACAGCGCGGCCTGGCGCATGGCCCGGCCGCTGGTGATCCTGAAGCCGTTTTTTGCCTGAATAAGCTGCTGCTCGGTGCCGCGCTCCAGCAGCCAGTGCTCAACGCTGCCGTAGATAAGGGGCAGCCCTCGCAGATCGGCGGGCTCGCGCACCGGGCCGTGTTGTGCCAAAAACGCCGGGCTGGCCACATAGCGGGTGGTGACCCGGTGCAGGCTGCGGGCCACCAGGGAGGAGTCTTCCAGCACGCCCATGCGCACCACCAGATCATAATGGCTGCTCAGCAGATCCACCCGCGGGCTGGAGAAGTCCAGCTCCACTTCCACACCCGGGTGCGCCTGCTGAAAACGAAACACCAGCGGGGCTATCAGCTCTTCACCAATAATGCCGCCCACCGAGTTCATGCGAATGACCCCTTTCAGCTCTTTGGTTGACTGCATGGCCCATTCGGCGGCGGACTCCAGCTGCCGAAAGGCCAGCTGGCTGCGCTCGAAATAACCCTCTCCAATTTGGGTCAGGCGCAGGCTGCGGGTGGTGCGGTGCAGCAGCTGCACTTGCAGCGCTTGCTCCAGCTCGGTCACCTGCTGGCTGAGGTTGGCCTTGGACTGGCCGGAGGCATCGGCGGCCGCGGTAAAACTGCCGTGCTCGGCCACCAGCAGAAAGGCGCGCACCCAGCGCCAGGAGATATTGTTCATAAAAAGCGAACAGCCTTTTTGAAATGGGCCCATTTTTCATAATACCGGCCTTGGCCACAATACGCCCGTGTTTCACAGCCGGCCCGCCATGTTGGCGGCCCGGGGCTTAGGAGAAAGATGATGGCAAAACCACTGGTAGTGATTACGGGCGCATCCTCCGGCATTGGCGCGGCCATTGCCCGGCAGTTTTCAAATGAAGGGCATCCGCTGCTGTTGCTGGCGCGCCGGGTTGAGCAACTTGAAGCCCTGGATCTGCCCAACGCCCTGTGTCGCCGGGTGGATGTGACCGACGCCGAGGCGTTTCGCGGCGCCATTCAAGAGGCCGAAGCCGTCTATGGCCCGGCAGATCTGCTGGTAAACAATGCGGGCGTGATGCTGCTGGGGCAGTTGAATACTCAAGACGCCGCCGAGTGGAAGCGCATGTTTGACGTAAACGTGCTGGGCCTGCTGAACGGCATTCAGGCGGTGCTGGGCGACATGACCGCCCGAGGCCGGGGCACCATTTTGAATGTGAGCTCCATTGCCGGCAAAAAGAGCTTTCCCAACCACGCCGCCTATGTGGGCAGCAAGTTCGCGGTTAGCTCCATTACCGAAAACCTGCGCGAAGAAGTGGCCGACAGCAGCGTGCGCGTCATGGCCATTCACCCGGGCGCGGTAGACACCGAACTGCTGGGCCACACCACCAACCCGGACATTATTGCCGGTTATGAAGAGTGGAAAACCGCCATGGGCGGCGTGCTGGTGGCGGACGATATCGCTCGTGCCGCGCTCTTTATGTATCAGCAGCCGCAGAACGTCAACATTCGCGACATTACCATTGCCGCCACGCGGCAGCCGGCCTGATCACCGCGCTCGGTCTTGCTGGTAAGCCAAAGGCATAAAAAACGGCCAGGGTGACAGCACCCTGGCCGTTAGTTTAAAAGCGGCCGTTGCCTAGTAAGTGATTTCGATGCCCTGTCTGGCGACAAAAACGCCGGCATACAGGCTGCCCGCCAGCGTGCCGGCCGAGGTGGCAAAGGCCAGCATAAAGCTGAGGGCCGGCCCGTGAGAGAGCAGGGCCGAGTCCCACTCGAAATAGCGAACGGCGGCGGCCAGCGCAAACACCAGCATGGCACGCCGGTTCAGCAGCAAAAACAGCGGTATCTCAAACGCACCCACCTTGTTCCTGTCCTTGAAGCGAGACAACCCACGCCAGGCATAGGCCAGCGCCCCGGCGCAGGCCAGCATCAGCACCGCAAGGGAGTAAGGCAGCGGCGTGTGACCGCTGAAGATGGAATACCATATGCTCACGGCATAAACCGCGCCCGCCATCCAGGCCACCACTAACGGCAGCAGCACCAGCCCCATGTTCGCTCCTTGTGTTTTACGTTCACGAAATTACTTGAACATCTGCACATTCAGCGCTACCGCCTCACCCAGCCAGTAGGCATGGGTGGTGTGATCCGCCAGATCGTCGCCGGTGTCGGCATGCACCAGCACGCTCAGCGTGCCGCGATGCCGCTCCAGCCAGGGAATAAAGCGGTCAAAGTCGGCATGAGTAAACTTCACCTGGCAGCTCCACCGGGTATGCGGCCCCACCGGCTTTTGATGAATGCGGCCCACCTCAAGGGAAAACTCATTGGCAATGCGCTGGCACAATTCAGTGGCAAAGGCCAGCGTGTGCGCATCAAAATAAACGTGGGCGTGGTAGGCATCGTATTGATTAACCGGTGCTCTCGACATTGTTAAATACCTTGGCTGAGTGAAGAACGCAGGCAAGCATTAAAAAACCGCCTGGCTGGGAACAGAGTGATCACCGTTAAAACGAGGTAAAGTCCGGCATAACGGGAGAGTCATCAAGCAAAAAGTCTCGAATAGTTGGCCCGATTCTGGATGAGTGCAGCGGAAACTCGCCGCATTTGTCCGGGGTAATATTTGGCAGGGTGGCGGTATCCAGCCGCTCCCAGACCGTGCGCGAAGAATAAGGCATGCGATGAGGCGACGACGCAAGAAAAGAAACCATGCCGAACAGGTATTTTCTGCGGTAACGATGAGGGGGGAACAGGGTGGTCATCATAAAAGAGCCGCTGTTTTGGGACTCAAACTCCATCACAAACAAGCGCTCACCGTGATAGGCCGCCTTGCCCTCATAAACCGTGCTTTGCCGCGCATCTTCCGAGCGCATCAGCATGGAGTCTACGGTTTTGCTGTAAACCTGCCCCTCATGCTCCTCCAGCATGGTTAGCGCCACCACCACGCCATCCGGGGCGGCCGGAGATAAATTAAATGTTTGATAAACCCCCAAAAAGCGACGGAGGTCGCGCAGGCTGCCGGGAAAGGCATCATAAAAGGGGTCGGTCCGGCTGCCGGTTTTGGCCGAATTTTTCTGGTAGGCATGAATGAGCTGTTCGGGGGCTTCAAACATGTCTTCATCTCGCACACCAAAGTAGCGGGAAATGCGCCGCAAGTTGTGGCTGGAAGGTTTGGCCCGCCCGGTAAGGTATTTGCTGAACTGCTGCTGATTAATGCCGATATCGCGGCACACCTGTGCCGCTGAACCCCGCTCGGCGCACAGATATCGCAGGTTCTGGGAGAAGTGTGTACTCATGAATCGGCGTCCGTATCAACTCAATGTGAGCGCATAATAAAACCTAAACTAGCATAAGCTCGCTTAGTTGCAAGCCGTTTGGGCTTCCTGATAATGGTGAAAGATGAAGCAATGATGAAACGGGGTGAGAAAGCAGGTTATTTTTTAATGTTGTTAAGGGACTAACGGTTTAACTCAGGGTTAACGCATTAATTTTCAAGAAAATAGCGGAGTCGACATGCATCTATTTATTGCTACTCTCAGCACGGAAACCAACACATTCTCACCCTTGCCCACGTCATTGCAGAATTACGAAGATTATTTTCTCAGGCACGGCACTGCCACCCAGGAGCCCCCCAATTTAATGACCGAAGCCCTTCATGTTTGGCGGGAGCGGGCAGAGGCGTTGGGCTGGCAAGTAACGGAAAGTCTGGCCGCCATTGCCGAGCCCGCCGGGCGAACCACCAAAAGCGCTTATGCCGCGCTGAAGGGCGAAATTATTGATGATCTCAACAAGGCGGGTCAGCTGGACGTGGTGTTGCTGCAACTGCACGGCGCCATGGTGGCCGAGGGCGTGGATGACTGTGAAGGAGATATCACCCAGGCCGTGCGCGCGCTGTGCCCCAATGCGGTGATTGGCATTGGGCTGGACTTGCATTGCCACCTGACTCCGGCCATGGAGGATGCCTGTGATCTGATCATCATGTTCAAGGAATACCCTCATGATGATGCCTCTGATCGCGCCCATGAAATCTTTGAGCTGGCGCAGCGCACGGCGACGGGTGAAATCAAACCGGTCATGGCCAGTTATGACTGCCGCATGATCTCCCTGTATCTCACCAAAGAAGGCGCCATGCGTGACTTTGTGCAGCACATGCAGGCGCTGGAGCAAGAGCACAATATTTTGTCGGTGTCGTTGGCCCATGGCTTTCCCTGGGCCGATCTGGAAGAGGTTGGCACCCGCGTATTGGTGATCACCGATGCCGACCACGAGCTGGCGGCAAACAAGGCACAAGAACTTGGCAGGCGGCTGTTTGCCGAGCGCCACGCGGTGACCCGGCAATATCCGGACCTGGATGAGGCGCTGGCGCTAGCCGCCACCGTGACTGACGGACCCGTGGTGCTGGCGGATATGTCGGACAACTCGGGGGCGGGTGCACCCGGTGATGCAACCTATGTGCTGCAGGAAGTGCTGAAACGCGGGCTGACCAATGTGGCCTCCGGGCTTTACTGGGACCCAATGGCCGTGCGCTTTTGCCTTGATGCCGGCGAAGGGGCAGAGATCACCCTGCGCCTGGGCGGCAAGGTGGAGTCGGCCTCGGGCAGTCCGGTGGATATTCGAGGGCGCATTATGCGCATTGCCGATAATGTTGGGCAGCACCTCGGCGCCGGTCTGGAGCCGTTAGGAACCGTGGTGTGGTTTCAGGCGGAAAACGGGGTGGATCTGATCATCAACAACCTGAGAATTCAGGTGTATCACCCCGAGGCGTTTGAGCAAATGGGCATAGACCTGTCACAAAAATCGCTGATTGTGGTGAAGTCGCTGTTTCATTTCTACACGCCGTTTGCGGCCATCTCGTCAAAGGTAATTTTCTGTGCCACGCCGGGCCGGGTGAATCCAAATATTAATGAAATTGTATATCAGGACCGCGCCCTGGACTTTTGGCCCGCGGTAGAAAACCCATTTGAGAACGAAGCGGTGGCGTATTAAGTCGGAGTTCAATAAGGCTGCTTAAAAGAAAAAGATAGAACGCAGGACTCTTTGGTACGGTGCTTATGCGGGCGTTATTTGCAGTCGCCACATGAGCCTTACATGGAAGCAAGAGAGGTAGTAAAAGTGAAAGATCTATTTGATGGAATAAAGATAAAGGTCAACACTAACGGCTTTTACCAGGGCTACAGCATGCCGGTGTCTGTGATCAGCAAGTTTGTTATGTCTTCCTTGCTGATCTGGGCACTGATATGGCCGCAAAGCGCAAATGAAAGCCTTGGCATTACCAACACCCTGTTATTAGGCTGGTTTAACGAGTTTTATATTTTAACGGTTGGCGGCTTTGCCTTTTTTCTGTTGTTGATTGCGTTTATTCCGGCAACGGGTAAACGGATTTTGGGCAAGCAGAGTGAAAAGCCCGAGTTCTCTACCATTTCTTGGTTTTCCATGATGTTTGGCGCCGGGCTGGGCGTGGGCTTGATGGTGTATTCCACCGCCGAGCCGGTTGGGCTCTGGGGCAGCAACCCGGCCATTGTGGCCGGCGAAGTGGAGCCCTACAGCGCCGATGCCTTAACCTCCAGCTTTCGATACGCCTTTACCCATTTTGGCTTTCATATGTGGGCCATTTACGTGGTGGTGGGCCTGACCCTTGCCTATTTGTCTTATTCCCGCGGGCTGCCGCTGACCATTAGAACGGCGCTCACCCCGTTGTTTGGCCGGCGCATGAACGGCATGCTGGGCCATGTGTTCGACATTATGGGCATGGTGGCCACCATTTTGGGCATTTCCGTGACCATTGGCTTTGGGGTGAGCCAGTTTGTGGATGGCATGTATGCGATCACCGACATGGCATGGCTGGTGAAGGTAACCGACGGCCAGGCACCGCAGCCAAGCATTGTGGGGCTGCTGACGGCGTTGTTCCTGATTATGTCGCTGTCTATTATTTCCGCCGTGTCGGGGGTGGGGAAGGGGATAAAGTATTTATCAAACCTGAACCTGGTGTTATCAATGGGGTTGCTGCTCACCTTTGTGGTGTTTGGCTCCTTTCTGTTTGCCACCACCACCTATGCCACCGCACTGGGTGACTATCTTCTTCACCTGGTTGAGGTGTCATTCTCCGCATACCCGACCGACACGCCCCTGGGTGACTGGCAGAAGGGTTGGACGACCTTTTACTGGGCCTGGCAAATTGCCTTTGCCCCCTTTGTTGGGCTCTTTCTTGCCCGCATCTCACGGGGCCGCTCATTGCGTGAGTTTGTGCTTGGCGCCATGATTGCTCCCGCCCTGTTCTGCTTTGTGTGGCTGGTGGTGGTGGGCGGCACCGCCATCGACGCCGAGCTCAGCGGCCTGGCCAACGGCGCCATTATTAATGCCAGTGTTACCAATATGCTGTTTGAAAACCTGAGAGTGCTGCTGGGCAACGGCCTGTTCCTGAACCTGATGACCATGATGTGTTTGGTGCTGATTGTGACCTTTCTGGTGACCTCATCCGACTCGGGCATTTTGGTATTGAACACCATCGCCTCGGGCGGCAATGTGCATGCCAGCGTGCGCCACCGGGTGCTGTGGGGCGTGCTGTTAACCCTGCTGATTGCCTCTTTGCTGATTGCGGGCAGTGAGTCGGGCACCGACCCACGCAAGGCTATTCAAAATGCCATGGTAATCGGCGCGCTGCCCTTTAATGTGGTCATGGTGATGATGTGCCTTTCATTGGGCAAGGTGCTGTTTATCGACTGCAAAAGCAGTAAGAAAGCCTTAAAGCACTGCACCGAGTAACGGCACCCTGTAAAGGAAAGAAACTCAGCCCGGTTTATGCGAGCCCACAGCTCGATAGATAAAGGGCTGAGTTTTTCTTTTTGCTATCTCTGATCGTTAAAACCTGTGGAACCTGCTTAGCAACGCGCTGACAAAGGCATCCCTTTGTTCAGTAATAAGCTAGATGCCATTCATGTCACCAAACCGGCGGCGTTCGTATCGGCCCCTTGATCGCTGATTGGCCGCTTTGTCTTGCTGGCGGGTGATGGCGGCAGTTAGCAAGGCAGCAGGCCCTGTGCCTCGGCCTGGGTTGGCACGCATTCGCGCAGGTTGTGCCGTAGCCAATGAATAAAGGCGTGTTCCGGCTCATCGGGTGCTTCGTTCTGGCTCAGCAAAATGTAGCTGTGGCCGGACAACCTAAACCCGAAGGGGGCGATCAGGTTGCCGCGTTTCAGCTCATCCACCACCAGCGGATACGAGCCAATGGCCGCGCCCAGCCCGTCCACGGCCGCCTGAATGCAGAAATAAAAATGCGCAAAGGTTTGCTGCACATTGTCTGTAAGAAACGAATCACCATAACCGGCGGACCAGCTTGCCCAGGCTTTCGGCCGCGTCTGGCTATGGAGCAGCTTGATGTTGCCGAGGTCGGCTTTGACCAGCTCCCAATATTCCGGTGAGCAGACGGGCCCGACCCATTCCTCCACCAGGGGCGTTTTTTGATAGTCGTGCAGAGACACAAAATCATCCCGGCGAATGGCCATGGCCAACCCGGTCGACCCCAGCGTGACGGGCCCGCCCGCGGTCGACAATCTGACATCCACACCCGATTGCTGGTGAAAGTCCGACAAACGCGGCATCAGCCAGCGCATGGTCAAGGTGGGCTCACAAGACACCTCCAGGCACGGGTTCTGTAGCCGGGAGAGCAAGCTCACGCCCGCATCCAGGGCATTGAACGCCTGCTCGGTATAGCTTTTCAGCAATTCACCTTCCCGAGTCAGGTGTACGTTTCGCCCCTGCTTGTAAAACAAGGGCTGAGAAAGATACTGCTCCAGCACCTTGATCTGCTTGCTCACGGCGCCGTGGGTAATGTTCAGCTTGTGCGCCGCTTCACTGTAGCTGGCTGACGATGCCGCCACATGGAAGATGTGGAACGCCTTCAAGTGCCTCATGTGTGACATTTACTCACATAATGACCGAGATTTTTTCGATTATAGCCACTCCAAAAAGTCCCTACAATGAACGCTATTAGTCCGTCATAAGCCAAGTGGGGAGTGGGTATGGAGTGGGTATGGAGTGGCTGAGTCTCGCTGTGCTGGGGTTGCTTATCGTCATCAGCCCGGGGGCCGATTTCATTCTGGTGCTGAAAAACAGCGTCAACCGGGGAAGAAAGGCAGGGGTCTGGACGGCGCTCGGCGTCAGCCTGGCCATTTGTGTGCATATCGCCTATTCGATGCTGGGGATCAGTTACCTGATTTCACAGAATGAGGTGCTGTTCAATGCGGTGCGCTATGCAGGCTGTGGCTATTTGTTTTACCTGGGGGTGAAGGGAATAGTAACGGCCGGCGCCAACCCGGAGGTGGAGGTGATGTCGGACAGTCCAAAAGAAGTCGCCGTGTTGCAATGCCTGGCGCAGGGCTTTTTATGTAACCTGCTAAACCCCAAAACCATGCTGTTTTTCCTGAGCATATTCAGTCAGGTGATCACACCGGACGCCAGTGGCAACGGATCAGCGCTACTGTACGGGCTTTACATGATGGCGCTGCACGGGCTCTGGTTCTGCATGTTGGCCATGCTGTTTACCTCCAGCGCATTGCAACAACACCTGCTGAGCATGAAAAAGCGATTAAACCAGGCCTGCGGGGCGGGGCTGCTGACCTTTAGTGCCTTGCTTGCGATTAAGACGTGAGGGGAGGGACACAACAGCCTCGTAAAAGTGGCTGTTGTGTAGGGGGAACCGACTGGTACAATGTAAAGTTGATGGCAAAAGACATCTCGAGCGGGGTAGGTGAATAATGCCGAATCCATGAGGTCTGTATGCTGAGATTCCTTGTTATGTACAGTCATATAAGCTCTATTTTTCTAGCATTAAAGTACCCAAGTATAAAGTGTACGACGAGAGTAGCTCCTGTGTTTAATCGGTTTTAATTATAAAATATAGAAATGTTTTTATGTTTAATTTAAGTTTCTAGTCCCGATGACGCTTTTGTCAAATTCACCGATATCTTCAATTTTTTCCACAAGTAAGATTATATAATATTCAAGCTTGTCAACAAGGGATTGAAAAATACAGTCTAGGTTGTATTTGTGGTAACTATGAACCAGCGCATTGCGTATATCATATATCATGTCTGCACTTTCTAGATTGCTATAGTATGAGTTGTCCCTGTGCTCCCCAAACATTCTCTTGATTAGATCTAATTCATCTGCTGAGAGTTTTGAGTTTAAACCAGCGCGAGTTAGTAGATTATTGATAAGCAATCTTTCATTGGATTTTTTTGATATCTTTTCCCTTATTGAGCCTAGTGAATTCTTGTTTCTAATCATTTTGTTTACTGATTCGACAAACTCCGATTCTATAAGAAGTTCTATGCACTGATAAAGGAGTAAGAATCGTGCATATAAATCTTCTTGTTTTGGCATATATTCATAGAAAAGCTTGAATAGATATTTATCATCCATTGATTCTATATGGACGGATTTAAAAACTATAAGTTTGTCTGGTTCTGTTTCATTGCTTCTTGGTGAAGTCAAAAGAGAATTGGTGTAGATGTTGTTATTATCATGGGACCATTGGTAACCATATTTTCTAAATGAAGCAACAAGTTGCTCCACTGAGGAAATGTTGAGGTTTTTCAACCTTTCCTTTTTAATTACTAAGCAGTGAACGTTGTCTTCAATAGTGTCAGTGTTGGCACTCTGTAATAGAGCAGCTGTTATTTTAGCATAAAACTCAAAGTGAAGGTTGTTGTTGCATTTGTGTTCTTTTGATATCAATGCGTTGGATGGGATAAGCCAGCCAAGACGATTCTCATTTCCTGAGTTTTTTAAATGAATCGTATATATGTCGTTTTCTATGTAGTTGGATTTATACAAAAATCTTAATTCATAGTCATTTGTATCTTCTTCTTGATTTCGACCATATTTATTTTCTATCTGTTCAATGAAGTCCAATAATTTCATAGTTAAATGTTGGCCAAGGTTCTTCTAGAGGCTCTCTCAATGGATTTTTTGAAGTTTAGATATTCCTCAGATTCGGGATCAAACAGAGATCTAAACAGAAATTTAAAAAATAGACGTTGTGAGTCACCTATTTTTTTAGCTTCCTTCTTAATGTCGTCAATCACTTTGTTTAAGAGTAACAGGTCAGAGTTATCTATTGTCAACTCATCATACAGCTCGACTATATCTTCAATTTTTTTAATTGATTTATTGGTGATTAATTGAGATATTGCTGCACCAAAACCTGTCAAGGACTGACTTCTATTGAATACTCTATAAATATTTTTACCAAATGGCGTCCCTTCTATTGTTAGATGATCTGGGATTTCTGTTTTGTCTGGCCATACCCAAAAGTTTGATTTTTTATTTATTGTATTTACAAAGCTGTAATATATTTTTACAAAATGTGGAAAGTCAGCTTTTGTAACCTCAGCATTAGCTATACTTTCAATTACTTTTATCATTTCAAGAAGGCTATATCTGTCAAGAGGGGTTTCATTGCTTTCCAGATACGAGTTGTAGCCATCGACTAAGTCCGAATATTTAAAGTCATTGATGGACTTCACAGATTCATCATCAACCTGTCTGATTATATTTATATCTCCGAAGTTTGAGTCGGCATAGTTTGAATAGAGCATCTCAACTTGTTGCCTTAATGACATAGGAGTTTGGCCAGTGTTCAAAGTCAACATGCGATACATTATTCCAATGTCATTTATGTTGACATACAAATCAACCCGCAATGTGTAGTCTTCTAGTTTTGGATCATCTTTGATATCCAAAAGAGTGTAGGTTCGTTGTAAGCCATCTAGAATTTTGAGTTTTTCTAGATCAGTGTTAATTAGCTCTACAATATCTTCGTTATTGGTATGAACATCATCTTTTTTAAGCATGTTAGATGTTGCAAGGACAATAGGGGGGAAAATGCAACCGTCTAGAATATCTTGCTTTAGCAATGAATAAACACTACCGTTACTACTGACCCTTCGTCTTTGTAGTTTGTTGTTGTCAATTACTTTCTCAGCAATTTTTGCGTAATCAACTATTGACATTTCCAACTGAAAACAAGTTGCATTGATTTTTTTATCTCTGATTCTTGATGTTATTTTCATTTTAGTTTGCTCAAGTGTGTTTGATATTTAAAGTTGTCACGTATGACTCTACTGAATTAATTTATTTGGGGGTTAAACGCCCGTTGATTTTTTGAGATAACTTTAGTACGAGGTTACTGGGTAAACCTTGTGCTTTAAGGTTTTTGCCATGGCACCTTTTTTAATTTTTTTAATTTTAAGTGGGGCCTAGCTGTGAGTTACATTTTTCAGAGCATTACAGAATCACGATGTACATAATGTTTTAATAACTATTATTCGCATTGTTTTTGTGTCTATTACGTAGTTATTAGAGCTAGTATGCTAACTTTAATTTATTTTAAGGTTTTTTCTTGAGGTTACTGTGAAGGGGTATGCTCGCTTTCGAAAAGTTTTACCTATCTCTTTATTTAAATAACTACTCAAATAGTTTATTTATTCGTTACTTCAAGTGTTTCGATAATGCTTGTGTAGTAATACTAGAAAATGCGCCTGATGCGAAAAAATTCACTCAGCGAAGTATAGTCATCGTTGTTACATAATAACGACGCTACCGCCCGTCGCTGTACTGAGGCGTAAGCGCATGCCTGAAAAACTTGTTTGAGTCCATTTTTGTCGCGTGAGGCTCAAAAGGCAACGAAAAAGACTCGATTGGCTAGATTTTTGTGGGGTTTTGGTTGAGATGTGACCGGTTTGAGTGTGGTTTCAGCGATGTGCGGGAGAGGGGGGGTTGGCTTTGGTTGCGGCGGGGTTTGAATGTCTGCCTGGATTCCCGCCTTCGCGGGAATGACGGTGAGAGGGAGCGACGGAGGAGGTGGGGGCAGAGCCAGGCGTCGTCTGTACTGGATTCCCACCTTCGTGGGAATGACACCTAAAAAAGCCGGCCAAATTGGCCGGCTTTTGCATCTAATTACCGAGAATACCGCTCGGCGCGCTTGCCGCGCAGTTTCTTTTTCTTGGGGCCGGCTTTTTCGGTGCCGGTCTTTTTCAGTCGTACCGGGCTGGGGCTGCGTTTTTTGTCGTTGCCAATGCGGTTGGCTTTGGCCTTGCCCTGGCCTTCGGTGCCTTCCAGCTCAATGGTGGTGGCGGTGGCCTTGTTGGAGCGACCGGAGAGCACCTTGCGGGAGATCTTTTTCAGCAGCGGATTTCGGTCTGAGACCTCATAGCCCGGCTTGTTAATACGCTTGATGGGGGCACCAATCAGCTTTTCTATGCGCGCCAGGGTCTGCTCTTCTTCCCGGCTCACAAAGGAGATGGCGTTGCCGGCGGCGCCGGCGCGGCCGGTGCGGCCGATGCGGTGCACATAGTCTTCCGGCAGGTAGGGCAGGTTGAAGTTCACCACATGGTCCAGGCCCTGAATGTCCAGGCCGCGGGCGGCCACTTCGGTGGCGATCAGCACCTGCAGCTTGCCGGACTTGAAGTCGGCAATGGCGCGGCGGCGGTTGCCCTGGCTCTTGTCGCCGTGGCACACGGCCGCCTCAATCTTGTTCTTTTTCAGCCCGGCCTGCAGGCGGTCGGCCTGCTCCTTGGTGCTGGTGAACACCAGCACCTGAAACCAGTTGTTCTCGGCCAGCAGTTGCTCAAACAGCTCGATCTTGCGGCCTTCTTCCACCGGATACACCACGTGCTGCACGGTGTCGGCGGTGCTGTTCACGCGGGTCACGCGGATCTGCTGGTGGTTGTGCAGCACCTTGTGGGCCAGCTCGTTCACCGCCGGCGAGGTGGTGGCGGAAAACAGCAAAGTCTGGCGCTTGGCCGCGGTGAGCTGCATCAGCTTGATCACGTCGTTGATAAAGCCCATGTCGAGCATGCGGTCGGCTTCGTCCAGCACCACAAATTCCACGTCGGTCAGGGCCACGTTGCCGAGGGTGATGTGCTCCATCAGGCGGCCGGGGGTGGCGATCACCAGGTCGGTGCCTGCGTTCAGCTTGTTGGCCTGGCCACCCATTTTCACGCCGCCATAGAGGGCGGTCACGCTGATGGACAGGTACTTGGCATAGGCGGTAATGTTGTCGGCCAGCTGCTCGGCCAGCTCCCGGGTCGGGGTCAGGATCAGGGCGCGGGGGCGACGCTCGACGGTGGCCTTGGGCTTGTCGACCATGCGCTGCAGCACGGGCAGGGCAAAGGCGGCAGTTTTGCCGGTGCCGGTCTGGGCGGTTACCTGCAGATCCTTGCCACGGCGGGCGGGCACAATGGCCTGGGTTTGTACCGGGGTCATTTCACTGTAGCCACAGTCTACCAGCGCACGGTGCAGCTCGGGGGCCAGATCCAGAGATGAGAATTGCATAAGAGTTCCTCTGTAGTGTCGCTACAGTCAAAAAAATGAGGGTGGAATATACAGCATTTTACGCGCTTGGGGTAATCAGGCTGGTGCGCGCGGTGTTGGCGGCAAAATAAATGAGGGGTTAACCAATGTGGCCGGCGGCAAGGGTGCCGCCGGCCACAGGGGGAGCGAGGGTCTGCACGCCGGGCGGGTTATGCCCGGCTTGCAGTTACCGAAGGTTTATATGTTCGGCTTAGCGCAGGCTCACGTATTGGCTCTTCATGTAAGACTCCAGGGCTTCAATGCCGCCCTCAACGCCATAGCCACTGTCGCCCCAGCCGCCCAGCGGCACTTCGGCAATGTGGGCCGGCACGTCGTTCACGCCAATGGTGCCGGCAAACAGCTGTTCACTCACGCGGCGGCGGCGGGCCACGTTGTTGGTAAAGAAGTAGGCGGCCAGGCCGTAGTCCACGCTGTTGGCGATTGCTATTACTTCTTCTTCGCTGGAGAAGGGCAGAATGGGCACGACGGGGCCAAAGATTTCGGTGCTCATCAAATCGGCGTTGTGGCTCACGTTGGTCAGCACGGTCGGGGCAAAGAAAAAGCCCTTGTCACCCAGGCGCTCGCCGCCCACTTCAACCTTGGCACCCTTGGCCACGGCGTCTTCCACCAGATGCTGCATGGCCTGCAGCCGGCGCTCGTTGGCCAGCGGGCCCATCTGGGTATTGCTGTCGGCGCCATTGCCCACGGTCAGTGCCCGGGCGTGCTCGGTAAAGCTGGCCACAAACTGGTCATACAGCGACTCATGCACAAAGAAGCGGGTAGGAGACACGCACACCTGACCGGCGTTGAAGAACTTTTTGGCCACCAGCATTTTGGCCAGGGGATCTACGTCCATATCATCAAAGATGATCACCGGGGAGTGACCGCCCAGCTCCATGGTGACCGGTTTCATCATTTCGCCGGCCTTGGCGGCCAGCAGCTTGCCCACCGGTGAGGAGCCGGTAAAGGTAATTTTGCGAATGGCCGGGTGGGCAATCAGTGCGCTGGAAATCTCGGCCGGCTTGCCCAGCACCATGTTCAGGGTGTTGCCGGGCACGCCGGCATCCAGCAGGGCTTTAATCAGCTCTACCGCCGATCCCGGGGTTTCTTCCGCCGGCTTCACCACGCAAGAGCACCCTGCGCCTAACAGGCCGGCCAGTTTCTTGGCGGTGAGCACCACCGGAAAGTTCCAGGGGGCAAAGGCGGCCACCACGCCCACGGGCACCTTGCGAATTTCAATGGTGTTGCCCTGGTCACGACCATTGATCAGGCGGCCGGCCACGCGGCGGGCCTCTTCACCACCCCATTCAATAAAGTCGGCGGCGCGTTCCACTTCGCCCAGGGCTTCCGCCAGCGGCTTGCCCTGCTCTTCGGTAAGAATGCCGGCAATGTGCTGTTTGCGCTCGCGCAGCAGGCCGGCGGCGCGCACCAGAATGGCGCCTTTTTCCCACTGGGGCACGGCCTTCCACTCGGCCAGGCCCTGGGTGGCAGAGGCAATGGCCCGGTCAATGTCGGCAGCGGTAGCGTGACAAAATTGGGCTACGGTTTCTTCGGTGGCCGGGTTGATCACGGCTTCGGTTACGCCGTCGGCACCGTTGGTCCAGCGGCCTTCAATATGGAGTTGGTAGGTTTTCATAGGTCGTCCTGATGTCGCTTGCGGTTGCATTCAATATTCGTGAAAAGGGCAGGCCTGTGACCGTGCCCTGGTCATTTACTGCTCCATCACAATGGAGGCCCGGGTCACTTTGCGGTCCATTGAGTCACACAATGCCTGCTCTATGCACTCGAGGGAATACTCGGCGTCCATCATTTTGTGAAAGGGCAGCTTGTCGATGTTGTCGCTCAAAAACTGCAGCGACTTGTTCAGGTAGCGGGGCTGGTAACGCATGATCGGCATAATGGAAATCTGGTTTCGGGTCAGGTAGCCGGGGTCAATGGCCACGGTTTTGCCCGGGGTAACGTTACCCATGGTGATCAGCGTGCCGCCGCTGCAGACCAGCTCAATGCCTTCCGCAAAGGCGTCGGTCACGCCGGCTACTTCCAGGCACAGGTCGGCGCCCCGCCCCCTGGTCAGGGCTTTTACCGCCTGAATGCGTTCTTCCTTGGTGGGCAGCTCTTTTATGTTCAGCACATGGTCGGCACCAAATTCTTTAGCCAGGGCCAGGCGAGCGGCGTCGGCGTCAATCACAATCACGGTGGCGCCCTTGCTCTTGGCGATGGCGGTGGCATAAATGCCGAGGCCGCCGGCCCCCTGAATAACCAGGGTGTCCTGAATGGTCACGCCCGCCTGCTCAATGCCGTAATACACCTGAGACAGGGCGCAGTTGGCGCCGGCGGCCAGTTTGTCGGGCACATTGTCGGGCACCTTGTAAAAGAACTGGCCCGGGTGAATGTAATAGTGGGTAGAGAAGGTGGTGTGAAAGTGCGGCGCTTCTTCCGGCTGCTTGGCCCAAAAGCTGAACACGTTCTCACACAGGTTCAGCTTGCCCGACTGGCAGGAAGGGCAACGCTGACAAGAGATGAAATAGGTGGCGGCAATGCGGTCCCCCACCTTTACCGGCTGGCCGGCGTTGTCGGTGGTCACGCCTTCACCCAGCTGGTGTATCAGGCCCACGGTTTCGTGGCCCAGGCCGCCGTTCTTCTTGGGGTGATGGCCGGCCCAGATGTGCAGTTCGGAGCCGCACACGTTGCTGCACAGCACCTTTACCACCACGGCGCCCGGGGCGGGAGCAGGAACCTCATATTCCTGATATTCCAGACTGCCGGGCTGGTTCATCACTGCAATTTTACCTTTCATACCATTAACTCCATTAATCGGTTCACATTAGGTTCTGAAAGCTGACGGCCCTACGCAAGCTATCAGCATGCGGGGTTGTGGTTAGCTGGCCAACACCTTGTCAACAATATGCTGAGACAAACCGAGGTAGGACGAGGGTGACAACACCTGCTTGAGGGTGACCTGGTCCATATGCCGGGTAACGTCTTCCCGCTGCGACAGAGCGTCAAACAGCGATACGTCGTTGGCCTGAGCCTCGCGGCAGGCTTCATAAACAATATCATGGGCGGCCTGCCTGCCCACGTGCGGGGCCAGCGCCATCATGGCCGACTCGGCAACAATCAGCCCCTTGCTGATGTTGAGGTTGCGGGCCATTTTGTCGGGGAACACTTCCAGCCCTTCCAGCAGGAACACGGCTTGAGACAGTGCGCAGTGTGCCAGCACAAACACTTGGGGCAGCGCGATCCACTCCGCATGCCAGGGGCCGGTGGCCCGTTCAAAGTCGGCTTCCTGGGCGTCCATCAACAGGCTGGCGGCCTTGGCCACCCCCAGGTTGCAGCCGCGAATCACCTCGCAGGAAATGGGGTTGCGCTTTTGCGGCATGGTCGACGAGGCACCGCGATCCTTGACGAAGGGCTCGGCGGTTTCGGAGATCTCGTCCATGCACATGATCATCACGTCAAAGGCAATCTTGCTGAGCGAGCCGGTCATCAGCGCCAGGTTGCAGCCCACTTCGGCAAAGCCGTCGCGGGCGGCGTGCCAGGGCGCAATGGGTGTGAACAAGTCCAGTTCGTTGGCCACGGCCTCGGTTAAATGCTCGGCCTTGTCGCCAATGGAGGCCAGGGTGCCGGCGGCGCCCCACAGCTGGGCGTTGAGCACTCGGGGGCGCATGTCTTCCAGCCGGGCCCGGGCACGGCGCATGCTGTCCAGCCAGATGGCGGCCTTGTAGCCAAAGGTAACCGGCAGGGCATGCTGCAGATGGGTGCGGCCGGCCATCACGGTGTTGCGGTGTTCGCTGGCCAGCACCGCCAGGGCGTTTTCCACCCGCTTGAGATCCTGGTCGATCAGCGCCAGGCCATCGCGAATTTGCAGCACCGAGGCGGTGTCCATAATGTCCTGGGTGGTGGCGCCCCAGTGCACATAGCCACCGGCTTCTTTGCCCGCTGCCGCGGCCAGCTGGCGCACCAGCCCGAGAATGGGGTAACCCACGGTGCCGGTGTCGTGGGCCAGGCGGTCCATATCAATCTCAACGGTGCCGGCCGCGTCGTCTATTTGGCGGGCGGCATCGGCCGGAATCATGCCAAGCTTTGCCTGCGCCCGGGCCAGGGCGGCTTCGGTGTCCAGAAACGCCTTTACGCGCGCCTCGTCGTTAAAGACCGACTGCATGGCCTGTGAGTGAAACAGGGGGGCAAATATTTTTGAGTCAAGAATGGAGGAGGTCATTCTGCATATCCTCGCTGTGGGATAGAGGTGATTGAAATAAAATTGTCCGTACAAATTATACATTCACACTAGCACCGGTGAAAATATTTGTCCATACATATTTTGTTGGAAGCCAGGGCGATGGAGCACGGCTGAACAAGCCGGTGTTTAAACACCGGAAAGGGGCTCACTGCGCCATTAAATGTTATTTAATATCAGTTGGTTATGGTTTTTTGAGGGCGTGAGTATGCAGCCGGCGACGCCACCGGCTGCGGTAGTAGGGTTTTCAGGGGCGGCCACGGGGTTTTGTGTCGGCCTTATTTGGGCTTAATAGGCCCCCACCAGTTTGGGAACGTAAAGCACCAGCTCCGGAAACATCATAACCACGGTCACCACGCCAAGCAGCAACAGTAGCCAGGGCAGAATAAGCGAAGCAAAGGCCGGCACAGACACGCGGGTGACTCGGCACAGGGTGAACATCACAATGCCCAGGGGCGGCGTAATGGTACCCACCGACATAATCAGTGCCAGGATCACGCCAAAGTGAACCGGGTCTATGCCAAACGACACCAGAATGGGCATGACTACCGGAATGGTCATGGTCACAATGGCAATGGCTTCAATAAAACAGCCCAGCACCATATACAGCAACCCCAGCAGCAACAGCAGCACCATGGGGCTTGAGGTCAGCTCGGTCAGCAAACCGGCGGCCGCCTGCGGCGCCTGCTGATAGGCAAGCGACCAGGAAAAGACCGCGGCCATGGCCATGATCAACAAAATGCCGGCCGACTCGACCACGGTTTCCACCACCAGCTGCCAGGCATGGCGCATGCGCAGGCCCTGTTTGGCAGCCAGGGCAACCACAAGGGCATAAAAGGCCGCGACCGCGCCCGACTCCGTGGCGGTAAACACGCCGGTCAATATGCCGATGACAATAATAAAGGGAGTGATCAGGGCGGGAATGGCCTGCCATGCCGCTACCCTGACGTTGGCGATGTTAAAGGGAATGCGCTCAACGGCTTTTTCCCGCCGGGCCAGCACAGACACCATCACCATCATGGCAATGGCCATGATAATGCCGGGCACAACGCCACCCAGAAACAACGCCCCAATGGAGGTGCCCGAGGCAATGCCATACACGATCATGATGATACTGGGAGGAATAATGGGTCCGACGGTGGCCGAGGCGGCGGTAACGCCAACGGCAAAGCGCCGGCTGTAGCCCGCCTTCTCCATGGCTCTGACCTCAACGGCCCCCAGGCCACCGGCATCGGCCACGGCCGAGCCGGACACACCGGCAAACAGGAAAGACGCCATCACATTGGCATGGCCCAGGCCTCCATACATCCAGCCAACCAGGGCCTTGCCCAGATCCATAATGCGATCCGTGGCGCCGCTGGCATTCATCAGCTTGCCGGTGAGAATAAAAAAGGGCAGGGCCAGCAGGGTGTAGGAGTCAACCCCCTTGGCGGCCATTTGCACAAAGCTGGCCAGGGGCACCTCTTCCACAACAAAAAACACCACCGACACCACGGCCAGTGCGAATGCCACGGGAACATCCATCAGCATCAGGGCAATGACGCCGACAATCATAAAGAAAAGCATGAAGATCTCCTCAGGCCGTTGGGCAATTCATGCCGTCTGCGGGTTTCAGCTTGCCCGGCCGGCGGTCATCGCCGAGATGGCGCAATGCATTGGCCACGGCATAAAAAATAATGAGTCCGCCACCCACCACGGCGGGCAGAAAGAACAGGCTTCTGGAAAAGCCCAGGCTGGTGGAGTGATCCGGTAACGCCAGCTCCACGATAGTGATGCCCTGCCAGCACAGCACCACGCCCACCGCGGCAACCAGCACATTAATAACAACGCGAAAGGCGCGCTGCAGGGCGTTTGGCAGCCGGTTTACCAGCAGATCCACGGCAAGGTGGTTTTCGTCTCGAGTGGCGGCGGCGGCGGCGAGAAAAGTCATCCAGATAAGCAGCAGGCGGGCCACTTCTTCGGTCCAGCTGGCCGGGTTATCCAGGGCATAGCGCCTGAATACCTGCAACCAGGACAGCCAGAGAATGATGATAAACATGGCGCTGGCCAGGGCCTCAACGCCATGGTGGTAGACAAGTCTGAAAAGTTGGGTGGCTGAATTACGCATTACGGAGCGCTCCCTGGCGGTGGTTCAACAAAGCGGGCGGCACCGCCGCCCTTGGTACCGAAACAACAATTACCGAGCGGCCTGGATCTGGTCGAACAGCTCCTGGCCCCATACGTTCATCTTGGCGTCATAGATGGGTTGCACCGACTGCTGAAAGGCGCTGTAGTCGGTATCTACAAAGGCCACCCCTTTGCCCATGATTTCTTCACGCAGGGCGCTTTCTCCTTCCAGCACCAGCCGGGTGTTGAGTTCGCCGGCATTTCGGGCGGCCAGGGTCACCATGGCGGCCAGATCATCGGGCAGCTTGTTCAACCATCGGTTGTTCACGATCACCACGTTGGAGTAGAGATAGTGCTCGGTAAGGGCCACATGGCTGCCAAGCTCGACAAAACCGCCCTTTATCATCCAGTCAAAGGGCAGTTCAATGGCGTCTACCACTCCCGTTTTCATGGCGGCATTGGCTTCAGGAAACGCCAGTGGCACCGGGTTGGCTCCCATGCCTTTCCAGAGATCGTTATAAAGGGGCACGCCGGCAGGCACGCGGATTTTGATGCCGCCGAGATCTTTCGGGGTAGTGGCCGCCTGTTTCATCAGGGTGTGGCGAGTGCCCTGTTGCCAGTTGGCGGCAAGTACACTGATGCCGGTGCGGCCCTGATATTCATTCCACAGCGACTGACCAATGGGGCCGTTCAGCACCTTGCTCATGTGATCCCGGTCATTCCACAGGTAATACATGTTAAGAATGTCCAGTTTCTTGAGCTTGCCACTCATCACCGGCGTACCAATGCTGGCGGCCTGAATGGTGCCCAGCGCCACCTGATCCTGCAGCTCAATTTCACCGCCCAGCTGGCCCCCTGGGAACAGCCTGACCTTGATTTGCCCATTCGAGTTTTGCTCCACTTCCCTGGCGAAGTGTTGGGCGGCCACTTCCACCGGGTGGCCGGTGGGGGCAATCAGGCCCAGCTTCATGGAATAGTCGGCGGCAAAGGCCAGGGGCGTTAGCGCCAAGGAGGCCAGCGCGGAGACAAGTTTTCCTGTTACACGGGGTTTTTTGCTGCTGTTCATTGTCCACTCCCAATCAGTCAATGTTGATGTCGATCCTTCGTTCTCCCGTTGGCACCACGGCCGTGCTGCGGGCGTGAGGTGCCGGGCTTCAAACACGAATGTGCAGACCAAAGCTTGATGCCGGTCACGGCAATCGCCACCCTGAATGTTATATTTGTCCGTACAAATGAGGTGATTTTAACGCTAACATTGAGCAAACAATTTGTCCATACATGTTTAACGATTCCGTTGCGCGAGCAGGTCCGCCTGAACGGCGGTAAAGATCATGATGAACAGGGCTGAGAGTGTGTTTCTGCTGAGTCTGATGACACGCCAACGGGCAAGGCCGGGCGATTCGGTGCATGTGTTTATGCCTGCAGAATTAAGGTAATATCATGATTAAACTGATTTTATTTAATGAGAACCAAACCAATGGGAAAGGCAGCTCCTCGCTATATAGAAATCGCGGAGAAACTGGAAAGCGATATTCAAAAAGGCCTGTACGCTGTTGGTGATCTGCTGCCAACCGAGGCCCATTTGTGCAAAACCTATGAAATCAGCAGGTTCACGGCGCGCAATGCGCTGGCCATTCTTGAAGACAAGGGGCTTATTCAGCGCACCCAGGGCCGGGGGAGCGTGGTGGTGTCGTTGCAAACCTCCATGTTCAAGGACACCTGGTCTTCCATTGATGAATTGCTGGCCCATGCGGGCACGGTTCATACGGTATTTGAGTCGGTCAAGGAAATTACCGCCGACGAAGGGCTGGCCGCAAAACTGGGGTTTGCTGCCGGTGAGCCGCTGATCCAGATAGACGGCCTGCGTTACCAGAAGGAAGGGGCCGAGCAGTACCCTATTTGTACGCTTAAGATCTGGATTCCTGCCCAGTTCAAGTCCGTGGTTGAAGAGCTTTCCCAGCTGAAAGGTTCGGTGGCCTACCTGCTGGAGAAACAGTTCGGCAAGCAGTCAACCCAGGTTGATCAGGCCATCTCTGCCTGCATTATTCACCGTGATGTGGCAGACCAGCTGGAGGCGCAGGAAGGCGAGGCCGCGTTGCACCTGGTGCGAAAGTTTATCGACGATAAAAACGAAATTTTTGAAGTCAGTGAGTCCGTGTTGCCGGCAAGCCGCTTTACCTACAATATGAGGCTAAGACGCAGCTGAATGCAGGCCTTGCGCGTCGGTTATCCCTGATCACAGGGATAACCTTAATACTTACTTATTGTTGAGGGTAAGTGGACTTGATCCAGTCAATAAACACCTTTTCTTTCTCCGACATAAACTGTTCGGCCGGCTCCAACAAAAAAAAGTCTTCCGTTGTTTTCAATTCGCGATCATCCAGCCTGACCAGGCTGCCATCCTGCAAGAAGTGGTCAACCAGCGAGTTGATGCCCAGTGATATGTAATCTCCCGAAATCGATGCCTTGTAGGCGAGCAGGTTGCTTTCAACGTAAAGGCTGGCCGACTTGCCGCCTGCATGAACACCCATTTCCTGAAGCCACTCCGTCCAGCCGGTTTTGTTTCCCATGACCGATACCAAAGGGTAGTCAAGAATGTGCTCCGGTTTGGTGATGTTGCGTTTGGTCTTTGGGGAGCAGACCGGAAAGATGCTATCGTTGGTTAACCGGTGAACCTTGGCATCACTCCAGGTGCCATCACCATACCTGATTTCTATTTCATTGCCGATATTGCGAAAGTCAGACAGCCAAAGCATGGTGTATATTTCAATGCTGGTGTTGGGGTGTGCATGGTAAAAATTATAAATATGCCTCGACAGCCATACATCCACGAAGGAGTAATTTGACTTGATGGTGATGGTGTCTTTTTGCTCGAAACCAAACAGTTTTTCGGTGGCAACGGAAATGTTGTCTAACGACACTCTTATTACGTTGTAGTAGTGCTTGCCTACGTCTGTAAGCACAATGCCTTTTTTGCCTCTTATAATAAGGCGTTTGCCAAGGTAGTCTTCCAAAGATTTAATTTGCTGGCTAACGGCGGATTGAGAAACATTGAGCTTTTCAGAGGCCTCAGTGATCGAGCCGGATTCGACGATAACCTTGAAAACAAACAGCCAGTTATGTGGTGGAGGCCTTCTCATATTATTTTCCAGTTTAAGCTGATTGAAATGAACCGGTTGTTCAATTTTTCATGATGAAAAGTATAGTCGGTTTTATAACATATTGAACCAGGTAGCAAAAGCACTCACGGTCAGTTGGCTTGCGTTCTGAACGCTGGTGCTATAAACACAACAATCCCCACCAGGGTGAGGATTGTTGTGTTTATGCATTGCGGCACGAAGTGGCTATTTAACCCACCGTGTTCTCATCTTTTACCAAGGTGGCGTTATCTACTTTTTTCTGGTTGGTGGCGGGCTCACCCTGAAGTTTATACATGGTCTGAATCTCTGCCGACGTAAGGTGTGCATACTCTTCACGCATATAAACGATAGTTTTGTAGAGCATGAATGATGTCAGGACCATGATGGGCAGGGCAAACACCAGGATCGCCGATTGCATCGACTGTACGGGAGCATCCACAATAATAAAAATGGTTGGCAGGGCAACAATGACCAGGCACCAGAACATTTTCAGCAGGGTAGACGGATTGTTGTTTTCGTCCAGTTTGTTCTGTGTATTACAGGCTACGGTAAATACAGAGCCGTCCAGTGTGGTTACCAGCAGCAAAAAAGTGGAGGTAATAAATACAACCAGCATGATGGAGGGTAGCGGCAGTGTGTTGAGCGCCTGCACAATGGCTTCACTGGCCTGGCCGTCTGCCACCATTTTGCTGATGTTGACCTTTTCGTCGAGCTCGGTCTTCATCATGAAAGAACCAACAATCGAGAACAGCGAAGTTACGCCTACAGTACCGCCCCCAATCATGCAGGCTACCACTTCACGAATGGTGCGTCCCTTTGACACCTTGGTTACGAATACACACATCAGCGGAATAAAGATCATCCAGTATGCCCAGAAGTAGGCAGTCCAGGATTGCGGGAATTTGGCCTGACTGATGGCATCGGTATACAAGCTCATCATCACGAAATTCTGGGCCCAAATTGCAATGGAGGAGCTGGTGTTTTCGATAATAAACTGGGTTGGGCCAAACAGCAGTATGTATACAATCAGCGCGATAACAAAGTAGGTGCCATAGTTGCTGATCCTCTGCATGCCTTTTTCAATGCCGAAGAAGGAGCTGGTGATCAAAATGGCTGCCACCACACCCAGCATCAGCACTTTCATGAACAAGGAGTTCTCAATACCCAAAAGCAATGAGACGGCGGCTGAAACAATGGGCACCCCCAGAGACAGCACAATGATCAGGCCAAAGGTCAGGGTGATCGGATATGCGATATCAATCACGCGACCAACAACCCTGGCGGTGGTTTTGTTTGTGATCATGGAAATGACCACATCGCTGATCTTCAGTGAACGGTTTTTCCGAATGTAAAAGGAGTACATTACGGGTATGGCGGTAACGCAATAGATGGTCCAGCCAATGACTCCCCAGTGATGCAGGCTGTAAGTTACCGCCCATTCAGCCGCGGTGACCGAGCCTGATTCAATGGCAAATGGCGGTGTTTTAATATAGTAGGACCATTCCAGAAAAGCCCAATAAATGGTGCCGGAACCAAAGCCCGCCATGGCCATCATGGCGATGTAGGAGAATGTGGAGAATTCCGGTTTCTCGTTTCCCATGCGAATATTGCCATATTTACTGAAGGTAAAAAAAACGGCAAGAATAAGGAGCCCAAAGGCAAACCAAAGAATGGGGGTGCCGAAGTTATAGGCGATGAGGGTGAATATGTCACCTGCAAACGTGATCGCTTTGTCGGGTTCTATCAAAAAGAACAATGATATTGCCGAGACAATAATCAGTGAGGTTGCGATTGTGAACCTGTCAAAATTGCTTTTTCCCTGCGTACTTATCATCATGTTTTTCCTGTTGATCAGTAAGTAACATCCACATTGTTGCGGGTCAGATCCTGTTGCCAATTAATGATAGTGTGATGTCTGGTCAGGCAAAGTGGTGAGCCCAACTCATTGTTGAGTTGGGCAATGTTTTATATAACGCCGTTCTTTCTGGTTTCTGTTGATTCAAAAATCGAGATGACGGGCTCATCCCAGGGGTGTGTTTCAAAAATCATTTCAACAACCTGGGACAGCAGTTGCTTGTCCCTGGGAATTGAAAATTCCACCTGCGTAGAGGCGATGGAAAAAGGTGCGTCGATTGAACCACCCCATGTGTCCGAGCCTGCACGAGGGGTGCACCTTTCTATACCAGGGTGGGAGCACCATGAAACGCCGTCATAGTTACCATACTTCAGGTTGGTCACACGCTGAACCGCACTCAGAACCTTTTCCACATATTCTTCAATAACATAAACCTTTATGCGAAAGGTCTCTACAAACATAATCTGGCTCATTTTTCCTTGTCCTTACTCGTAATAACCATCGGTTGATTTGATAAGCGTGCTGAACTGCTCGGCATCATGGCCAAACCAGACTTTTGAATCGGTCTGATGAGAGAGTTTCTTGATCCTCTCGATGGTTTTCATATATCCAATCGAGTCATAAATGGTGGCGGGAAGACGAGCCGGCGGACCATAGTTCTCGGCAGAATAAACGGCATCGGATGCCAGGATTAAGCCGCCGTGATCAGGCAGGTCAATATGTAGCCCCAGCATGCCAAAGGAATGTCCACTGCCCAGGTTCAATATCTTTATGCCATCGAGCAGTTCCAGGTCATCTTCGTCTCCCTGTACTACACGCCAGGTAAGATCATTTTTGATCCATGCATCAATGTCATCCCAAATAAAACCATCGGCACTGCGGTTCTGGGCATAATTGGACAGGGCGGCGTTGAACTCATTCTGGTGCACAATGATTTTTGCGTTGGTGAAAAGCTCCAGGCAACCAGAGTGGTCCAGGTGCAGATGGGACACCACCACATAGTCAATATCACGGGGATCAAAGCCAATTTCTTCCAGGCGGCTGTGCAGGTGGCAATCCTGTCCGTTTACTTCCGCCGTAAAGTGCAGCAGCTTTTGAATTTCTTCGGGCCAGCGGCCGCCTTCCCCCATACCGTTGGGATTGCAGGCGGTGTCAAACAAGACCTTGCCATCGGGATGATCGATTAATACCGTGTAAATGGGAAACTCAATCATCTGAGCCGGCTTATTGGGCTCGTCAATGGTGGCGGGGTTGTGCATGCTGACCATAAAGTTTTTGTCCATGGTCATGCGTCCATTATCCATCACATAGACCTTGGGCGTCTTTTTAATAATGTTTGACATAATCAATCCCTTTGCGTGGAGTTTGTTAAGTAATTGCATCTGCTACGGTGCTGATGGTGACAAATTCGTAACAAAAACAAAATTCGTATTCTTAATGTCAAACAGTAGATGTGCTTATGTGACGAGTGGGGGGAGCGCATGAGCCACATCCTCCATGCCGGGCGGCACCTCACCAATTATTCGATTTTTCAATGAGTGGCATTTCAATATTTAATTTTCAAATGGTTGGTGTGGCTTCTACCATGCAAAGGGTGAGTTTTGCTCAAAACGGGTTTCAGAAGGAGCTGCTTGTGATGCTTTCACGTTTATCCATTCACCTTGTCTGGTTGGGAGCCTTGCTAATGTCTGTGGCAACGATGGCCAGCGAGCCGGAGCAACAATTGTGGGCGGCAGCCATGAAGGGCGATGCCCCGCGCATTACCACGCTGCTGAACGCCGGCGCTAAACTGGAAAGCCGGGATGACCACGGTCGTACCGCACTGATGCTGGCCACCCGCCATAACCGGATTGGAGCGGCTCAAGTGCTGATCGCCGCCGGCGCCGATGTGAATGCCAAAGATCATATTCACGACAGCCCCTACCTGTATGCCGGCGCCAGGGGGCATAACGAGATCCTTGAACTGACCCTGGCCCACGGCGCCGATCTGGCCAGCACTAACCGCTACGGCGGCACCGCGCTTATTCCCGCCGCCGAGCGTGGCCATGTCGACACGGTATCCATGCTGATCGCCGCCGGGGTAAATGTGGATCACATCAACCGGCTGCACTGGACCGCCCTGATGGAGGCCATTGTGCTGGGGCAGGGCGGGCCGGCCCATACCCGCATTGTGGCGCTGCTGCTCGACGCCGGCGCTGACCCCAACATTGCCGATGCCGACGGCATCACTCCGCTGCAGCATGCTCGAAAGCGCGGCTACACCGACATGGTGAAGCTGTTGGAGCAGGCCGGCGGCCGCTGATTTTTTTGTTTAACCGGAACCCATTGATGACCATTCAATCCCGCTCTGTTGCCTACGGGCAGGGCGCCATGCTGTTGCTGGTGGTGCTTGTTGGCCTGAACCTGCGCCCCTTTATTACCGGCCCGGGCCCGGTAATGGAGATGATTCGCACCGGCACCGGCCTCAGCTATGTGGGCATGTCGCTGATCACTCTGCTGCCGTTTTTGCTGATGGGCGTGGGGGCCTTTGTTTCACCCCATTTGCAGGCCCGCTGGGGCACCCGCCGGGGGCTGCTCACTGCCCTGGCGCTGCTGATGCTGGGCTCGGGCCTGCGACTGGTGGTGCCGAACGGTACCGCGCTGCTGTTTACCGCGCTGCTTTGCGGCATGGGTGTGGCCTTTGTGCAGTCGGTGTTTCCCGGCATCATCAAGCAGCAGTTTGCGGGGCGCATGGCCATGGTTACCGGGCTGTATTCCGCCATGATCATGGGGGGCGGAGCCTTTGGCGCCCAGCTTACCCCCTGGCTGGCGGGCAGCGAGCATCACTGGCAACAGGCGCTGGCCTGGCTGGCGCTGCCGGTGGCGCTGGCCTGGCTGTGTGCCCACCGCGTGTTGACGGAGCAGGGTGGCAAGCGCCCCGAGCCTGGGTTGGCGAAGCGCCTGCTGGCCCGGCCCCGCACCTGGCAGCTAATGCTGTGTTTTGGCCTGGTAAACGCCGGTTACTCCACCATGGTGACCTGGCTGGCACCTTATTATCAGCAACTGGGCTGGAGTGCGGCGAGCAGCGCCGGCCTGGTGTCGGCCATGGCGGTGGCCCAGGCTATTGCGGCGGTCGGCATTACCCTGCTGGCCCGGGGTCAGGACCGGCGCCCCTGGCTGTGGCTCACCCTGTTGTTGCAGCTCACCGGCTTTGCCGGCCTGTTGCTGCAGCCCGAGCTGGCGCCCTGGCTGTGGGTGGCGGTGTGCGGCATGGGCCTGGGCGGCAATTTCTCCATGTCGCTGGTCACGGCGCTGGATCACCTGCCGCAGCCCCAGCAGGCCGGCGTATTGACCGCCTTGATGCAGGGGGGCGGCTTTTTGCTGGCGGCCCTGGGGCCGCTGGTGGTGTCGTTGCTGCTGGAGCGCACCGGCACTTTTGCCGCCGGCTGGACCCTGCATCTCGGCCTGGTGAGCCTGGTGCTGCTCACCACCCTGCGCTTTAATCCGCGCCACTACGGCCAGGCCATGGCCGGCTCCTGAGGCCCTTCAGGCTCACATGTTCTTCGCTCATGCGAGCCTGAGTTTTTCTCGCTTTTCCGTCCTTGTTGGCTGTGACACTTTATTAACATTTCTGCACACGCAGAAACTGGAAGCAGCGGTCCGGTGCCAGTGTTGATAGTGAACATGACAACAAGGATAAATAATGGAAAGTGCAGGCGTTTTCTCGACGGTGGGCTCTAACAGAAAGATTGATCCTTCCCGTCGCCGGGGGCAGTTCAAGCCCGATGGCTCCCTCAATGATAACGACAGGGTCGAAATCGGCCCCACCGAACTGGCCTTTGCCGAATGGCAGGCGCGGGGGCTCACGCCACCTACCTTAAGCCGCATGCGGGAATACCGGCTGCAGCGCATTGTCGGTGAGCTGCAAAAGCGGGATCTGGCCGGCGTGCTGCTGTTCGACCCGCTTAATATTCGCTATGCCACCGACACCACCAACATGCAGCTGTGGATCACCCACAACCATGCCCGGGCCTGTTTTGTGTCGGCGGCGGGCCATGTGATCCTGTGGGACTTTCATAATTGCGAGCACCTGTCGGCCCACTTGCCGCTGGTAAAAGAGGTGCGCGGCGGCGCCGCCTTTTTCTATTTCGAAACCGGCAACCGCACCGAGGAGCACGCCGCCAAATTCGCCGCCGAGGTGCAGTCGGTGCTGCGAGAGCACGGTGGCAACAACCGGCGGCTGGCGATAGACAAAATCGAAATGGCCGGTTTTACCCAGCTGCAGCGCCTTGGCATTGAAATGAGTGACGGCCAGGAGGTAATGGAGCTGGCCCGGGCCATCAAGAACGAAGACGAAGTCAACGCCATGCGCTGCGCCATTGCCTCTACCGAAATCGCCATGGCACAAATGCAACAGGCCTCGGTGCCGGGTGTCACCGAAAACGACATCTGGTCCATTCTGCATGCGGAAAACATTCGCCGGGGCGGCGAGTGGATCGAATGCCGCATTCTGTCTTCCGGCCCGCGCACCAACCCCTGGTTTCAGGAATGTGGCCCCCGGGTGGTGCAGGCGGGTGAGCTGCTGGCCTTTGACAGTGATCTTATCGGCCCTTACGGCATCTGCGCCGACATTTCCCGCACCTGGCTGATTGGCGACCACGCGCCCACGGCGGAGCAGAAACACCTGTATCGCGTGGCCCATGAACATATTCAGCACAACATGAGCATCCTCAAGCCGGGCATGAGCTTTCGGGAAGTGACCGAGGCCGGCCTGTTGCTGCCCGAGCCTTACCGGGCCCAGCGCTACGGCGTAATGATGCACGGTGTGGGGCTTTGTGACGAATATCCCTGCATTCGCTACCCTGAAGATCTGGAAGGCCACGGCTACGATGGCGTGCTGGAGCCGGGCATGACCCTGTGCGTGGAGGCCTATGTGGGCGCCGTGGGCGGCAGGGAAGGGGTCAAGCTGGAAGATCAGGTGCTGATCACCGACACCGGTGTGGAAAACCTGACTTCCTACCCCTTTGAAGCAGCCCTGCTGGCCGATTAGGCCTGTTTTGGCTCCCGTGAAGGCGGGAGCCCGCAAGCATTATTTTCGGCGGGATCACACCGGTGTCCTTTTGGGCCTTGTTATCGCTGGCCACCGCTGAAAATAATGCTAGAGTGCGCGCCGAAACGGACCGGAGCAGTTCGTCCACCTACGTCAGGAGCGACCATGAAAATCAAGCCACTGCCGCCCATGAACAGCCTTATTGTGTTCGAGGCGGCGGCCCGCCACCTCAGCTTTACCCTAGCCGCCAATGAACTGAGCGTGACCCAGGGCGCCATCAGCCGGCAAATTCGTCAGCTGGAGGAATACCTGGGCAAGGACCTGTTCGTGCGGGCCAACCGCAATATCTCCCTTACCCCCACCGGCATGCAGTATTACCAGACCATTTACCGTGCCCTGCTGGATGTGGCCCAGGCCACCGGCGAAATTAAAAAGTGGCAGGGCGAGCAGCAAATTACCGTGGCCACCACCAATGCCATGGCGGCGCTGTGGCTGCTGCCCAAGGTGGCGGCGTTTCAGCGCGAGCATGGCGAGGTGGATCTGCGCATTCTCGCCTCGGATCAGGTCACCGATTTCCGGCGGCTCGACTGCGACATTGCGCTGTTTTATTGCCGGCTGCCACCGGCGGAAATGAAGGTGACCACCCTGTTTCCCGAAGAGGTGTTTCCGGTGTGCAGCCCGGATTATCTGGAGCGCTGCTCGGGGTGGGATACGCCGGAGCAGGTGCTGGGCAAAACCCTGCTTTATCTGGACGAGTCTCAGCGGGACTGGCTTACCTGGCAGGAATGGTTTGAGCAGGTGGGCTGGCCCACTATCACGCCCCGCAACCGCATTAACATCAACAACTACCCCATGCTGATCCAGGCCGCCGTAAACGGCCAGGGCATTGCCCTGGCCTGGGGCTCGCTGGTGGATGAATACCTGGAAAGCGGCGCCCTGGTGCGCCCGGTAGACACCGTGCTGCGCACCCCCGCCAGCTTCTGCATGCTGGAGCCCCTGAACCGGGGCGTGGTGCCCAACAGCGTGAAAATGTTCCGCAGCTGGCTGCTGGAGCAGTTGCCGGGGCAGGTGGGCGAAAAGGGCCTGCAGGACGGCAGTTGAGCGGGGACCCATTTATCACTTTTGTCATTCCCGCGAAGGCGGGAATCCATTTCTCAGACGGTGTCTTGCTTTAATACCGTGCTCGTCTGCCCTGGACTTCCGCCTTCGCGGGAGCGACGGGGTGGGGTTATTCCACGTTATTACTTGTCATTCCCGTGCAGGCGGGAATCCATTTCTCAGACGGTGTCTTGCTTTAATACCGTGCACTTCTGCCCTGGGCTCCCGCCTTCGCGGGAGCGACGGGGTGGGTTATTCCACGTTATTACTTATCATTCCCGCGAAGGCGGGAATCCATTTCTCAGACGGTGTCTTACTTTAATACCGTGTACTTCTGCCCTGGGCTCCCGCCTTCGCGGGAGCGACGGGGTGGGTTATTCCACGTTATTACTTGTCATTCCCGCGAAGGCGGGAATCCATTTCTCAGGCGGTGTCTTGCTCTAATACCGTGCACTTCTGCCCTGGGCTCCCGCTTTCGCGGGAGCGACGGGGTGGGTTATTCCACGTTATTACTTGTCATTCCCGCGAAGGCGGGAATCCATTTCTCAGACGGTGTCTTGCTTTAATACCGTGCACTTCTGCTCTGGGCTCCCGCCTTCGCGGGAGCGACGGGGTGGGTTATTCCACGTTATTACTTGTCATTCCCGTGAAGGCGGGAATCCATGTCTCAGGCGGTGTCTTGCTCTAATACCGTGCACTTCTGCCCTGGGCTCCCACCTGCGCGGGAGCGACGGTGCTCAACAAAAAACCGGCATGTCACCGTGCCGGTTTTTGTTTCACCAGCGCTGTTAGCCAGCGGCGGAGATGGGCGTGACGCTCGGTTTGGGCAAAGCCGGGTGTGCACACCAGCCAGTAACTGGACTTGAGTGCTAGCGCAGGACCAACTTTGCGCAAAAAGCCGCTGTCGAGATCCTGTTCAATCAGCAGGGTTCGCCCCAGACCAATCCCCATGCCATTAATGGCCGCCTGCAGCATCAGATCGGCACGGTCAAACCGGTGTTGTTCCGATGTTTCGGGCGCCGTCATGCCTTGCTGGGCAAAGTAATGCTGCCAGCTAAAGTCGGTGCCATCCCGCTCGCCACGCCGGTCCGAGAGTAACGGCAGCTCCCCACTGGCCAGCCAGGCCAATGATCCATGGTGTTTGGTCAGGTGCGGGCTTACCACCGGCTGCAGCTGCGCATGACATAAATGCACGGCATGCAACCCCGGGTAGGGCCCGGTGCCAAAACGGATCGCCGCATCAATGGCGTCATGGTCAAAACGGCTGAGTTCATCCTGCACATTAATCGCCACCTCAACACCGTATTCGGCGCTTCGGTTGAGCAGGGGGATCAGCCATTTCATGGCCAAAGACGACGCGACACTCAGCTGAACATGGGAACCCGTATGTAGCCGGCTCAGCCGCTCAAGGGCCTGAGGCCAGATTGCAGCGGCCTGCGCGGCCGCCTCGCACACAATTCGGCCGGCGGGGGTGGGGCTGAGCCGGCGGGTCGTTCTGTCAAACAAACGTAACCCCAACGCCTCCTCCAGAGAGCGTACCCGGTGGCTGACCGCCGACTGCTGAATTCCCAGGATCTCTGCCGCCTTGGTAAAACTCAGCTCCTTGCCGATCACCGCCAGCAGGGGGGCGGCCTGGGTGAGGCGGTTAAGGAGGGGATTGTCCGTATTATTCATGAATCAGCCTCATGTCTATATGAGTGTTAATGCTAGCCACCAAGCCCTATTTTAAGGGTATGGATAGTCAAAGCAGGAAGTAAAGCTCATGAATGCCAATCATCAAAAGGTCGATGTGAAAGTCGTGAATGGCTTTGTTGCCGAGGGTCACGGGGGCAACCCGGCCGGCGTGGTACTGAATGCCGACCGATATTCAGCACAGCAGATGCAGGCGATCGCCAAGGGGGTTGGTCTGTCGGAAACCGCCTTTGTCTCCACGTCTCAAACGGAAGGGTTCAAGCTCGACTTTTTCACGCCCAATCGCCGTATTGCCCACTGCGGGCACGCGACCATTGCCGCCTTTTCGTATCTGGCCGCGCAAGGGGTGCTGGGCGAGGGGGAAACCAGCAAGGAGACCGTAGACGGGCCGCGTAAGGTGGTCATCAAGGAGGGCGCGGCCTACATGGAGCAACTGGCTCCTCGCTATGCATTTTCCTCAGACTGGAGCGAGCAGGGCGTGGCGCAGAAGGATGTGCTGGAAGCCCTGAACCTGTCCGCAGACAAGCTGGCTCAGGGCCTGCCCATTGCCGTGGTCAATACCGGAAACCGCTTTGTGATTGTGGCGGTGAATGGCGCGCAGACGCTGGCACACCTGGCTCCGGATTTTGCGAAAATCACGGCGATCAGCGATAAGCTGGACGTCATTGGTTTTTATGTGTTTACCACAGAAACCCGGCAGCACACGGCCGACGCCACTACGCGCATGTTTGCGCCCCGGTTTGCCATTGAGGAAGAGTCGGCAACCGGCATGGCGGCGGGGCCGTTGGCGTGTTACCTCCATGATGTCGTTAACATGAACAAACAGGTGTTTGAGATTCGTCAGGGCGAGTACATGCTGCCAGCATCACCCAGTGTCATTCATGTTGAGCTCAGCCTGAACGCGGGCAAAATCACGAGCCTGATGGCCGGAGGACATGGCAAGCTGATGGAGGAACGCACCGTCAGCCTGGTGCGGGATTGAACGGCAACATGGCGGCAAATGCGCCTTGTTTGGGCTGAACAACGAACAAAAGAACCGGCATGTCGCCATGCCGGTTTTTGTTGTTAACGTCTGTGGTCAGGCTGCTTACTTGCCCACTATGGGGTTGTTCCAGTTCACCGCCGGGGAGGCGTTGGTGCCTTGCTCCTCCAGGGGTTGCACCGAGCCGTCCAGCTTGGCCGGGGCCGGGCGCACGTTGTCCGGCACCATGGCCCAGGGCTTGGGCTCGCGGCGAATGCTGTGCAGCAGGGTCAGGCTCATCACCGCAATAAAGATGGAAATGGGGAAGCCGGCAATAATGGAGGCGGTTTGCATTGCCTTCAGGCCGCCGGCGTAAAGCAGCACCCCGGCAATGGCCGCGATCATGATGCCCCACAAAATCCGTATTGGCGTTGGCGGCTCCGGGTTACCCAGTGAGTCCAGGGTACAGAGGATCAGGGTGCCGGAGTCGGCCGAGGTAATGAAATAGGTGCCCAGCAGCAAACAGGCCAGCACGCTCAGCAGGCTGCCCATGGCCCCTGCGTCCAGCTCGTCAAACAGGGTGAACAGCGCCAGGGTGGTGTCCTTCTTGGTGGCTTCCAGAATGGGGCCGCCGGCAAAGGGTTCCTGGGCCGGCTCACCGGCTTCGGCCAGGGCTACCGCCTGTTGCTCATAGGCCACCCGGGCTTCCTGCTCAATCTTGAGCGCCGAGCCACCAAAGGCGGCCATCCACAGAAAGGTCATCAGGGTGGGCACGATCAGGGCGCCGCCAATCAGCTCGCGAATGGTGCGGCCCTTGGAAATGCGTGCCACAAACATGCCTACAAAGGGGGCCCAGGTCATCCACCAGGGCCAGTAGTAGGCGGTCCACCAGTTCTGCCAGCCGGAGTCATTCTGGGCGTCGCTCCAGAAGCTCATGCCCACCACCTGGCTGCTGTAGTCGCCCACGCCTTCCAGGAAGGAGTGCAGAATATAGCGGGTAGGGCCGATGTAGAGCACCACCAGCACCATGAGCACCGACAGCACCATGTTCCACTCCGACAGCCGGCGAATGCCCCGGCCCACCCCCGACAGCACCGAGGCCACGGCACAGGTGCACAGCACCACGATGATCAGCAGCTGCACGCCAAAGCCGATGCTGGTGCCAAACACCTGATTCAGGCCGGAGTTAATCTGAATAACCCCCATGCCTAAGGTTTGGGAAATGCCAAAGGCGGTGATGGCCACGGTAAGAATGTCGACCGCGTGGCCGATGGGGCCATAAATGCGATCCCCGATCAGCGGGTAAAGAATGGAGCGCAGGGTCAGCGGCAGGCCCTTGCGGTAAGAGAAATAGGTCAGCGCCAGGGCCACGATCAGAAAGATCGACCAAGGGTGCAGGCCCCAGTGAAAGAAGGTGAGCCACATCGACACGCGGGCCGACTCGTTGGTGAGCCCTTCCGAAAAGGGGTTGCTGGCATAGTGCCACATGGGCTCGGCCACCGACCAGAACACCAGGCCAATGCCCATGCTGCCCGAGAACAGCATGGCAATCCACGACAGGTAGCTGAACTCGGGCTTTTCATCGTCCTTGCCCAGGCGAATGTGGCCGAAGCGGCTGATCATCAGATACAGCAACAGGCCGGTGACCAGGCTGACCACCAGCAGGTAAAACCATTTCATGTTTTGTAACAGGGCGCCCGACACGGTTTCAAAATACTGACCGGCCTGGTTGGCCATGATGGCACAAAACAGTACAAAGCCGATAACCAGCACCTTGGAGGCGATGGTCACCGTTGGATTGAGTCCCTTCAGGATCCCGGATGTAGCACGCATAACTCCTCCCTCTGCGTAATACGCTTATTGGTTAATCAGTTGTTAACGGCGTGAGGTTAGGGATAGCGCAACGCGCACTCAAGTTATTTTTTCTCATCCACGAGTGATAACAGCTCATGCGGCAGCCATGACGGGGCTGCCACAAAATCAATGGTTACATTTGAATCACATTTTTTATGGATGACAAAAGCTCATCCACACCCGGCTAAAAAGTCGTTTGTTTGTTGCCACCTTGTTAACCAAAATCCACCCCATCGGCACTCACTGAGGGCCAACAACAAGGAACCACGCAGAACACTGCGTTACTGTGGAGAAAGCAACATGAGCAACGTCAGCCAGAACATTATTCCTGTGCAGCAGGTAGACAGCGTACTGAACCCGATTGTGGAAGCCAGTGGCATGCCCAACACCGCCTATATCAGCCAGGAATATTTCGCCTTTGAGCGTGACAAGGTCATTGGCAAAACCTGGGCCTGCATCGGCTTTGCGTCCGACCTTATCAAGAACGGCTACGTCATGCCGGTCAGCTTTATGAACCTGCCGCTGCTGATGATGCGTAACAAAGACGGCGAAGTGCAGGTATTCCACAACGTTTGCAGCCACCGCGGCATGCAGCTGGTGCAGGAAGCCGGCGAAGTGCAGGGCATGATCCGCTGCCCCTACCACTCCTGGACCTATGATCTGAACGGCAACCTCAAGGGCACCCCGCACATTGGCGGCATTGCCAAGCACAAGGACGACCGTTTCAAGTGCGAAAAGCACGGCCTCAAGCCGCTGCGCTCCGCCATCTGGATGGACATGGTATTTGTTAACCTGTCCGGCGACGCCCCTTCCTTTGAAGAGCATATCGCCCCGCTGGAAGCCCGCTGGAGCGAGTTCCTGGGCAACGACGGCCTCGGCCTGCTGCGCCGGGCCAACATGGGCGGCCACCTGGAAATTGAAGTGGCGAGCAACTGGAAGCTGACCGTGGAAAACTACTGCGAAGCCTACCATCTGCCCTGGGTGCACCCGGCCCTGAACACCTATTCCAAGCTGGAAGATCACTACAACATCATGTTTGAAGAGCGCTTTGCGGGCCAGGGCAGCTACAAGTATGACCTGTCCGGCACCGCCGGCACTCACCTGCCCATGTTCCCGAGCTGGCCCCAGGACAAGCAGCGCCATGCCGAATATATTGCGCTGTTCCCCAACGTGCTGCTGGGCATTCAGGCGGACCATGCCTTTGCCATGATGATCGACCCCATTCACGCGGAAAAAACCATCGAGCGGCTGCGCCTCTACTACGTGGGCGACGAAGCCACCCGTGACGAATACGCCGCCTGCCGCACCGCCACCCTGGAATCCTGGCGCGTGGTGTTTGGCGAAGACATCGGCGCCGTGGAAGGCATGCAAAAAGGCCGTCACTCCCCCGGTTTTGGCGGTGGTGTGTTCTCGCCCGAGATGGATCTGCCCACCCATTTCTTCCAGAAATGGCTCGCCACCCAGACCAAAGCCGCCCTGGAGGACTGAACAATGCAACATTACCTGAACTACATCGACGGCCAGTGGCTGAACGCCGACCGCCAGATCACCGTGATGAACCCGGGCACCGGCGAGCCCTATGCCACCATCGCCCAGGCCGGCATTGAAGACGCCGACCAGGCCATGGCCGCCGCCCGCCGCTGCGTGAACAGCGGCGCCCTGAGCGACGTGCGTCCGGCCCAGCGCACCACCTGGATGCTGAAGGCCGCCGAGGCCATTCGCGCCATCGCCGACGAAGGCGCCCTGGTGGCCTGCCGGGAAAACGGCAAGAGCCTGAACGACGCCCGCGACGAATTCATCGAGGCAGCCCGTTACTTTGAATATTACGCCGGCATGGCCGACAAGATTGAGGGCATCTCGGTGCCCTTGGGCAAGGACTATGTGGACTTCACCCAGTACGTGCCCTTTGGCGTGTCGGTGCAGATTGTGCCCTGGAACTTTCCGGTGTCCATCTGCGCCCGTTCCCTGGCGCCAGCACTGGCCGCCGGCAACGCCGTGGTGATCAAGTCACCGGAAATCTCGCCCCTGGCCATGACCCTGCTGGTCAAGGCGGTGGAACAGGCCGGTTTCCCCCAAGGTGCGGTCAACCTGCTGTGCGGCAAGGGCTCCGAGGTGGGCAGCCACCTGGTGCAGCACGCCGACACCAACCAGATCGTGTTCACCGGCTCGGTGCCCACCGGCCAGCGCATTCTGCGGGATGCGGCCGAGCGCGCCACCCCCTCGGTGATGGAGCTGGGCGGCAAGTCCGCCGCCATTGCCCTGGCGGACGTGGATCTCGACACCCTGCTGGCCAGCGTCAAGGTCGGCATTTTCTTCAACGCCGGCCAGGTATGCTCGGCCATGTCTCGCCTGCTGGTGCACCGCAGCCGTTACGACGAGGTCAAGGCCGCCGTGGTGGCCCTGGCCGAGGGCCTGAGCATCGGTCAGGGCGAAGGCAACCCGGATCTGACCCCCGTGGTGTCCGAAGGGCAGCAAAAGCAGGTGCTGGCGATGATAGAGCAGGCCCGCAACGAGGGGGCCACCGTGCTCACCGGCGGCAAGGCGCCGGACCTGTCCGGCTACTTTGTGGCGCCCACCGTGATCGAGGCCACCGCCGACATGAGCATTGCCCGGGAAGAAGTGTTTGGCCCCGTGCTGGTGCTGATGCCCTTCGATGACGAAGACGAGGCCGTGGCTCTGGCCAACGGCACCGACTTCGGCCTGGTGGCCGGCGTGTTCGGCGAAGGCCTGAGCCAGACCCTGCGGGTGGCCAACCGGCTGCGCGGCGGCCAGGTGTTTATCAACGAATGGTTTGCCGGCGGCATTGAAACCCCCTTTGGTGGGGTAGGGCTGTCGGGCTTTGGTCGCGAGAAGGGCCAGGAAGCCATCTACAGCTATGTGCAGACCCGTAACATCGGCATTCGCCTGCGCCGGGGCTGACACAACCAGAAAAAGGGCCGGTGATGTACACCGGCCTGAAGCAAGGCAGTAACAGGGTAGTGGGGGAGAGAACAATGAAAAAGTGGTTATGCATCATCTGCGGACTGATTTATGACGAAGCCAAGGGCTGGCCGTCGGACGGCATTGCCCCGGGCACCCGTTGGGAAGATGTGCCGGACGACTGGCTGTGCCCCGATTGCCTGGTGGGCAAGGCGGATTTCGAAATGATCGAAATCACCGACGACGCGCCCGCCCCGGTGGCGGCGGTGGCCGAAGCTGAAACGCCGGCGGCCGCACCCGTGCTGGAGCCGGTGGTGATCATCGGCACCGGCCATGGCGGCTATCAGCTGGCGGCGGCGCTGCGCGCCCGCTCTCCCGAACTGCCCATTACCCTGTTCACCGCCGACGACGGCGCCCTTTACAGCAAGCCGGCGCTGTCCAATGCCCTGGCACTGGGCAAGGACGGCGACGGCCTGGTCAGTGAAACCGCTCTGGCCTGGGAGCAACGCCTGGGCGTGCGGGTTTACCCTCATACTCGAGTCGAAAAAATCGACCGGGAAAACAAACGGCTGCACACCAGCATTGGCGAATACCCCTATGGTCGCCTGGTGCTGGCCACCGGTGCTTCGCCCATCGAGATCCCCGTGGCCGGCGAGCAAAGCGCCATGGTAAGCGTGAACGATCTGCTGGACTACCGCCGTTTTCGCGAGCGGCTGGCCGGCAAGCGGCACGTCACCATTCTCGGTGATGGCCTGATCGGCTGTGAGTTCGCCAACGATCTGGCGGCCCAGGGCATGGGCGTAACCGTGGTGGGCCTGGGTCAGTGGCCGATGGAGCGATTGATCCCGCAGCCCCTGGGCGAGGCGCTGCAGCGGGCCCTGAGCGGCCTGGGCGTGGAATGGGCGCTGCAGAACAGCATTGCCCGCATCGACGCCGAGGGCGAGGGTTATCGCCTGCAGCTGCAGAGCGGCGACGAGCTGACCACGGATCTGGTGCTGAGCGCCGTGGGCCTGCGCCCCAACACCGGCCTGGCCCAGGCCGCGGGGCTGGCCACCGGCCGGGGCATCAGCGTCGACCTGGCCCATGCCACCAGCGACCCCGCCATCTTCGCCCTGGGCGATTGTGCCGAGGTGGCCGGGCAGTGGGCGCCCTATATTGCCCCCATTAACCAGGCCATTCCCGCCCTGGTGGACACCCTGCTGGGCCGGCCCACCCAGGCCAGCCTCAAGGATTCGCCGGTGCTGGTGAAAACCCCGGTGCTGCCGCTGTCGGTACAGCCGGCGGTAGGCCCCGGCGAATGGCGGGTAGAAGCCCACGGCGAGGAGCTGGCCGCCGGTTTTTACGGATCCGACGGCAGCCTGAACGGCTTTGCGCTGCTGGGCCGCGAGCTGCAAAGTCAGCGCAGCCAGTGGCTGGAACAACTTAATCCGGCACGAAACGTGGCCTGAGGAACAGATCATGATTGCCTTACCAAACGACGACAACAGCTGCGGCTGGTATCAGGCGCTGCCCCCGGCGGCGCCCGCCACCCGGCTCAAGGGCAGCCAGAAAGCCGATTATGCGGTGCTGGGGGCGGGCTTTGCCGGCCTGGCCGCGGCCCGCCGGCTGGCCGAGCTCAAGCCCGACGCCCGCATTGTGCTGGTGGATGCCCAGCGGGTGGCGGAAGGCGCTTCCGGGCGCAACTCCGGCTTTGTGATTGACCTGCCTCACAAGTTCGCCCTGGAGCACCCGGATCCGGTGCACAAGCAGAAATTGCTGGGCCTGAACCGGGCCGCCATTGCCCAGCTGCAGGGGCTGGTGGAGCGCCACGGCATTGACTGCCAGTGGTCCGCCGTAGGCAAGTATCAGGGCGCGGTGGGCGAGCGCGGCATTGCCTTTCTCGAGCATTTCGAGCACCTGATGAAGGATCTGGGCGAGCCCTACCACTGGGTGGACAAGGCCGAGCTGGGCCGAGTGCTGGGCACCGGCTTCTATCGCCAGGCCATTTTCACTCCCGGTTGCTACCTGATGCAGCCGGCAGCCCTGGTGCGCGGCATGGCCGAGCACCTGCCCGAGAACGTGGAGCTGCTGGAGCAGTCGCCCATTCGCTCGCTGCGCCGTGAAGGTGGCCTGTGGCGGCTGCAGGGCGACGAGGGCGAGATTCAGGCGCCGACCCTGCTGCTGGGTGCCAGCATCTTTACTCGGGAGTTCGGTTACCTGAAAAACCGGCTGTTGCCGGTGATGACCTTTGCCAGCTGGACCCGGCCGCTGACCGACGACGAGCTGACCCGTTACGGCGGTGAGCTGAACTGGGGCCTGACCCCGGCGGATCATGCCGGCACCACCCTGCGCATGACCGCCGACCGGCGCATTCTCATTCGCAACAGCTACAAGCACGTGCCCAAATATGGCGCCAGTGTGAGTGAGGGTATGCGCAGTAAAATTCGCGCCGATCACCGCAAGGCGTTTCTGGACCGTTACCCTGAGCTTGCCGAGGTGCCCTTTACCCATACCTGGGGTGGCGTGTATGCCATTTCCCGCAACTTCACCAATTTCTTTGGTGAGCTTGAAGACGGTGTGTATGCCAGTGCCTGCGACAATGGCGTGGGCGCGGCCTGGGGCACCATTTCCGGCACCCTGCTGGCCGAGATGGCGGTGGGCGCGGACACCCAGGCGCTGCGCGACATTCGCCAGGTAACCGGCATGCCCAGCCTGAACCCGCCCGAGCCTTTCCTGGGGCTGGGTGTGAAAAGCCGTATTCGCCTCGCCAAATGGCAGAGCAGGAGTGAACTGTGACCAAAGAAGTAAAACTGATTGACAGCAAGGAGCTGGACTTTACCGTGCGGGGCGACTCGCCGGGCATGGCGTACGTGGCCCGGGCCCTGAGCCCGGAAGTGTCGCCGAACATCGGCGTGGGCTTTGCCCGCTGGGAAGGGGCCGAAGTGGCCTGGACCGTACTGTACGATGAGGTGGTGTTTGTGATCGAAGGCTGCTTTGAGCTCACAGCCAACGGCAAAAAGCACGAGGTGCGCCCCGGCCAGATGCTGTGGATTCCGGAAGGCACCGAATTGATATATGGCGGGCATGCCCTGTTTGGTTATGTGGTGCACCCGGGTAACTGGAAAGAGCTGCACGGCCTGGCCTGATATTTGATACGTCTCCAAGCACTACCTTTGCCGGCCTCGGGGCCGGCTTTTTTGTGTCTGGTACTCCTGGTTTCACCGCAAATGTGCACTCGATCAAACAACGCACAAATGCATTTTTTTGCCATTGCACCGGACCCATGATCGCCATAATGTAGGTATAACGTTCACTATACCCTTGTGGCGTTATCGACAGCAGCAAGGACGAGCAACCGGCAGCCCGCCCGTTGCATTCAGGCACACCGTTCAAGTACCCGATCAGGAGAAACTGATAATGACCCTTTCCATTCCGCACACCATGCATGCCGTTCTGCTCAAGGGCCATGGTGGCCTCGACCAGCTGGAATACCGCACCGATGTGGCCGTGCCTCAGCCCGGCCCCAATGAGGTGCTGATCCAGGTTGCGGCCGCCGGCATTAACAACACCGACATCAATACCCGGCTGGGCTGGTATTCAAAATCGGTTGATCAGGCCACCAATGTGGGGGGCGCCACCGGATTTGACGACGTGAACGATGACGATGCGTCCTGGTCCGGCAGGGCCCTGACCTTTCCGCTGATTCAGGGGGCGGACTGCTGTGGCCATATTGTGGCCGTGGGCAGCGACGTTGACCCTGCCCGCATTGGTGAGCGGGTGCTGGTGCGCAACATGCTGCGCAGCTATGTGGATTACCGCCCTTATGAGTGCTGGACCTTGGGCAGCGAGTGCAACGGCAGTTTTGCCCAGTTTGCCGTGGCGCCGGCCCGCGAGACCCATCGCGTGGCCTGTGACTGGTCGGACGAAGAGCTGGCGTCCATTCCCTGTGCCTATTCCACCGCCGAAAACATGCTGCACCGCATTGGCCTAGGTGCCGAGACGGTGCTGATAACCGGCGCCTCGGGCGGGGTGGGCTCGGCGGCGGTGCAACTGGCCAAGCGCCGGGGCGCCACCGTGATCGCCCTGTGCTCTGCCGCCAAGGCGGATGAGGTGCTGGCCTGTGGCGCCGATCGGGTGATTGATCGCAATGCCGACCTTATTGCCGAGCTTGGCAAGGGCGCGCTGGATGCCGTGGTGGATCTGGTGGGCGGCGAGCAATGGCCGGTGTTCCTGGAATTGTTGCGCCGGGGTGGGCGTTACGCCATTGCCGGTGCCATTGCCGGCCCCATTGCCGAAATAGACCTGCGCACCCTCTACCTGAAGGATCTGACCCTAGCGGGCTGCACCTTTCAGAAAGACGAGGTGTTCGCCAACCTGATTGCCTATATCGAAGCCGGTGAGATTCGCCCCCAGGTGGCCAAAACCTTCCCGTTACACGAGATAGCCCAGGCTCAGGAAGCCTTCATCAGCAAGCAGCACATGGGCAAACTGGTGCTCACCATTCCGCAGGTGGAACAATGAAAATAACGCGCATTGAGCTGTATCAGGTGGATCTGCCCTACGCCGGTGGCGTGTATCACCTGTCGGGCGGACGGGAATACCGCAGTTTTGACGCCACCATGGTGCGCATCCTCACCGATACCGGGCTGGAGGGATGGGGGGAGAGCACGCCGTTCGGCTCGACCTATATTGCGTCTCATGCCCTTGGCGCTCGGGCCGGCATTGCCGAGATAGCCCCGCACCTGCTGGGCAGGGATCCTCGCCAGGTGGATCGCATTTATGACGCCATGGACCATGCCCTGGTGGGGCATAACCATGCCAAGTCCGCGATTGATCTGGCCTGCTGGGATCTTTTTGGCAAGTCGGTGGGGCTACCGGTATGCGAGCTGCTGGGCGGCTCAACCGGTAAACGGCTGCCGGTGATCTCCTCCATTCATGCCGAAGCGCCGGAGGCGATGCGGGCCAATGTGGCGCGCCATCGTGAGCTGGGTTATCTGGGGCACTCCATCAAGATTGGCGCCCTCGACAGCGAAGGCGGCCCGGTGCTGGATGCGGAACGCATCAAGGCCAGCCTGGCGGATCAGAAACCGGGCGAGTTCTTTATTGTGGATGCCAATGGCGGCCTGACTCCGGAGCTGGCCCTGCGGGTGTTGCGGCTGTTGCCCGAGGGCCTCGACTTTGTGCTGGAGGCGCCCTGCAAAACCTGGCGCGAGACCAAGTCTCTGCGCCGGCGTTGTGAAGTACCCATATTCCTCGATGAGATGGTTCAGCAGGACGAAGATCTGGTGCTGGCGGTGAGCGAGGATCTGGCCGACGGCTTTGGCCTGAAAATCTCCAAGGCCGGCGGCCTGACCCGGGGCCGCCGCCACCGGGACATTGGCGTGGCGGCCGGGCTGACCATGAGCGTGCAGGAAACCGTGGGCTCCACCATTGCCTTTGCGGCCATTGCTCACCTGGGGGCGACGGTGCCGGAGCGCCACCTGCGCTGCATTCTGGACACCAGAGACATGGTCGCTATCACCACGGCGGACTTCGATGCCCCCATCATCGATGGCGGCGTGCTGGTGCCAAACAGCCCCGGTCTTGGCATTCGCGTGTATCAAAACGTGCTGGGACAGCCCCTGCAGGTGTGGGGAGACTGAGCAAGGCAGCGTGTTGATAAAGGAATGATTCGGGCGAGGAAACATGACGGCATAAACCCGCCCGTTCCCATGATGACGGAGAAGATCCCATGAAAATTACCGAAATCCACATTTACCGGCACGAATTACCGGTGATGAATGGCCCCTACAAGCTGGCGCTGGCCGATGTCTGGTCCCTGTCCACCACCCTGGTCAAGCTGGTGGCCGATAACGGCCTGATTGGCTGGGGCGAGACCTGCCCGGTCGGCCCCACCTACGCGGAATCTCATGCCGACGGCGCCGTGGCGGCACTCAGCGTCATGGCGACAGGTCTTCTTGGCACCGAGGTGTTGCCGGTACCGCTGCACCGGCGCATGGATGCGTTGCTCACGGGCCACAACTATGCCAAGGCCGCCATCGACATTGCCGCCCATGACCTTCTGGGCAAGCACCTCGGCGTCAGTGTGTCCGACCTGCTGGGGGGCGCGGTCACGGACAGCGTGCCTTCCTACTACTCCACCGTTATTGGGACACCGGACGAAACCGCCCGGATCGCGGCGGAAAAACGGGCTGAAGGGTATCCACGCCTGCAGGTCAAGGTAGGCGGCAGGGCGGTCGAGGAAGACATCGAAATCCTGCACAAGGTGTGGGAAGTGATCCGCGGCTCGGGCATGCGGCTGGCGGCGGATGGCAATCGCAGCCTGACCACCCGTGATGCGCTGCGGCTCAGCCGGGAATGTCTGCATATTCCCTTTATCATGGAGCAGCCCTGCAACACCATTGAGGATTTGCAAAAGATCCGGCCGCAGGTGAGTCATGGTATCTACATGGATGAAAATGGCGTCAACCTGAATACGGCGATCACCGCCGCCGGCACCGGGCTGGTTGACGGCTTCGGCATGAAGGTCACCCGGATTGGCGGGCTGCACCCCATGCGGGCGTTCCGCGATATCTGCGCCGCACGCAACCTGCCGCACACCTGCGACGATTCCTGGGGGGGAGACATCATCGCCGCCGCCTGTACCCATATAGGTGCTACGGTTGCCCCGGAATTGCTTGAAGGAGTCTGGCTGGCCGAGCCCTATAACGCCGGCCACTACGATCCGGAAAACGGAATCCGTATTGAAGGTGGTTACATCAAGCGGCCCCAGGGGCCGGGTTTGGGCGTCCTGCCCGACGAAGCCCTCTTTGGTGCGCCGGTAGCGTCGTACTGAACATGAACCAGGCCCTGCACAACGATGATAATCCAGGGGTGTGCAGGGTTTGTTTGATCAGCCCGGCGGCCACTTCTCCCTCATTTATGGCTGCCTTTCCATGCCCTCGAAAAGGGGGAGAGCTCCTTTACCCGCCGTGCCCGGCCAGCAACCGGGCGGCGAGCTGCCGGGCCTGCTGCGCGGCGGCGGCCCCGCCGATAACGGGCGCACGGGAGACCGCACCTTCCAGGAGCAGCATCAGGCTTTCCGCCCGGTCTCGCAGCCGCTCCGGCGTGTCGTCATCGAGTTGCCGGCAAAGGCATTCCAGCTCCCGCCGTTTGTGGGTCAGCGCCAGCTCGGTAATGGTGGCGTCCTTGTGGCTGTATTCGCCCAGCGCGCGCAGAAACAGGCAGCCTTTTTCTCCTTCCTGCGCAAACCACTGCTCCAGTTCATCAAAGATGGCCAGGCAATCGTCCCTGGCGTCATCGGCGGAGCGGGTGAGCCGGGAGAGAAAGCGGGTTTCACGCTGTTGCAGCACGGCGATAACCAGCTGCTCCTTGGAGGGAAAGTGGCGATACAGGGTACGCGGCGTGACCCCGGCTTCCCGGACGATTTGATCGATGCCGGTACCGTGAAAGCCTTGCCGGTAAAACAGCCGCTCGGCCGTATTCAGAATATCGTCCCGCTTGCTCATAGGTATCTCTGTATAGCAGTCGTTATACCTATCTTATGTTTGGTTTTGCCGGTTTGCAATGGGGGGGGATGTAAGGGGGGCTTATGCCCCCCGGGGCAGGCATCGGCTCGCCCGCTGTGATTCAGGCTCTGGCCAGGTAGTCGTCGGTTGAGATCACGCTGGCATAGCCAAACTCAAACGCAGCCATCATGGCGGCGTGCACCTGGGCGGCCGGTGCGGTCACGCCGCCATAGGTGAGATCCAGGGTGGCACAGGCGTCGTGCAATACCGTGACCGGGTAGCCCATGTCGGCCGCCGCGCGTACTCCCGCATCCACACACATATGGCTCATGGCACCGATAATGACGACCTCTTCCACACCCTGTGCATCCAGCCGCTGCTTGAGATCCGTCTCGCGGAACGAGTTGACATGGTTCTTGACGATAACCGGCTCGTTCTCGGCCGGCGCCACGGCGGGCATGATGTTGACGCCGTCGGTGCCCGGCACGAAAAACGGAGCCTCGCTGCCGGAGAACTCGTGCCGAATATGAAACACCGGTATGCCCTGCTCGCGGGCATCGGCAAGGATCCTGACGGCATTGGCTACCGCCGCCTCAATGCCGCTCAGGGGCAGCTTGCCGGTGGGCAGATATTCGTTTTGAAGGTCGATCACGATCAGTCCGCGTTGTTTCATGGTGCTGTCTCCTCATTGGTTGGAGGTGTCATTGTGCTCGCCAGGTAACAAGGCGAACAGTGTCGCTGACGACAATCTTGGGGGTGATAGCGACAAAGTGCCGGCCGCAAGCCAGCACATGCCCGAATGGGCGCCGTGCAGGGTGTTTTTCTTGATCATGGTCGCCGTGCTGCATTCAAAGGTGCGGTCAGCCGAATTCACGATCTGCCAGGAAGGCGCCCTGCGCATGTTTAAGCTATGAGGCGCCTGAAATGCGAAGGGTTTTAACCAGTACTTCATAGAGCCTGTCTACCGCTTCCGCACCTTTGGAAGCCTGGCTTCTGATCACGGTCACTTCCATGGGGGCCAGGGGGCCCAGACCGTGATCACTGCCCAGAATTTCAAGGTGGGCGGGCACACTGCACTGGGTCAGCACGGCAATGGCCAGCCCGCTTTCAACGGCGGCAATTTGCCCGGCCAGGCTGGAGCTGTTGTACACCACCCGGTATCGGCGCCCCTGCAACGCCAGGGTGTTAATGGCATTGTGCTTGGCGAGACTGGTGCTTTCATACACGGCAATGGGCAAGGGATCCCGTCGCCAGACTTCAAATTGCGGGGAGCCAACCCATACCATGGGCTCGTAAAACAGAAAGGCGCCCTTTCTGGAGTCCCGGGAAACCAGTGCCAGATCCAGATCTCCACGCTCAATACGAGGAATAAGGGAGGTCGATTGCTCGCAGTTCAGCTCGATTTCCACCTTGCCGTGATAGGGCGCGAACCGTTTGAGCGCCGGAGTCAGATAGGTGGCGGCATAGTCATCCGGTACCCCGAGGCGAATGCGACCAGTGAGCTCCTTGCCATGAAATGCCGCCTGGGTCTCGGCATGTAAATCGAGCATGCGGCGGGCATACCCCAGTAGCGTTTGGCCTTCCGGCGTCAGTTGATGCTGGCGTGGCCCCCGCAACAGCAGCTGGCATTCCAGCGCGGCCTCCAGCTTTTTAAGCTGCATGCTGACCGCAGACTGGGAGCGGTGTACTTGTGGCGCCGCGGCGGAGAGCGAGCCGGCATCCACCACGGCAACAAAGCATTTGAGCCAGTCCATCTGCAGGTCTTGATAGGTCATGTTGTCGAGGCTCTTTATTAGGTTATCGAATGGTTTGTTTTTGAATTATTCGCTTTTATAAAGATTATGCCAACTGCACAGTAGCGGAGTAAGAAACAGCACTGTGAGGTTCAGCAAATGACAACCGCCAATACCGGGTTATATCAACTCGACGGCTCACTGATCTGGTCCGGTTTTCGGCAACTGGCGCCCATTTCCGTGTTTGTTACCGTCTTTGGTGCGGCCTTTGGACTGGCCGCAAAGCAAAAAGGCCTGAGTGACACATCGATCATTGCCATGAGTGCCCTGGCCTTCTCTGGTTATGCCCAGTTCGCACTGTTGGAGCAGTGGGGGGCACAGATCCCGCTCTTTGCCATGCTGATGACGGCCCTGGCCATCAATGCCCGGCACCTGCTGATGGGGGCCACGCTTTATCCCTGGCTATGCCGGCTGACCCCGGCAAAACGCTATGGCGTGATGCTGCTTGCCTCCGACGCCAACTGGGCCATGTCCATGCGGGCATTCAGTGGCGGCAGGCCGGGGTTTGGCCTGTTACTGGGCGGTGGCCTGGCCCTGTGGTTCTTCTGGGTGTCCGGCACCTGGCTTGGCGTCTATTTTGGCAATGCCATCAGTCACCCCGAAAGGCTGGGGCTGGACATGGTGATGGGATGCTTCCTGCTGGCCATGGCCGTTGGTGGAGAAAAAAGCCCGCGCATGCTGATCATCTGGTTGGTGGCGGCCCTGTCATCCTTGCTGGCCTATTGGTACTTGCCGGACAACAGCCATGTGCTTGTGGGCGCCCTGGCCGGGGGAGTGGTTGGCACCGTATGGGGAACGCACGACCATGAACATTGAAACTACCGGAACAGGGACCCTGGCTATTGTACTGATCATGGCATTGGTGGCCTTGGCAACCCGCTGGGGCGGTGTTTACCTGATGTCGTTCGTGCCCATCAATTATCGAGTGAAGCGGTTTATTCAGGCCATGTCGGGCTCTGTGCTGGTGGCGCTGCTGGCGCCCATGGCGGTAACGGGGGATAACGCCGCCCGAGTGGCCTTGCTGACCACGGCGGTGACCATGCTGCTGTTGAAAAAGCCCTTGCCGGCCATAGCCGGCGGCATGGTAGCCGCCGCCGTGATGCGGTATTTTTAGTTCGCTTGATACTGATGGCTCGTTGAATGGAAGGGGGTGGGAATGTCGTCATGCGCCGTTGCGCTGATTCCGGGGTTTATGCTGGATGAAACCCTGTGGAATGAATTTCAAGGCCATCTTCCCGAAACATGGTCGGTGCATACGCCATCTCTAAATGGCGGGCGGACCATTCGTGAAATAGCAGGGCGAATGGTGGCATCACTGCCTTCCCGTGTGGTGCTGGTGGGCTTTTCATTGGGCGGCTACATCGCCCGGCAACTGGCGGCAGATTATCCCGAACGGGTAGAAGCGCTCATTCTCATCGCCAGCTCGCTGCGCGAGGATACGATGCAGCAAATGCAGTCAAAACAGCGTGCCATAGAGGCCTTGTCTGCGCACACCTTCACCGGACTGAGCGCGGGAACCATTGCCAGGTCGCTGCATCCAGATCGCGCTTCCGATACAGACCTGGTTTCCCGCATCAGAAAAATGGGAAGCCGGCTGGGCTATGAGGCCCTGGTGACGCAATCGGCACTACGCAGGGCGGATGTTCCTGCGGCAAGCCTGCGCTGCCCAACCCTGGTCATTGCCAGCGCAAACGATTCCCTGCGCTCCCTTGAAGAGGCCGATGAGCTGGTTGATGCCATTCCCGATGCGTCCCTTCAGGTGTGTTATGACAGTGGTCATATGATACCCCTGGAACAGCCTGATGAGCTGGCTGCCACGGTGCTTCGCTGGCTGAATTCGCGGCGCTAAGGGCCACTATAGCTCTCGGCCATTGCCCCTCAAAACCTGATATTGGCTGCCAGGGCGTTTGATGGGCAGCCCGGGTTTCGTACAAGGCATTGAATTACCTGGTGTGATGCTCCGCACTGACATGAGAGCCAAAACGGCGGCGATATTCGCCCGGTGACAGGCCCACCAAGCGAGTAAATACCTTGCGAAAGGCACCGGTATCACCATAGCCCACTTCCCAGGCCACCCGCTCTATGGTGGCGCCGCCAAATTGCAGCAGCTCCCGTGCCCGGCCCACCCGCAACCGCTGACAATACTCCGTGGTGGTCATGCCGGTGGCCTTTTGAAAGCGGCGCAACAGGTGCGTTGTTCCAGTCCGGCCTGCTCGGCCAGGCGTGCCAGTGCCATGTCTCTGGCGCCGGTGGCCTGCAGCCAGTGTTGCAGCTTGAGTACGGCGGCATCGCCATGGGTGAGGCGGGGGGAAAACACGCTGTAGTAACGCTGTTCACGACCGGGCGGGTCAACCAGCAGCATGCGGGCCGTTTCCAGCATCACGGAGGGCCCGAGCAGGCGATCCACCAGGCGCAGGCCCAGATCGGTCCAGGACATCAGGCCGCCGGCGGTAATGATGTCGCCGTCATCGATGATCAGTTTATCGGCGTCGACCCGCACCGAGGGAAAACGCTGCTGCAGGGTCTCGGCGTGGGTCCAGTGGGTGGTCATGCGGCGATGTGCCATCAGGCCGGTGGCCGCCAGCACAAAGGCGCCGGCGCATACCGAGCCGAGGATCACGCCTTCGCCATGGCGCTCCCGCAGCCAGCGCGCCAGGGGCGCCGCGGCCTGTTCACTCATGGGAGCACTCAGGCTGGGGGGCAGGATCAAGGCCGCCAGGGTGCCAGGGGAGGCGTGAGGGCAACTGTCAAAGGTGCGTTCGGGCGCGGTGGTTTCGGTATTTGCCAGCCAGTGACTGATGCGCAACACCGGTGTGTCGCCTTGCCCGTGGCCGACGGCGATGCGATTGGCCACGTCAAACAAATCGGTCAGCCCCAGCACCGCAGACTGCTGAGACCCCAAATAGCGGATGATGCCGATTTCGATCAGTCTTCTTTCACTCATGCGTTGCCTTGTCCTTGATTGCCGGCCTGTCGGCGCTGACAAAAACTGCGCCGGTAATCCGATGGCGAGGTGCCCAGCTGGGCGCTGAACTGCTGGCGCAGTGACAGAGGGGTGCTAAAGCCTGCCTCCGAGGCAATGCATTCTATGGGCATCTCGGTGGTTTCCAGCAGCAGTTGTGCCCGGGCTACCCGTTCGGCATTGAGCCACTTGAGCACTGTGGTACCGGTGGCTTCCCGAAAACGCCGGGTAAAGGTGCGCCGACTCATCATCGCCACGTCGGCCAATTGATCGACCGTGAGCGGCTCGGACACATGCGCCCGGGCCCATTCCAGTACGCCGGGCAGGCGGTTCTCACTGTGGCGCTGTGGTACCGGCCGCTCTATGTACTGAGCCTGGCCGCCCTGACGGTGGGGTGGAGTGACCAGCAGCCGTGCCATGCGGTTGGCCGCGTCCGAGCCATGGCGTTCACGCACCAGCTGCAGGCAACAGTCGATGGCAGCCACCGTACCCGCCGAGGTGATCACGCTGCCGTCTGCAACATAGAGCACATCCGGCCGGAACCGGGTGCGGGGAAAGCGCCGGGCAAACAGCTCTTTCGCCACCCAGTGGGTGGTGGCTTCACGGTCGTCGAGCAGGCCCGCGTCGCCCAGCACGAAGGCGCCCAGGCACAAGCCCACGATTAATGCGCCCCGCGCATGGGCCCGGCGCAGGGCCCTGGTCAGCTTGGCCGGGGCCGGGGTCTCGGGATCACACCAGGCCGGCACTATGATGATGTCGGCCTCGTCCATGGCGTCCAGCCCGTCCGGTACCTGGATCTCCAGCCCCTGATCGCTACGCACGGCCCCGGGCAGCAGTGCGCAGTGACGCACCTCATACGCAGGAAAACCCGGGGGCGCGCCCATCACGCCAAAGGCCATGGCGGGGATGGAAAGCTGGAACAGGCTGACGCCTTCAAAGGCGAGCACGGCGATACGGGTGGGAGACATGGAGCACCTCGTCTAACAAGAATGGCCCAAAACTATCCAATATTGTCATTCGGGTCAATGGCGGCTCACTGTCGTTCCCGGCAAACTGATCTGGCTTAAACGGCCCGAGGCGTAGCCCGGGCCGACTCAGTTGCCACCGAAGCAGGACCGGACGACGCGCCTCTCAGGCGGGGACCGGAAATGCTTCATTCAGACAGGAATTAATTTATGAACATCAAGCGCGCTACCGCTTCCGTTGCACTGGCTTTGGGACTGCTGACCAATCACGGAGCCTGGGCCGCAGAGCCGGCAGCCACTCAGGATGGTGAGGTTCAGTTGCAGCTTATTCGCAACGCCACGGTCAAGATCAGCTACGCCGACACCACGTTTTTGATTGACCCCATGCTCGCCAAAAAAGGGGCATATCCGGGGTTTGAAGACACTTACCGCAGCCACCTGCGTAACCCCCTGGTTGAGCTGCCGATGCCGGCGGAAGCAGTCTTTGACGATGTGGACGCCATCATTGTTACCCATACCCACCTTGATCACTGGGATGACGCGGCACAGGCGCTGCTGCCCAAGGACATTCCGCTGTTCGCGCAGCATGAAGCCGATGCCAAACTGATCCGCTCTCAAGGGTTTAAGGATGTGCGCGTGCTTGGCGATACTGCGGAATTTGGCGGCGTTACCCTCAGCCGGACGGGGGGCCAGCACGGCACCGACGAGATGTTTGCGAACTCAATGCTGGCGGGTTTCCTGGGAGAGGCCATGGGGGTGGTGTTTGAGGCGCCGGAGCACGAAACCCTGTACCTGGTGGGCGATACCATCTGGCGTAATGACGTGGGCCAGGCGCTGGCCGAGTATCACCCTGAGGTGGTGGTGGCAAACGCCGGCTATGCGCGCCTGAATGACTATGACGGTGCTATTATCATGGGCAAGGAAGATGTGGTGCGCTTGGCAGAACAAGCGCCAGGGGCAACCGTGGTGGCGGTGCATATGGATGCCATCAACCATATGGGTCAGACCCGGGATGAACTCCGTAGTTATGTTAAGGATAAGGGGCTGGATAAGCGTGTTGAGACCCCTGAAGATGGGGACACACTGAGCTTCTGAGTCGAAACAAGCCGCCCGAGGGGCGGCTTGTTTGCGGGTGGTATACATACGGATCTGAGCCTGTGCCAAAATCGATCGATAACCTGAAGTTATTAATTCTGGGCAAAGTATGTTGGTTGAGGTTACAAGAATTAAACAATAATGTAACTAATAGGTTTTGAGTGTTCAGACTTAGTTGGGAGAAAGCAAGATGGAATTTTCTTTAAGCAATGCGTTTAACCTCGCACGAACCGTTGCCATCTCGACCACCATTATTGTTGCCAGTGCCAATGCGGTTGCCAGCGATCAGAAATATAACTTCAAACTGGCACTGGAGTCCGGTGACCGTGATTCAGCCCAGGGAAAATCAATGCAAATGTGGGCTGATCTGATCAAGGAGAAATCCGATGGTCGAATGAAGGTGGGTATTTTTTATCAGGGCGAACTGGGCGGCCAGCAGGAGCTCTTTGACCAGCTGGTAAAGGGAAATATCGACATGATGGTGACCTGGCCGCAAACGTCATATGATGAGCGACTGGCGGTTAATTATATTCCTTACCTCACACTGGGTTGGGAAGATGCGCTCAAGGCTTATGGTGAAAACGGCTGGCTAAAAGACATACTGGGTGGTGTTTATAAAGATATCGGACTAAAGTATTTTGGTCCTTATCCCGAAGGTTTTGGTGGTGTAGCCACCAAGGGCCGATATGCTACCAATTTTGAAGATGCCCAGGGCATCAAGGTGCGTTCAACGCCGGTGTTCCCTCTTCCCCAAACCGTCAAAGCCCTGGGTTTCCAAGCTGTCCCCATTGATTGGGCCGAAGTCTATACTTCCATTCAAACTGGCGTGGTAGATGGTGATTCAGGTAATGTCATTTACTGGGACTATGAATACTTCCGCGATCAGCTCGATTATTTCGTTCACACCAAGCACAACTTTTCCTCCTACGCGATATTGATGAACGACGAAACCTGGCAAGAGCTGGATGAGGAAGATCAGACAATTATTTCCGATGCGGCTCAGGCTGTTATCAAAAAGCAGTTCAAGGATGCCAAGGCGGAAGATGAAAAGTGGATTCAAGCCGCCCAGGATGCCGGCATGGAATATATCGTGCCGAGCACGGAAGAAATGCAGGCCTGGGTTGAGCGTGTTCGAGCCGAGGTGTGGCCTCAGATCGAACCGGCAGTGGGCAAGGAGTTGATGGATAAGCTTCAGGAGAATGCTTCCGATCCGAATGCCGTAACTCAGTAAGTCAAGTTGACGGGGTATCCGGATGGATGCCCCTTTATTTAGATGGAGTTTGTGATGAACAAGTTACTTGGAATCATGGCAGCCATAGACAGGGGGCTGGCCTTTATTATCAAGCCTGTGGTTGTGTTCATCAGCCTTGCCGTTGCCATTATGCTGGCATATGGCATATTCACCCGAGCTGTGCTGAATGCACCGGTATTTGGTTTGGAGGAACTGGTGCTTCTGGGGGCCATGTGGCTGTATATGTTGGGGGCTGTATTGGCTTCCCGCGAGCGTTCCCATCTCAGTGCCGATTTCATTCAGGTGATCTGCAAGAATAAAACGGTGATCCGCGTGATGCATATGATAGCAACGCTGATATCGCTGTTTATGGCATTCATGTTTGCGACCTGGAGTTTTGACCTGCTGGCATGGGGGGTTAGCAAAGGGCAAACCAGCACAGTGCTTAAACTGCCCTGGTATTTTTCCCAAGGTAGCCTGTTTTTTGCCAGTGTACTTTTTATTTTTTATTTGTTCCGGGATTTAATCAGCGATTTTCGAGACGTTTGTTCGGCTAACCAGGCCGTGGCTGAGGCAGAAAAGCAGTATTGATATTTAACAGGATTGTATTATGGGCGCTTTACTTGCAATAGTGGCAGTTGTCGTGCTGATGATGATCGGTGTGCCGGTTGTTTTCTCCTTCGCTGCCATGACCTTTATTCTTTCGATCATCTACGATGTGGATATTTCATCCCTGATGACCACGGGTTTCTGGTCGGTTAATTCCATCATTCTGCTGGCGCTGCCTTTGTTCGTTATGACCGGCTACCTGATGCAGGCCGGTGGTATGGCGGCACGGCTGGTGAGTTTTGTCGAGACCGTGGTGGGCAAGTCACGCAGTGGGATGGGCTCTTCCATGGTGGTGGCCTGTGGCGTATTCGGCGCTATTTCCGGCACCGCGTCAGCTGCTGTGGCATCGATTGGAACCATTATGATCGATCCCATGGAAAAACATGGTTACAAGCGGGAATACACCAGTGCACTGCTGGGTATCTCTTCCCTGCTGGGTCTGCTGATTCCCCCGAGTATTACCATGATCCTCTATGCAGTGGTCACGCGGCAGTCGGTTGCCGCCTGTTTTCTGGCCACCATTGGCCCGGGTATACTGTTGATCATGATGCTTTGTGTGTTGAACTGGCTCAAGATGCGTCGTCATCCCGATGGGGCCGCCGAGGTGCTCAATTTTCGCCAGCGGGTTGAAGCAGTAGGCAGCAACATGTGGAAGGCGCTGCCGGCCCTGATGTTGCCGGTGATCATTCTTGGCGGTATTTACGGGGGCGTGTTCACCCCCACTGAAGCCGCCGCCATCGCCGTGGTATATTCCATTCCGGTTGGTCTTTTTGTCTATCGAGAGCTGGATCTTAAAAAGATGGCGCAGTGCTTGCTAGCCGCCGCTACCACCACAGGCGTTATCATGGTGATCCTGGTGTTTTCCTTTGTCGCCAGCCGTATCTTTACCTATGAACGGGTGCCCCAGCAACTGACGGAGTTGCTGATGGATTTGTTCCAGAACAAGTTGCTTATCCTGCTGGTGGTGAATATCTTTCTGATCTTGCTTGGCATGATCATGGACGATGTCAGCGTGGTCGCGATTGTCAGCCCGTTACTGTTGCCGGTGATGGTGGATATTGGCGTGGATCCCGTGCACTTTGCCGCCATTGTGGGTACCAGTGTGGTTATTGGCTGCAACAGTCCACCCATGGCACCTATTCTGTTCATGACCTGTCGTATCGGCAGGGTAGGCATGTCGCAGGTCATGCGTCCTGCCTTGGGCTTTATGGCGTTTGCCGCATTGCCGGTGATGCTGGTAACTACTTACTGGCCGCCGCTGGCACTCTATCTGCCCAGGTTGTTTGGATACATCAATTAATGCTGACTCACAGACAAGTGGCAGGCCTCAGAGCCTGCTCCTCGTCTGTTTTGCTGATAACGGAGCCTGCTTGAAATGCAAGGTGAAGACATGACTCAAGCAACCAGACATCGTTTTTTCATCGAGGGAGCCAGGGATCTGCTGCCCATGATACCTGGGGTGTTGCCCTTTGGCCTGGTGACCGGTGCAAGTAGTGCTAGCCTTGGATTCAGCCCCGAAATGACGTTGGGCGCTACTTTGTTGTTTTTTGCTGGTTCGGCACAGCTGGCAGCTTATCAACTGATACAGGATAATACGGTGCCGGTGGTGATCCTGTTTACCACCTTGATGATAAACATCCGTTTTTTGATTTACAGTGCCGCCTTTGCCCCGTTGTTCCATTCCATAAAAAAACGTCATAAATGGCCCTTGGCTTACTTGCTGAGTGATCAGGCCTATGGCTTGTGTGTTGCTCGGTTTGCGGCCAATGACCAAAGCCGAAAAAAGCTGTTTTACTACAGTGGTGCGGCATTGATGATGTGGGTGAGCTGGGTCTGCTTTGTGATGGTGGGCATGCTGGTGGGTGAAAAAATACCTTCGACATGGTCGCTTGAGTTTGCCATTCCATTATCTTTTCTTGCCATGCTGGTTTCCGTGGTGCGTGATCAGGCCACATTAGCTGCGGCACTGTGTTCAGGCGGAGTAGCAACGGTATTTTCCTACCTTCCCTATAACATGGGTTTTATGGCAGCCATTGTCGGGGGAGTGGCCATGGGATACGTGTTCAGTGGTCGTTTTATCAGAAAGAAGACTGGCGTAGAGGGAGAGCGTAATGAGTAATGTCGAACTCTGGTTGCTTTTTATAGGTGTAGGAATAGGTACCTTTGCCATTCGGCTTTCATTTATTCAGCTTCACGGTAGCACGTCTTTTAATATGGCAAAGTGTCAAAAGGTATTTAGCCTGCTGGCCCCTGCCGTCTTGGCAGCACTTTCGGTCCCGGCCATTATTTTCCAGCAGGATAACACCATGGGTATGCAGAGTGTTGTCCAGCTTGTTGCCGCGACGGTGACGGCCCTGTGGGCCTGGTATTCAAAAGGAGTATTCTGGCCCCTGATGGCAGGTATGGGAATATTCTGGCTGATGAAGTTTTATTATTTGTAAGCGCTCTTGGAGGTATTGGTCGGTTGAAATAAGGATTGCCGGCTCGTTTTCGTGAAAGGGTGTCCGGGCCGCGATAGCCGCTGAATGTTGGCCGGATTACTGCGCCGGCATGACAAGTGGGATACAATAAAGGAATGTTGATTGCGGTGATGGAACTAGACAAAAAGACTATGGTAAAGCCTTTGGAGCCAGACAAAATTCTGGTCAAAATGCCTTCGTTAAGAGCCGTCAGATCCTTTGTGGCTGCGGCCAAGTATCTGAGCTTTACTCGGGCGGCGGAAGCGCTTTGTGTTACTCAGGCGGCGATCAGCCGGCAGATACGCGAACTTGAAGCACAACTGGGTGTTGAGCTGTTCAAGCGCACCGGGCGGGCGGTTGAACTGACCGAGGCCGGTAATATTTTTTATGATGCGGCCTATCTGTCGTTTGTGAACATCGCCCAGGCCGCCGAGCGTATTCAGCGCACAAGCAGTGTGAAGCCGGCCCTGACCATCTGTTGCTCTACGGCTTTCTCCGCACTCTGGTTGTCGCGGCGCTTGCCTGACTTCTTCGCCGGTAATCCGGATATCGATATCAATGTGGTGACCACCGGCCATTTCCTGCAAATGGAGCCTGGCGTGCACCCAGACCTCTTCATCAACAAGATTTCGGATCCCCGAGAAGGCTACCATTCCATTCCGTTGTTTCATGACCTGATCTACCCGGTCTGTACCCCGGCTTTTTTGCGCGATAACCCGGCCATTTCCAGTCTGGAAGGGCTGAGTGATGCTGTCTTGCTCAATCTGAGCCCTTACGGCCGGGCTCAGGTGGCGGAGCACGTAGACTGGAATGTCTGGTTTTCCTTTTTCAACATCAACTTGGAAAAGCGCACCGCCGCCGACAAGCACCTGTTTAATGCCAATGATTACAATATGCTGATCCAGATGGTGTTGAATCATCAGGGCGTGTCCCTAGGCTGGCATCACCTGGTGGCTCCCCTGGTGGAAGAGGGGGTACTGGTGCGGCCGGTGAGGCAGGAAGTGGTTTTCAGGGAAAAACGTCATTTTCTCACTTACCTGGAAAGCAAGGCCGATAACGAGATACTGTGTCGTTTTCGTGACTGGTTTCTTGGGTATATGAATGATGACAGTATCTCGATTTCACCGAATGAGGACTGAAGGGCATTCGACGGAGTGATTTAATAGCTATGAGCTCGGCAACATTGCCTGAGCTTTCGATAACCTGCGATTATTGTTTCTTATAAGTAAACATGACTCGCCATTTTTTATTTGAATTTACCATTGTGATGTAGGTTGTTGTGTTAGCCCATTTGCTTCTCTCTGTTTGTTGGGGAGAAGCTTTTTTATTTACGCCTGCTATGAGCAGGTTTTTTATTTACGTTGCATGGATAACATCAGGTTATGTTTAACCGTTAATAAAAGTAAGTTGTGAGTGGCGTGAGCTGGTGGTTAATATTTTGTTATCAAAAGCCGGCTTCGTCTGAATGTTTACAACATTATTTGGGCGGAGTCTTCAAACGAAAACACATAAGGATATAGGTGAAGCCCATGCGATTCGAAGGAATTTACACTCCCGTTATTACCCCCTTTGCCGAAGATAACAGCATTGATTATGCGGCCTTTGGGACTCTGGTTGATTCACTGGTAGAAGCCGGTGTCCACGGCATTATCGTCGGCGGCACCACGGGTGAATATTACGTGGAAACTCAGGCCGAGCGGGTCAAGCTGCTGCAGGTAGCCGTGGAGCGCAGTGCCGGCCGCGTACCGGTGATCTTTGGTACCGGCTCCATCAACCCCGAGGAGTCCATCAGCCTGGCCAAAGCGGCGGTGCTGCAGGGGGCCGATGCCATTCTGGTGGCCACTCCACCCTATTCCCTGCCCACCGAACAGGAGTTGGCCGAGCATGTACTGGCCGTAGACAAGGCCGCCGGCCTGCCAATTATGCTGTACAACTACCCGGCGCGCATGGGTGTGACCATGGGCGAGGAGTTTTTCGAGCGGGTGAGCGGCTCGGCCAACATCTGCGCCATCAAGGAAAGCTCTGGTGACATTAACCGCCTGCATTTGCTGGTAGGGAAATATCCCGAACTGCAGACTTCCTGCGGCATGGATGATCAGGCCCTGGAATTCTTTGCCTGGGGCGCGAAAAGCTGGGTATGTGCCGGCTCCAACTTCCTGCCCGAGGAGCACGTGGCCCTCTACAACGCCTGTGTGGTGGAAGGGGACTTCGTCAAGGGCCGCCGCATCATGGCCGCCATGATGCCGCTGATGAGCGTACTGGAGCAGGGCGGCAAGTTCATTCAGTGTGTCAAACACGGTGTGGCCCTGTCTGGTCAGTTTGCCGGCATTACCCGCAAGCCTCTGCTGGGCCTGGAAGAGAGCGAAAAACAGCAGCTGCAACAGGTTATCGGCACCCTGAAGGCGACCATCGCCGGCATCGAAAAGGGAGAATAAGTCATGAGCGAACTGCTGACCCGGGAGCAGTACCACGCCCTTGCGGCCGAGCTGCAATTCCCCACCGAGAGTTTTATCGACGGCCGTTTTTGTCCGGCCCTGTCCGGTGAGACCCTGCCGACCATCAATCCGGCCACCGGCGAAGTCCTGGCCGAGATCGCCGCCTGCGGCACCGAAGACGTGGATCTGGCGGTGCGGGCCGCCCGTGACGCCTTTGACGATGGCCGCTGGAGCGAGCTGCACCCCAACGAACGCAAGGCGGTATTGCTGAAGCTGGCCGATCTGATGGAGCAGCACAGCCTTGAACTGGCGGTGCTGGAAAGCCTGGACTCCGGCAAGCCGATCGCCGAGTGCGAGACGGTCGACGTGCCCGAAACCATTCATTTTATTCGCTGGCACGCCGAGTCGGTCGACAAGATTTACGATCAGACCGCGCCCGTCGGGTCGGATGCCGTGGCCATGGTGGTGCGCGAGCCCATCGGTGTGGTGGGCGCGGTGCTGCCCTGGAACTTTCCGCTGCTGATGCTGGGCTGGAAACTGGGCCCGGCGCTGGCGGCCGGCTGCACCGTGGTGCTCAAGCCCGCCATGCAGACCACGCTGACCACGCTGCGGGTAGCCGAGCTGGCGCACGAAGCCGGCCTGCCTGCCGGTGTGCTTAACGTGGTCACCGGCCGCGGCTCCGTGGTTGGGGCCGCCATTGGCCGCCATGCCGATGTGGACATGGTGACCTTTACCGGCTCCACCGAGACCGGCCGTCTGTTCCTGAACTATGCCGCCGAGTCCAACCTCAAGGAAGTGGTGCTGGAATGCGGCGGCAAGAACCCCTGCATCGTGCTGGACGACGCCGAAAACCTGGACAGCGTGGCCGACCATGTGGTGGCCGCCGCCTTCTGGAATATGGGTGAAAACTGCTCCGCCGGTTCACGGCTTATCGTTCACGAAAACATCAAGGATGCCCTGCTCGAGCGCGTCTGCGCCAAGACCCGCGAGTGGCGCACCGGCGACCCGCTGGATCCGGCCAACAAGCTGGGTGCCCTGGTCGACAAGGGTCACTTCGATAAGGTGGTGAGCTATCTGCGTAGGGGCAAGGAAGACGGTCACACCGTGTTGTTGGGCGGTGAGCCGATGGAAGGCAACTGCGTGCCCCCCACCATTTTCGACGGCGTGAAGAACGGCGACGTGCTGGCACGGGAAGAAATCTTCGGCCCGATACTGGTGGTGATCACCGTGTCCAGCGTCGAGGAGGCCATCGCGGTTGCCAATGATACCGACTACGGCCTGGCGGCCTCGGTATTCACCGGCAATGCCAAAAAGGCGCTGCGGGCGGCCCGGGCGGTACGCGCCGGTACCGTCACTGTGAACTGCTTTGGTGAGGGAGATGCCACCACGCCCTTTGGCGGCTACAAGCAATCCGGCTTTGGCGGCCGTGACAACTCCGTTCATGCCCACGATCAGTACACCCAGCTGAAAACCATCTGGCTTGATCTGAACGACTGAGCCGATAACGCCCGGTGCACGGCACCGGGCTTGTCCTGACGTATTTTTCTTCGAGAGGAATCGGAGAATGACCAAAACCATCAATGTCCGCCGCCTGCCCAAGGATACCGGGCCGGCCGGCTGGAACAGTATTCTTCCGCCCGCGCGCACCCATCCCGAGCTGACCGAGGATATTCGGGCCGACTGGGTGGTGGTGGGGGGCGGTTTTGCGGGCATGGCCGCGGCCCGGCGCCTGAGCCAGCTGGTTGGCAACGAGCACGTGGTGTTGCTGGAGGCGGGCAGGCTGGCCCAGGGGCCGGCGGGGCGCAACAGCGGCTTTATGATAGATCTGCCTCATGAGCTGAATTCGGAAACCTACGCCGGGGCGGCCGATGCCGATGTGCGCCAGATCCGAATGAACCGGGCGGCCATCGACTTTGCCCGTAATATGGCGCAGGAATTTGACATGCCACGGCTGGTATTTGACCCTTGCGGTAAAATCACCGGGGCAGCCTCGGCCAAAGGGGAGCACCATATAGAAAGCTATGCTCGTCATCTGGAGAGCCTGGGCGAGCGGTACCGGCTGTTAACGGCAGCCGAGATGAAAGCAACGACGGGCACTGAGTTTTACCGTAAGGGGCTGTTCACACCGGGGGCGGTGATGATTCAGCCGGCCGCCTTTATTCGCATGGTGGCCGAGGGGCTGGCCGAGCGGGTGGCCATTTATGAGCAGAGCCCGGTGGTAAAAATGGATCTGGGCGACGAGCATGTGCTGCACACGCCCCAGGGTCGGGTTCGCGCCCGGCATGTGATCCTGGCGGTGAACGGTCATATTCAGTCGTTCGGTTTTTATCCGCGTCAGCTGCTGCACGTGTTTACCTATGCCTCCATGACGCGGGCATTGTCTGCCGATGAAGTCACCCGGCTGGGCGGTACACCGGACTGGGGCTTGTTGCCGGCGGATCCCATGGGCACTACGGTACGTCGAGTATCAAGCCTGATGGGCAGCGGCGATCGGGTAACTGTGCGCAACCGCTTTACCCTGAACCAGTCGATGGAGATTTCCGAGCGTCAGCTCAGGAATGTGGTTCGGGCTCATGATCGATCCTTTGCCGCCCGTTTTCCCATGCTGGAAGGGGTGCCTATGGAGCACCGCTGGGGTGGCCGGCTATGCTTGTCTTGGAACTCGGTGCCGGCCTTTGGCGAGCAGGAAGATCGGGTGTATTCTGCCGCCTGCCAGAACGGCCTGGGTACAGTTAAGGGCACTCTGTCTGGGATGATGGCGGCAGAGCTGGCAGTCGGGCAGCGTTCTGATTTGCTGAACGAATTCATTAACTGCGATGAGCCCCGGCGGTTGCCGCCTGAGCCTTTCTTGTCGGTGGGCGCCAACCTGACCATGCGTTGGAAGGAATGGCTGGCGGGTATTGAGTTGTAAGTCTTGAAAAGTGCCAAGGATTGGATCCCGGCAGCACGCCGGGGCCTTTTTGTTATTTGGCGAACAGCGGGCTCGATTGCCGGCGCCGCGGCGCCGGCAGGCGTTGCAGCAGCAGCGCCATCACCACCACCAGGCCGCCCATCCAGGCCTGCTCGCCGGGCGCTTCCGCCAGTACCAGCCAGACCCACAGCGGTCCGAGAATCATTTCCAGCAGCATCAGCAGGCTCACCTCCGCCGCCGGCAGGTAGCGCGGCCCTTGGGTGATCAGGGCATAGGCCAAGGGCACCACGCCCAGGCCGAGCAGGGCCATCCACAGCATGTCCTGGGCCGGCATCACCAGCGTCGGGGTCTGGAACAGGGTAAACAGGCTTACCAACAGGCCGGCGGGCACCAGCGCCGGGGTCATGTCGGCGGGGCTGGCGGCCCGCTCCACCACGAACTTGGCGGCCATGCTGGCGGCGCACAGCAGGGCGGTGAGATCACCGAGCAGGTGGCCCTGATCCCGGCTGCCGGAAAACACCAGCGCCAGCCCGCCGATGCACAACCCGATGGCCAGCCAGGTACGCCCGGACACGCTTTCCTGCAGCACAAAGCGGCTGAGCAGGGCGCCAATCAACGGCGCGGCGCTCAGAATGATCAGGGTGTTGGCCACGCTGGTGAGCCGAATCGAGATCACAAAGGTGATGGTGCAAATGGCATAAAACAGGGCCGAGCCCAGGCCCAGGCCGAACAGCCGGCGGCTGGGACGGTAACGATGCCGCCGACACAAGCAGGCGGTGCCGATGCACAGGCTGAGCAGCAGCCCGCGCCAGAACAGCAAGGTCCAGTGATCGGCGCTGATCAGGCGAATCAGCAGGGCATCCAGGCTGAGCACGGCCACCCCGGCCAGGGTCAACAGCACACCTTTGTGGTAAGGACTCATAACGGTATCCAGGCGAATGAATAATGGCCAGCATGGCCACTTTTTCGCTGCCGGACTGTGCTGAAAGCGGCCGAAAAGGCGACGGAAACGACCCGAAAAGGGCGGGCACAAAAAACGGGCCTGACGGCCCGTTTGTATTCAAATCAGCAGTGGACTTATTTCACCGCGACCGGCTCGGGGGCAAGCCCGGCCTCTTCCCGCTGCCATTGCTCCTGTTCCGCAGCCGTGGCCCTGGGCGAGAACCAGCCCAGGTAACCATAGGCCATGCCGATCAGCGGCGACAGCCAGCAGGCAAAGGCCAGGGGAATGTACAGCAGGTTCTCGGTGTGGCCTTCGGCAATGCCCAGCCCCAGTGCGGTGATCACCACGGCGCCGCCGGCGTTCCAGGGAATGAGCGGCGAGATCAGGGTGCCGCCTTCTTCACAGGCGCGGGACAGGTTGAGCGGCGAGTAGCCCTTGGCCTTGTAGGCGGGGGCATACATGCGTCCGGGCAGGGCGATGGACAGGTAAGGGTCGCCGCCCACCACATTGGTCATGGCCGAGGTGGCGATGGCGGAGCCCTGCATGGCGCCAAAGCTTTTGGCCCGGCCGAGAATCTTCTCCACGATCACCGTCAGGCAGCCGGTGCGCTCCAGCACGCCGCCAAAGGCCAGCGCCACCAGCATCAGGGTGATCACCCAGGTCATGCTCTGAATGCCGCCGCGGTTGAGCAGGGCGTCAATTTCACGTACGCCGGTGTCTATCTGATAGCCGCTGAACATGAATTCAAAGGCCTGTTGCAGTCCCACTCCCTGGGTCAGCATGGCGGTGGCCAGGCCCAGCAGGGCACCGGCAAACAGGGTGGGCAGGGCTGGCATCTTTTTCAGTGCCAGGCCAATGGTAACCACCAGCGGCAGCAGCAGGGTCCAGGACAGCTCAAAGTGCCGATCCAGGCCGGCGATAATGCCGTCGATACGGGCGAAGTCCACCGCCTGATCGCCGATAAAGGAAAAGCCTGCCACCAGGTAAATGCCCAGGGCAATCAGCATGGCGGGCACCGTGGTGGGCAGCATGTTGCGAATATGGTCGAACAAGTCCACACCGGTCACCGCCGGGGCCAGGTTGGTGGTGTCCGACAGCGGTGACATCTTGTCGCCGAAGAAGGCGCCCGACACCACGGCACCGGCGGTCCAGTACATGGGAATGTCAAAGCCGTTGCCGATGCCCATCAGCGCCAGGCCCACGGTGCCCGTGGTGCCCCAGGAGGTACCGAGCGACACCGATACCACGGCGCAGATCAGCACGCAGGCGGCCAGGAACAGTTCCGGGGAGATCAGGCTGAGGCCCAGCTTGATGAGGTAGGGTACGGTGCCGCTGGCGATCCAGATACCGACGATCATGCCCACGATGATCAGTATGCCGACCGACTGCAGGCCGAGACGCACCACGTGCATGATGCCGTCTTCCATGTCGTGCCAGCGATAGCCGCGCAGCCAGCCGATCAGCGCGGTAATGGCCACGCCCATGGCCAGGGGCACGTGGGGGGTGAAATTGCCGAAATAAAACAGCTGCACACCCAGCACCACAAAGGTAAGGGCGATGGGCAGGCAGGCCAGCCAGAAGCCGGGCTTTTGGGGGGCTTGTGTTGTCATGGTTCTCTCCTTGAGCCAAAAGCCACCCGGCCAACGCCGGGGGCGTGAAAAATGACTCATTCAGGCTAAGGAGAGTTTGTAACGGGCCATTGCGTTAATTGTAAAAAATTGTAACGGCTTGTATCAGTGTTGCGATTCCAGCTGCCGGCACAGTGTCGCCAGCTGCTCGCCGGCCTGCTCGGCGGCGTGTTTCAGGGCGTCGGGCAGGGCCGCTGACAGCCCCTGCTGGCGCTCGGCGGCGCGCTCCAGCTCGCCCAGTGCCTCGGCCAGGGGCCGCTGATCCAGCATGGCGGCGGTGCCGCCCAGGCGATGGGCCAGCCTGGCCAGCTCGGCATGATCTTCGTCCGTCAGGGCCCGGTGCAGTTCGGTCATTTTGCCGGGCAACTCCTCGGCAAAGCGGGCGGCCATGGCGCGCAGGCGGGACCGGCCCAACACCCGCAGGTGCTCCTGCAGCAGCGGCTGATCCAGGCTGATGTCGGAGCGCAGGCGAACGCCCAGGGCCTGAGCCAGGGCCTGAATGAGCCGGGGCCACTGTACCGGTTTGGCCACCACGGCCTTCAGGCCGGCATCCAGGTAGCGACGAATGTCTTCCGGGGTCACGCTGGCGGTCAGCGCGATAATGGGGGTGTCCTGGTTCAGGCCGGTGAGCTGCTCGCGGAGCAGGCGGCTGGTTTCCAGGCCGTCCATGCCCGGCAGGTGCATGTCCATCAGAATAATGTCAAAGGCCTGCTGGCGGGATACCTCCAGCGCCTGTTCGCCGCTTTCGGCCTGGCTTACCACATGGTTGTGCTGCTCCAGCAGGGCGGTGAGAATGCCCCGGTTAATGGCGACGTCTTCCACCAGCAGCAGGCTGAGGCTGGGCAGGGCGGTGAGTTCGGTTTGTGGGGTTTTGGCCGGAGCCTGTACCGAGGGCAACGGCAGGCTGAAGGCAAAACGGCTGCCCTGGCCGGGGCTGCTTTCCAGGGTCAGGGTGCCGCCCATGGCCTCGATCAGCCGGCGGGAAATGGCCAGCCCGAGGCCGGTGCCGCCAAAGCGCCGACTGATGCTCTCGTCGGCCTGGGTAAAGCGGTCGAAAATACGGTCCTGCTGTTCGGCGGCAATGCCGATGCCGTTGTCTTCCACCACAAACTGCCAGCCGCCGCCAACCGGGCGCACCGCCAGTCGTACCTGGCCGCCCTCGTGGGTGAACTTGATGGCGTTGGACAGCAGGTTGATCAGCACCTGACGCACTCGGCTGGCGTGACCCGACAGCCAGGGCAGGGTGTCGGGAGTATTGAGCCGCAGCCGTATCTGCTTGGCGCCGGCATAGCCCTGCATCATGGCCAGGGTGCTTTCCAGCAGTTCACTCAGGGCAAAGGGCGCCGGCTCTTCCGGCAGCGGCCCCTGCTCCAGGGCGGCGTAATCGAGCACGTCGTTGAGCAGCATCAGCAGGTGATCGGCGGAGTGTTGCAGGGTGTCGAGCAGCCCCTTTTCCTGGCGGTTTTCCAGCGACGGCCGCAGCAGGGTCAGGGTGCCCAGAATGCCGTTCATGGGGGTGCGCAGCTCGTGGGTCATGTTGGCGATAAAGCGTGCCTTGGCGCTGTCGGCGGCTTCCGCCTCTTCCTTGGCCTGGCGCAGGTGCTGGGTGCGCCGGTCGACCAGGGCCTCGAGCTTGGCCTTGTCGTGCTGCAATTCGCTCTGGCGGCGTTCCACCGCCCGGCGCATGGTGTTGATGGCGCCCACCAGGGTGTCGAGTTCGTCGGGCATGGTATTGGGGGGGCGGGCCAGGTTGAGCGGGGCGGTGTCGGGATGGCCTTCCCCAATCTGCGCCACATTGCGGGCCATGCGTTCAAGGTGGCGGGTGACCCGGCGTTGAAACACCAGCATCAGGCTGAGTGCAATCAGCAGCACCGTCAGCGACTGGCCCAGCAGAATGCTGCGGGCACGGCTCATCAGCTGATGGCGAATGCTTTGCCGGCTGAAGGCCACTTCCAGCCGGCCTACCTGTTGTGGCCCCAGGGCGGGGCTGGGATAGACGAGATCAAAGCCGTGCCGGTTGACCCCGTCCCGTTCCGGCCCCTTGCTCAGGGTCAGCGGCGCCGCCAGGCCATCACCGGTGACGGTAAGGCTGGCCATGTGGGGCATGTCGAGCATGCTTTCCAGCTGCAATCTGGCCTGGGGCAGGTTCAGATCCCACAGGCTGCGCGACAGGCTGTCGAGGTAGCTGTGTTCGATCAGCAGCAGGCGCTCATCCATTTCCCGGTTGATTTTGCGGTGATCCAGCCACAGCTGCACGGCGGTGGACGCCAGGGTAAAACCCAGGCTGACCACGATGACCAGCAGAAACAGGCGAAAACTCAAGGGGTGCTGCCGGCGGTAACGGGGCAGCAGGCTCAACAGGGCATTCATCTCAGGGGGAATCCAGATACAGGCGTTCAAAAAAGGGCGTAATGCGCTGAATGTAGCGATCGCTGGCCAGCGCACCCAGCCGGTCCGACAGTGCCGGCAACAGGGGTTCGAGCACCGAGCCCCGAGGCAGGGCCAGGTGGTAGTGTTCCAGGGTCAGCAGCTCGGGCAGGGGTTGCACCTTGTCGGTCAGGCCGAGCTTGCGTGCCTGCAGCCGGCCGGTGGCCAGGCCGATGGGCATGTAGTCGATGCGCCCGAGCGACAGCTTGCGAAAATTCTGTTCGCCGCTGGAGACTCGTTCCACGTGGGGATAGGCGGCGGCCAGATGATCGAATTCGTCGCCGAAACTGTCGCCAAACAGCAGCCCCAGGGTTTTGTCGGACAGGTTCCAGGGGCTGCGGCTGCCATTACCGAAGTGGGTGAACAGCACTACGGGATCGGCCACCACCGGCTGGGCGCTGAACACGAAGTCCCGGTCTCGTCCTTGCGTCTTGTAGGCGGACACAATCAAATCCACCTTGCCCTGGCGGGCCGCCAGCTGGCAGCGCTCCCAGTTGCCGAATACCCGCATGTCGACCCGATAGCCGTGCTCGCCCAGCAGCTTGCGCGCCAGGTAGGGGGCGATGCCGGTCAGCTCGCCGTTCTGCTCCCAGGACAGGGGTGGGTAGACCGGGTGGCCACAGGCGGTCACCACGCGGGGCTCGGCCAGGCCGGCGGGTGCCCACAACAGCAGCAGCAGGCCAATCAGCAACATGGCACCGGCCTTGGGGTAAACACATAACCGGCGCCGTGCACGGTCAGGATCAGCCGGGGGTTGGCCGGATCGTCCCCCAGCTTGCGCCGCAGCCGGCCCACCAGTACGTCCACGGTGCGGTCGTTGGGGGCCCATTCCCGGTTCTTGATGCGATCCAGCAGCTGATCCCGGGACAGGGTCTGGCCGGCGTGGTTGAGAAAGGCACACAACAGCTGGTATTCGCCATGGGTGAGGGGCGTGCCGGCGTCCTGGTCGTCGAGCAGCAGGCGGCGGTCGAGGTCGACCCGCCACTGATCAAAGCGGCGCAGGTTGGCGGTGGTGGCTTGCGGCCGGGGCGCGGCGGCGCGCACCCGGCGCGCCAGGTTCTTGGTCCGGGCCAGCAGTTCGCGGGGGTTAAAGGGCTTGGACACATACTCGTCGGCACCGCATTCCAGGCCGATGATGCGTTCTATCTCGTCCTGGCGGCTGGTGACCAGAATAATGCCGGTGTCGCCGTGGGTGCGAATTTCCCGGGTCAGGGTGAGGCCGTCCTTGCCCGGCAGGCGAATGTCGAGCAGCACCAGATCGATGGCTTCATCGCGCAGCAGTCGCTCGGCGTCTTCGGCACTGGCGGCGCAGTGTACCCGGTATTGTTCCGCGCGAAAGTAATCTGCCAGGCAATCTCTGGTGATGTCGTCGTCTTCCACTATCAGAATGCTGATATCCATATCACGCCTTTCCTGTGTACTGAGAGCCGGCACTTCTATCACCGCCGTCGCGGACTGTCAACGCGCTCAGGCGCTGCGCCGCAACTGCCGGGCCTGGCTGGGGGAGACCCCGAAGAAGTCCTTGAAGCAGTGGCTGAAGTGGGTGGAGCTGGCAAAACCACAGGCCACGGCGATGTTGGCGATGCTGTCGTCGCTTTGCAGCAGCAGCCGGCGCGCCTGGGTAATGCGCAACTCCAGGTAATAGCGCGAGGGCGTGGTTTGCAGGTGGGTCTGAAACAGCCGCTCCACTCGACGCCGCGACAGATTCACATAACCGGCCAGCTCCTCGATGCCCAGCGGCTCCTCGATATTGCTGTTCATCAGTCGCAGCAGATCCCTGAGCGCCCCGGGCAGGGTGGGATCGTTTTCCGCCAGGGTGAGCCGGGTTTCGCTGTCGTCGGCGAGGCGGTCGCTGCTCAGAATTTCGCGAATGGCGCGCACGGTATCGGGGCCGTGCAGCCGTTCAATCATCATCAGCATCATTTCCAGGGCGCTGCTGGGGCCGGCGCAGGTCAGGGTGCGGGCGTCCACCACCATGGCCTGATTAGAGACCTCCACCTGGGAAAAGCGCTCCCGGGCAAAGCTGTGGTTGTCGGGATGAATGGCGCAGCACAGTCCGTCCAGGGTGCCGGCATACGCCAGGGCCACGGCGCCGTTCCACAACCCCGCCAGCACCTTTTCCTTGCGGTGGGCCAGCCTCAGCTTGCGAGACAGCGCCGCATGCTCGGACAGTTCGCAGCGAAAGCCGCCGCACACCACCACCACATCGAGGGCGTCGTCCCCTTCCAGGGGCAGGGCTTCCAGGGTGTGATTGGCGGAAATGTCGATGGCCAGATCACTGCGCACCGTGGTGCTGTGCAGGCCATAGCTGGTAATGGTGAACAGGGGGGTGGACTGCACCAGGTTGGCGGTCACCAGGGCGTCGACGGCGGCGGTAAAGGCCATCATGGAAAAATGGGGCAGCAATACAAAACCGACCCGTACCGGCGCATTGCCGGCGGCGCGGGCGGGCAGAAAGGCACTGTTGGTATCGCGCAGCCGATGGCTGAAATGACGTTTTTCGCTGACTTGAGACATGGTTTTGCGTGAATCGGGGCAGGGTGACAAATGGCGTCACCGGTGCGTAACGGCGTGTTAACCGCAGTTTACCGTGCCGGGGCGGGCTTTGCACCCTTTGCTCCTCAAGACGGCCATGGTAGCGACGACGGACCCCGATCACGAATGTTGCTCAAATGTGAGGTGTTGTCGCAAATACGCAGTATTGAGCCGCTACCAATCATCTTTCCCGTCAGGGGCGGCAGTAGTATGCGCTAAAAGCACTTTCGGCAGGCCCGAAACGGGTGCCGAATGGATGAACAAGGACCGGGCGGAGCCCGGCGCGAGCAAGGAGGTCAAGACATGTTCAACAGACAAGTCCGCATTCAGGATATCGATCCGGCCCTGTGGTCGGCCATGGAAGAAGAGGCCACGCGCCAGGAGCAGCACATTGAGCTGATTGCTTCGGAAAACTACACCAGCCCGGCGGTGATGGAAGCGCAAGGCTCGGTGCTCACCAACAAATATGCGGAAGGCTACCCGGGCAAGCGCTATTACGGCGGTTGCGAGGCGGTAGACAAGGTTGAACAGCTGGCCATCGATCGCGCCAAGGAACTGTTCGGCGCCGACTACGCCAACGTTCAGCCCCACTCCGGCTCCCAGGCCAATGCCGCCGTTTACATGGCCCTGTGTGCCCCCGGCGACACCGTGCTGGGCATGAGCCTGGCCCACGGTGGTCACCTGACCCACGGGGCCAAGGTGAGCTTCTCCGGCAAGATCTATAACGCCGTGCAGTATGGCCTGAACGATACCACCGGCGAGGTGGACTACGACCAGGTCGAGCGGCTGGCCCTGGAGCACAAGCCGACCATGATCGTGGCCGGTTTTTCCGCCTACTCCCAGATCATGGACTGGTCCCGTTTTCGCGCCATCGCCGACAAGGTCGGGGCCTATTTGTTCGTGGACATGGCCCACGTGGCCGGCCTGGTGGCCGCCGGTGTCTATCCCAACCCGGTGCCTTTTGCCGACGTGGTGACCACCACCACCCACAAGACCCTGCGCGGCCCCCGTGGCGGCCTGATCCTGGCCAAAGCCAACCCCGAGCTGGAAAAGAAGCTCAACGGCGCCGTGTTCCCCGGTGGCCAGGGTGGCCCGCTGATGCACGCGATCGCCGCCAAGGCGGTGGCCTTTGCCGAGGCGCTCAAGCCGGAATTTGGCGACTACCAGCGCGCTGTGGTGGAAAACGCCCAGGCCATGGTGGAAGTATTTCAGAAGCGCGGTTTTGACGTGGTGTCGAACGGTACCGAAAACCACCTGTTCCTGCTTGATTTGTCCGCCCGGGGCATTACCGGCAAGGACGCGGATCGGGTGCTGGGCGAGGCCAACATTACCGTCAACAAGAATGCCGTGCCCAATGACCCGCAGCCGCCCTTCGTGACCTCGGGCCTGCGCATCGGCACCCCGGCGGTAACCAGCCGCGGTTTCAAGGCCGAGCACTGCCGCCAGCTGGCGGGTTGGATCTGCGACATTCTCGAACACATGGACGACCCGGACGTGATCATCTCGGTCAAGGACCAGGTAGCCAGCCTTTGCAGCTACTTCCCGGTGTATCGCTAAGCGGTTCAACCCCATCAGGACACGGACTTCAATCAACAGGTGACCACAATGCAGAAATATTCAGGATTCGGGCTGCTCAAGCACGCCCTGACCCACCACGAGAACTGGCAGAAAGTGTGGCGCAACCCCACGCCCAAGCACGAAGGCTACGACGTTATTATCGTGGGTGGCGGCGGCCACGGCCTGGCCACGGCCTACTACCTGGCCAAGGAGCACGGCATCACCAATGTGGCGGTGATTGAAAAGGGTTACCTGGGCGGCGGCAACACCGCTCGTAACACCACTATCGTGCGTTCCAACTACCTGTGGGACGAGGCGGCCTGGCTCTACGAGCACTCCATGAAACTGTGGGAAGGCCTGGCCCAGGATCTGAACTACAACCTGATGTTCAGCCAGCGCGGTGTGCTCAACCTGGGGCATACCCTGCAGGACATGCGCGACATCGAGCGCCGGGTCAACGCCAACCGCCTGAACGGCATCGACAGTGAAGTACTCAACACCCAGCAGGTGCAGGATCTGGTGCCCATTCTGGATTGCTCCAAGAACGCCCGTTATCCGGTGCTGGGCGCCTCATGGCAGGCCCGGGGCGGCACCGCCCGTCACGACGCCGTGGCCTGGGGCTTTGCCCGCGCCGCCGACGCCATGGGCGTGCACCTGATTCAGCAGACCGAAGTCACCGGCATTCGCCGTGAAAACGGCGCCGTCACCGGCGTGGACACCACCCGCGGCTTTATCAAGGCGCCCAAGGTGGCCTGCGTGACCGCCGGCAACTCCGGCGTCATGGCCAACATGGTGGGCATGAAGCTGCCGCTGGAATCCCACCCGCTGCAGGCCATGGTATCCGAGCCGGTCAAGCCCATTCTCGACACCGTGGTGATGTCCAACCACGTGCACGGCTATGTGTCCCAGTCCGACAAGGGCGATCTGGTGATCGGCGCCGGCATCGACAGCTATCTGGGTTACGGCCAGCGCGGCTCCTTCCCGGTGGTGGAGCACACCATGGCGGCCATTGTGGAAATGTTCCCGATCTTCAGCCGGGTTCGCCTGAACCGGACCTGGGGCGGCATTGTGGACACCTGTCCGGATGCCTGTCCGATTATTTCCAAGACCCACATCAAGGGCCTGTATTTCAACTGCGGTTGGGGCACCGGCGGCTTCAAGGCCACCCCGGGCTCGGGCAACGTGTTCGCCCACACCATTGCCAAGGACGACCCGCACCCACTGGCGAAACCGTTCAATGTTGACCGTTTTGTCAGCGGCCACCTGATCGACGAGCACGGCGCAGCCGGCGTAGCCCACTAAAGGAGAGAGACAATGTTGCACATTTATTGTCCGCACTGCGGCGAGTACCGGGAAGAAGAAGAGTTTCACTACGCTGGCGAGGCGCACATTGCCCGCCCGGCCGATCCCAATGCGCTGAGTGATGCCGAATGGGCCGAGTATCTGTTCATGCGCAAGAACGTGCGTGGCCTGCATCACGAGATGTGGTATCACGCCGCCGGTTGCCGCAAGTTCTTTAACGCCACCCGGCACACCGTGACCTATGAAATCAAGGAAACCTACAAGGTGGACGAACAGCCGCAGCAAGGAGGCCAGTCATGAGCCAGCAGAACCGCATTCAGGGCAAGGGCCGGGTAGACGCCGGCAAGCCGCTCAACTTTATTTTCAACGGCAAGCGCTATCAGGGCCTGGCCGGTGACACCATCGCCTCGGCCCTGCTGGCCAACGGTGTGGACGTGGTCGGTCGTTCGTTCAAGTATTCCCGTCCGCGCGGCATCATGGCCGCCGGCGCCGACGAGCCGAACTGCATTCTGCAGGTGGGCAGTTCCGAAGCCACCATGATTCCCAACATTCGCGGCACCCAGGCCGAGCTCTATGACGGCCTGACCGCCGCCAGCACCAACGGCTGGCCGAACGTCGACAAGGACATCATGGGGGTGATGGGCAAGCTCGGTGGCAGCATGATGCCCCCCGGCTTCTACTACAAAACCTTTATGTACCCCCAGTCCATGTGGCCCAAGTATGAGCACCTGATCCGCAAGGCCGCCGGCCTGGGTCGCGTGCCCAACGAGCGGGACCCGGATACCTATGACAAGCTCAACCATCACTGTGACGTGCTGGTGGTAGGGGGCGGTGCCGCCGGCCTGACCGCGGCCCTGGCCGCCGGTCGCCGTGGCGCCCGCGTGATCCTGGTGGACGAGCAGAACGAGTTTGGCGGTCACCTGCTGCACGGCACTCAGAAAATCAACGGCCAGGCCCCGGCCGCCTGGGTTGAAGCGGCCGTGAAAGAGCTGGAAAACCTGCCCGACGTCACCCTGCTGCCCCGCAGCATCGCCTCCGGCTATTACGATCAGAACTTCGTCTCCGTGCTGGAGCGTCGTACCGATCACCTGGGTGAGCGTGTGTCCGGCAAGACCCGCCAGCGCCTGCACCGCATTCGCGCCGGCCGCGTGGTGCTGGCCACCGGTGCCCAGGAGCGTCCGCTGGTATTTGCCAACAACGATCTGCCCGGCTGCTTCGTGGCCAGCGCCTTGTCCACCTACGTCAATCGCTACGGCGTGGCCCCGGGTGAGCGCCTGGTGCTGATGACCTGCAACGATTACGGCTATCAGGCCGCCATCGACTGGCTGGACGCCGGCCGTGAAGTGGTGGCGGTGGTGGACAGCCGCGCCAACCCCAGCGGCGATCGCTACCAGCAGCTGAAGTCCCGTGGCGTCAAGATTTACACCGGCCACGGCCTGATTGAAGCCACCGGCAAGAAGCGGGTGAACGGCGCCAAAGTGGCCCCCATCACCAGCGACGGCAGCCGGGTGACCGGCGACGCCGTGTCCCTGAGCTGTGACACCATCGCCACCTCCGGTGGCTGGAGTCCGGTGGTGCACCTGACCGCCCACACCGGCTCTCGCCCGGTATGGAACGCCGACGTCATCGGCTTTGTGCCCGGTGAAACCGTGCAGAAGCAGTTGCTGGCCGGCGGCGTGCAGGGCACCTATGGCCTGTCTGCCGTACTCAACGAAGGCCTCAAGGCCGGCCGTGAAGCCGCCGAGGCCACCGGCTATGGCGAACTGGCCGCCCAGGTGGTGGATGCCGACGTCAACACCACGGATCCCCGCGAAGATCAGGCCCAGCCCCTGTTCCTGGTGCCTCACAGCCGTGCCGTGAGCCGGGCGCCCAAGCAGTTCGTCGACTACCAGAACGACGTGACCGCCGCCGGTATCGAGCTGGCCGTGCGCGAAGGCTTTGAGTCCATCGAGCACATCAAGCGTTACACCGCCATGGGTTTTGGTACCGATCAGGGCAAGCTCGGCAATATCAACGGCATGGCCATTGCCGCCAATGCCATGGGCAAGAGCATTCCGGAAACCGGTACCACCATATTCCGCCCGAACTACACCCCGATCACCATGGGCGCCTTTGCCGGCCGTGACGCGGGCCACCTGTTCGATCCGGCTCGGTTTAGCGCCATGCACGCCTGGCACGTGAAAAACGGCGCCGAGTTCGAGGACGTGGGCCAGTGGAAGCGTCCCTGGTACTTCCCCAAGGCGGGCGAAGACATGCACCAGGCGGTTAACCGCGAGTGTGTGGCCACCCGCACCAGCGTGGGCATTCTCGATGCCTCCACCCTGGGCAAGATCGACATTCAGGGCCCTGACGCCCGGGAATTCCTGCAGCGCATCTACACCAACGCCTGGGCCAAGCTCAATCCCGGTTTCTGCCGCTACGGCCTGATGTGTAAGGAAGACGGCATGGTGTTCGACGATGGGGTGACCTCCTGCATCACCGACGAACACTTCATCATGACCACCACCACCGGCGGCGCCGCGGGCGTGCTGCAGTGGCTGGAGCTGTGGCACCAGACCGAGTGGCCGGAGCTGGAGGTGTATTTCACTTCCGTGACCGACCACTGGGCCACCATGACGGTATCCGGCCCCAACAGCCGTAAGGTGTTGGAAAAGGTCTGTGCAGACGTGGATCTGAGCGGCGACGCCTTTCCCTTTATGACCTGGAAGGACGCCACCATCGCCGGCGTGAAGGGGCGCATCTTCCGCATCTCCTTTACCGGTGAGCTGAGCTTTGAGATCAACGTGCAGGCCAACTACGGCATGCACGTGTGGGAAGCAGTGATGGAAGCGGGTGCCGAGTTCAACATCACCCCCTACGGCACCGAAACCATGCACGTGTTGCGGGCCGAGAAGGGCTTCATCATCGTGGGTCAGGACACCGACGGTTCGGTGACGCCGCAGGATCTGAACATGAACTGGTGTGTGGGCAAGAACAAGCCGTTCCCCTTCATCGGCCAGCGTTCCTGGAGCCGGGAAGACACCGCCCGCACCGATCGCAAACAGATGGTGGGGCTTAAGTGCAAGGAAGCCAAAACCGTGATTCCGGAAGGTGCCCAGATCGTGCTGGACCCCAACCATCCGCTGCCGATGCCCATGGTAGGTCATGTGTCGTCCAGCTACTACAGCGCCAACCTGGGCCACAACATCGCCATGGGTCTGGTCAAGGACGGCCTGAACCGAATGGGCCAAACCGTGTACTGCCCGCTGGCCGACGGCCGGGTGCTGGAAGCCGAAATCACCAGCCCGATTTTCTATGATCCCAAAGGAGAGCGTCAGCATGTCTAACAACACCGCCAAACTGAAAGAGGTAGAACGCCAGGTGCGGGTGGAATCCCCGCTGTATCACGCCAACCTGGAAGCGCTGGCCAAGCAGGATCAGCAGGGTGAGGTGGTGCTGCGCGAGAAGCCGTTCCTGGGCCACCTGGTGCTGCGCGGCAACGCCGGCAACGAGCTGTTCGCCAAAACCGTGGAAAAGGTGCTGGGCGTGGCGCTGCCCACCCAGGCCTGCAGCTCCGTCGAGAACGACAAGGTGCTGGTGCAGTGGCTGGCGCCCGATGAGTGGCTGATCATTACCGAGGGCGGTCAGGAAGGCCGCCTGCAGCAGAGCCTGCGCGAGCAGCTGTCCGGTCACTATGCCATTACCGACGTGAGCGGCGGCCAGACCGTGCTGGAGCTGTCCGGTCCCAAGGCGGAGATGGTGATCCGCAAGTCATGTCCCTATGACGTGCACCCGTCCAGCCTGCCCACCGGCAAGTGTGTGGGCACCGTGTTCGCCAAGGCCGGCGTACTGCTGCGCCGCACCGGCGCCGACAGTTTCGAGCTGGTGATTCGCCGCAGTTTCTCCGACTATCTGTGGATGTGGCTGCAGGACGCCAGCCGGGAATACGGCCTGGTGATCGGCAAGTAAGGGCGAAGCGCCCGGGTTCCCGCGGTGCGGGAATGACAACGGCGGCACTACCCTTGCTCGCCGTCAGTCCCCCCGCCGAGGCGGGGGCCATCTCAGGGCCGCGGATGGGTTGAGTCCGCGGTCACCAAATACACACCGCCATGGGAGGCACGGCATGAATCAGCAAGACAGCTATATCCTCACCGCCAGCTGCGAGAGCCGGCTGGGCACCGTGGATGCGGTCACCGGCTACCTGTATCAGCAGCAGTGCTATGTGGCGGACATGCAGACCTTTGACGACGCCCGCGCCGGCCGTTTCTTTATTCGCGTGGAGTTTCGCCGGCCCGAGCAGGGCGAGTTTGATGAAGCGGCGTTTCGCGACGGCTTTGCGTCCCGGGCCGACAAATACGGCATGGACTGGGAACTGACCGAGCGCAGCCGCCGGCCCAATGTGGTGATCCTGGTCTCCAAGTTTGATCACTGCCTCAACGATCTGCTGTATCGCTACCGCACCGGCCAGCTGGCCATCGAGATTCCGGCCATTATCTCCAATCACCCGGATCTGCAACGGCTGGCCGACTGGCATCATATTCCCTACTACCACCTGCCGATCACGGCCGATACCAAGGCGCAGCAGGAAGCCCAGTTGTGGAAGATTGTGCAGGAGTCCAACGCGGATCTGGTGGTGCTGGCGCGCTACATGCAGGTGCTGAGCCCGGATCTGTGCGACAAGCTGTCCGGCCGCGCCATCAACATTCATCACTCCCTGCTGCCCGGGTTCAAGGGCGCCCAGCCCTACCACCAGGCCTACGCCAAGGGGGTGAAACTGGTAGGGGCCACGGCCCACTACATCAACAACGAGCTGGACGAGGGCCCCATCATTACTCAGGGGGTGCAGGCGGTGGATCACAGCCATTACCCCGAAGAGCTGGTGGCCAAGGGCCGCGACATTGAATGCGTGACCCTGGCCCGAGCGGTTCAGTATCACATTGAAAAGCGAGTGTTCATGTACCAGGGCAAGACGGTGGTACTGGGCAGCTGACACTCATTGACCCCTCGAATGCTCAGCATTCGGCATGTAAAAGGAGCCATCATGTCTCAGAAAATCACGGTACTGCGCGATACCCAGCCTCAGGTGCTGCTGGATGCCACTAAGTGGGAAAAACTGTCCGGTGACCCGCATACCGTTAACCTCAACGCCTACACCTCGGAAGACGGCAGCAAGATCATGGGTACCTGGATCTGCACCCCGGGCAAGTGGGCGGTGAACTACACCAAGTGGGAATACTGTGACTTCCGCGAAGGCTACTGCATTCTCACCCCCGAAGGTGGCGAGCCCATTCACCTCAAGGCCGGCGACATCTTCGTGGTGGAGCCGGGCTTTCAGGGCACCTGGGAAGTGGTGGAAACCGTACGTAAATATTTCGTGTTTGCCTGATCGGGCAACATTCCAGTCCTGTTTTCGGCCTGCCTTGCGCAGGCCTTTTTTGTTGGTTTAGTTTACCGGCTTGCAGCGCATTTCCGAGGCGTCATATCCCCACTGGATCATGGTTTCCCCCCGGTGCTCCCAGAAGCTTTCGTTACGGCCCTGGTAGCGGCTGCCGCTGGCGGCCGGCTGAGCATACATCAGTGACACGCTGTCGCCGTATTCGGCGATCAAGGTTGCAGGCTCGGTCTCGTAGAAAGTAACGACCACCTCGTTGGCGGGGGTTCCGTCACAGGCGAAACGGAACGGGCCGCGCTCGGGCACCAGTCGGTAGCGGGCCTGCAGTTCGGTGGTTCGCAGTCGGTACTGCTGCTGCACGCAAGCCTGCTTGTCTTCGTTTTTCCAGCATTCATTGCGGCCTTTGATCCAGCCCCGTTGCTCGGCCTTGAGCGTGGAGGGCTGTTCGTTGGCAGCCTTGGCCAGCGCCTGCTGGTAGATCCCGGCCAGTTTTCGGTCCTGGGCCGCCAGGCCGGCATCGGTGCAGATCATCGCTTCGATACTGTCGGGATGAATATCGTCACAGTTATACGACGGGCCCTGCTTGAGCAGGGTATCGATATACGCACACCAGGCTTGGCCGTTGCGCTCGGGAACATTGCTTTGACCCCGGATTCCTAAGTGAAATTCCACCACCGATTTCCATTCCTCGGAGCCGGTGTCGGGGCCGTGACCCTGGCCGTCACCGGTATGGACCTTTTTCTCGACCCATTGCGCCCACTCGGGGGAACACAGTGGGGCGCCTTGGGCCCAGACAGGCAAGGCGGCAAATATCAGCAGTAATAACCCGTGTTTCATGACGAGAACCTCTCATTGGAGCGCAGGCTGCGAGCCTGCAAATTGGCGCGTGGACATTGAGCACCATGAGGGAGCTAATGCGGGCGAGTTGTCCGCGCTCCAACACCTTATTTTTTGTGTTTGCCGATGCCGTGATCCCTGAGCTTGTTGGCCACGGCGGTGTGAGAGATGCCCAGGCGTTTGGCCAACAACCGGCTGGACGGGTATTCCGGATACAGCCGGGCCAGCAGCAGGCGCTCAAAGCCCTTGACCGCCTCTTCCAGCGAGCCTTCGCACAGGGCATCCAGCCCCGGCAGGCCGCTTTGCTCCGGCAGCGCCAAATCATTGATATCCAGTTCGTCTCCTTCCAGCAGGCTGATCGCCCGGTACAGGCAGTTGCCGAGCTGGCGCACGTTGCCGGGCCAGGGGTAATGCTGCAGGTAGTCCGCCAGCCTGGTCGACAGCCGGGGCTGGGGCCGCTCCAGCTCGGCGGCGTAGCGGGTGCACAGGTGCCGGGCCAGGGGCAGAATGTCCTTTTGCCGCTCCCGCAGCGAGGGCACCCGCAGGTTGAGCACGTTGAGCCGATAGAACAGATCCTGGCGAAACAGGCCCTGTTGCACCAGGGTGGCAAGATCCTGCTGGCTGGTGCAGATCACCCGAATGTCCACCTTGACCTCCTGCTCGTCCCCCAGCCTGCGAAACACGCCATCCTGCAGCACCCTGAGCAGTTTGCGCTGCAGCAGCGGCGACATCTCGCCGATTTCGTCCAGCAGCAGGGTGCCGCCGTTGGCCTGCTCCAGCACGCCGCGCTTGCCCTTTTCATTGTTGCCAAAGGCCCCGGGGGCATAGCCGAACAGTTCGTTCTCGGCGGCGTCGTCGGGAATGGCGGCACAGTTGAGCAGCATAAAGGGGCCTTCACCGCGCAGGCTGGCCCGGTGACAGGCGCGGGCCAGCTGTTCCTTGCCGGTGCCGGTTTCCCCCTGGATCAGCAGGGGCGCATCCAACACCGCCAGCCGGCGGGCTTCCCGCAGCAGCTCGATCATGGCCGGGCTGTGGGCGATAAAGTCGTCGAAATGCGTGGACTCCCGATGGCGCATGGCCTTGAAGTGCTGGCCGATGCGCCAGGCCGACTTGAACACCACCACGGCGCCGGCCAGGCTCTGCTCGCCCGACTCTTCGGTCACCCAGATGGGCAGAAAGTCCGCCAGCCAGGGTTGGCCTTCAATGGTAACCTTTTCACTGAGCGGTCGAGGCTGGTCCTGCTCCAGCCAGCGGCTGACAAAGACGCCTTTCAGCCGAGGGCCCAGGGGCTGCTGCAGCAACTGGGCCTGGGGCTGGTCGAGCAGGGCGCAGGCGGCGTCGTTGGCCAAGGTGATGCGGCCTTTTACATCCACCGCCACCACGGCGTCGGGCAGCACCTTGAGCAGGGCGGCAATGGCGTTGTGCTCCTGCTCCGAGGGCATGCAGGCGATGGTCTGCACGTCGTGCACCCCCGGCAGGCGACGAATGGCCGGCATCAGGTGCTGCAGCTCGGCAAAGGCGAGGGCGGGAAAGTTGAGATAGATAATGCCGCTGGTGTCGATCTCGATGCCGCGCAGGTCGATGCGGTGCTCCACCAGAATGTTGAGCAGCTCCCGGGTCAGGCCCAGGCGGTCTTCACAATTTACTTTCAGGCGCATGGAAAGGAATGACAGGGTGAACAGGCTGTAAATAATACCTTACACTAAGACCGGCAGGCGAATGAAGTCGGCATAAAACGTGACAAAGCCGCTTTTTGCCGCCGTTGAAGGTTTACCTCGGGGCCCGGTTCGTCCATGCTTGCCGGTCCGTGCGGTGGTCGTGGCACCTGCACGCTATTCAATATCAAAAACAGCAAGTATTTTTCAGGTGAAGTAATGAGCGAAGCGGTTTTCAGTACGGTCAAGTCGTCCCAGGTGATCCTCAAGGAACTGATGGTGCCTTCCTATGCCAATTTCGGCGGCAAGGTGCACGGTGGCATTATTTTGTCGCTGATGGACAAGATTGCCTACACTTGCGCCGCCAGCCATGCCAAGGGCTATTGTGTGACCGCCTCGGTCGATTCGGTGGACTTTCTCAACCCGGTGGAAGTGGGTGAGCTGCTGACCCTGTACGCGTCGGTCAACTACGTCGGCAAGAGCTCGATGGAGGTGGGTATCAAGGTGGTGTCGGAAGACTTTAAAAAGGGCATCGTCAAGCACACCAACACCTCCTATTTCACCATGGTGGCGCTGGATGAGCAGACCCGCAAGCCCACCTCGGTGCCCGGCCTGGTGCTGGAAGACGAGCAGGAAATTCGTCGCTTCGTCATGGGCAAGCTGCGCAAGAAGCTGCGCCGGGCCCACCAGCAGGAGATTGCCGATCTGCGCCAGGCCCTGAGCCTGGATCAGGAAAGGGCCGAGCTGGAAGGAGAAAACTGCCAGCTGGCGCTGTGAGGTGAGCAGCAAGTACCGCCGGTTGGCGCGCCAGATACAGGAACAAATTGAGTCTGGTATCTGGCAGCCCGGCGATCGGCTGCCCTCCTTGCGGGAAACCGCCGGCCGTTCCGGCTTCAGCCTGATGACGGTGCACAGCGCTTATCAGTTGCTGGAAAGCGAGGGCTGGATACTGGCACAGCCCCAGTCCGGCTACCGGGTGGCGCCGCGCCAGCACAGTCCGGCCCACGCCGCCCGGCCGGCCCTGCATGCCGCCGAGTCGGTGGACATCAACGCCTTTATCTTCAATGTATTGCAGGCGGGCCAGCGGCCCGACTGCGTCGCCTTTGGCTCGGCCTTTCCCCATTCCTCGCTGTTTCCGCGGGAACAGCTGGCGCGCTCCCTGAGCCGGGTGGCCCGGCGGCTGGATCCGGCCCAGCAACTGGTGTTGCCGCCGGGCTGTGCCGAGCTGCGCCGGGCCCTGGCCCGGCGCTATGCGGCCCGGGGCATGGCGGTGTCGCCGGACGACATCGTGATCACCTCGGGGGCACTGGAGGCCCTCAACCTGAGTCTGCAGGCGCTGACCCGGCCCGGAGACTGGGTGGTGGTGGAGGCGCCGGCGTTTTATGGTGCCCTGCAGGCGATTGAACGCCTGCAGCTGAAGGCGCTGGCGGTGCCGGTGGACTCGGAGCGGGGGCTGGATCTGGACGCCCTGGCCGATGCCCTGGGGCGTTACCCGGTCAGGGCCTGCTGGCTGATGAGTCATTGTCAGAACCCGCTGGGAGCCAGTCTGGACGGGGAGGCGCGCACCCGGTTGCTGGCGCTGCTTAACCGCCACGGCGTGCCCCTGGTCGAGGATGATGTCTATGCCGAGCTCTATCACGGCGAGCAGGCGCCGTTGCCGCTGCGGGCCCAGGATGAGGGTGTGCTGCACTGTTCTTCCTTTTCCAAGACCCTGGCTTCGGGCCTGCGCATCGGCTGGGTGGCGGCGGGGGCCCGAGCCCCGGCGATTCAGCGGCTGCAGCTGATGAGCACCCTGACGACCAGTGCACCCATGCAGCTGGCACTGGCCGACTACCTGGGATCCCACCATTACGACCGCCACCTGCATACCCTCAGGCGTGAACTGGCCCGGCGCAAGCAGCGGTTTTACCAGGCCCTGTGCCGGCACCTTCCGGCCGAAGTGCGAGTGCATGCCAGCCGGGGTGGTTACTTTCTGTGGCTGAGCCTGCCGCCGGGACTGGACGCCACCGAACTTTACCGGCGCGCCCTGGCCGAGGACATCACCATAGCCCCGGGGCGCATGTTCGCCGCCGGAGAGCAGTTTCGGCACTGCTTTCGGCTCAATGTGTCACTGCCCTGGAACTCCCGCAGCGAAGCGGCGGTGGAGCGCCTTGCGGTCCTGATACAGGGACTGCTTTCCCCGGTCTGAACGGCCACTGTTATGGTTTTCTGAGCATGGCCGGCACAACTGTTATGGTTTTTTGGCCTCGACTGTTTATGTAGCCAGGGGCTACCCCGTGCTCTACTGCGTACCCTGCCGGCCTGTTGCCGGAGAGTGAACCACAACGCAAGTGAGCCTTATGAACGACACTTCCTCCCGAATCGACGTCAAGGTGTGTACCGACGTGTCCCGGCCCCGTGATCAGGGGCATATCTATGTACGGGCCCAGCAGGGCCGCTGGCAACGGTTGCGCCGCCAGCTGGGCTGGGGGCTGATGCTGCTGTTCCTGGCCGGGCCCTGGCTGCGCTGGAACGGTGCCCAGGCAATATTGCTCGACTGGGAAGCCCAGCGGTTTCACCTGTTCGGCATGACCATCTGGCCTCAGGATCTGACCTTGCTGGCCCTGTTGCTGATGGTGGCGGCCTTTGCCCTGTTTTTTATCACCGCCTGGCTGGGACGGGTCTGGTGCGGCTACCTGTGTCCGCAAACGGTATGGACCTTCTGGTTTATCTGGGTGGAAGAAAAGCTGGAAGGTAGTGCCAACCGGCGGCGGCGGCGGGATCAGGAAGCCTGGAGTGTCGACACGTTGTTGCGCAAGGGCGGCAAGCACCTGATCTGGTGGCTGATAGCGCTGCTGAGTGGTTTCTCCTTTATTGCCTATTTCACCCCCGCCACCGAGTTGGCCACCGGCCTGCTGACGGGGTCGGCGGGAGCCTGGCCCACTTTCTGGGTGTTGTTGTTCGCCCTTTGTACCTACCTCAACGCGGGCTGGATGCGTACCCTGATGTGCACGCACATGTGTCCTTATTCCCGCTTTCAGTCGGCCATGTTTGACGCCGATACCCTGAGCGCCGCCTACGATGCCGGCCGTGGCGAGGCCCGGGGACCGCGGGCACGCAAGGCCGATCACCGTGCCCAGGGGCTGGGGGACTGCATCGACTGCAACCTCTGCGTGCAGGTGTGTCCGGCGGGCATCGACATTCGCGACGGCCTGCAGTACGAGTGCATCAACTGCGGCGCCTGCATTGATGCCTGCGATCAGACCATGAACCGCATGGGCTACCCCCTGGGACTTATTCGGTACGCCAGCGAAAATGAGCTGGCCGGCCAGGGCGTGACCCGCCGGCGACTGCGCATGTGGGCCTACGCCGCCGTCATGGTTGCCATGCTGGGGCTGATGTTGGCGGCGGCGCTGCTGCGTGAGCCGCTTGCTTTGGAAGTGTTGCGGGATCGCAATGAGCTGTATAGGGAGACCCTTTCGGGCCGAATTGAAAACACCTATACCCTGAAGGTGGCGAACAAGACCCAGCAGCCGCAAACCATACTGCTGGAGGTGGAAGGGCTGGTGCAGCCGGACTGGCGCGGTCAGCGGCAATGGCAGCTGGCACCGGGGGAGATGCGGCTGGTGCCGGTCAGCCTGTCGGTGGCCGACGGCAGCCTGATTCGCCCGGTGCAGGCCATTGAGTTCGTGGTGCGCCACCGGGGTGATGAAGTCCGTACCGACAGCCGCTTTTTCGGACCTCGGCCCTGAGCCCGGCCGGCGTTGCCGGCCGCATCAGACGCTTTTCAGGGGGCGGCGAAGGGGCGTGATGTTGTCGCCGGCGCGAGTCTGCAGCTGATGTTCAAGCTCTGCCACCCACTGCCGGTGCAACTCATGGAGTTCGTTGAAGCGGAGCCGCGCCTGTTGCGGTTTGCCGCCGGCATGGAGCTGACGCAACTCGGTGGCCAGGCCGTGTAGCTGGCGGTGCAGTTTGGCTAGGGAAGTCAGCCGCTCCTGCTCTTTTGTGCCGCAGTCGTGGTACCAGAGTCCGAACCGGCATTGCTGGGCATTCAACTCGGGCCAGCCCCGGCCCGGGTGGTGCAGGGCGGTGCGAACGGACTCAAGCCAGGCGGTATGCTCAATACCCGCATACAGCAAGGGCAGGCGGGCCCGCTCCACCTTTGGCAGGGTGGCCCAGTGGGGCTCCGGCTGCCATTGTTGCACCCAGCCGGCGAGGTCGGCGGCGGGCATGGGCCGAGCGATGCCATAGCCCTGGGCCAGCTCGCAGCCAATGCGCAGCAGCATGTCGCCGTGGGTTTTGGTTTCCACCCCTTCCGCCAACACCTGCAAATCAAAGGCATCGGCCAGGCTGAGCACACCGTCGAGTATGGTCAGATCCTCCGGGTCTTCTAGAATGTCGCGCACGAAGCTCTGATCCACCTTGACCGTGGAGGCGGGTAGTCGTTTCAGGTAGGTCAGGGACGAGTAACCGGTTCCAAAGTCATCCAGCGACAGGCCCACGCCCAGGGCCCGACAATCGCTCAGCCGTTCGGCGATCTGTGCCAGATCGCCAAGGGCACTGGTTTCCAGTACCTCCAATTCCAGCATGGCCGGGTCGATGTCCGGGTAGTGGCCGAGCAGCCGGCGTAGCTGATCGGCAAAGTCCGGCTGCCTGAGCTGGCGGGCGCCGACGTTGACGCTGACGGGAAAGTCCAGCCCGGTGCCGCGCCATTCGCGCAGCTGTTGCAGGGCCGAGTCGATGACCCAGTTGCCCAGGTCGACGCTAAGGGCGTGATCCTCGATGGCCGGTAGGAAATGGGAAGGCGGCAGCAGTCCCTTGTCGGGATGCTGCCAGCGGATCAGGGCCTCGGTGCCGAGCACTTCGCCGGTGCGCAGGTTGACCTTGGGCTGGTAATGAAGCACGAATTCTCCCCGCTGCAGGGCGGTGCGAATGCGCTCCAGGCTTTCATGATGGCTGCGCATGTCCCTGTCCTGCTCGGTGTCGAACAGGTGGTAGCGGTTTTTTCCCGCCAGCTTGGCCTGATACATGGCCTGATCGGCTTGGCGTAGTAGCTGATCCGGCGCCAGATCTTCGGCCTGGGGGTAAAAAGTGACCCCCAGGCTGGCGGTCACCCTGAGTCTAAGATGGCCGACCGTCACCGGCCGGGCGGTGGCCTCCAGCAGGCGTTCCAGCAGTGGGGCGCACTCCTCACCGGGCAAATCCAGCAGTATGGCCACAAATTCGTCGCCGCCCACCCGGGCCAGAGTATCACCTTCGCGTACCGCGTCCTTCATGCGCCGGGCCGTGGTGGCCAGCACCTTGTCGCCGGTGGCGTGGCCGTGGCTGTCGTTGATGTGTTTGAAACCGTCCAGATCCAGGTAGACCACCGCCAGCGACTGGCCGTGGCGTCGGGCCTGGGACATGGCCTGATACAGTCTGTCCGAGAGCATCAGCCGGTTGTGCAGCTTGGTAAGCGGGTCAAACTGCGCCAGCTGGCGCAGCTGTTGCTCGCTGTTTTTCAGCGGTGTGATGTCGGTGCGAATGCCGAGCAGGCCGACCACGCCTTGCTGTTCGGGATCGTCAAAGATGGGCGCCTTGATGTCGAGGAATACGGTGCTGTGGCCATCCTTGCCGACGATCTCCACCTCTTCGGTGCTGAGCTCGCCGCCCAGTACCCGCCTGTCGGACTCGCGCACGCGCAGGGCGGCGTCCTCGGGAAAAAACTGTTCGTCAAGGCTGCCCTGCAGGGTGCTGGCATTGCAGCCGAACAGTTCCAGGGCGGCACGGTTGGCGTAGGTATAGCGGAAGCGGGTGTCCTTCATGTAAATGAAGGAGGGCACGTGATCCAATGCTTCGCGAAAATGGCGGGCCTGATTGCTGGCCGCCTGCAGCGCCAGCTCGGTCTGTTTGTTGACCGTAATATCGGTGAGCACGCCGCACCAGCTGGTGGCACCGTCGGTTTCCCGCCGGGGCAGGGCGTCGCCCAGCAACCAGCGGGGTTGTTCGTTCGGGCCGCGCACTCGAAACTCATGTCGCCAGGGGGTGAGCTCGCGGGACGACAGCCGCATGCTGTCGGTGACCGCCTCCATGTCGTCGGGGTGAATGGCATCAAAAAAGGCGTTGGCGCTTTCCGCGGCCTGCTGCGGGCTGATGCCGTAGATCTGGCGAATACCTTCACTGGCATAGGGAAAGGAACTGCGGCCATCGGTGCCGAAGCGATATTCAAATACCACGCCGGGGACCCGGGCGGCGATGTTTTGCAGCCGGTTCAGCAGCTTTTCCACCTGACGTTCACGCTGGCGGATTTCGTCGGTCAGTTGTTCGGCCAGTGCCAGGGCCCGAGTGCGGGTGGTCATGGTCGAGCGCAGCAGTAACAGCAACAGCAGGGTCAGAGTAAGGCCGGCGGCCAGGGTCAGCAGGCTGCGGGTATAGCCCACGGCAAGGGCGGGGGCGAGGTGTTCAAACACCAGCAGCCACTGGTGGCCATTGAAATTGACAAAGCGCCGCTCCACAAAGGGCCCGGCGGCGCGGCCGGGGCTGCCTTGCTGAAACAGCAGGCGGGACGGGGTCATGGTGTTGCCACTGTAGACCCGCAGGCCCAGCCACTGGGCGTTATCAAGCTGATGGTTCTCGAGCAGGCCGCCAATCAACTCCGACATGCTGAAACCGGTGAATACCCAGCCCTGAAACCGGGTGGCGCGAGGGCTGGTGGCATGGCCCGGAGCATAGACCGGTTGCAGCATCATGTAGCCCGAGCCTTCGGCGTGTTGATGACCGAGCAGTACCGGGCGGCCGTTGTCTCTGGCCTGGAACATGGCCCGCCGGTGCTCGGGGTCGCTCAGTAGATCAAAGCCCGGCTGGTGGTAAGTGTGTTGAGCAAAGGTCTCGAGGTGCAGCACATAACCGTAGGCGTCCCGCTTGCCGGGGGGATGAATACGGTGCTCGGGCAGTCGGTTACGGCGCAGTTCAGCGAGGTGGGCTCGGCGTTCGGACTCGCGTACAAAGCGGGCAAAACCCAGCTCCTCCATGCCCTTGAGCGCGGTGTTGTCGTGCATGCTTTCGGTAAACCGGCGCCACTCGTCCGCGGTAATGGCTTCCGATGCCCCGTGCAGGGCGACCCCGCCACGGCCGACGAGGGCGTAGGCAAACAGGCGTTCCTCCACCTTGAGGCTGAGCTGATCGGCCACCGCGGCAAAGCGGTTGGCGGCCTGGGTCTCGCTGGCTTGTTGCAGCTGCCATGCCGCCAGCCCGGTAAACAGCAGGCCGCCGGCCAGCAACAGCCGGCTCAGCAGAGAAAGGCGGGTAGGGGGGGAGAGAAACATCACCGCTGCTCGTTATTGTTTGATTTGTAGACCGTAATGGTAGCAAGGGCCGGAGTCGAACTACCATGTCGGGGGCACATTAATCGTAAAAAGCGGCCCGTTATCACAACGGGCCGGGCAGTTCAGGGTGCCGGGTTGGGATATTGCTGATGAATGTCGGCAATGCCTTGTTGCAGCTCCTCGGTCAGCACCACATGGACACTGTCGAGGTTTTCCTTCAACTGGGTCAGGCTGGTGGCGCCAATCAGGTTGCTGGTGACAAAAGGCCGGGTGTTGACGAAGGCCTGGGCCAGCTGGGTGGGGGTAAGGCCATGCTGTCGGGCCAGGGCTACATAGGCGCTGGTGGCGGCCCGTGAGGCGGCACCGTTGTAACGCTGAAAACGATTATACAGGGTGAGTCGGGCCCCTTCGGGCTGCGCGCCGTTTTCGTATTTGCCGGTGAGCATGCCAAAGGCCAGGGGTGAGTAGGCCAGTAGCCCCACTTGCTCGCGCAGGGAGAATTCGGACAGGCCGATTTCATAGGTGCGGTTGAGCAGGTTGTAGGGGTTCTGAATGCCCTGAATGCGCGGATAGTTGTGGCGCTCGGCTTCCCGCAGAAACTGGTGTACACCCCAGGGGGTTTCATTGGACAGGCCAATGTGGCGGATTTTGCCGGCCTTGACCAGCTCGTCGAGCACCGCCAGGGTTTCGGCAATGGGCACGGTATCGGCATCGTCGAGCTGCTCAAAGCCGAGCTGGCCGAACATGTTGGTGCGGCGATCGGGCCAATGCAGCTGATAAAAGTCGACATAGTCGGTCTGCAGCCGGCGCAGGCTGTCATCCAGGGCCTTAACGATATTGGCCCGGTCCAGCATGGGCTTGCCGTCGCGAAAGTAGGACGGACGCTTGGGGTCGTGGGCCCGGCCCACCACCTTGGTGGCCAGTACCACTCGGTCACGGCAGCCCCTGGCCGCCAGCCAGTGGCCAATCATGGTTTCGGTGGCGCCTTGAGTGTGCTCCCGCGGGGGGATGGGATAGAGCTCGGCGGTGTCGATGAGGTTGACGCCATGGTCCATGGCCATGTCGAGCTGGGCGTGGGCCTCGGCCTCACTGTTTTGCTCGCCCCAGGTCATGGTGCCGAGGCCGATGAGGCTGACGTCGATATCGGTATTGCCCAGTTTTCGGTATTGCATAGCGCTCCCCGTGGGTTGGTTGCGTGTTTTTTGCAAAACAGCATACCAGTAAAGCAGGGGCGATATCACGGTTAGGCTGTTGGGAGTGGAGGCGTGAGGCTGGTGCGAGGAGTGAGACGCAAGCGTAAGGGTTAGGAACCAGGCAGATTTTTCCGGTTCCTAACCCTTGGTCATTCAGTGGATCAGGCGCCGATAATGCCGCCGTCTTCCCGAGTGATCATCATGACGCTGGAGCGGGGTTTGCTGTTGCCACCCAGGGGGAAGTGAGAGCCGGCCAGATCTTCGCCCGGGTGTTGAATGCCCACAAACAGGGTTTTGTAATCCGGGGTAAAGGCCAGTCCGGTCACCTCACAGGCCACGGGGCCGGTGAGGAAACGTCGAATTTCGCCACTGTTGGGATCGGCACAGAGCATCTGATTGTTGCCCTGGCCGGCGAAGTCGCCCTGATTGGAGTAGTTGCCATCGGTCTGAATCCACAGCCTGCCGCCCTGATCAAAGCCGATGCCATCGGGGCTGTTGAACATGTTGTCGGCGTTGATATTGGCGGAGCCGGCGTACAGGCCTTCACCGTGCACGGTCGGGTTGCCTGCCAGCACGAACAGATCCCAGTCAAACTCACTGGCGGTGTGGTTGCCACCGGCCGGGCGCCAGCGCAGGATCTGGCCGTAATGGTTTTCGGCGCGGGGGTTGGGGCCGCCCACCGGCTGGTTGTCATGCACGCCACGGTTCTTGTTGTTGGTCAGGGTGCAAAACACCACGGGCTCATGGGGGTGAGCCGCTACCCATTCGGGCCTGTCCATGGTGGTGGCGCCCACCTGGGTGGCGGCCAGGCGAGCATGGATCAGCACGTCGGCCTGGCTGGCAAAGCCGTTTTCCGCGGTCAGGCCGTTCTTGCCATGGGTCAGCTCGAGCCACTCGCCCTTGCCCCTGAGCTCGCCGTCCTGGCCTTCGTGGAATTTGGCTACGTAGAGGGTGCCTTCATCCAGCAGGTTGCGGTTGGCAGCCTGGTCATCGGGGTTGTATTTGTGCTTGCTCACGAAGCGATACAGGTGCTCGCCGCGCTCATCGTCGCCCAGATACACCACGGCATGGCCGCTTTGGTCGATGACCAGCTCGGCATTCTCGTGCTTGAAACGGCCCAGCGCCGTGCGCTTGACCGGCATGGAATCCGGATCCTTGGGGTCGATCTCCACCACCCAGCCGAAGCGGTTGGCCTCGTTGGGGTGCTCGGCCAGATCAAAGCGCGAGTCATGGGTATGCCACTGCCAGCCGGCGTCTTCCCGGCCAATGCCATAGCGGGCCTGGGCGGGAGTAATGTCGGCGTCATGCTGGCTGCCGAAGTAACCGTTGAAGTTTTCCTCACAGGTGAGGTAGGTGCCCCAGGGCGTCATGCCGTTGGCGCAGTTGTTAAAGGTGCCCAGCGCCCACTCGCCCTTGGGGTCTGCGGCGGTTTGCAGCAGAGGGTGGCCTTTGGCCGGGCCGCCGATGGCCATGGGAGTATTGGCGTGAATGCGGCGGTTGTATTTGCCGTCTTTGGTCAGGCGCCAGCGCCCATCCTGCTTTTGCAGGGTCATAATGGACACGCCGTGGGCGGCCTGGGCGCATTTGACGTCGTCCGCGCTCATGTTCTTGCCCTGGTGGGGGAACATGATTTCGTAATTACAATATTCGTTGTTGACCGCCAGAATGGCGGTGTTGTCGTCGAGGGCAAAGAAGCTCATGCCGTCGTTGTTGTCACCGAACTGGCCGGCCTGGGCATCGGCGCTGTTGCCGGTTTCACTGAACTCGGGCACGGTGCCAAACAGGGGATCGCCCCAGGATACCAGACGCTCCACCTGGTAGCCTGCCGGTACGGTAATGGTGTCTTTGGTGCTGGCCGGAACGGGGGCAAAGCCCATCAGCGGGCTTGCCTTGGTGGCGGCGGCCACGGCCCGGGACAGGGGCGAGACGGTAAAGAAGGCGGCGGCGCCCAGGGCGGCGGCACCACCGAGGAAGCGGCGGCGGCTCAGGCCTTTTTCTACCAGCTGGGTAAATTCGGGAACCTCGTTCCGGGGATGGTTCAGCTCGTCCTGACGTTCAAAGCGACTCATGTTGTAATTATCCTTTGCTCACGGCGGGTTAGGAATTTTGCACCCCGAATACTGCTGCGTCATCATGGCAGTTTGATAACAACCACATGACAGGAAAAAGACATGAAAACCCATAGCGCCGATACCCTGGCGAAAATCATTATTAGCATACAGGCGATATTGATCCCGGTGTTGCTGCTGGCGGGCGCCTGGCTGACTTTGCAGAATAGCGCTCAGGCAGGAAGTCAGGCCGGCCCCTGGCTGTGGCCGTTTCTGCTGCTGATTTGCGCCGCCTGGCTGTGGTTGTGTCGCCGGGCCTGGCTGGGCTATCTGTCAGTGGAGGGCATGCGCCGGCAGTGGCCGTTCTGGGTGCTGGTGGCGGTGCAACTGCCGTCCTTTCCCCTGGGTACCTTGATGGGCGCCGGGCTTATTTACCTGAAACTGCGTCATCATCCACGCCACTGATACAAAAAAGGCAGCCATCGGCTGCCTTTTTCATTGCGCTGGAACTCAATCGTCGTCGTCATCGTCCCAGTCGCGGCGGTGCTTGCGCTTGTAATATTTTTTCTTGCCGTGGTAGTGGTGGTGATGCACTTCTTTTTTGTGCCCATCTCCGGTTTTGGCGCCGATGGCGGAGCCGGCGGCACCACCCACACCGGCGCCGATCAGCTGGCCGCCGTCGCCGGCCAGGTTCTTGCCAAGGGCGGCACCACCCAGGGCACCCACGGCACCACCAATGGCGGCCTCGTTCTTGTTGCCACGGTTGGCGGTGGCCGCACCACCGGCGGCACCACCCAGGGCCGCACCCACCAGGGCGCCGGTGTCGCCGCCCATCTGTTTGCCGAGCAGGGCACCGGCGGCACCGCCGGCGCCGCCGCCGAGAATGGTGTTGAGGGTTTCACCGGCCATGGCCGACTGAATGCCGAACAGCATCGGCAGCATCAGAATTGCAAGGGTCTTTTTAAACATGGCTGTCTCACTCAGCGGTTTGTCATTGCCGGGAAATATACTGCCTTTTTTGGCTTTGGGAAGAGGGACTCAGCGGGCACAGTACGGTATCATTTGAATTTAATTTTACATTAACATGCTGTTTTATATGGGTTATTTCGTTTTTTTTCTGAAAGTGGGGCGACCAAAGCTGACCGACAACTCCTGACCCATGCTCAGGGTTTGGCCACCCATACCAGGGTGCGCAGGCCATGCTGGCCGTAACGGGCCAGGCGATCGAAGCGGGAGCGGGCAATGGGCAGGTACTGTTTGTCCACCGGGCTCTCCCCCGTCGCCTCGTCGATGTCGGGGTCGTGAATATAGACAAACTCCCGGTCCATGGCGCACACCAGTACCCAGTGCGGCGCCTTGCGTCCGTCCAGGTGATAGGTGCTGATCAGCACCAGCGGCAACCGGCCCTGACTCAGCCCCTGTTCCAGCTGCTCCAGGGTGAAGTGCTCATGACGGGGCACAATGCCGGCCTGGGCAAGGTTGGCGAGAAACTGCCGATGTACCCGCTCCAGCACCACTTTCTTGTCAGGGCTGCGCACACTGTTGATAAACAGCGGGCCGTCCTGATTGAGCACCAGCTCCACCGCAAAGCCGCGCCGGTGGGCCGCCAGCGCCAGGCCGTGGGGACCGCAGCCCCCATGCCCCTGGGTCATGAAAATGGTGGTGGCCTCGCGCCACAACTGCAGCTCTTCGTCGGGCTGGGTATGGTGCGTGGCATCCAGGGCGGAAAGCGCCATCATCAGCGAGGCGGGGCCGCAGGTAAACTCCGTGGTCTGGCGGTAGTAGGGCACGGTTCGGCTGCCGGCCAGGGGGTGGTAGTGATGAATGCGCTTCTGATAGCGCAGGGCGCTCTCATGGTCTTCGTAGTAATCGTGATAAATGCCGAACTGGCGATAGCCCAGTTGCTGGTACAGGTTCTGGGCGGCGATGTTGTCGGTGCGCACTTCCAGGCGCATGAACACCGCCCCCTGCTGCCGGGCACTGGCCTCGGCCTGTTCGAGCAGGGTCCGGCCCAGCCCCAGGCCGCGGGCATCGGGGGAGACCGCGATGGAATAGATGCGCGCCAGCTGGGTATTGCGGCGAAACAGCACCAGCACATAGCCCAGCAGGGCATCATTCTGTTCGGCCACCAGCAGCACATCCTGAGGGTGCTCGGTAAAGCGCAGAAAACTGCGCCGGCTGATCCTGTCCTGATCAAAGCAACGGTGTTCCAGGGCCAGCAGGACATCGAGATCGGAACGCAGGGCGGGGCGAACAACAGGCGCGGACATCAAGGCACCCGAAAGCAAGGTGAGGGTGGTTCAACATACGATAAATTTGATCGGTCGGCGAGAAAATTTCAGTGTATCCGGCGGGCTTTATACATAGAGTGATGCACAAGGCTCGCTTTTTATTAAACGGATTTCTACATGACCCAACTTGTTCTGGTAGTGGATGAACTCAGCGCCTGGGCGCCCTATTTTCCCAGTGAAAACCTGGTGGACTTCGAGACCTACCTCAAGCAGCCGCCGGTCAAGAACGCGCCCCGCACTCGAGTGATCAACCTGTGCCGCACCGGCAAGTACCTGTCCAACGGCTATTATTGCTCGCTGCTGGCGGAAGCCCGGGGCCAGCATGTGATCCCGTCGGTGTCCACCCTGAATAATCTGCGCAACAAGGGGCTGTTTGCCTTTGGCTTTGACGGCGTGTCCGAGGCGCTGGATGCGCATGTTGGTGATCTTGAGGCGGGCGCGAAGGTGAAAGTCAAAAGCTGCTTTGGCCAGTGTGCAGTGCCCGGGCTTGAAAGCCTGTGCCGGGAGCTGTTCGAACGCCTGCCCTGTCCGGTGCTGGAGCTGACCTTCAGGCGCCGCAGTCGCTGGGAGTTGACCGGCCTGGCGCCGTTGTCGCCCCGGGAGCTGGCGGAGCAGGAAGAAGACCTGTTTGCCAATGCCCTGGATCGCTATTCCCGCATCATCTGGCGGCAGCCCAAATCCGCCAAACGCTACCGTTACGATCTGGCCATGCTGGTCAACCCGAATGAGGCGCTGCCGCCGTCGGATGCGGGGGCGCTGAAACGCTTTGTACGCGCCGGCGAGCGGGCCGGGGTAAACGTGGAAACCATTACCCGCAAGGACTACCAGCGGCTGGCCGAGTACGACGGCCTGTTTATTCGCGAAACCACCGCCATTGACCACCATACCTTTCGCTTCGCCCAGAAGGCCGAGCACGAGGGCCTGGTGGTGATCGACTCGCCCACCGCCATTCTGCGTTGTGCCAACAAGATTTTTCTGGCGGAAAGCTTTGCCAAAAACGGCGTGCCGACCCCAAAAACCTTAATGGTGAATCCCAAACAGAAAGACGCCGCCGACTGGCTGGAAACCGAACTGGGCTATCCGCTGGTGCTGAAAATACCCGATGGCGCGTTTTCCCGGGGCGTGTACAAGGTGGCCGACAAGGCGCAGCTGGTCGAGACCCTGAGCAAGCTGCGCAATGCCTCGGCCCTGGTACTGGCCCAGGAGTATTTTTTCACCGAGTTCGACTGGCGCATCGGTGTGCTCAATCATCAGCCCATCTTTGCCTGTAAATATTTCATGGTGAAGGGGCACTGGCAGATTTACCGCCACAACGACGGCAAGGAGGCGGACTCCGGCGGCTTTGTCACCCTGCCAACCCATGAGGCGCCCTCGGCGGTGATTAACGCCGCGCTCAAGGCGGTCAAACCCATCGGCGATGGTCTGTACGGGGTGGATATCAAGGAAGGCAAGGGCCGGGTTGCGGTCATTGAGGTGAACGACAACCCCAATATCGATCACGGGGTGGAAGACGTGTTTCTGAAAGATCGGCTCTACGACATGGTCATAGAAGATTTCGTGCGGCGGTTTGAAAAGGGCAGGGAGGCCGTCGCCGCCAAAAAGGGACGACGCGACGGCCGTTAATGCTTACAGAAAGCCGGTTTCGCCCCGTTTGAGCGGATCCGGCTTGGGCTCGTCATCGTGGCAAAACTGCATGGAAGCGGAGTTCAGGCAATAGCGCAGCCCGGTGGGCGGCGGGCCATCGGGAAATACATGGCCCAGGTGGCCGTCGCAGCGGGCACAGCGGATCTCCACCCGGCGCATGCCATGGCTCATGTCTGCCAGCTCGCGAATGTGGTCCGGGTGATAGGGGGCATAAAAGCTCGGCCAGCCGGAGCCAGACTCGAACTTGCAGGCAGAAGAAAACAGCGGCAGGGCACACAGCCGGCATACATAACAGCCGTCTTCGTGGTTATCGAGCAGGCCGCCGCAAAAGGGCGGCTCTGTGCCCTGGTTGAGCAGAATGCGGCGCTCGTCCGGGCTCAGCGCGTCGGCCAGGGTCTGCAGCCTGGCCTCGTCGGGCGGGGAGAGATCATAGGGGCTGGGAGTCTGGGCCATGTCAGATATCCTTTTTCAGCTGATGCTTGTAGTAGTGCTGCACCTTGGCCACCTTGGGCCGGGCCACGGCGGCAATATAGGGCTGATCCGGGTGTTTGGCGGCGTAGTCCTGATGATGGGTTTCGGCCGGATAGAAAACGTCCAGCGGCTCCAGGGTGGTGACGATGGGCTGTTTAAAGGCGCCAGCCTGCTCCAGCAGGTCAATGTAGCGCTCCACCAGGGTGCGTTCCTGCTCGTTTTGCCAGAACACCGCCGAGCGGTACTGGGTGCCGGTGTCGTGACCCTGGCGATTGAGCTGGGTGGGATCGTGGGCAATGCCGAAAAACACCTTCAGCAGGGTGGCCGGGCCGATACGGTCGCTGTCATAGGTGATTTGAATGGCTTCGGCATGGCGGGTGGTGCCGGTGCACACCGCCTGGTAATTGGCGGTGTCGGCGTCGCCGCCGGCGTAGCCCGAGGTCACTGCGATTACGCCCTCAAGCTGGCGATACACCGCCTCGGTGCACCAGAAGCAGCCTCCGGCCAGCACCAGGGTGCGTTCGCCGGTCTGGCGAAAGGCGCCGTCGTCGATATCGGGAAAGTCGTTGGGCAACAGCCCCAGTACCTCATCGCTCATGCGGTGTTCCTCCTTAAAAAGTCCGGCCTACGTTACCATAGACGAAGGTCGGAGCAAGGCTTGCTGTTGCCTTGCGGCGCATCCTGTTAATCTTGGCACCTTTCTTGTTTTGAACCCCGGAAAATTATGGAACTGGATCTGCTGACCCTGGGACTGCTGGCGCTGGCGGCCCTGCTGGCCGGCTTTATCGACGCCATTGCCGGCGGTGGCGGCCTCATTACGGTGCCGGCCCTGCTGGCCACCGGCATGCCGCCCACCATGGCGCTCGCCACCAATAAACTGCAAAGCTGCTTCGGCTCCTTTTCGGCATCCCTTTATTACCTGCGCCGGGGGCTGATTGACTGGCGCAACATGAGGTGGGCGGTGGCCTGTACCTTTGTCGGCAGCATGCTGGGCACCCTGCTGGTACAGCAGATTGACGCTTCCGTGCTGGAAAAGGTACTGCCGTTTTTGCTGGCGGCCTTTGCCCTGTATTTTCTGTTTTCCCCGCGGGTGGGGGATGAAGATCGTCAACGTCGGCTGGGGATCATTCCCTTTGCCCTGTTGGTGGGTACCGGCGTCGGCTTTTACGACGGTTTTTTTGGCCCCGGCACCGGTTCCTTTTTTGCCCTGGGCTTTATTGCCCTGGCCGGCTACAGCATGGGCAAGGCCACGGCCCATACCAAGCTGCTGAACTTCACTTCCAATATTGCCTCTCTGCTGTTTTTCATGCTGGGCGGCCAGGTGGTCTGGATTGCCGGCCTGGCCATGGCCGCGGGGCAGTTTATGGGGGCCAGGCTGGGCTCCAAAATGGTGGTTACCCGGGGTACCCGCATTATTCGCCCCATGCTGGTGACGGTGTCGCTGGTCATGTCGGCGCGACTGCTGTGGCAGCAATATCCCCAGTGGTTTGGCTGGGTGGGCTGAGGTGAGCGATAAGGCGGCGGCACTCAGCGGCCTGCTGGCCGACCAGCGCCAACGTTACCGGCGCTGGTTGCTGGCACTGAGCCTGGTGTTGGCGGCGGCGGTGCTGCTCAGCCTGCAGTCCGGGGCCGTGGGCGTGGGGCTGGAGGTGCTGTGGCGGCCGGTGTCCAGCCTGGAGCAGCAGGTGTTCTGGCAATTGCGGCTGCCACGCACCCTGCTGGCTGTGCTGGTGGGAGCCAGCCTGGCGCTGTGCGGTGCCGTGCTGCAGGTGCTGCTGCACAACCCGTTGGCGGAGCCCGGGCTGATTGGCATTTCCAGCGGCGCCAGCCTGGCGGCGGTACTGACCCTGTCTCTGGCGGGCTGGCTGGGCTGGAACCTGCCTCACTGGGGCGTGTCGCTGGCGGCCTTTGCCGGTGCCCTGGTGATTACTGTGCTGCTGATGCTGCTGGCCCGGCGCCGGCTGGGGCAGGGGGCCCTGCTGTTGTTTGGCGTGGCGGTGGGTATTTTTGCTAACGCCATACTGACCTGGCTGCTGTATCTGGCCGACGACGCTTCGCTGCGTACCTTTCTGTTCTGGATGATGGGCAGCCTGGGCTATGGCCAGCGCCTGTCCTGGGGCTGGTGGCTGCCGGCGGTGCTGGCGTTGCTGTGGCTGGTACGCCAGGGCCGCCGGCTGGATCTGCTGGCCCTGGGCGAACAACAGGCCCGCTTGCTGGGCCTGGATGCCCAGCGCCTGCGACCCCGGCTGGTGCTGGCGGTGTGCCTGCTGACCGCCTTCAGCGTGGCCATGGCCGGGGTGATTGGCTTTATGGGCCTGGTGGTGCCCCACCTGCTGCGGTTGCTGGTGGGCGGTCGTCAGTATTTCCTGCTGCCGGCCTCGGCCCTGGCCGGCGCCGCCCTGCTGGTGCTGGCGGATTTGCTGGCGCGGCAAACCCTGATAACCGGGGAGCTGCCCATCGGCGCCGTGACCGCCACCCTGGGGGCGCCGGTGTTCGTGTGGTTACTGGTGAAACGCCATGCTGACGCTTGATGCCCTCGGTGTGAATGAGCGGGTGGGGCCGGTCAGCGGTACCCTTGAGGCCGGCCGGCTGACCCTGCTGGTGGGCCCCAACGGCAGCGGCAAGTCGAGCCTGTTGCTGGCGGCGGCCGGGCTGCTCGAGGCTGAAGGCCAGGTTGAGCTGGACGGTGCCCTGCTGGATCATCTGGAGCTGGCAGAGCTGGCCCATCTGCGGGCCATGCTGGTGCAGCATTCGGTGCTGCCCGCCGGACTCAAGGGCTATGAATTGCTGGCCCTGGGCGTGCCCGGCGGAGAGGTGACCGAGGCCGCCTGTGAGCAGATGGCGGTGTTAAGTGGCTTTCTGAAGCTGGACCGCCTCTATGCCCGGCCATTGTCGGCGCTGTCCGGCGGCGAGCAGCAGCGCTTGCTGATTGCCAAAACCCTGCTGCAGGTGTCACCTGCGCTTAATCCCGATGCACGTCTGCTGCTGCTGGACGAGCCCCTGGCGGGGCTGGACTGGCAGCATCAGCTCGCTACCCTGCGGCTGTTGCGTCACTATGCCGGGCTCGGCCTGACGGTGGTGGCCTCCATTCACGACATCAACCTGGCGGCCCAGTTCGGCGATGATATCTGGTGTTTGCATCGTGGCCGGCTGGCGGCCCGGGGCGGCCCTGAGGTGCTGACCCCCGAGCTGGTGGCCGAGGTGTTTGAGGTGAGGGTCACGCTGCTGGAGCAGGACGGTCGGCGACTGTTGTTGCCAGACAGTGGTGAAACCGAAAATCGGCAATAGGGGCGGATTAAGTCCCGCCCCGTCAAATCGGCTCAGCCTTGCAGACCGGCCAGCAGCGACAGGCTGTGGTGGCGGGCCTGCTGATCGAAGATATCCGTGACCGCCATCACTTCTTGAGCACCGGTACGCGCCAGCAGACTTTCAAGCCGGGCCGCCACGCGTGTCGGGCCGCCGATGGCGGCGGCGCCAAGAAAGTCTTCCACGCCCCGGCGTTCGTGGGGCAACCAGTGCTGGTCCATGTTCTCTACCGGCGGGCTCAGCAGGCGCGCCTGGTTGCGCAGCAGCGACAGTACCTTTTGCTGGGCGGTGGTAGCGAGAAACTCGGCCTCGCGGTCGCTATCGGCCATGATCACCGGCAGTCCCAGCATCAGGTAGGGGGCGTCGAGCACCGCCGAAGGCTGAAACTGCTCCTGATAAAGTCGACTCGCCTCAAACAGCATGCGCGGTGCGAAGTGAGAAGCAAAGGCAAAGGGCAGGCCCAGCCGGGCGGCGAGCTGCGCACTGAACAGGCTGGAGCCCAGCAGCCAGATGGGCACCTCGGTGCCCGCGCCGGGAATGGCCATCAGTTTCTGGCCATGGCGTGCCGGGGCCAGTAACTGCTGCAGCTGTTGCACCTGCTCGGGAAAGTCTTCACCGTCTTCCGGCCGTCGGCGCAGGGCGCGCATGGTCTCGGGATCCGTGCCCGGAGCCCGGCCCAGACCCAAGTCGATGCGATTCGGATACAGGGTGGCCAGGGTGCCAAACTGCTCGGCCACCACCAGGGGCGGGTGGTTGGGCAGCATAATGCCGCCGGAGCCCACGCGAATGCGCTGGGTCTGGCCGGCAATGTGACCCACCAGTACGGCGGTGGCCGAGCTGGCGATGCCATCCAGGTTGTGGTGCTCGGCCAGCCAGAATCGCTCAAAGCCAAGGGCTTCTACATGGCGGGCGAGGGCAACGGAATTGCTGAGGGCATCGGCCGCATCGTGACCGGCGCGAATGTGCACCAGATCGAGCAGGGACAGTTTGACTTGAGATAACAGGCTCATGGCACCGCTCTATACAGTCGTTCAAGCACTTGCTCGCTGTCCTGCCAGCCCAGGCAGGCGTCGGTAATGCTTTGACCAAACACCGGCACCTTGCCACCTTCCACATCCTGACGGCCGGGCTCAATAAAGCTCTCGATCATGACCCCGGCAATAAAGCGGCTGCCACCCTCGAGCTGGCGGGCGATGTCGTCGGCCACCGCCAGCTGGCGCTGGTGCTGTTTCTGGCTGTTGCCATGGCTCAGATCCACCACCAGCCGAGTCGACAGGCCCACGGCATGCAAGCCGGCGGCGGCCTGCTCAATGCTTTGAGCGTCGTAGTTGGGGGTCTTGCCGCCGCGTAAAATCACATGGCCATAGGGGTTGCCGTCGGTCTGGTAGATGGTCATCTGTCCGTCCTTGTCGGGGGAGCAGAAAATATGGCCATGGGCGGCGGCGCGCACCGCGTCCAGGGCAATCTGAATATTGCCGTCGGTACCGTTCTTGAAGCCCACCGGGCAGGACAGCGCCGAGGCCATTTCCCGATGGATCTGGCTTTCGGTGGTGCGTGCGCCAATGGCGCCCCAGCTGATCATATCGGCAATATACTGGCCGGTCACCATATCCAGAAACTCGGTGGCGGTAGGCAGCCCCAGGGCATTGATGTCGCCCAGCAACTTGCGCGCCAGGGCCAGGCCGGTGTTGATGTCAAAGCTGCCGTCCAGGTGCGGGTCGTTGATCAGGCCTTTCCAGCCCACTATGGTGCGCGGCTTTTCAAAATAGGTGCGCATCACAATGCACAGCTTGTCGGCGTAGCGGGCCTTCAACGGCGCCAGCCGTTCGGCATAGGCCAGGGCGGCTTGCGGGTCGTGAATGGAGCAGGGCCCGATGATCACCAGCAGCCGATGACTGTCACCGGAGAGAATGGCTTCAATTTCGCTACGGGCGGTCAGCACCGTTTCGGCCATGGTGTCGGTGAGCGGATAACGCTCGGCAAGTTGATGAGGAGTGGTCAGTGACGCCAGCCGGCGACTTCTCAGTTCGTCTGTAGAGTGGGACATGAACAGCCTGCTTGAAAGAATGAGGTGCAGCAGCACAATGTCCCTAACATAACCAAAAGCCGTGGCAGGGAAAACCACGGCCTTCAAGTTTTCTGGGATTAACTGAAACGCTGTCCGGAGATGGCCGGATGGTAGATGGGCTGAATGACGTTGCCGGCGGGATCGGTGATGTGAAAGCTGCGGGCGCCGTCACGGTGATCATGGGGCTGATCCAGCAGGGTCACGCCCTTGGCCTTGAAGTACTGAAACCATTGATCCAGCTCTTCCTTGCTGTCGACGATAAAACCGAAGTGATCCATGCCCTGCACCCCGCTGGCGGGCAAATCGGCGCGGCCCAGCGACAGGTTGTCATTGCCGCAGGTCAAATACACCAGATTGTCGCTGGCGCGGTTGAGGATCTCCATGCCCATGATCTCGGTGTAGAACTGGACGCATTCCTCCAGATTGGGCATGGTAAAGGCGATATGGCGCATGCCGTTAAAACGACCGGGTCTTTCCATTGCTGGGCTCCTTGGCACTCATTCTGATATTTGTGTACTATTTGTTGAAATTACATAAACAATTGGAGTTTACAATGTATTCAATTATTGTCAAAACCAAGCTCAAGCCCGGCACCACCCAGGCTTTTCTCGACGCCATGCTGCCCAATGCCGCCGCCTCCGTGCGCGACGAGCCCGGTTGCCACACCTTTGACGTGCTGCAGGACAGAGCCGATCCCGAGCTGTTCTGGCTCTATGAAATCTACCAGGACGAAGCCGCCCTGGCCGCCCACAAGGAAACGCCCCACTACCAGGCCAGCCGTGCCGTGGTCAACGAGCTGATCGCCGAGCAGTCGGTGATCCGCGCCGACGTGCTGGCGGTGAACCCGGCGCGTTAATTCCTTATGGACATCATGGCCCGGCTGGCGGACTGGCACATCACGCCGCCGCTGATTGAGCACCCGCCGCTGCACACCTGTGATGATGCCGACCGCCTGCTGGTGGACCGGCCCGGTACCCGGCTGAAAAACCTGTTTCTGCGGGACAACTACGGCAAGCGTCATGCCCTGCTGCTGACACGGCACGACAAGCAGGTAGATCTCAAGGCGCTGTCGCGCCAGCTGGGCTGGTCGCGGCTGGGCTTTGCCTCGGCCGAACGCCTGGAGCGCTACCTGGGGGTGGCGCCGGGCCATGTGTCGGTGCTGGCGCTGGTCAACGATTCGCAGCAACAGGTAGAGTTGTGGCTGGATGAAACGTTGCGGGACGGCGACGACTTTCACTGCCATCCGCTGCGCAATACCGCCACCGTGCTGCTGAGCCGGACCGATTTGCTGCGCTTTACCGAAAAAACTGGCCATGCTCCCCGCTGGCTGGCGGTGCCTTCCCTGGGCTGATCCCGGCGGGGCGGCCATGCCCCGCCTGCTTTCCCCTCGCTTTATCCTGCCGGTGCTCGGCGCCCCGCGTCGCTTGGGTGTACACTGGCCGTTTTGGCGCCCGGTGCTCATGCTCGTTCATACTGGTGTTGCGCGCACAATGGCATAAAAAGGAGTGAGCCCATGTTATGGCCTTTGCGGTGGCTGCCCTGGTGGCTGCTGACGGTGCTGCCGGCCATGGCCGGCGACTACCAAATCGGGTTTCTTGCCTACCGGGGCGAGGCCCAGGCCAGGGGGGAGTGGCACGGAGTGCTCGACGATCTCAACCGGGCGTTGCCGGCCCATCATTTCGACGGTGCCTACCTGACCCAGCAGCAGCTGGATGCGGCCCTGGCCGAGGGGCGGCTCGACTTTGTGGTCACCAATCCGGCCCATTATGTGCTCAACCGCAACCAGGGGCTGAACTGGCTGGCGTCGTACCGGGATCCCCGTTTTGGCTCGGCTCGGGAAAGCGTGGCGGCCACCCTGCTGGTGCGCGCCGACGGCGACATTACCGCGGCCCATCAGCTGGCGGGCCGGCGTGTGGGGGCGGTGCATGAACAGGCCTTTGGCGGCTACCTGTTGGTGGCGGAGCAGCTGCGCCGCCAGGGCGTGACCCCGGCCAGCCTGGACCTGCAGTTTCGCGGCTACCCGGTGGATGCCCTGATCTACCTGCTGCGTGACGGGGCCCTGGACGCCGTCATGGTACCCGCTTGTACCCTGGAGCAAATGATGGAGGAAGGCCTGGTGGCCCGACAGGACTTTCGTGTGCTCATGCTGCAGGCCGACACCCCCTGCGCCCGCTCCACGCCGCTCTATCCGGGCTGGAGTTTTGCCGCCGCCGGCATCAATGACGAGACCCTGCTACGGAACATTACCCAGGTCCTGCTGGCCATGAAACAGGACGGGCGCGCCTTGTGGGGGGCGCCCATTCGCCTGGATGAAGTGGAGCGACTGCTGCAAGACTGGCGTCTGGGACCGGAAGAGTCCCCGCCGCTACGACAGTTGCGCACCGTGCTGCTGGACTATTGGCAATGGCTGGCAGGGTTGATGCTGGTGCTGCTCACCATTGCCCTGCACCATGTTCGTGTTACTCGACTGCTGCTCAAGCGCACCGACGAGCGCGATCGGCTGCATGGCCTTATTCAGAGCCGGGAGCTGGAACTGGTGCGGGCGCGTCAGGCCACCCTGCTGGGTGAAATGGCCACCGGCCTGGCCCATGAGCTGAACCAGCCGCTGTCGGCCATTCAGGCCTACGCCCAGGCCGGCGAGCTGATGACCACAGAGGAAAACAGCCGTGAGGTGTTCAATCATATCGTTAGTGAAACCGAGCGAGGGGCCGATATTATTCGCCGTTTTCGCCAGTGGGCCAGCCAGCCGCTGCCGGGGCCACTGGCCTTTGCCCCCGATATGCTGTGCAGGGAGCTGGCCGACAGAATCACTCCCCGGGCCCAGGCCGCCGGGGTGCGCCTGAGCCTGAATGCCGGCGCCGGCGAGTTGCTCAGTGTGCGCCCGGCGGTGGAGCAGATCCTGGCCAACCTGCTGGGCAACAGCCTGGATGCTTTTGAGCGCCGGGGTCGGGGTGGGCGGCTGGTGCTCACCGCCGTGTCCGGTGACGACGGCTGGACGCTGACGGTGGCAGACGATGCCGGCGGTGTGTCGCCGGCGGTGATCGAGGCACTGGGTCATACCCTGCCCGCCAGCCGGGTGCACGGCATGGGCATTGGCCTGATGGTAAGCTACCGGCTGGCGCGCCGGCTGGGAGGCAGGTTGACCCTGGCCAATGTAAAAGACGGCACACGTGCCACACTGTTTTTGCCCGAGGATGACTGATGCACATTTACCTGCTTGACGATGATCCCAAGGTGTTGGCTGCCAATGCCTTTCTGCTCAAGGCCATGGGTCATGACAGTCGAGGCTGGTCCGAGCCGGCCCGGTTTCTGCAAGAGTTCGATGGTGATGCCGAGGCGGTGCTGTTGCTGGATCTGGCCATGCCGGAGCTGGACGGGCTGGAGGTGCTGGCGGAGCTGGACCGCCGGCAATGCCCGGTGGCGGTGATCCTGCTTACCGGCCACGGTGACGTGCCCCAGGCGGTGGAAGCCATGAAGCTGGGCGCCGTGGATTTTCTGGAAAAGCCGGTGGATGCCCGCCGGCTGGCAGAGGTGCTGACGCGGGCCTGGCAACAGGCCCAGGCGTTGGGACAGCAGGCCGACGCCCGACGACGGGTGGCCAGGCTGTCGGCCCGGGAACACGAGGTGGTGACCCTGGTCGCTCAGGGGCTGACCAACAAGGCCATTGCGGAACAGTTGTGCGTGGCGGTGCGCACCGTGGAGGTGCACAGGGCCTCGGCCATGACCAAGCTGGAAGCGGCCAATATGGCCGAGCTGCTGCACTGCTGGCAGCTGTATCAGGGGTAAGGACGTCAGAAGTGAAAAGTAAGACGTAGGGCCGTAGGTTGTGATGAGCGCAGCGAATCCCAACACTCAGGCGGCTGCGGAAATGTTGGAATTCGCGCTGCTCATTCCAACCTACTTGTCACCCTTCACGGGTGGGCTTCCATCCAGGATTCGAGGATCAGCTGGGCCGAGACCGCGTCTACCGCATCCTTGCCCAGGGCCTTGTAGCCGCCGGCTTCAAACAGCCGGGCGCGGGCATCCGTGGTGGTCAGGCGCTCGTCCTGCAATTCCACAGGCAGGCCAAAGCGGCCATGAAGCCGGTTGGCGAACTTGCGGGCGCGGCGGCTGATGTCCTGCTCGGTGCCGTCCATATTGAGCGGCAGCCCCACCACCAGCAGGCTTGGCTGCCACTCCTTGAGCAGCTGCTCAATCTGATCCCAGTTTGGGACGCCATCGTTGGCCTTGAGGGCGCGCAAAGGACGGGCGCTGGCGGTCAGCTCCTGGCCGACCGCCACGCCAATGCTTTTCAGGCCATAGTCAAAGCCCAGCAGGGTACGGCTCATGCGTGACCCACCTGGGATGACAGCTGTCGGGAGTCGATGCCGAGCCGACCAATGGCCTGATGCCAGCGCTGACCCAGGGGAGTATCGAAGATCAGGCTGTTGTCGGCGGGTACCGTCAGCCAGCTGTTTTCCACCAGCTCCTGCTCCAGCTGGCCCGGGGTCCAGCCGGCGTAGCCCAGGGCTACCAGATACTGCTCAGGCGCCGCATCGGTGCCCAGGGTTTCAAGCACATCGCGGGAGGTGGTGATCATCAGGCTGTCGGAAAGCCGCCGGCTGGAGCCAAAGCCTTCCATCGGGGTGTGCAGTACAAACCCCCGGTCGGCGGATACCGGGCCGCCCTGCAGCACCGGCTGATCCATTCCGGGCACATCGTCGGGCTCCAGCTCCAACTGATGCAGCAGCTCGTGCAGGGGCATGTCGACCGGAATGTTGATCACCAGCCCCATGGCACCTTCCTCGTTATGCTCACAGATATAGGTCACGGAGCCGGCAAAGAAGGGATCCTTGAGGCTGGGCATGGCGATCAGAAAATGATGTTCCAGTGATTCCATGTTGTCTCGATATGAGTAGCGGGCCGCCGCCGGCAGCGACGGTGGCGCCGTGAGTGTTACTGTCAGGATAGCCGCTTTTCAATGGCGTCCATCAGCATGCCGGTGATGTTGACGTCAAAGGCCGCCTCGATCTCGCGCACGCAGGTCGGGCTGGTGACGTTTACCTCGGTGAGGCGGTCGCCGATGATGTCGAGGCCGACAAAAATCAGTCCCTTGGCCTTGAGCACCGGGCCCAGGGCCTCGGCAATGCGGCGGTCGCTGTCGCTTAAGGGGCGGGCTTCGCCTCGGCCGCCGGCGGCCAGGTTGCCCCGGGTTTCTCCGCCCTGCGGAATGCGTGCCAGGCAGTAGGGTACCGGCTCGCCGTCCACCACCAGCACGCGCTTGTCACCGTCCTTGATGGCGGGCAGATAGGTCTGCACCATGCAGTAGCGGCTGCCGTGCTCGGTAAGGGTCTCGATGATAACGCCCAGGTTGGGATCGTCTTCCTTTACTCGAAAAATGGAGGCGCCGCCCATGCCGTCCAGGGGCTTGAGAATGATGTCCTTGTGCTCGGCGTGAAAGGCGCGAATATCGGCGGCACGGCGGGTCACCAGGGTGCTTGGCGTGTGCTCGGCAAACCAGGCGGTGTAGAGCTTTTCGTTGGCGTCGCGCAGGCTCTGGGGCTTGTTGACGATCAGTGTCCCTTTGTCTTCGGCCCGCTCCAGCAGGTAGGTGGCGTAGACGAACTCGGTGTCAAAGGGCGGGTCCTTGCGCATCAGGATCACGTCCAGGGTGTGCAGGGGAGTCAGTTCGGGCTCGGCCAGGGTAAACCACTGGCCGGCATCTTCCTTCACGGTCAGCCGGGCCATGCGGCCAAAGGCTTCACCGTCGCGCAGGCTGAGATCGCCCATTTCCATATACCACAGCTCATAGCCCCGGCGCTGGGCTTCGAGCAGCATGGCGAAGCTGGTGTCTTTTTTGATATTGATGGACTGAATGGGGTCCATCACGATTCCCAGTTTAATGGTCATGCAAGATCTCCAAATCGGCATTGCAGGGCGGTAATGGCGGTCAGCGCCGCGGTTTCGGTGCGCAGTACGCGCGGTCCGAGCAGTATATCAAGAAAGCCACGGGCCTGAGCGGTGGCAATTTCCTCGTCCGACAGTCCACCTTCGGGGCCGATCAGCAGGCGTACGCCGGCATCGGGGGGGGGCAGGGTGTTGACGCTGTAATCGGCACGGGGATGCAGGTTGAGCTTGAGCTCATTGGTGTCTTCCGCCAGCCACTGCTCCAGGGCCATGGCCGGGCGTATCTCGGGAACGCGGTTGCGACCGCACTGCTCGCAGGCGGCGATGGCGATTTTCTGCCACTGCTGCAGCTTCTTCTCCAGGCGTTCGCCGGTGAGTTTGACACCACAACGGCTGGAAAACAGCGGGGTGATGACGTTGACCCCGAGCTCCACCGACTTCTGAATGGTGAACTCCATTTTTTCACCCCGGCTCATCACCTGTCCCAGGTGAAAGTGCAGGGGAGACTCCACCTCATCGGCACTGAATTCGCCCACTCGCACCCGTACGTTTTTCTTGCCGGCTTCAATAATCTCGGCCTGGTACCGGCCGCCGTTGCCGTTGAACAGCACCAGAGCCTGGCCGGCCTGCATGCGCAGCACCCGGCCCACGTGGTTGGCGCCGTCTTCGGACAGGGTCAGCTCCTGGCCGGTGGCAAGTGGACTCGGCTCATGGATTCGGGGTATACGCATAGTTTTTGCACTGCTCCTGAACAAAGGGATTGTGGTTGCCCTGAATGCGGCCGATGCGTTTGTCCCGCTCGCACTCCCAGGGGCTGACCGGGTATTGCCGGTTCCAGGCCTCAAACAGTTTCTGCTGCTGGCGGGCAATTTTCAGGTTGTATTGTTGCTGCATATACAGATAGGTGCGGGCAATGGCGCCCCGACTGTCGGCAGGGGGCTGCACCTTGCGGCCCTTGAAGTCCACCAGCATCTGGCAGCGGCCATATTGTACCGGTTTACCGTTCCACTCGGAAAAGCGGTAATTGGAGCGATCGCCGTTGACCTCACCCACCGCCGGCACCAGGTTGTGCAGGTCCCCTTCCATTTGCCGGAATCCCTGGTCCTTGCGAGTACAGTTCTTGCGCCCGCCCTGCTGCCAGCACTGGCGCTGGTGGCCGAATTCCCAGGCGGGCACCACATGTTCCCATTCAATGCGGCTGGCGCGGGTTTCCTGCTTGCGCACCCGGTAACCACAGCCGGCCAGGTCCGGCACCAGTTTTTTGCCCTGCTTTTGTATGTTGCAGCCACAGTAAAAGCTCACCGGATGATCGGTGTAAATGCCCGGAGCCACCTTTTTGGCCTGACGAAACGACAAGGCTTCGCCATAAGCCAGCGAGGAGCACAGGCTCAGGATCAGAAGAAAATAGCGCACGACTCATTGTTATGTTGGTATTTGTGCGCGCAAGCTTACCACCGGCGGCGGGGCGGGGAAAAGGGCAAGGATGGGAGCGCGAAGCAGGCTTCGCGCTCATTGTATATCACACCAGCTGCAGCATGGCCTCGGCAGAAGAGACTTCAAACTGGCCGGGGGCTTCCACGCACACTTGAGTGACCACGCCATCGTCCACCACCAGGGCAAAACGCTGGGCGCGCAGGCCGCCAAAGGCACCGGTGTCCTTGGCCAGCCCCAGTGCGCGAGTAAAGGCGCCGTCGCCGTCGGCGAGCATGGTAATGGCGCCGGCGTTCTGGCTTTGCTGCCAGGCGTGCATCACGAAGGCATCATTTACCGACAGGCAAAACAGCTCCACGCCCTTGGTCTGGAATTCGTCTTCCAGTGCGACAAAGCCCGGCAGATGGGCCTGGGAGCAGGTCGGAGTAAAGGCGCCGGGCACGGCGAAGATCACCGCCTTTTTGTTGCCGAACAGGTTGTGAGTGTCGGCGTTGGCCTTGCCGCTTTCGGTGATAAAGGTGAAGTCGTGCTGGGGCAGGGTGTCACCGGGTTTGATCATGGGGTTGTCCTTTTTCCTGACGGTTTGATGGGCATCAGTGGCTGGCCGCAGTGCAGACACTGGTATCGTTTCTGACCGCGCCGCACGCTGTTGTGCCGGCGCAGGCTCAGTTTATGGATTCGGCAACCGCAATCATAGCGAAAAACCGGGGCGACCTTCTCGGTATTGAGCCGGTGCCGGGTGCGGGGCTCAAGGCCGAACACCTCGCTCATGATGGTTTGCCACTCCCGCCCGTGCGGGCGCACTTGGCCATGCAGGGCAAAGGCTACCAGGTGGGCCACCTCGTGGGGCACGATTTCGGTCAGAAAATCCTGCGCATTGTCGGCCAGCAGCACCGGGTTAAAGCGCAGCTCCCAGCGTTCGGTCCAGGCGGAGCCGGCAATGCGGCCGCGCTGGTTAAAGCGCACCAGCGGCGGGTCAAACGGCCGGCCTGTGTGGCGTTCGGCCAGGGCCAAGCATTCGCTGACCCGGTTCTGTACTTGCTGAAAAAGGGAATCGTCGAGTTTCATGCAAACGTCGTTGTAAGTACCGTATTCTCGGGCAAAGGAACCGCTCCCCCGACACGCTGTAAATACATTCATGTGACGGTCAGCGGAACGGCATCCTTTGCCCTCGTTCTTGACATCAACGGCGTCTGTGTGGGGAAGCCCGCCGTAGGTTGTAATGAGCGAAGCGAATTACAACATGTGCGCCGGCAGTAAGGTATGCTCGATCAAAAAGGGGAAGCGAATGCTTCCCCTTGATGCTTACTTCAGGCCGGCGGCGTCGCGCAGCAGGGCGGCCTTGTCGGTGGCCTCCCAGGGGAACTCGTCCCGGCCGAAGTGGCCGTAGGCGGCGGTGGCCTGGTAGATGGGACGGTTCAGGTCCAGCATCTGGATCAGGCCGTAGGGGCGCAGGTCGAAGTGTTCGCGCACCAGGGCGTCGATCAGTTCCTCGGCGACCTTGCCGGTGCCGAAGGTTTCCACGCTGATGGAGGTGGGCTCGGCCACGCCGATGGCGTAGGACACCTGAATTTCACAGCGATCCGCCAGGCCGGCGGCCACGATGTTCTTGGCCACGTAACGGGCGGCGTAGGCGGCGGAGCGGTCCACCTTGGACGGATCCTTGCCGGAGAAGGCACCGCCACCGTGGCGGGCCATGCCACCGTAGGTGTCCACGATGATTTTGCGACCGGTCAGGCCACAGTCACCCATGGGGCCGCCAATAATGAACTGACCGGTGGGGTTGATATGGAACTTGGTGTTCTTGCTCAGCCACTCGGCGGGCAGCACCGGCTTGATAATAAGCTCCATCACGGCTTCACGCAGGGTGGCCTGATCGATGTCGGGGCTGTGCTGGGTAGACAGCACCACGGTGTCGATGCCCACGGGCTTGCCGTCGTCATAGACAAAGGTCACCTGGGACTTGGCGTCCGGACGCAGCCAGGGCAGCTCCTTGGCCTTGCGCACATGGGCCTGGCGCTTGACCAGGCGGTGGGAGTAGGTGACCGGCGCGGGCATCAGCACGTCGGTTTCGTTGGAGGCGTAGCCAAACATCAGACCCTGATCGCCGGCACCTTGCGCGTAGGGATCTTCGTCTTCCCGGTCCACGCCCATGGCGATGTCGGGAGACTGCTTGCCGATGGCGTTGAGCACGGCACAGCTGTCGCCGTCAAAGCCCATGTCGGAGCTGGTGTAGCCGATGTCGCGCACGGTGCGGCGGGCCAGCTCTTCGATGTCGACCCAGGCGCTGGTGGAGATTTCACCGCCCACGATGACCATGCCGGTCTTGACGTAGGTTTCGCAGGCCACGCGGGCCTTGGGGTCTTGCTTGATGATGGCGTCGAGTACGGCATCGGAGATCTGGTCGGCAATCTTGTCGGGATGACCTTCGGACACGGACTCGGAGGTAAACAGTCTGGCCATTTTGCTTCACTTCCTAAAACTTTTAATGAATTCGGTGTTGTCAGGGACCGCACAAAATGGCGGTATTAACATCTGGACGGCTATTTTAGAGAGGCGAGGGCGGGAATGCCAGAAAAATGTGTGACCGGCACGGCGGGCGTAGGTCACGCCGGGGGAGAATAATTTGCGCCTCCCGGCCGTCTTTGGGACAATAACCGCCGATTTGTTCACCCTTCTTTATAAGAATTTCTCAGGAGATGTCGATGCCTTCTCGTCAAGTGCTGGCTAATGCCGTGCGCGCGCTCAGTATGGATGCGGTACAGAAAGCCAATTCCGGTCACCCCGGAGCCCCCATGGGCATGGCGGATATCGCCGAGGTGTTGTGGCGTGATTACTTGAAGCACAACCCCGCCAACCCGGAATGGGCCGACCGTGACCGCTTTATTCTGTCCAACGGCCATGGCTCCATGCTGCTGTACTCCCTGCTGCACCTGACCGGTTACGAGCTGTCCATCGACGATCTCAAGCAGTTCCGTCAGCTGCACTCCAAGACCCCCGGCCACCCGGAATACGGTTACGCCCCGGGCGTGGAAACCACTACCGGCCCGCTGGGCCAGGGCATCACCAATGCCGTGGGCATGGCCATTGCCGAAAAGGCGCTGGCCGCCCAGTTCAACAAGCCCGGCCACGAGGTGGTGGATCACTTCACCTACACCTTCCTGGGTGACGGCTGCCTGATGGAAGGCATCTCCCACGAGGCCTGCTCCCTGGCCGGCACGCTGGGCCTGGGCAAGCTGATTGCCTTCTGGGATGACAACGGCATCTCCATCGATGGTCATGTTGAAGGCTGGTTCAGCGACGACACCCCCAAGCGCTTTGAAGCCTACGGCTGGCACGTGATCCCCGCCGTGGACGGTCATGACAGCGCCGCCGTGGCCGCCGCCATCGACGCCGCCCGTGCTGAGACCGGTCGCCCGACCCTGATCTGCTGCAAAACCGTGATCGGTTTTGGCTCCCCCAACAAGGGCGGCAGCCACGATTGCCACGGCGCCCCCCTGGGCGAGGCGGAAATTGCCGCCACCCGCGAGCAACTGGGCTGGAGCCATGCTCCGTTCGACATTCCCGCCGACGTGTACGGCGAGTGGGATGCCAAGGCCAAGGGTGCCGAGCAGGAAGCGGGCTGGAACGCCAAATTCGACGCCTACGCCGCCGAATATCCGGCACTGGCCGCCGAGCTCAAGCGTCGCCTGAACGGCGAGCTGCCCACCGACTGGGAACAGCAGAGCGCCGACTTTATCAAGGGCCTGCAGGCCGCCCCGGCCAAGATTGCTACCCGCAAAGCCTCTCAGAACGCCCTTGACGCCTTTGGTAACCTGCTGCCCGAGCTGCTGGGCGGCAGTGCCGATCTGGCCCCTTCCAACCTGACCATGCACAAGGGTTCCAAGGCCATCAGCGCCGAGGATGCCGCCGGCAACTACCTGCACTACGGTGTGCGTGAGTTCGGCATGAGCGCCATCATGAACGGCATCGCCCTGCACGGTGGTTTCGTGCCCTACGGTGGCACCTTCCTGATGTTTGTGGAATACGCCCGTAACGCCGTGCGTATGGCCGCCCTGATGAAGCAGCGCTCCATCTTTGTATACACTCACGACTCCATTGGTCTGGGTGAAGACGGCCCCACCCACCAGCCGGTGGAGCAGATTGCTTCCCTGCGCCTGACCCCCAACATGAGCACTTGGCGCCCCTGTGACCAGGTAGAGTCCGCCGTGGCCTGGAAACACGCCATTGAGCGCAAGGACGGCCCCACCTCACTGATCTTCTCCCGCCAGAATCTGGGACAGATGGAGCGCACCGAGGCCCAGCTGGCCGACGTGGCCAAGGGTGGCTATGTGCTGCGTGACTGCGCCGGTACCCCTGAGCTGATCCTCATTGCCACCGGCTCCGAGGTAGAGCTGGCTGTGGCCGCGGCCGAGCAGCTGACTGCCAAGGGCCGCGCCGTGCGCGTGGTGTCCATGCCGTCCACCGACGTGTTTGACGCCCAGTCTGCCTCCTACCGTGAAAGCGTGCTGCCCGCCGCCGTGACCAAGCGGGTGGCGGTGGAAGCCGGTATTCGCGACTTCTGGTTTAAGTATGTGGGCTTTGGTGGCGACATCATCGGTATGAGCAGCTTTGGCGAGTCGGCCCCGGCCGGTGAGCTGTTCAAGCTGTTCGGCTTCACCACCGAAAACGTGGTGGAGAAGGCCGAGGCCCTGCTGGCCTGAGCCTGAGCACTGACTGAATAAAAAAACCGGCGTTAGCCGGTTTTTTTGTGCCCGTCATCCAGGCAGGCCATGAAACTGTGGTGCCCTCAGGATGCGTGAATGATCCTGATCACAATTTTTTAACCGGCGAAAATTTGTTCTTAAAGGAAAAGTTGTTTCTACTCAATGTGTTGGGCTTATTTTCGAACATGGGGTCAGGCTTTTCCGCCGTGATTGGCATTGTCCGAGCTGTTAATGGAATATATATATAATTATGAATTCATAATGACGCAGACGACGTCCTAACCAAGGAGAAGGTAATGGGAAACAATCTACACGCTTTCGGCGGTTTCTTTAAAAAGAGTTTGTTAACAATTTCGCTGGGGGCCACCCTGGCCACCGCCCAGGTGAATGCCGAGACCCTGCGGGTGGCCGGCAACTTTGCCGTGGACCACTCCAGCACCCTGGCCATGGAAGTGTTTAAAAAGGAAGTCGAGACGGCCACCGACGGCGATATTGAAGTCAATCTGTTCCCGGCCATGCAGCTGGGCGGTGCCTCCGAGAACGTGGATCAGGTGCGTTCCGGTGTGCTCAACATGACCTGGATTGGTGCCTCTTTTCTGTCGCGCACCGTGCCCGAGCTGGAAGCGGTGAGCCTGCCGTTTCTGTTCAAGGACCGGGACACCGCCTTTAAGGTCATCGACGGCCGGGTAGGGGACCTGCTTAACGAAAAACTGGCTGACAAGGGCTTTGTGGCCCTGGGCTTTATGGAGCTGGGTCCGCGTCACATCACCAACAGTGTGCGTCCTATCGAGTCCATTGATGACTTTGACGGCCTCAAGATTCGGCTGCAGCCCAACGAAACCCACCTCAAAACCTTCCGCGCCCTGGGTGCCAGCCCAACCTCCATGGGCATCAACGAGGTGTATTCCGCCCTGCAGCAGAAGGTGATCGACGGTCAGGAAAACCCCTTCAGCATCATTCGCAAAAACAACTACCAGGAAGTGCAGCAGTACCTGACCGATACCGGCCATTTCTTTGACTTTATTGTGGTGGTGGCCAACAAACGTCGCTTCGACAAGCTGTCCGATGCCGAGCAGCAGGCGGTGCGCCAGGCCATGGCCAAGGCGGTGGAGTGGCAGCGTGAAAAGGCCGCCGAGGAAGATTTGGAGTCCCGTGATCAGCTGGTGGCTGCCGGCATGAAATTCAACAGCGTCAGCCCCGAACTGCACCAGCGAATGCAGGAGAAGACCGCGGGCATTATCGACGAGCTGAAAGAGCGCCTCGGTGATGAACTGGTGAACGCCGTACTGGAGGACGCCAAGTCATGACAACCGGTCATTCCGAGCAGCCGCACATGCTGAACGGAGCCGGGCCTCTGCCTACACCGGCGGCGCTTGTCCGCCGGTACCTGCTGAGGCTGGATGCAGCCTCCCGCTATACCATCTGCGTCTGTATGGCGGTGATGGTATTGCTGGTCTCGGCTCAGGTGTTCTGTCGTTATCTGCTGGCCGAATCCATCGACTGGGCCGACGAAATGTCGCGTCTGGCCTTTGTCTGGGCGGTGTTTCTGGCCATTCCCCATGGCCTCAAGCATGGCGTTCATGTGGGCATCGATGTGCTGACCAACAAGCTGTCTCCCCGTCTGCAGGAAGGCCTTAGCCGGCTGATGATGCTGGTTAGCGGACTCTTGATGGTGGTGGTGTGTTACCAGGCGGTACTGGTGGCCATCGACGGTTGGGGTGAGCTGATGCCCACCATTCCGGTCAGTGCCTCGGTGTTCTACATCCCGGTGATGCTGAGCTGTGGCCATGGCCTGCTGCATCTGTTGTTCATGGCCTGGCAAGGCGCCCATGTCTGGGCTGACAAGGAGGAAGCCGCATGACCACACTGGCGATTATCCTGTTCCTGGTGCTGGCCCTGCTGGGCATGCCCCTGGCCTTTTCTCTGGGCCTGGCGGCCCTGGGGGGACTGGCCTGGAGCGGCATTGAACTGTCGGTGCTGCCCCAGCGCATGATGCACGCGGTCAACTCCTTTCCGCTGATGGCGATTCCGCTGTTCATGCTGGCGGGTGAGCTGATGGTGGGCGGTCAGGTGATGCAACGCACCATCGACTTTGCCAATGCTTTCGTCGGCCGGGTCAAGGGCGGTCTGGCCCACGTCACCCTGCTGTCCGGTCTGGGCCTGGCCTCGGTTACCGGTGCTGCCGTGGCGGGCGCCAGTGCCCTGGGCACCACCATGATGCCGGCGATGAAAAAGCACTACGACGCGGGCTTTGGCTCGGCGGTGGTGGCCTCGGCGTCCAACCTGGGACCCATCATTCCGCCCAGCGCGGCCATGATTGTCTACGCCCTGATGGCCGGCTCCTCGGTCTCCGTGGGTGGCCTGTTCATGGCGGGTGTGGTGCCCGGTGTGCTGCTGGTGGTGGGCATGATGGTGCTGTCGACCTGGATTGCGCACCGCAAGGGCTATCCGCCCACGGGTGAACCCTTCAGCCTGAAGAACCTGCTGGTGCAGACCAAACGGGCCGGGGCCATCATGCTGATGCCGGTGATCGTTATCGGCGGCATTGTTGGTGGTGTGTTTACCGCCACCGAAGGGGCGGCCATCGCCGTGGTTTACGCCTTTGTCATCGGCAAGTGGATTACCCGCAAGCTGGAATGGGTGGACTTGCCCGGCTGCATGTTCCGTGCCGCCCTGACCTCGGCGGTGGTGGGAGCGCTGATCGCCTTTGCGACGCCGCTGACCTTCCTGTTCACCATCGATCTCATTCCGATGCGCCTGTCGGAGCTCATTCAGAGCATCACCGACAACCCACAGGTGTTCCTGGCGTTGGTGATGGCGATGTTGCTGGTGGTGGGCATGTTCCTGGAATCAAACGCGGCCTACATCATGCTGGTGCCGCTGTTTGCGCCCATCGCGCTGGCCTACGGTATCGACCCGCTGTATTTCGGCTTTCTGTTCGTGTTCAACCTGGTGATCGGCATGATGACGCCGCCGGTCGGGGTGTTGCTGTTCGTGATATGCGGCATCGCCAAAATACCCATGTCTCAACTATTGCGTTACGTCTGGCCCTTTATTGCCCTGCAATACCTGGTGCTGGCGCTGTGCTGGATTTTCCCCGAGGTAGTGACGGCCCTGCCGCACGCCCTGGGTTACTGATAACTGAATGAAACATAATGACAAGCAAGGAGCTAACCATGACCAATCGTACTCTGCTGGGCGTACTGACCCCTTCTTCTAACACCACTCTGGAGCCGGTAACCGGCGATATTCTGCATGGCGTTAACGGTGTCAGCGCCCACTTTGGCCGCCTCAAGGTGACCGAGATCTCCCTGACCGACCAGGCCCTGAGCCAGTTCGACAACGAGCCTTTCCTGCAGGCATCCCGGCTGCTGGCCGATGCCAAGGTGCAGTCCATCACCTGGAGTGGCACCTCTTCCGGCTGGCGTGGCTTTCAGGATGACGAGATCCTGTGTAAGGCCATTACCGACGCCACCGGCATTCCGGCCACCACCTCGGTGCTGGCGCTGAACGAGCTGTTTGCACTGACCGGTGTCAAGCGCTTTGGCCTGGTGACCCCTTATCTGCACGAGGTGCAGAAAAAGGTGGTGGCCACCTATGCCGATGCCGGCTTTGGCTGTGTCGCCGAGCGTCACCTCAATGACAAGGGCAACTTTTCCTTCTCCGAGGTGAGCGAGGACACCATCGAGCAAATGGTGCGCGAAGTGGCGGCCGAAGGCCAGTGTGACGCCATCACCATTTTCTGTACCAACCTGCGCGGTGCCCGCGTGGCGGCGCGGCTGGAACAGGAACTGGGACTGCCCATCTACGACACCGTCTCTACCGGGGTGTGGAAGGGCATGCTGCTGGCCGATGCAGATCCGAGCCAGATCCAGGGCTGGGGTTCTTTATTTTCGGTTAAACCGTAATTATATATTATATAATTCATAAATAAGGCGGCCCGCCCGGATTGGGTAACACCTCTTAGCGGGCTGCCACAGTGATTTCTTATTCATAATTCGATCGGGATCACCCTTGTCCGCCTCGGTCATACCGTTTTAGCCGGCAAGGGATTAAGGTACTCGATCACTAACATTCATATAACAGGAGCACGATATGGCAAGCAGTGGTAACACTCTGGGCCAAAGTTCCCTGCGGCGACGCTCATTGCATGAGGAAGTGGCCGACTGCGTGCGCACCATGATCATCGAAGGTGAGCTGAAGGAAGGGGAGCGCATCAACGAGCCGGCGCTGTGCAAGCAGCTGGATATCTCCCGAACCCCGTTGCGGGAAGCCCTCAAGGTATTGAACTCCGAAGGTATTGTGACCATTGAGCCCAACCGGGGCGCCCGGGTGGCGGTGATCACGCCGGAGGAAATTCGTGAACACTTTGAAATTATCTGCTCCCTGGAGCGTCGTGCCGCCGAGCTCACCGCCGAGCGTGCCACGGCCGCCGATCTGGAACAGCTGACCCGGCTGCAGCAGCAGCTGGAAGGCTACCATCAGGCTCAGGACAAGCAGCATTACTTTGAAATCAATCAGCATATTCATCGCCTGATCATCGAGCTGGCCGGCAACGACACCCTGATCCAGCTGCATCACCAGTTGATGAACAAGGTTAGCCGCGGCCGCTATCTGGCCATCGACTTTCATCATCGCTGGGACGAGTCCGTGGCCGAGCACCAGGCACTGCTGGAAGCCCTCAAGGCCGGTGACGGCGATCGGGCCGGCCGCATTCTGGCCGAGCACGTGATGCACACCGGCAACTTGCTGGTGCAGGAACTGGAGCAAAAACAACAAAAAGCGGGCTAAGCCGCTGGCCAGGGCGGCGCCAGGCCCCGCTCTTGTTTTTTTGATGGTTTCTTCGTTTTTCTTTTTCTCTCTTTAACCTTCCTTTCTTCCTTTCTGCCAGCCGGTGCTCCGGCTGTTGCCTGACCGTCTTGGCTTTCCTCCCAACTGCCGGTCACGACATCGTGCTTCCGCGATAGCCAGTGGTTTCTCAGTTGGTCTTCATATGAGGCGTGCCAGCTTTTTGCACAAAACTCGTTTGTTAACGATTTGTTTTATTTGTGCGACCCCGTTCACATTCCCGTTACTGCCGGTTTGAAAGCCTCAATAAGCAATGATTAATTACATATACATAATTATGAATGCAATCTAGTGGATTAGAACAACATCAAGGAGTGACCCATGTCTGAGTTTGATCTGGTGATTCGAAACGGCCGCATTGCCACCGCCGCCGACGTGACCGACTGTGATATCGGTATCAAGGACGGCCGCATCGTGGCCCTGGGCCTGAACCTGGGCGAGGGCCAGGAAGAGATTGATGCCAGCGGCAAGCTGGTGCTGCCGGGCGGCGTGGACGCCCACTGTCACCTGGATCAACCGATGCCGGACGGCCTGCGCATGGCCGACGATTTCTATACCGGCACCCGCTCCGCCGCCTGTGGCGGCACCACCACCGTCATGCCCTTCGCGGCCCAGGAAAAGGGCCAGTCGCTGAAAGCGGCGGTAGAGGATTATCATCGTCGCGCCGAGGGCAAGGCGGTGGTGGACTACGCCTTTCACCTGATCGTGAGTGACCCGACCGAAAAAGTGCTCAAGGAAGAGCTGCCGGAGCTGATTCGCCAGGGCTGTACTTCGTTCAAGATTTACATGACCTACGACGACCTCAAGCTCAATGACGGTCAGATCCTCGACGTACTGGCGCTGGCCCGGGACGAGGGCGCCATGGCCATGATCCACGCCGAGAACGCCGACTGCATCGGCTGGCTGACCAAGCGGCTGATCGACGCCGGTCATACCGCCCCCAAATACCACGCCGCCGCCCGCCCCATGCTGGTGGAGCGGGAAGCGACCCACAGGGCCATTGCCCTGTCCGAGCTGGTGGACGTGCCCATTCTGATCGTGCACGTGTCCGGTGAGGAAGCGGTGGAGCAAATTCGCTGGGCTCGCAGTAAGGGCATCAGCATCTATGCTGAGACCTGCCCCCAGTATCTGTTCCTCACCGCCGAAGATCTGGGCATTGACGGCTACGAAGGCGCCAAGTGCGTGTGCAGCCCGCCGCCCCGGGACGAGGCCAACCAGCAGGTGATCTGGGACGGCCTGGAAGACGGCCTGTTTACCATCTTCTCCTCCGATCATGCGCCGTTCCGCTACGAGGACCCTCAGGGCAAGAAGCCGAACGGCGAAGAGGTGGACTTCCCCTACATTCCCAACGGTATTCCTGGCCTGGAAACCCGCTTGCCGCTGCTGTTCTCCGAAGGTGTCAACAAGGGCCGCATTACCCTTAACCGCTTTGTCGAGCTGACCGCCACCAACCCGGCCAAGCTCTACGGCCTGTATCCACAAAAGGGCAGCATTGCCGTGGGCGCCGATGCCGACATTGCCATCTGGGACCCCAAGCGTGAGGTGGTCATTCAGAACGAGTTGCTGCACCACGACGTGGATTACACCCCCTACGAGGGCCAGGCGGTGACCGGCTGGCCGGTACTGACCTTGAGCCGGGGCCGGGTGGTGTGGCGCGATGGTGAGGTGCTGGGCCAGGCCGGTGACGGCCGCTTTTTGCCCTGCGGCAAGCCGGACATGGCCAAGCCCAAGGTACGCCGCTGAGCGTCAGGGAACGATTTCGGGCAGGGTGAACCGGGACGGTTCACTCGCCCATCAACTGAGCAGTTCAAGGAGTGAATATGTCATACAAAAGCGGGCGTCATTTTCTGCAGATCCCGGGCCCTTCACCGGTGCCGGAGCGTCTGGTTCGCGCCATGTCACAAGCGGTGATCGATCACCGCGGGCCGGAGTTCGGAGAGCTGGGCCGTGACGTGCTGGCCGGCATCAAGCGCATTTTCCAGACCGACAGCCCGGTGGTGATTTATCCCGCCTCCGGCACCGGTGCCTGGGAAGCGGCTCTGGTCAATACCCTGAGTCCGGGCGACCGAGTGCTGATGTGTGAAACCGGCCAGTTCGCCACCCTCTGGCATGAGCTGGCCACTCGTCTGGGCGTGGAAGTGGAGTTCCTGCCCGGCGACTGGCGCCACGGGGCCGATCCGGTTGCCATTGCCGAGCGCCTGAGCCGGGACACCGAGCATCACATTCAGGCGGTGTGCGTAGTGCACAACGAAACCTCCACCGGCGTGACCAGCCGCATTGCCGATATTCGCCAGGCCATTAACGGCACCGGCCATCCGGCGCTGTTTATGGTCGACACCATCTCCGGTCTGGCCTCGGCCGAATACAAGCACGATGAATGGGGCGTGGATGTGACCGTGTCCGGCTCCCAGAAGGGCCTGATGCTGCCGCCGGGCATCAGCTTCAACGCCCTGAGCGACAAGGCCCTGGCTCGCAGCAAGCAGTCCGCTTTGCCTAAGTCCTACTGGGACTGGGCGTCCATGCTGGCGGGCAACGCCACCGGCTATTTCCCCTACACGCCCGCCACCAACCTGCTCTATGGCCTGAAGGAAGCCATCGCCATGCTGGAAGAGGAAGGCCTGGATAACATCTTTGCCCGTCACCAGCGTCACGCCGAGGCCACTCGCCGGGCGGTGCAGGCCTGGGGTCTGGAAGTGCTGTGCCTCAATCCCGAGGAATACAGCCCGGTGCTGACCACGGTACTGCTGCCGGAAGGCCAGGATGCCGACGCCCTGCGCAAGGTCATTCTGGAGCGCTTCGATATGTCGCTGGGAGCGGGCCTTGGCAAGCTCAAGGGCCGGGTGTTCCGCATCGGTCATCTGGGCGACATCAACGATCTGACCCTGCTCGGCACCCTGGCCGGCGTCGAGATGGGCCTGGTGGCGGCGGGCGTGCCCCACAGCCCGGGTGGCGTTCAGGCCGCCATGCGTTTTCTTGCCGACCACTAAGTGATTGCGGTGGCCCGCATGAGCGGGCCACTTACTCATGCCATTGGGCATATTCAAGGAAGGAGAGTCTCATCATGAGAAAACTGATCACCGCCACCCTGCTGGGCAGTGTCCTGGCATCCACACCGGCCCTGGCCGAGACCATCAACCTCAAGGTCATCGGGCAACCGCTGGCCACCGGCCTTATTCAGAAAAACAAGGAGCAGCCATTTTTTGAAAACCTGGCCGAAAACACCGGTCTGCCGATCAAGGTCAACTACAAGCCCCTGGACACGACCGGCATCAAGGACGTGGAGCAGCTCAGGGTACTGAAGTCCGGCCTGTTCGATCTTATTTCATTGCGTATGTCCCAGGTATCCCGGGACGAGCCCACCATTCTGGGTCTGGATCTGGTCGGCCTGAACCCTAACTTCGAGCAGGGCCGCAAGGTGGTGGCCGCCTACAAGGACACGGTGGATCAGCGTCTGCAGGAGCGCTTCAACACCAAACTGCTGGGGGTCTGGCCCTTTGGCCCTCAGGTGCTGTTCTGTAACCACCCCATCAACAGCCTGGAAGACGTCAAGGGCCTGAAGGTGCGGGTGTATGACCAGAACCTGGCCCAGTTTGTGGAGTCCGTGGGCGGCGTGCCGGTGCCGGTGGCCTTTGGCGACGTACACCAGAGTCTGGCGCTGGGCATGATTGAGTGTGCCATTACCGGTCCCAGCTCGGCCAATTCCGCCGGCTGGCCGGAAGTGACCACCCACATGCTGCCCCTGGGCTTCCAGCTGGCGCTGAACGGCTATGGCATCAACCTCAAGGCCTGGAACAAGCTGGACGAACAGCAGCAGCAGACCCTGCAGGCCGCCTTTGACGAGCTGAACGAGGAAATCTGGCGCTACTCCGAAGAACTGTTCCTGGATGCCAGCCGCTGTAACGTGGGTGAGCAGCCCTGTGACACCGGCAAGTCCTTCAACCTGGTGGAAGTACCGGTGAACGAGGCCGACCTGGCCACCGTGGCCAATACCGTGACTCAGGTGTCTTACCCGACCTGGGCCGAGCAGTGCGACAAGTCCAATGCGCAATGTTCCGCCAACTGGAAACGGGACCTGGCGGATATCGTGGGCCTGTAACCCTTAACAACGCCGGCCTGTGCCGGCGTTGTTGTCTGATGAGATTTCAAGTGGATCGGTTGGCGATATGGGCCTCGCCGGTCCCACGTCCGGCAACAGGGTGATGGCTGCCCTGGCGCCGGTGACAAGGAGACGTTGACATGAAGCGCATAGAGCAAATGGCCAGCATGGCCTTTGGCGGCATGTTTCTGCTGTTGTCGCTGATGATTGCGGTAGAGACCCTGCTGCGCAAGTTTTTCAAGATATCCCTGCAGGGGGTCGATGAGCTGAGCGGTTACGCCCTGGCGGTAGGCGCCACCCTGGCGTTCACCATCGCCCTGTTCGGACGGGCGCACATGCGCATCGACATTTTTCACGAGCGGCTGCCCAAAGGTCTGCAGAGCGTGCTGAATTGGCTTTCCGCCCTGTTCATGTGCGGCCTGGGCCTGTTTATGGTGTGGGTGTGCGTGAATGTGGTGCTGGAAACCCTGGACTACGGCAGCACCTCCCAGACGCCCTGGGCGACCCCGCTGATTTATCCGCAGAGCGTGTGGATGGCGGGCCTGGCGGTATTTGCCCTGGTGGCCCTGGGCTATGGCCTGCGCGCCAGCTGGCTGTTGGCTTCTGGCCGGCACCAGACACTGAACAATGAATTCAACCCCAAGGGGGTGAGTGAAGAGCTGAAGGAAGAGCTGGAAGATTTTGCCCAGCGCCAGCAGCAACAGGATCAAGCGACCGCGGCACAGAAGCTGGCCGGGGAGGGTGCGTAATGACTGTAACCACAGTTTTTATCGGCTTTTTCGCCATGCTCGGCATGTTGTTGCTGGGCGTTCCCATCGCCGTGGCCATGGCCCTGATTGGGGTGATTGGTGGCATCATGGTGTTCGATTGGACTTTTATGGACTCTATCGGTGCCGTCGTCTGGAGCGTGCACAACGAGGCGCTGCTGACCGCCATTCCGCTGTTCATTCTGCTGGGCGAGCTGCTGCTGCGCAGTGGAATTGCCGACAAGATGTTTCTGTCCATGGCGGCCTGGTTGGGCCGGTTGCCAGGTGGTCTGCTGCACACCAACATCGGCTCCTGTGCGCTGTTTGCCGCCACCTCCGGCTCCTCGGTGGCCACCGCCGCCACCATCGGCACGGTAGCGCTGCCGTCGCTGCAGGAGCGCAAGTACTGCATGCGCCAGTCCCTGGGCAGTCTGGCCGCCGGCGGCACCCTGGGGATCCTTATTCCGCCCAGCGTCAACATGCTGATCTACGGCTCGCTCACCAACAACTCCATCGGCAAGCTGTTTATGGCGGGTCTTATTCCCGGTGTCATGCTGAGTCTACTGTTCATGGTGTATATCGCCTTTGCCAACCGGGGTCAGGGCAGTGTGCGGGAAGAAAAGCTGAGCCTGTCCGAAAAGCTGCGCCTGTCCCGCCATCTGATCCCGCCGGCGGTGGTGTTCGGCATCGTCATGGGCAGCATCTACAGCGGCCTGGCCACCGCCACCGAGTCGGCCGCCCTGGGGGTGATGACCGCACTCTGGTTTGCCTGGCGCTCCGGCAAGCTGTCGCTGACCTTCCTGCAGGAATGTTTTGTACAGACCGCGCGCATTACCGGCATGATTTTGCTTATCATCACCGCCGCCTTCGTACTTAACCTGACCATCAGCCTGACCGGGGTGGTGGATGAACTGACCGCCTGGGTGACTTCCTTTGGTCTCAGTGTGACCGGTTTGCTGCTCATTCTCATTCTGTTCTACCTGGCCCTGGGCATGTTTATGGACGTGCTGTCCATGCAGGTGCTGACCATTCCCATCACCTATCCCATCGTGACCGCTCTGGGTGTGGATCCCATCTGGTACGGCGTGTTTGTGGTACTGATGTGCGAGCTGGCGCTGATCACGCCGCCGGTGGGCATGAACCTGTTCGTGGTGCAGAGTGTGCGCAAGGACGGCGGCAATATCAGCGATGTGATGTGGGGCGTGGTGCCGTTCATCCTGATCATGATGCTGTTCACCTTCAGTCTGATGATGTTCCCGGAGATTGCCCTGTGGCTGCCCAACCTGATGTAACCCAAAGCTGGCGCCTCGGCGCCCTTGAGCTGGCGGCGGCTTATGCCGCCGGCACCCTGACCCCGCTGGCGGTGGTCGAGGCGCTGGGCGAGCGTATCGCCCGGCTCAACCCTGAGCTTAATGCATTTATCACTTTTAACCCGGCGGCCGCTGAGGAAGCGGCCGCCGCCACCGCGCGCTGGGCCGAGGGCCGGCCCCTGAGCCCGTTGGATGGCGTGCCGCTGACGGTCAAGGATCACCTCAACACGCAAGGGCTGGCCACTACCTGGGGTAACCGGGCCCTGGCCGGCAATATCGCTAGCGAAGACGAGCTGGCGGTGTCCCGCTGCCGGGCCGCCGGGCTGGTGATCCTGGGCAAGACTAACGTGCCCGAGTTCACCCTGGAAGGCTATACCGACAACCCCCTGTTCGGCGTGACCCGTAACCCCTGGAACCCGGCGCTGACCCCCGGCGGCTCCAGCGGCGGCGCGGTGGCGGCCCTGGCCGCCGGCCTGGGGCCACTGGCGCTGGGCACCGACGGCGGCGGCTCCATTCGCCGGCCGGCGTCTCATACCGGCCTGGTGGGGCTCAAGCCTTCCATCGGTGCCGTGGCCCGGGTCGGCAGCCTGCCTCAGGTGATGCTCGACTTTGAAGTAGTGGGGCCGCTGGCCCGCAGTGCCGCTGATGCCGAAGCCCTGTATCGCATTATCAGTGGCCCCGATGTGCGGGACCCGGCGTCCTGGCGCACTCGTCCCGAGGCACCGGCCGGCAAGCTTCGCATTCACTATGTGCCCCGTTTTGGTGACCAGCCCTTGCATGCCGAGATTGCCGGGAACGTGGAGCAGGCGCTGGCGGTGTTTGCGCGCCAGGGCCATCAAGTTACCCGGGGTGAGCTGCCGTTTTCCCTTGAGCCGGTGGACAAGTTCTGGCCCATGCTGGGTGCTGCGGCGGTGGCGGCCATTTTCCGTGCCTTTCCCGAAACCGAGCCCGAGGCCGCCGGGCGTTTTCGCGATATGGCCGGGCAGGGCAGGCAACTGTCGGCCTCCGATTATCTGTGTGGCCTGGACGGCATTCGCCGCTTTCGCCGTACCGTGGCCGAGGCCTTTGTTGATATCGACATCATCGTCACGCCCTCGGCGGCGGCCCTGCCCTGGCCGGCGGAGCAACCTTATCCGGGCGAGATTGACGGCCGGCCGGTGGGCCCCCGGGGTCACGCCATTTATACCGGCTGGGTCAATGCCTGCGGCCATCCGGCCATCAATTTGCCGGCGGCGCCCTCGGCGGCTGGCCTGCCTATCGGCTTTCAGCTGGTGGCCGGAATGAGCCAGGATGAGCTGCTGCTGCGGCTGGCGGCGGACTATGAACGGGAAAGTGGACGGGGCTGGCAATGGCCGGCGCTGGCAGAAACCAAATAACAGGATGAGCACCATGGAACAACAAGTACAACAGCAACAACAGATTCAGCAGGCGGTGGCCCGGGTGCTGGCCGCTTACGAGAGCGGGACCCAGTTCGAGGCCGGTGAGGGGCCGAAAACCGTGCAGCAGGCCTACGCCATTCAGGATGGCGTGGCCCGCCACCTGTGGCCGGCCGAGCGCACGCACTGCTGGAAGGTGGGGTCCCCCAACCGGGATACCGAACCCTACAGTGCGCCCATTCCGCCCCAGAAGGTGTATGACAGCGGTGAGAGCCTTAATGGCGCCGATTTTCACATGATTGGTATCGAGGCGGAGCTGGCCTTTCGAGTCACCCAGGCCCTGCCGGTGCGTGCCCAGGCCTACAACGGGCAGGAAGTGCGCGCGGCGCTGGGCGAGCTGTGCGTGACCCTGGAGCTGGTGGATACCCGGCTGCGAGAATGGCAGCAAACCAGTGCCCTGTGGCGACTGGCCGACAACCAGATCAGCGGCGGCCTGGTGGTGGGCAGCGGCATTGAAGACTGGCAGGACCGGGATCTGGCGCTGCAGCCGGTGCAGCTGACCGTGAACGGCGAGGTGCTGGCGGACAAAAGCGGCGGTCATCCCCTGGGCGACCCCACCATGCTGCTGACCTGGGCGGTCAATCATCTGGTGGCGCGCAACCAGGGGCTTCAGCCTGGCGATCTGATCACCACCGGCAGCTGGACCGGCATGAAGTTTATCGAGCCCTGCGCCGATATTCGGGCGGTGTTCCCCGGCATTGGCGGGGTAGCCCTGTCTATCGCATAAGGTGAATTAAAAGGCGCCGTGCTGCCCGATAAGGAGGATATTATCGCCTGGTTACTGCCCGGCGGCCTGTGTGCCGCCATCATGCTGGCCCTGCTGCTGCCGGGCCCCGGTGTCTGGCTGGCCCAGTGGCAGCCGCTGCCCTGGCTGGTGGCGGTGATCTTTCTGGTCAATGGCCTGCAGACTCGAGTGCATGAACTCAGGCCCGAAGCGGGCTTTGGCCGAGTATTCGGCCTTGCACTGGTTATCAGCCTGCTGCTGTCCCCCCTGTTGGGGGCACTGCTGTATCACTTCAGCGGGTTGGCGCCGGGCCTGGCGCTCGGCCTGCTGGTGGTGTCTGTGGTGCCGCCGACCCTGTCGTCCTGCGTGGTGCTGACCCGGCTCAGCGGCGGCAATGCCCAGTGGTCGCTGTTTATGACCCTGGGGCTGAATCTGCTGGGTATTATCACCATTCCGTTGATGCTGAGCCTGCTGATCGGCAGCAGTGGTGTGCTGTCACCCTGGCCCTTGCTGCACAAGCTGTCGCTGATGGTACTGCTGCCCTTTGTGCTGGGTATGGTACTGCGGCGGCTGCTGGGGGCCAGGGTGGTGCGGCGCTGGATGACGGTGGTGCCGACCCTGAGTGTGGTCACCACTGCCTGGATCACCCTGTCTACCAGCCGGCCGGCCCTGCTGGCGTTGGAAGGGGTGGACTTACTGGCGCTGGCGGCCTGGTCGCTGCTGTTGCACGGTATTCTGCTGGCGCTGTGCCGGCTGGCGGGCAGGGGACTGGCCCGACCGGCACGGCTGGCGCTGCTGTTTACCGCCGCCCAGAAAACCACGCCGGTGGCGGTCAGCGTGCTGGTGGCCATGAGTGCCGCACAGGGCCTGGCGGTAGTGGCCTGCCTGGTGTTTCACTTTCTGCACATGCTGGCCGACGCCCTGCTGGCGTCGCGCATTGCGGCACGCACGGCGGCCATGGTTCGCGCCGAGGCTTAATGTTCGGCGCTGAAGGTACAGTAAAACCGGGTCGCCTCCCGACCCGAGGTCACTTCAACGGGCGCCTGGTGACCGTCAAGAATGGCCTTGACCAGGGCCAGCCCCAGGCCATGGCCCGGGCTGTGGCGGCTGCGATCGGCCCGGTACAGCCGTTCAAAAATATGGGGCAGATCGGCCTCGCTGATGCCCATGCCAGTGTCTTCCACGATCACTTCGATGGCGCTGCCCTGGCGCCGGGCCAGCAGTTTGACCTCACCTCCCGCCGGCGTGTACTTGATGGCGTTGTCGAGCAGGTTGGCAAAGGCCTGGCTCAGGGCCTGGGGATCACCGTGGATCACCAGCTCCGGTGCCAGCTCGGTGGTCAGGGTGATCTCCTTGTCTTCGGCGGCGAGTTCGTACAGCTCGGCCACTTCTTCCAGCAGCCGGCTCAGGTCGCAGGGCTCGAGCCGGGCCGGGTCCAGCCCCTGCTCGGCAGCGGTGATCGCCAGCAGGTAACCGAGCTGGGCCTCCATGCGCTGGTTTTCTTCGGCGCAGTCGAGCAGGCTGTCGTACCAGTGTTGCGGCGCCTTGCTGGCCAGCGCCTGCTCCAGGCTCAGGCGCTGACGGGTAAGGGGGGTGCGCAGATCGTGTGCGGCACTGTCCAGGGCGTGGCGCAGCCCGCTGACCAGGCGGTGGATTCGGGCCATCTGCTGGTTGAACAGCAGGATCAGCTGGCCGAGTTCGGTGTGTGTTGAGGCGGTTTGTGGCACCGGGCGGTCGAGGCCGTCCCGTTGCAGGCTGCCGATGCGGTGAATCAGGGCGCGAATGGGACGCAGGGTGCGTCGGGTGAGCCAGGCAACCAGCCCCAGGCTGATCAGCAGCATGGGCAGCAGCAGTTGCAGCATGGTCTGACGGTAGCGGGCCAGATCCTGCTGCCGAGGCTGGGCCGACAGCGCCACCTGCAGCCGGTAACCGTCAAGCTGGCGGCCCTGGTGCCAGCTGCCGTCGGCGAGTTGGCCGTCGACCTCGGCCGGCAGGGCGGGGCCGGCGCTGAACAGCAATTGTTGCGCTCGATCGCTGAAGCGCACCCGGTAGTGGCTCAGCAGCAAAAACTCCCGATCCCGCTCCAGCACGTGCAGCAGCTTGTCGGGGCCGGCGTCGGAGCTTACCCGCTGGTAGTTGTCGAGCAGGGTGGTCACCAGCTGGCGATCCTTGTCGAGCAGGCGTTTACCCAGCAGGTGATCGCCGGCCAGCAGCAGGCCGCCGGTCACCAGGGTCATCAGCACCAGGTACCAGAGGGTGAGGGTCAAGCCGGTGGTAAAGCGGGGATTAATCGGCGCGCAGGACATAGCCAATGCCTCTCAGGGTATGCAGCAGTTTTTGGGTCTGGCCCTTGTCGATTTTATTGCGCAGCCGGCATACCAGCACGTCCACCACGTTGGTCTGGGGATCAAAGCGATAATCCCAGACCCGCTCGAGAATCTGGGTGCGGGATACCACCCGGCCCTGGTGACGCAGCAGCAGCTCCAGCAGCACCAGCTCCCGGGGTTGCAGTGCCAGCCGCTGGTCGCCGCGCCAGGCCAGCTTGCGCGCTGGATCCAGACGCATATCCGCCAGTCGCAGCAGGTCCAGAGCCGGTGTCGGCTGGCACCGGCGCAGCAGCACTTCAATGCGTGCCAGCAGCTCGCTGAAGGCAAAGGGCTTGGTCAGGTAGTCGTCGCCGCCGAGGCGCAGTCCCTGCACCCGGTCGTCCACCGAACGGCGTGCGCTCAGCAGCAAAATAGGGAAGTCGGCCCCCTGGCCTCGCCATTCCTGCACCAGCTCAAGGCCATCCTGGCCTGGCAGCATGATATCGACAATGGCAAGGGCGGGAGCCTGTTCCAGGGCCTGCCAGGCGGCTTCTTCGGCCCGGCTGCAGTGCTGCACCCGGTAGCCCTGCTCGGTGAGGCCGCGGGTAAGAAAGGCGGCAATTTTGGCGTCATCTTCAACCAGCAACAGCTCCATGGCCTGGGTCTCCGTGGTGTGTATCGCGGTTATTGTACCGCCATCGGGCGAAGCGGCCATGAACCTTTCCATTCTGTAATGCAGCGGCAAGGTGAGGGCAAGGCAGGTTGGTTAAAGTCATCGGGACATCAACAAGGAGATGTATCATGAAAAAAGTTCTCGCCGTACTGGCCCTGGCCAGCCTGGGTGTTCAGGCCCAGACCATTGCTACCCCGGTACTGACCACCGATACCGCTCTCAAACTGGTGAGCGAAGGTATCGGCCAGTGTGCCAAAGACGGCTATAACGTCACCGTGGCCGTGGTGGATCGCAGCGGTGCCCTCAAGGCGCTGGCACGCAATGAAAACGCCGGCCCGCACACCCTGGAAAGCGCTCGTAAAAAGGCCTTTACCTCGGCCTCCATGGGGGTGGTCACCGCTGATCTGGCCAACAACATCGCCGACAAGCCGGCCCTGTTCGGGCTGCGGGAAATGCACCCCGACATGCTGATCCTGGGCGGCGGCCTGCCGATCCGAATCAATGATCAATTGGTGGGTGGCATCGGCATCGGCGGCGCCCCGGGCGGCCACCTGGATCAGGCCTGTGCCGATGCCGCCCTCAAGGCGGTGCTTAAGTGAAGTCGGCAGGGCGATCTATGCCTGACCGCTCAGCCAGTTCATCAGGGCGTCTTCCGGCATGGGACGGGCGCGTAAAAAACCCTGATAGGCGGGGCAACCCAGCAGCCTGAGCTGGCTGCGTTGGGGCTCGGTCTCCACCCCTTCCGCCACCACCGCGAGTTGCAGCTGGCGTGCCAGCTGCAAAATGCAGGCAATAATGGCCCTGTCCCTGGGATGGGTGTCGATATGGCGAATAAAGGCGCGATCCAGCTTGAGCTCGTCTACCGGCAGTTCCCTCAGGTAGGCAAAGGAAGAATAACCGGTGCCGAAGTCGTCAATGGACAGCAGGCAGCCCAGCTCCTTGAGCCGGGCCATGCGCTGGCGGCTTTCGTCCAGGTTTTCCAGAATGACCCCTTCGGTCACTTCCAGGATCAGACGGTGACGGCAGCCGGGAAAGCGTTGCAGCAGGGTTTCCATACGGCTGACAAAGTCCGGGCTGTGAAAGTGGCGGGCACTGATATTGACCGACAGTCGCACCGGGCCGCTGTTGTGCTCGCGCCAGTGTTGCAGCCGCGCGCAGGCCCGCTGCAGCACCCAGTCACCGATCTCGCAGATCAGCGAGGTTTCTTCGGCCACCGGAATAAAGAGTCCGGGCGGTATCGGGGCCTGCCCCGGTGGCTGCCAGCGCAGCAGGGCTTCCGCCCCCAGCACCCTGTCCTGCTCAAGGCTGAGCTGGGGCTGAAAGTGCAGTTCCAGCTCTTCATTTCTCAGCGCCTGCTGCAGGGCGTTGGACAGCTGCAGCCGTTCCTGAATTTCTTCGGCCATCTCCCGGTTGAAAAACACATGGCTGCCGGGGGCGATGCGTTTGGCCATATGGCTGGCGGTGTCGGCCTGACGCAGATATTCCTCATGGCCGGCATCGCTGAGCGGGAACAGGCTGATGCCGGCGCTGGCGCTGACGTGCAGGCGCAGGCCACTGATTTCAAAAGGCAGCGCAAAGAGTTCCCGAAGCCCCTTGGCAATCTGTTCGGCACGGGTCTTGGCGGTGGTGTAACCGTGGCCCAGGTTGGGGCACAGCAGCACGAATTCGTCGCTGGCAATGCGTGCCAGGCTGACCCCGTCCAGGCCTACACAAAAGCGGGTCAGCCGCTCAGCCACCTGCACCAGCAGTGCGTCGCCCACCGCATAACCGAGGGAGTTGTTGATGTTCTTGAAGTCGTCGAGATCCAGCAGCAACAGGGCCCCACGGCTGGCACCCTGGCCGGCCAGGGTCACGATATCGCGAATGTGCTCCACCATGAAGCGACGGTTGTGCAGGCCGGTCAGTTCGTCGCCATACGCCATTTTTTCAATGCGGTGCCGGTTGGCCTGCTGCTCGGAAATGTCTTCGACATGATAGACGTAGTGGGTAATGCCCAGTCCGTCACGAATTTTGCTGACCCGTACATTGACCGGCAGGGGCTGGCCGTCGGTACGCAGCAGTTGCTGTTCGCCCTGCCACCAGCCGGTACGCTCCAGGGCCTGTATGATGTTGTCCACTTCATAGACGCCGGGCATGTCGGCCCGCAAGGCCAGCAGTGACATGTCGGTCAGCTCGGCGGTGGTCAGGCCGCACAGGCGGGCAAAGGCCTGGTTGGCCTGCTGAATGCGCATCTGGCTGTCCGCAATAAAAATCCCTTCCCGGGCTTCAAAGGCGGTGGCAGTAACCATCAGCCCTTCCTGCATGCGACGCTGACGCAGTTCGGCGCCGACCCTGGGCTCCAGCCCTTGCAGCAGGGCCTGCAGTGACGCCGGTTGCGTCAGTGGCCGGTCAAACAACAGCGCCAGGGTGCCGAGGGGACTGCCGTCTTCATGGCGCAGCGCCAGGCCGGCATAGCCCTGAATGTGGGCTTCGGTTAGCCGCTTGTCATCGGGAAACTGGGTCGCCACATCGGTGGTAAACAGGCGCACCGGCTCGCCGGTTTCCAAGGTCATGGCGCAGGGCGTGTGGGCCAGGTGATAGCTGAAGGGCGGACACAACTGCCCCTGACGGCTGCAGGCCAGCACGCGAATCGTGTCTGCCTGGCGGGGCTTGAGGCCGACCAGGGCGGTGTGGGCCCCGGTCAGCCCGACCAGTTGCAGCATCAACTGGTTAAAAAAGTCCTGGCCGGTGTGGCGGCACAAGAGTGGCGTCAGCCGGGTCATGAGCTCGCCGTCGGGAACTGGCCCCGCGGGCAGGGTGGCGGTCAGCTCCGGGGCCCTGGCGAGGTGGGTGGCCAGGGCCGCTACAAACTGCATGTCGCTGGCGCTCATGGCCGGGTGGGGACGGGCATATTCCAGGCTGAGCAGGCCGGCGGTGCCAGGCGTAAAGGGCAGGGGCACGTCGAGCCGATGGTGAATGCTGTCGGCGCTCAGGTAGTCAAAGGCCGCGAGCAGGGGCTGGCCGGCACAGTGACTGTAGCTGAGACCACCCCGTTGATGCAGGGTGCGCAGGTAGCGCCGGTCGGCCCGCACCGGACGCAGGGCAAACGGCAACCCCTGGCTGTAGATCGGACGCAGCAGTTCGTCTGCCTCGTAATGGCGCCAGATAATGATGCGATCCGGCCGCAACCGGCTGAACAACAGATCGGCCAGCTCCGCCAGCCGGGCGTCCCGCTCTGTGCCCAGGGCGCGGTGCAAGCGCCATTCCAGCAGGCCCAGCTCGTCCAGGTGTTCGTTCTGGGAGACATCGGCGCTCAGCAGCCAGTTGTCGTGTTCAACCGGGGCCAGGTGACACTGCCAGCGGCGGCCATTCACCGTCAGCCCCAGTTGCGTGGCCTGCCTGGCGTGGCAGGCCTGCTCCAGCCGTTGCCGATCGTGTTCATTCAGTCGTTCCAGCAGGGACTGCTCTGCATTTGGCATCGTCAGGCCGGCGGGCAGGGCGGTCAACGGGTAAAGATGGAACTGGGGATCCAGCCTGAAAAAGCACAGGGTGTGCTGGGCCTGGGGCAACGCAGGCAACGACATGATGATGACATCCTTGTTCTTGTTATGGTCATGGCGCGTCATGATGACGGGGGCTGGTTTCATTGTAAACCAGGTGGCCGCCACTCATTTAATTTAGTTGTTTCTAAATTAGATTTATCTTTTAATGATGACTGATGTGTTGTCACACAGGAGACCGAGAATGAGTGGCATTGAATATGGAAGCGCCCTGGGAGGGGGTATCTTGATTGGCCTCGCCGCCTTGCTGTTGCTGCTGGTCGGTGGGCGTGTCGCCGGCATCAGCGGCATCGTGGCGGGTCTGGGGGGCGCCTCCGATAAAGGCTGGCGCCTGGCCTTTGTGACGGGGTTGATCACGGTGCCGCTGGCGGCCTTTGGTTTCAACCTGGCCGAGGCGGCACCGCTGCAGCATTATTCCCCCTGACGGCTGGTCCTAGCCGGTCTGTTGGTGGGGCTGGGAGCCCGGTTGGGCAATGGCTGCACCAGCGGCCACGGCATTTGTGGCCTGGGCCGGCGGTCACCCCGCTCGGTGGTGGCGGCTCTGGTGTTTATGGCGGCGGGCATGGCAACCGTGGCCCTGAGTGGACCGGGAGGCTGATCATGCTGATATTCATCGCCTTGTTGTCCGGCGCCCTGTTCGGACTCGGGTTACTGCTGTCGGGCATGATGAACCCGGAAAAAATACTGGGTTTTCTTGACCTGTTCGGGCAGTGGGATCCCACCCTGGCGCTGGTCATGGCCGGGGCCCTGGGCGTGTTTGCCCCCGGTTATTGGTGGTTTCGCCGGCAAGGTCGAGGACACTGCGTGCTGGGCGACTCGCTGCCCGAGGTGCCGGCCGCCCGTTTTGATCGCAAATTGTGGTTCGGTGCCCTGCTGTTTGGCATTGGCTGGGGACTGGCGGGCATCTGCCCCGGGCCGGCCCTGGGACTGCTGGCCAGTCTGCAATGGCAGGCCGGCCTGTTTGTGGCCGCCATGATCGCCGGCTTCTGGCTGGTGGGGCGGCTGCAAAAAAACTGAAGCCAGTTCCCATCGTTTGTAGCACCGTATTCTCTCGTCGGCCAAAGCGTACTGCTTCGCCGGCACGCCGTGAATACTTCCCTGTAGGCCCCACTGCGCCATTCATGGCATGTGACGAGCGTTACAGGGAGGTACTTGAAGCGTGTCGGCGGAGCGCAACCGCGCTGTTGCTTCGCATTGCGCTCTCTTCACTGTTTTACTGCTGTTTCAGATAATCCAGCACCACCTCGTGGTGATCCTTGGTCTTGAACTTGTTGAATACCTTGGTGACGATGCCGTTTTCGTCCACCAGAAAGCTGATGCGGTGAATGCCGTCGTATTCCTTGCCCATAAACTTCTTCGGGCCCCATACGCCAAAGGCGTCGGCCACGGCGTGATCTTCATCGGACAACAGGGTGAAGTTAAGTCCGTCCTTTTCTTCAAATTTTTTCAGCCGCGCCACCGGATCGGGGCTGATGCCCAGCACCACCACCCCCAGTGCTTCAAGTTCGGCACGGCTGTCACGCAGGCCGCAGGCCTGTACCTTGCAGCCGGGAGTCATGGCCTTGGGATAGAAATACACCAGCACCTTTTTACCGCCGAAATCGCTCAGGCTCACGTCCTGGCCGTTCTGATCACAAAGGGTAAAGGCCGGGGCCTGGCTGCCTTCCTGCAGATAGCTCATTTGTTGTTTCCTGTGGTTGGTTTGCGTTTGAGACGAAAACTGTGGTGTTCGCAGTCCAGCTCTTCACACAGCCGGGCAAACACGGCCTGTGCCTCGTCATCGGTGAGGGCTTCCGGCAGGTTAAGCTGAAAATGGGCCTGGAACTTGCCGCAGTGCTCACCGGTGAGGGTCTGGTTCTGCATGGCCTGAATGTCCCAGCCGGCATCGCTGAAAAACTGGGTGCAGCGATTAACGATACCTGGCCTGTCGGTCAGCACGATGTCGGCGTCGGCGTTCAGCACATAGCTGGGTTGAGTGAACACCTGCGTGCGTTTCATCATGGTGATCAGTTGCTGGCTCTGGCCAAACAGTGGCAGGGTGGTTTCCAGCCGGGTGATCTGGTTCCAACTGCCCGACAGCAGCAGAATAAAGGTGAACTCGTTGCCGAAGATGCCCAGCCGGCTGTCGACGATATTGCAGCCGCAATCGGAAACATGGCGGGCCACTTCGTTTACGATGCCGGCTCTGTTTTCGCCTATGGCGGTCACCACGAGATGATGGGTCATCGGCCGTCCGAATAAAGCTGTGGAAGGGAGCGTCATGGTAGCATAAAAGCCGCTTGGCTCCAGTGCCTCTCTTGTATTCCGGTTAACCGGCCACTACCATAGCGCTTCTTTCCCAGATAACGGAGCCGGCCCATGTTCAGTGGCAGCATAGTGGCGCTCATTACTCCCATGACCCCGTCGGGTGAAGTGGACTTTGTCAGCCTGCGCCGGCTGGTGGATTACCACATGGCGGCGGGCACCCATGCCATCGCCCCCATGGGCACCACCGGCGAGTCACCGACTTTGAGCACCGCCGAGCATCTGGATGTGGTGCGCGCCGTGGTGGAGCAGGCCGATGGCCGCCTTCCGGTGATCGGCGGCTGCGGCTCCAACAATACCCGTCAGGCCATTCGCCTGAGCCGCGCTATGGAAGACATGGGTGTGGCGGCCGGCCTGTCGGTCACCCCCTATTACAACCGGCCGTCTCAGGCCGCCCTGCTGGCCCACTACACCGCCATTACCGAAGCCAGCGGCCTGCCGCAAATCCTGTATAACGTGCCCGGACGCACCGGTTGTGACCTGTTGCCGGACACCGTTGGCCGACTGGCGGAACTTGCCGGAGTGATCGGTATCAAAGAAGCCAGCGGGCGTCTCGAACGAGTCAGTCAGCTGCGCGCCTGCTGCGGTGCTGACTTTCTGCTGTTCGGCGGCGACGACGAGCTGGCGCTGGATGTGATGCGGCTGGGCGGGCAGGGGGTGATTTCGGTCACCGCCAACGTCGCCGCCGCCGAGATGAGCGCCTTGATGAACGCAGCCCTGGCGGGCGACTGGGAGCAGGCCGAGGCGATTAACCGGCGGCTGCTGCCGCTGCATCGCGGGCTGTTTTGTGATACCAATCCTGTACCGGTGAAATGGGCCTGCGCCGAGCGCGGCCTGATTGACTCAGCGGTACCGCGTTTGCCCTTGATCTCCCTGAACCATTCGGGGCAGGAACGAGTAAGGGGCGCGTTGACAGAAGCCAACTTGAGGGCATGGATCCAAGCGTGAAAGCAACAACAATGATGACAGGCCTGCTGGCCGTGAGTGTACTGGCCGGCTGCAGCAACCCGGAAACCCGCAGCCAGGCAAACCGGGGATTTGACTATGAAACCGAATCGCTGCGCACCGCGCCGCTGCTGATCCCCGAGGGGCTGGAAGCACCGCGTTTCAACACCGAATACGTGATCCCCACCGATACGGTGCGCGGCGCCGTCGGCAAGGCACTCGACGTTCGTCCGCCCACTCAGGTGCTGCCGCTGGTGCGGGGCACCGAAGCCATGGATGAAGGCACCGGCCTGTGGTTTTACCAGCAGCGGCTGGATCAGCCCCTGGAGCGTGAGCTGACCCAGGCCCTGAGTGCCTTTTTTGAGCAGAGCGACGCCGAGCACAACACCGTCGCGGGCGGCTTTGAAAGCGACGGCGAGGCCATCGGTGCGCCCAAGCAACAGTTTCGCTGGCAGCTGACCCCGGATCCGGTGCGCCGGGCCGTAGGCATACAGGTGCAGGCCACCGAGGGGGCCGACCGCCTGGCCCAGGATCGGCTGCGGGCCGAGGCCTCCATGCTCAACGCCTTTTCACTGTCCTACCAGCAGGCGCTGAGCCGTCAGCAGGAACTGCTGGACCAGGGCCCGATTGCCCTGCGGCTGGACAGCGAACAGGCCCGGCTGTTGGCCGAACAGGGCTATGACCGCACCTGGAAGCGGCTGATCACCCTGCTGCCGAAGCTGGGCTTTGACATCAGCAATCGCCAGCAGGCGCTGGGTTATGTGGACGTGGAGTTTGACGGCCTGAGCAAGGGCGACTGGCGCGATCTCAAGCTGCCGGCACTGAGCATTCCCGAGCAGGAATACCGCATTCAGCTGGGAGATCAGGGTGAACTTACCAGCCTCACCCTGAGCGACAAGAACCGCGAGCCGGTGTCGGCCGAGGTGCTGAATGAGCTGGCCAACACCCTTGGCCCGGCCTTTGAGCGCAGCGATCTGGTGCGCTGAATGTTATGTAGGCCCGGCTGAAGCCGGGCCTACACGTTCCCAACCCTGAATCCCCATTCCCTGAAATGACCTCCATTCAGCCGGGCTTTGTGCTGACCCGCCACAGCCGGGATCGCCACGGCCACATCGACATTCACTACTGGTTGTGCACGCCCCGAGGGCCGGTGCGGCTGACCGTGCGCGGCGAGCGCGCCCTGTTGATGGTGCCGGTGGCCGATAGGGCACGGGTGGAGAGGGTGCTGGCGGGGCTGGCGTGTGACTGGACCGAGCCCGGCCTGCACAGCTTTGCCCACCAGCCCCTGGCGGTGCTCTATTTCGCCACCATGGCGGAACAGCTGCAGGCGCTGCAGCGCCTGCAGGCCGAGGGCGTGGAAGTGCTGGAGCACGACTTTCGGCCCCACGAGCGTTATCTCATCAGCCGCTTTATTCGCGGCAGCGTCGAATTTACCGGCATGGCGCGACCCCAAGCCGGCTTCATGCAGGTGGACGATGCCCGACTGCGCCGCGGCCAGTGGCAGCCGCAGTTTCGCGTGCTATCGCTGGACATTGAATGCTCGGGCCAGGGGGAGCTGTATTCCATCGGCCTGTTTGGTTCGAAGCTCGCCCGTGTGATCATGATAGGGTCGCCCGAACCCGCCGCCACCGACATACGCTGGGTGAAGGATGAGCCGGCGCTGCTGCACGCCCTTGAAGACGAGCTGGCGCGCTATGATCCCGACATTTTGATCGGCTGGAATCTGGTGGCCTTTGATCTGCGGCTGATCCTGAAGCGGGCGGCGCTGCACGGCATCAGGTTGCGGCTGGGCCGGGGCGGCGAGGGGGCCTTTTTGCGTGAACGGGCCCACACCGAGCAGGTGTTTGTGACCCTGCCGGGCAGAGTGGCCATCGACGGCATCGATGCCCTCAAGACCGCCTGCTACCAGTTCGACAGTTTCAGCCTGGAGTCGGTGGCTCAGGCCTTGCTGGGGCGGGGCAAACAGACGGAAGACGTGGCCAACCGGCTGGCCACCATCATGCGTGACTTTCGCCACAACAAGCCGAAGCTGGCCGCCTACAACCTGGAAGACTGCCGGCTGGTGTGGGACATTTTCGCCCACACTCAAGTGCTCGACTTTCTGCGCCTGCGCAGCCAGCTTACCGGGCTGGAGCTGGATCGCATCGGTGGCTCGGTGGCGGCCTTTGTGCAGGTGTATCTGCCGCACCTGCACCGGGCGGGTTTTGCCGCTCCCAACCTGCCTCCCGGCGGGGGGCTGGCCAGTCCCGGCGGCTATGTGATGAACTCCCGGCCGGGGCTCTACCGCCACGTGCTGGTGCTGGACTTCAAGAGCCTGTATCCGTCGATTATTCGTACTTTTCGCATCGATCCCCTGGGGCTGGTGCTCGGGCTGAAGGAAAACGATGCCATTCCCGGCTTTCGGGGCGCGCGTTTCTCCCGTACCCATCACTTTCTGCCCGATATCATTGCTGGACTCTGGCGCGAGCGGGATCAGGCCAAGCGGGAGCAGGACGAACCGCGCTCCCAGGCCATCAAGATCCTGATGAACTCCTTTTACGGCGTGCTCGGCTCCGGCGGCTGCCGCTTTTACGACACGCGGCTGGCGTCTTCCATTACCCTGCGCGGTCACGACATCATGCAACAAAGCGCCCGGCGCATTGAAGCCGAAGGCCACGAGGTGATTTACGGCGACACCGACTCGGTGTTCGTGCTGCTGAACGGCGAGCACGACGAGGCCTCGGGCAGCCGGGAAGGGCAGCGGCTGGCGGCCTTGATCAACGATCACTGGCGTGAGCATTTACAGGCCGAGCTGGCGTTGGAGAGCTTTCTTGAGCTGCAATTTGAGAGCTATTTTGCCCGTTTTCTGATGCCCACCATACGCGGCCGGGAAGAGGGCTCCAAAAAGCGCTATGCCGGGCTGAAGCTGCAACAGGGGGAGGCACAGTTGGTGTTCAAGGGGCTGGAAACCGTGCGCTCCGACTGGACACCCCTGGCGCGGGCCTTTCAGACCGAGCTGTACCGGCTGGTGTTTGATGATAAAGACCCGAGTGACTTTGTGCTGACCACCCTGGCACAAACCCTTGGTGGCGAGCGGGACGCGGAGCTGGTGTACCGCAAGCGGCTGCGCCGGCCCCTGGCCCAGTATGTGAAATCCCAGCCGCCCCAGGTGCGGGCGGCGCGACTGGCGGACGAGCACAACGCCCGCCTGGGTCGGCCGCTGCGTTACCAGCGTCGGGGCGTCATTGACTATGTGATCACGGTAAACGGGCCGGAGCCGGTGGAATACCGCCAGTCGGCCATGGATTATCAGCATTACGTAGACAAGCAGCTCAGGCCGGTGGCGGATGCCATTTTGCCCTTTGTGGGTCTGTCCTTTGAGGGGATCACCAGCCAGCAACTGGGATTGTTTTAAAGAGGAATGGAAGTGGCGGCGCCGGTTGTTACTCCCGCGAAGGCGGGAGTCCAGCGCACACGCATTTCACTTGGCGGACATGACGATGCTTAGTGCCGATGTGTGTCGTCGGATTTAGTGTCGTCCTTGTCTTCGGGCTTGTATTGGCCCGGGGGCACGCCCCAGTCGTCCTTGCCGTCATCCCAGCGACGCAGCTTCATCTTGTCGCGATTTTTCTGCACGTTCTTTTCTATGTGCTTGGTGTCCTTGAGGGCGCTGACGAACAGGCCAACCAGAAACAGCAGGGGCAGGGCAATCCAGAGCCAGGCGCTCATGGTGTTTTCCTCATCGGTGAATATAGCGGGCGAAAATGTCGTCCATCATGTTAAGGATATGCGTTTTTCCGGCCACCGGCCGGGCGGCAATGGCGTCGGCCACCAGGGCTGGGGTCAGTTGTCGTTCGCACTCCTGAGAGAGCGGCCGGTAGCTCAGGTGCCAGGGCTCGGCCCCCACACCGGCGGCCACCGCATAGGGCAGGTAAAAGCCAAAACGCTCCATGTTGGCCGCCAGCCATTGGCTTAACGGGTAAAAATACCCGCCCTGCTCATATTCCCAGGGCTCAAGCTGCAGCTTGCCACCGGTGGGCAAAAGCCTGGGATCATAGATATCGAGATCCGTGCCCCAGTGGTGACGGCTGGTGCCGGGCAGGGCACTCCAGCGCAAAATGGCGTGAATGCGTTCGGGCTCGCTCAGGGCGAGCGCGTCCAGCGGCTGGCTGTGGGCATCCAGCAACGGCCGGCTGCCCTCGAACTTGCCGTTCCAGATCGCCAACTGGCGATCAAAGCCACGAAAACTGGACGCCGGTGCCAGCATAAAGCCGGCACCGGCGGCCGCCGCCTGCAGGGCCACGAAAGCGTCTCTGGCCTCGGCCTGCAGCCGGTGGCCCGGCTCGGCAAGTTGCACAAGATGCCCTTCATTCAGGCCCAGCAGGCAGTCGACTCTCATGCCAGCAGTCGCTCCAGAATGCCTTCGTACATGTCGGTGAGCTGCTCCAGATCGGCCATTTTCACGCATTCGTTCAGCTTGTGAATGGTGGCATTGACCGGACCCAGCTCAATCACCTGGGCGCCGGTCTGGGCGATAAAGCGGCCATCGGAGGTACCGCCGGTGGTCAGCAACGCCGGCTCCTGATGGCGTACCGCCTGCACTGCACCCACGGTGGCGGTGAGCAGATCGCCGGTGTCGGTGAGGAAGGGCTTGCCGTTCAGCAGCCAGTCGATGTGGTAGTCCAGACCGTGGGCGTCGAGAATGCTGTGCACGCGGGCCTTGATCTTGTCCTCGTCGAGCTCGGTGCTGAAGCGGAAGTTGAACTGCACCTTCATTTCGCCCGGAATCACGTTGGAAGCGCCGGTGCCGGCGTGAATGTTGGCAATCTGAAAGCTGGTGGGCGGAAAATAATCGTTGCCCTTGTCCCACTCGATGGCGGCCAGCTCGGCCAGGGCCGGAGACGCCTTGTGCACCGGGTTGTCGGCCAGGTGCGGATAAGCCACATGGCCCTGCACGCCCTTGACGGTGAGATCGCCGGTGAGGGAGCCGCGACGGCCGTTCTTGACCACGTCGCCCACCTCATGGGTGGAGGAGGGTTCGCCCACCAGGCACCAGGTGATCTTTTCGTTACGGGCTTCCAGGGTGTCCACCACGCGGGTGGTGCCGTTGATGAAAGGGCCTTCCTCGTCGCTGGTGATCAGAAAGGCGATGGAGCCCTTGTGATCGGGAAAGCGGGCCACGAAGCGCTCGGTGGCCACCACCATGGCGGCGAGCGAACCTTTCATGTCGGCGGCGCCGCGACCGTGCAGATAGCCTTCAATTTCGGTGGCTTCAAAGGGCGGCGTGTGCCACTGATCCAGCGGGCCGGGGGGCACCACATCGGTGTGGCCGGCAAAGCAGAACAGCGGGCCCTCGGTGCCGCGGCGGGCCCAGAGATTGGTGGTGTCTTCAAACACCATGGTTTCCAGATTGAAACCCAGTGCGGCCAGCCGCTCCCCCATCAGCTCCTGGCAGCCTTCGTCTTCGGGAGTGACCGAAGGGCGGTTAATCAGCTCACGGGTGAGCGCCAGCACGGCAGAGTCAGTCATGTGTTTCCTTAACATTTATTGATTGAACAGGCGGGCATAGTGCTCCGGCTTGAAGCCCAGATGCAGTTCGCCGTCGAGGTCCAGCAACGGCCGCTTGATCATGGCCGGGTGGGCCTGCAGCAGGGCGGCGGCGCTCTCCGGCCCCAGGGCGGCCTTGTCGGCATCACTGAGGGCGCGGTAGGTGGTGCCCCGCTTGTTGAGCAGCTGTTCCCAGCCCAGCAGCTCCAGCCAGTGGGCCAGTTGCTCGGGGTCGAGGCCGTCGGCGCGGTGATCCACAAAGCGGTAGTCAACGCCCGCCTGCTCCAGCCACTTGCGGGCCTTTTTGATGGTGTCGCAGTTTTTGATGCCGTAAAGGGTAACGGTCATTGTGCAGCTCGTTAAAGAGGGTGGCCGGAATTTTGTCATTTAACCTTCGGGGCTGCAACCGGCCGTGCCGGCGGGGTAAAATAGGCTGGCGCATTAGGGCGGCTTTGGGTAGTGTTAGCCCTTTGAATTCCCGTCGTGGCCGCATTTGGCGCTGTTTTAAGCAGCCCACCTTCAGGCGGCCTTTTATCTGGTTGGCCCTCAACGAAAGAGAAAAAGGGGAAAGGCTTGGAACTCAAGGAATACTGGAGCGACAGCTATCACTCCAGCGATTTTAAATTGACCCGCATCGGCCTGGTGGCCATTCGTTTTCGCTGGCTGGTGGCCTTGCTGATCATCGGTATTGCCGGCTGGATTGCCGTGGACTGGTGGGTGCTGGACCCGGCCCATTTCAAGCTTATCTGGAAAATGCGCCTGATCACCGGCGCCATGCTCACCCCGCTGTTGCCCCTCAGTTACCTGTGCAAGCTCAACCGGCGCTGGATGATAGCCTCCCTGTATTTTCTGATCGGGGTATTGCTTACCTTTAACCTGGTGGGGTTGTGGAGCTTTCGCGACGGCACGCCCATTCCCATCGGCTATATCGCCTTTCCCTATTTTCTGCTGGCGTTGCTAAGCGTGTTGCCGCTGCCGGTAAAATCCGGGCTTCGCGTGGCCGTGGTGATCACCCTGTGTGTGCTGGGTACCGACTACTGGCTGAATCCCGACAGCCTGCACGGCGGCGCCCTGCTGGACCGACTGTGGCTGCTCATCTGTTTTTCCCTGGCCATGCTCTGGGTTCAGGCCGGGCAGTTGCGCATGCTGCTGGATCTGTACCGGGAGTCTACCCGGGATCCGCTTACCCGGCTGATGAACCGCCGCTTGTTTATGCGTCAGCTTGAGCTGCAGCGCAGCGAAGGCGGCCAGCGGCCCTTTACCCTGATCCTGTTCGATCTGGACAGGTTCAAGCGCATCAATGACGAGCACGGCCACCTGATGGGGGACGAGGTATTGGTGCGGGTGGCCAATACCCTGGGCGATATTTTCGGCCCCGACGCCATCGTGGCCCGCTACGGCGGAGAGGAATTCATCGTGTTGCTGCCCGCGACCTCCCTGGAGCAGGGCCTGCGCCAGGCCGAGACCCTGCGCCTGGCGGTGGAATCCCAGCCGGTGGAAAACCCGCTAGGGGAAGGCGAAATCACCGTGACCCTGAGCGCCGGTGTGGTGGAAGGGAGTCATGACAGTGACCTGCACAGCCTGCTCAACCAGGCCGATGAGGCGCTGTATGACGCCAAGCGCAATGGCCGCAACTGCGTCCAGGCGGCGGCCTGAGCAATAAGCCGCCGCGACGGTGGTTTGTGACCGGGGCTTGGCTTATACTGCTCGCCAAGCCCCCGAATACCAACTTCACATCATGACTTTCCTGCGGAAAAATAACTAAGCGAGATGTCTATGCCCCAAGACCATCAGGACAAACGTGCCCTATACATTCCCTATGCCGGCCCCGCGCTGCTTGAAACGCCCTTGCTGAACAAGGGCAGCGCGTTTAACAAGGAAGAACGGCTTGCATTTAACCTGGACGGTCTACTGCCCCACAACATTGAAACCATTGAAGAGCAGGTCGAGCGGGCCTACAAGCAGTACTGCGGGTTTCAGAACAATCTCGACAAGCATATCTACCTGCGCAACATTCAGGACACCAACGAAACCCTGTTCTACCGCCTGGTGGAAGATCACCTCACCGAGATGATGCCCATCATCTATACCCCCACCGTGGGCCAGGCCTGTGAGGAGTTCTCCAACATCTACCGCCGCGCCCGGGGCCTGTTTATCTCTTATGCCGATAAAGACCATATCGACGATATTCTGCAAAACGCCACCAAGCGTAACGTCAAGGTGATCGTGGTCACCGACGGCGAGCGTATTCTGGGTCTGGGTGACCAGGGTATCGGCGGCATGGGCATTCCCATCGGTAAGTTGTCACTGTATGTGGCCTGTGGCGGTATCTCTCCGGCCTATACCCTGCCGGTGGTGCTGGATCCGGGTACCAACAACCCGCAGTTGCTGAAGGATCCCATGTACATGGGCTGGCGCAACCCGCGGGTCACCGGCGAGGAATACGAAGAGTTCGTGGACGCCTTTATTCAGGCGGTGAAGCGCCGCTGGCCCAATGTGCTGCTGCAGTTTGAAGACTTTGCCCAGAAGAACGCCATGCCGGTGCTGAACCGCTACAAGGACGAACTGTGCTGCTTCAACGATGACATTCAGGGCACCGCCGCCGTTACCCTGGGTTCGCTGATCGCCGCCTGTCAGGCCAGCGGTAGCAAGCTGTCCGAGAAAAAGGTGGCCTTCCTCGGTGCCGGCTCTGCCGGCTGCGGCATTGCCGAGCAAATCGTGGCGCAGATGAAGGCCGAAGGCCTGAGCGACGCCAAGGCTCGGGAGCGGGTATTCATGGTGGACCGCTTTGGCCTGCTCACCGACAACATGCCCAACCTGGTGGACTTTCAGCGCCCCCTGGCCCAGTCCCTGGAAAACCTGCAGGACTGGGACGTGGCCGGTGACAACATCTCCCTGCTGGAGGTGATGCAAAACGCCAAGCCCGACATTCTGATCGGCGTGTCCGGCCAGCCGGGTCTGTTCACCAAGGAAGTGATCCAGACCATGCACGCCCACTGCGAGCGGCCCATCGTGTTCCCGCTGTCCAACCCCACTTCCCGGGTGGAAGCCACGCCGGAAGACATCATCAACTGGACCGACGGCAAGGCGCTGGTCGCTACCGGCAGTCCCTTTGCGCCGGTGGAGTACAAGGGCACCCTGTATGAAATTGCCCAGTGCAACAACTCCTACATTTTCCCTGGCATCGGCCTGGGTGTGCTGGCCTGTGGCGCCAAGCGCGTCACCGACGCCATGCTGATGGCATCCAGCCGCGCCCTGGCGGCCTGTTCTCCGCTGGCCAAGGATGGGGAAGGGGCGCTGTTGCCGCCGCTGTCTGAAATTCAGCAAGTCAGCCGTCATATCGCCAAAATGGTGGCCAAGACCGCTCAGCTGCAGGGCCAGGCGCTGCAGACCTCGGATGCGGTGCTGGACAAGGCCATTGATGACAACTACTGGACACCGGAATACCGCAAGTATCGTCGCGTGTCATTCTAAGCACTGGTAACGGTTTCCAAAGGCATGCTTCGGCATGCCTTTTTTGTTTGGTTGGCTATCGCCTTGGGCGCGAGGTGAATGCCACGTTTTCTCTCTATACTGGGGATTAGCCCGGTAATCTAAATCAACCGACTGTTTTCGTTTGGAATTTTTCCATGGCACCACCGGCCTGGTGAGTGCCGCCGGGCGCCGCCAGGTGTTCAAGGAGGAATGCATGACCATTATTCACCCCCTGCTCGTGTTGTTGCTGGCTGCCCTGTGCGGGCCTGCCCATGCCGCCGATGTGCCCATCGGCGTGACCCTGGCCGACACCCAGCGGCTGGTGCGGGGCAACGGCACCGAGCCGGCGTCCCTGGACCCGCACAAGGTGGAAGGGGTGCCCGAAGGCAATGTGCTGCGGGATCTGTTTGAAGGCCTGGTGAACTCGGGCCCTCAGGGGGAAGTGGTGCCGGGGGTGGCCGAGCGCTGGGAAACCAAAGACAACCTGGTGTATGTGTTTCATCTGCGCAAGGATGCCAGGTGGTCCAATGGTGATTTGGTCACCGCCGCCGACTTTGTGTACGCCTTTCGGCGGGCGGTGGATCCCGCCACCGCCTCGCCCTATTCCTGGTATCTGGAAAAGGCCACCATTCAACAGGCCACCGAGGTGGTCAACGGCCGGCTGCCGCCCGAGGAGCTGGGCGTCAAGGCGCTCAACGAGCACACCCTGGAAATCACCCTGGCCAGTCCGGTGCCCTATTTTGTGTCCATGCTGTCGCTGGCGCCCACCTACCCGGTGCACAGGGGCACGCTGGAGCAACACGGCGACACCTGGACCCGGGTTGGGAATATGGTTTCCAACGGCGCCTACCGACTGAGCAACTGGGTGGTCAACGAACGCATTGAGCTGAAGCGCAATCCCCATTACTGGAACGACGAGCATACGGTGCTGGATGAGGTCGCCTACTTGCCCATAGCGTCACAGAATGCCGAAATGAACCGGTTTTTGTCCGGCGAGCTGGACATGACCTACGACATTCCCCTGGAGCATTTCAAGCGGCTGCGGCAGGAGCGCCCGGACGCCATTCGCGTGGGCGGTTATGTGGGCACCTATTACTATATTTTCAACACGAGAAAGCCGCCCTTTAATGATGCCCGCATACGCAAGGCCCTGTCCTATGCCATCGACCGTGACATTATTGCCGGCAAGGTGATGGGACAGGGTGAACTTCCGGCCTATACCCTGGCGCCCAGGGTGGTGGATGGCTTTACCCCGCCGGCCCTGGACTGGGCCGGCTGGAGCCAGACGGAGCGGAATGAACGGGCCCGGTCGCTGATCGAGCAGGCCGGTTATGGCAGGGGCAACCCCCTGCGTTTTGAGCTGCTGTACAACACCAGTGAAAACCACCGCAAGGTGGCCGTGGCCATTGCGTCCATGTGGAAGAAACACCTGGGGGTGGAAGTGGAGCTGGTCAATCAGGAATGGAAAACCTACCTCGACACCAAGACGCAAGGGAACTTCGATGTGGCCCGGGCCGGCTGGATTGCCGACTATAACGAGGCCTCCAGCATGCTGGATCTGATGCAGAGCAGTCATGGCAACAACGACGGAAAATACAGCAACCCCGGCTTTGACCGGCTTATGTCCCGGTCACGGCTGGCCACCGACGTACAGGCCCGCAATGACCTCTATGCCCGGGCCGAGGAAATGCTGGCGGTGGACATGCCTCTTGCGCCCATCTACCAGTACGTCAAGGCGCGGCTGGTGCAGCCCCGGGTGGGCGGTTACCCCAATAACCCCCTCGACAATATCTATAGCAAGGACATGTACATCAAGGCCGAATAGGGCCCGTTTGAGCGGGGCAGGGGGTGGCCTGCCGGTAAATACGTCCGGCTGAAACCGGACCCTAAGGGGATAGCAAGTCATCGGCAGACATAGGGGCGCCATGTTTACATTCATAATCAAAAGACTACTGGAAGCCATTCCCACCCTGCTGGTGCTGATCACCCTGTCGTTTTTCATGATGCGCTTTGCCCCCGGCAATCCCTTCAGCACCGAGCGCGCACTGCCTCCCGAGATCATGGCCAACATCGAGGCCAAATACGGCTTTGACAAGCCGGTGCTGGAGCAGTATTTCACCTACCTCGGCAACCTGGCCCGAGGGGATCTCGGCCCCTCGTTCAAGTACCGGGATTTCACCGTGAACGAGCTGGTGGCCCAGGCGCTGCCGGTGTCGGCCCGCATCGGCCTGTTTGCCTTTACCTGGGCCGTGCTGCTGGGCGTGGCTGTGGGCATGGTGGCGGCGCTTAAACAAAACAGCCTGATGGACCATATGGTGATGTCCGGCGCCATGCTGGGGGTGGTGATTCCGTCCTTTGTACTGGCGCCGTTGCTGATCCTGGTGTTCGCCATCTGGCTGCAATGGTTGCCCGCCGGGGGCTGGCAGAACGGGGGTTGGCAATATCTGTTGCTACCGGTCACCGCCATGATGATGCACTACATCGCCACCATTGCCCGCATCATGCGCGGCGCCATGATCGAAGTGCTGAATGCCCCCTTTATTCGCACCGCCAGGGCCAAGGGGCTGCCCATGGCGCGTATTGTGTTGCGCCATGCCCTGCGTCCGGCGCTGCTGCCGGTGGTGTCTTACCTGGGACCGGCCTTTGTGGGCATCATTACCGGCTCCGTGGTCATCGAGACCATCTTTGGCCTGCCTGGCATCGGCCAGTTGTTCGTCAACGGGGCGCTGAACCGTGACTACTCCATGGTGCTGGGGCTCACCATACTGGTGGGTGCGCTCACCATTACCTTTAATGCGGTGGTCGACATTCTCTATGCCCTGATCGATCCCAAAATCCGTTATTGAGGCGCGCATGATGACAACCCGGGACAAGGCCGCGGCGGTGGCCCAGTTTGCCGGCGAACTGGAAGTGCAGGGCCGCTCGCTATGGGGCGACGCCCGGCGGCGTTTCTTTCGCAACCGGGCGGCCCTGGCCAGCATGCTGATCCTGCTGCTGATGGCCCTGCTGGTGCTGGTGGGGCCCGCGCTGTCGCGCTACAGCCTGGACGAGCCCGACTGGGGCGCCATGATGGCGGCGCCGGCGCTGGCCGGCGGCCATTATTTCGGTACCGACTCCCTGGGCCGGGATCTGTTTGTGCGCACCCTGATCGGCGGGCGTATCTCGCTGATGGTGGGGTTGCTCGGTGCCTTGGTGGCGGTGGTGATCGGCACCCTGTACGGCGCCATCGCCGGCTTTATGGGTGGACGCACCGACAGGGTGATGATGCGTATACTGGAAATCCTCTATGCCTTTCCCTTCATGTTTTTCGTGATCCTGCTGGTGACCTTCTTTGGTCGCAATATCGGCCTGATTTTCTTTGCCATCGGCGCGGTGAGCTGGCTCGACATGGCGCGCATCGTGCGCGGTCAGACCCTGAGCCTGAAGGGCAGAGAGTTTATCGAGGCGGCCGAGGTGTGCGGCGTCAGCCGGCTGCGCATTATCACTCGTCATATCGTGCCCAATGTGCTCGGCATTGTGGTGGTGTATGCCACCCTGCTGGTGCCGGGCATGATTTTGTTTGAGTCTTTTCTCAGCTTTCTCGGCCTGGGGGTACAGGAGCCCATGACCAGCTGGGGGGCGCTGCTGGACGAGGGGGCCAAATCGATGGAAGTGGCCCCCTGGCAGCTGTTGTTTCCCGCCGGCTTTATGGTGGTGACCCTGTTTTGTTTCAACTTTCTCGGGGACGGCCTGCGGGACGCCCTGGATCCGCGGGACCGCTGATGGAAACGAACATGGCGTTGTTAAAGGTCGATGGCCTCAGGGTGGCGTTCACCACTCATGAAGGACAAGTGGTGGCGGTCGACGAGCTGAGCTTTACCCTTAACGCCGGCGAGACCCTGGGGCTGGTGGGCGAGTCGGGCTCGGGCAAGAGCCAGACGGCCTTTGCCATCATGGGCCTGCTGGCCAAAAATGGCCGCGCCACGGGCAGCCTGCGCTACCGGGGCAGGGAGCTGCTGGGCCTGCCGGAGCGAAAGCTCAATTGCATTCGTGCCCAAGAGGTCGCCATGATTTTTCAGGATCCCATGACCTCCCTCAACCCTTATATGAAAGTGGGCGAGCAGCTGACGGAGGTACTGGCGCTGCACAAGGGCATGGGTCGCCAGGATGCCGTGAATGAGTCGGTGCGCATGCTTGAAGCGGTACAAATTCCCGAGGCGCGGGATCGCATGAATCGCTACCCCCACGAATTCTCCGGCGGCATGCGCCAGCGGGTGATGATCGCCATGGCGCTGCTGTGCCGGCCCAGTCTGCTGATTGCCGACGAGCCCACCACCGCCCTGGACGTGACCGTGCAGGCCCAGATCATGAGCCTGCTCAACGAGCTGAAAACCGAGTTCGGCACCGCCATCATGCTGATCACCCACGATCTGGGGGTGGTGGCCGGCAGTTGTGATCGAGTGCTGGTGATGTATGCCGGCCGCACCATGGAAACCGCCCCGGTGCGCAGCCTCTTTTACCATCCTGCCCATCCTTATACTCAGGGGTTGTTGCGGGCGGTTTCCCGGCTCGACACCGATGCCGAAAAGCTGGTCACCATTGCCGGTGATCCGCCCAGCCTGCTGCACCGACCGACGGGCTGCCCCTTTCAGCAGCGCTGCCCCCATGTGTTTGCGCGTTGCCGGGAGCAGGTGCCGCCGCTCAGGGACGTGGGCATGGGCCGGCGCAGCGCCTGCTTTCTGGATATTTCCCATGACTGAGCCGTGGCTGTGCGTCGACGACCTGCGAGTGCACTTTTCCGTGCGCCCCAGGCACGCCTGGCCCTGGCAGCCGGCAGCTGTATTGAGGGCGGTGGACGGGGTCAGCTTCACCCTGGCGCCGGGGGAAACCTTAGGGATAGTGGGGGAGTCGGGCTGCGGCAAGTCCACCCTGGCCCGGGCGATTATCGGCCTGGTGCCCGCCACCGCTGGCAGCGTGGCCTGGCGGGGCAGGGCGCTTGGCGGGCTGGCGGCCAGAGAGTGGCGCGCGCTGCGCCGGGACGTGCAGATGATTTTTCAGGATCCGCTGGCCTCGCTCAATCCACGCATGACGGTGGGTGACATTATCGCCGAACCCCTCGTTACCTTTGAACCGCATCAGGGCAGGGTCGAAGTGCGCCGGCGGGTAGCAGCCATGATGGAGCGGGTGGGCTTGTTGCCCAGCCTGGTCAACCGCTACCCCCACGAGTTTTCCGGGGGCCAGTGCCAGCGGATTGGCATTGCCCGGGCGCTGATTTTAAAGCCAAAGCTGATTATTTGTGACGAGCCGGTGTCGGCGCTGGATGTGTCGGTGCAGGCCCAGGTGATCAATCTGCTGAAAGACTTGCAGCGGGAAATGGGCCTGGCGCTAATCTTTATTGCCCACGATCTGTCGGTGGTACGCCATATCTCGAATCGAGTGCTGGTGATGTATCTGGGCCACGGGGTGGAGCTGGCCGACAAGCATGCCCTCTACCACCACCCGAAACACCCTTACACGCAAGCCTTGCTCAGTGCCGTGCCCATTCCCGACCCGGACGCGGAGCGGGGCAAGCGCGTGCAACTGCTCGAGGGTGAGCCGCCGTCTCCCCTGAGCCCGCCCTCGGGGTGCGTGTTTCGCACCCGCTGCCCGCTGGCCGATCAGGGGTGCGCGCGAGCCATGCCCGAGATGAAAGGCCCGGTTGCTCACCAAGTGGCCTGTTTCAAGGTGGAATAAGGCCACAATTTGCCGGTTAGCCTTGAAAACCGGCATTTTAGCCCCATATCCTGCCCGTCGGTACGCCATCGTCCCTCGACGCTTGGAAAGCGCGCCGTTATAATGCCGCGTCTGTATTTTAGCGAAGACATCGTCTTCACCAGGATTCAAGGAGCAGCCCGGGCTGTTTCAAACATCACAGGGTCAGCACCGCCGTGCTGAAGAAAATTGAGGTAAAAGAATGCAAGTTTCTGTAGAGACGACCCAGGGCCTGGAGCGCCGCCTGACCATCACTGTTCCCGCCGAGCAGGTTACCGGTGAAGTGAACAGCCGCCTGCGTCAGCTGGCCAAAACCCGCCGTATCGACGGCTTTCGTCCTGGCAAGGCCCCGCTGACCGTTATCAAGAAAATGTTCGGTGCGTCCGTCGAAGCCGACGTGGCCGGCGAGCTGATGCAGCGCAACTTCTTTGAAGCCGTGATGAGCGAAAAGCTCAACCCGGCCGGCATGCCCGCCATGGAGCCGACCCCCATCAAGGCCGGCGAAGACTTCACCTTTACCGCCACCTTTGAAGTATATCCGGAAGTGGAAGTGAAAGGTTTGGACGCGGTCTCCGTTGAAAAGCCGCAGGCCGAAGTCACCGACGCCGATCTGGACAACATGATCGACACCCTGCGCAAGCAGCATGCCGACTGGACTGAAGCCGACCGCGCCGCCGAAGACGGCGACCGGGTGACCATGAACTTCGTGGGCTCCGTAGACGGCGAAGAGTTCGAAGGCGGCAAGGCCGAAGACTTCGTGCTGGTACTGGGCTCCGGCCGCATGATTCCGGGCTTTGAAGACGGCCTGCTGGGCAAGAAGGCCGGTGACGAGTTCACCATCGAAGTGACCTTCCCCGAGGAATACCACGCCGAAAACCTGAAGGGCAAGCCCGCTAGCTTCGCCATCACCCTGACCAAGGTGGAAGCCCAGCAGCTGCCCGAGCTGACCGAAGAGTTCGTCAAGCGCTTCGGCATCGCCGATGGCACCGTAGACGGCCTGAAGGCCGAGGTGCGCAAGAACATGGAACGCGAGCTGGCCCAGGCCCTGAAAGCTTCCGTGAAGGAGCAGGTGATCGACGGTCTGCTGGAGCAGAACGAAATCGACGTACCCCAGTCCCTGATCGACGGCGAAGTGGACACCCTGCGCAAGCAGGCGCTGCAGCGCTTTGGCGGTATGGACGCCAAAAACGCCCCGCAACTGCCGGCCGAGCTGTTCAAGGATCAGGCCGAGCGTCGTGTACGCGTGGGCCTGCTGCTGGGTGAGCTGATCAAGACCAACGAAATCAAGGCCGACGACGCCAAGGTTCAGGAAATCATCGCTTCCATGGCTTCCGCCTACGAAGATCCGACCGAAGTGGTAGCCTACTACAACGACAACCCTCAGCTGCTGGAAAACGTGCGCAGCCTGGCCGTTGAAGATCAGGCCGTTGAGTTCGTGCTGTCTCAGGCCAAGGTGACCGACAAGCAGGTTTCTTTTGACGACGTGATGAACAAGCCGGGCGTTGGCGCTTAAGATCATTTGACTTAAGCATCAAGCTCTTGCGTATAATGGCCCCAGTGTATGTGCACTCGGGCCATTTTGTTTTAGGGACAAGAATCTTATGTCAGACAACCAGAATCCGATGATGGACGGACCCCTGGCCGCCCTGATCCCCATGGTGGTGGAGCAGACGGCCAAGGGCGAGCGTTCCTACGATATCTACTCGCGCCTGCTGAAGGAGCGGGTGATCTTCCTCACCGGCCAGGTTGAAGACCACATGGCCAACCTGATCTGCGCCCAGTTGCTGTTCCTGGAGTCGGAGAACCCGGAAAAGGACATTTACCTCTATATCAACTCGCCGGGCGGCTCGGTGACCGCGGGTATGTCCATCTATGACACCATGCAGTTCATCAAGCCGGACGTCAGTACGGTGTGCATGGGTCAGGCCTGCTCCATGGGTGCCTTCCTGCTTGCCGGCGGTGCGCCGGGCAAGCGTTTTGCCCTGCCCAACAGCCGGGTGATGATTCACCAGCCTCTGGGCGGCTTTCAGGGGCAGGCGTCGGACATTCAGATCCACGCCAAGGAAATTCTCTATATCAAGGAAAAGCTCAACCGCCTGTTGGCCGAGCACACCGGCCAGGATCTGGCGGTGGTCGAGCGCGATACCGACCGCGACAACTTCATGTCGGCGGTTCAGGCCAAAGAATACGGCCTGGTTGACGAGGTGCTTCTCAAGCGCGACTGAGCAAAGCGGGGCGGGGTGCTGTACACTGTGCAGTAGAGCCGACAGGGCTGAGCCCCGCGCTGTATCCACAAGAGGTGACTGAATGACAGACAAACGCAAGGGCGAAGGGGATGGCGGCAAACTGCTGTACTGTTCCTTTTGCGGTAAGAGCCAACACGAAGTACGCAAGCTGATCGCCGGCCCTTCCGTCTACATTTGTGACGAATGTGTTGAACTGTGCGAAGACATTATTCGTGAAGAGATCAAGGATATTTCGCCCAAGCGTGACGGCGACGCCCTGCCCACGCCCCACGAGATCCGTGCCCATCTGGATGATTATGTCATCGGTCAGGACCACGCCAAAAAGGTATTGGCGGTGGCGGTTTACAACCACTACAAGCGACTGCGCAATGCCGGCTCCACCGACGGGGTAGAACTGGGCAAGTCCAACATTCTGCTGATCGGCCCCACCGGCTCGGGTAAAACCCTGCTGGCCGAGACCCTGGCCAGGCTGCTGGATGTGCCCTTTACCATGGCGGACGCCACTACCCTGACCGAGGCCGGTTATGTGGGTGAAGACGTCGAAAACATCATTCAGAAGCTGCTGCAGAAGTGTGATTACGACGTGGAAAAGGCCCAGCGCGGTATCGTCTATATCGACGAAATCGACAAGATTTCCCGCAAGTCCGATAACCCCTCCATTACCCGGGACGTGTCGGGCGAGGGTGTACAGCAGGCGCTGCTCAAGCTGATTGAAGGCACGGTGGCCTCGGTGCCGCCTCAAGGGGGGCGCAAGCATCCCCAGCAGGAGTTTCTGCAGGTAGACACTTCCAAGATCCTGTTTATCTGTGGTGGTGCCTTTGCCGGCCTCGACAAGGTGATTGAACAGCGCATGGACCACGGCACCGGCATCGGCTTTGGCGCCGAGGTCAAGGCCAAGGATCAGAAGGCTTCCCTGAGTGACATATTCACTCGCGTGGAGCCGGAAGATCTGGTCAAGTACGGCCTGATCCCCGAGTTCATCGGTCGTCTGCCGGTGGTGGCAACCCTGACCGAGCTCGACGAAGACGCCCTGGTGCAGATTCTGTCCGAGCCCAAGAACGCCCTCACCAAGCAGTATGGTGCCCTGTTCGCGCTGGAAGACGTTGAGCTGGAGTTCCGTGACGACGCCCTGCGCTCCATCGCCCGCAAGGCCATGGAACGCAAAACCGGTGCCCGGGGCCTGCGCTCCATTGTGGAGGCTGTGTTGCTCGACACCATGTATGATCTGCCGTCCATGGACGACGTGTCCAAGGTGGTGATCGACGAAACCGTGATCAAGGGTGAATCCGACCCCATTCTCATTTATGAGAAGGGTGAGGCTCAGGCCGCTTCCGGCGACTGACCGCGGCTTTTTTGAGCTGATATAAGGGGCTTTATGCCCCTTTTTTCGTTTTTGCCGCCGTAGCGATTGAATCTTGCGATCCCGCCCCCATATACTCCCCCAAGCGCTTATAAATTGCATTCAAGCCGAGAGGACATTATGACCCTAGAGCGTTCCGAACGCATCGAAACTCCCGTCCTGCCTCTCCGTGACGTGGTGGTTTACCCCCATATGGTGATCCCGTTGTTCGTGGGCCGGGAAAAATCCATTCGCTGCCTGGAAGCGGCCATGGAGCAGGACAAGAAGGTACTGCTGATAGCTCAGAAAGATGCGTCCACCGACGATCCCGGTGTGGATGATGTCTACCAGGTCGGCACCGTGGCCAATGTGTTGCAGATGCTCAAACTGCCCGACGGCACTGTCAAGGTACTGGTGGAAGGCGCCCAGCGCGCCCGTCTGGAACAGCTGCGCGAAGAGGACGGCTACTTCGTGGCCGAGGCCCAGTACCTGGCCACTCAGGCCCTGGACGAGCGTGAGCAGGAAGTGCTGGTGCGCTCTGCCATTACCCAGTTTGAAGGCTACATCAAGCTCAACAAGAAGATTCCGCCCGAGGTGCTGACCTCGCTCACCGCCATTGAAGACGCCGCCCGCCTGGCCGACACCATGGCCGCCCACATGCCGTTGAAGCTGGAAGACAAGCAGAAGGTGCTGGAGATCGCGGACGTGGGCGAACGCCTCGAGTACCTGATGGCGATGATGGAAGCGGAAATGGATCTGCTGCAGGTGGAGCGCCGCATTCGCGCCCGGGTCAAGAAGCAGATGGAAAAGAGCCAGCGCGAGTACTACCTGAATGAGCAGATGAAGGCCATTCAGAAGGAACTTGGCGAGCTGGACGACGTGCCCGACGAATTCGAGGCGCTGCAACAGAAAATCGACGACGCCGGCATGACCGACGAAGCCAAGCAAAAGGCCGAGGCGGAGCTGGCCAAGCTCAAGATGATGTCGCCCATGTCGGCGGAGGCCACCGTGGTACGTGGCTACATCGACTGGATGGTGTCGGTGCCCTGGAAGAAAAAGTCCAAGGTGAAAAAAGACCTGGCCAAGGCCGAAGAAGTGCTCGACGCCGATCACTACGGCCTGGAAAAGGTCAAGGAACGCATTATCGAGTACCTGGCGGTGCAGAGCCGTACCAGCAAGCTCAAGGGCCCGATTTTGTGCCTGGTGGGACCGCCCGGCGTGGGCAAGACCTCCCTGGGTCAGTCCGTGGCCAAGGCCACCGGCCGCAAGTATGTGCGTATGGCCCTGGGTGGCGTGCGCGACGAAGCCGAAATTCGGGGTCATCGCCGCACTTATATCGGCTCCATGCCCGGCAAGCTGATCCAGAAGATGGCCAAGGTAGGGGTGCGCAACCCGCTGTTCCTGCTGGATGAAATCGACAAGATGTCGTCCGACATGCGCGGCGATCCGGCCTCGGCGCTGCTTGAGGTACTGGATCCGGAGCAGAACCACAGCTTTAACGATCACTACCTGGAAGTGGATTACGATCTGTCCGACGTTATGTTTGTGGCCACCTCCAACTCCATGCACATTCCCGGCCCGCTTCTGGACCGCATGGAAGTGATTCGGCTGTCGGGTTACACCGAAGACGAAAAGCTTAACATTGCCCGTCGCCACCTGCTGGCCAAACAGATCAGCCGTAATGGCCTGAAGGAAAGCGAAGTGGTGGTGGAAGACTCCGCCATTATCGGCATTATTCGCTACTACACCCGGGAAGCCGGGGTGCGCAGCCTGGAGCGGGAAATTTCCAAGCTGTGCCGTAAGGCGGTGAAGGAAATTCTGCTCAACAAGGATATCAAGCAGGTCGTTATCAATGGTGACAACCTGAAGAAGTATCTGGGCGTGGCCCGCTTTGACTACGGCAAGGCGGAAGAGAGCAACCAGATTGGTCAGGTGACCGGCTTGGCCTGGACCGAAGTGGGCGGCGATCTGCTGACCATTGAAGTGGCCAACGTACCGGGCAAGGGCAAGCTCAGCTATACCGGCTCTCTGGGCGACGTGATGCAGGAGTCCATTCAGGCGGCGATGACGGTGGTACGCTCCCGTGCCGAGAAATGGCGCATCAATGCCGACTTCTACGAAAAACGTGACATTCACGTGCACGTGCCCGAAGGCGCCACCCCCAAGGATGGCCCCAGTGCCGGTATCGCCATGTGTACCGCCCTGGTGTCCAGCCTGACCGGCAACCCGGTGCGGGCCGATGTGGCCATGACCGGCGAGATCACCCTGCGCGGCGAAGTGCTGCCCATTGGTGGCCTCAAGGAAAAACTGCTGGCGGCTCACCGGGGCGGCATCAAGCGGGTGGTGATTCCGGCGGAGAACGAGCGCGATCTGGAGGAAATTCCGGAAAACGTCAAGGGCGACCTGGAAATTCACCCGGTGCGCTGGGTGGACGATGTGCTGGAGCTGGCGCTGGAACAACCGCCTGAAGGCTTTGCGGTGGCGTCGGCCTGAGCTTTTTGACGACAGGCCGCGGTTTGAGGCTTGTCAGCGGCCAAGACTCGCAGTAGCCTTGGATTGCTTTGTGGCGGCCCTCAACACGGAATGATGCCAGCCCGCCGATGATGGGTTGTGCGCCGAGGGCGTCAATAACAACGATCAGGGTTGTGTCATCCGACCAACACCAAAAATGACAAGGGGAATGACAGTGAATAAATCTCAACTGATTGACAGAATCGCCGATGGCGCCGACATCACCAAGGCATCTGCCGGCCGCGCGCTGGACGCCTTCGTGGAAGCGGTGACCGAGACCCTGAAAGACGGTGACTCTGTCTCTCTGGTCGGCTTTGGCACCTTTGAAGTGCGTGAGCGCGCCGCCCGTACCGGCCGCAACCCGCAAACCGGCGCTGCCATTGAAATCGCCGCCGCCAAAACCCCGGCATTCAAGGCCGGCAAGGCACTGAAAGACGCCGTTAACTGAACACAGTGCGCCGGTTCCTGAAGAGCCGACGGGTCTGAATCCGAAAGGCGCATCCGGTGGTGCGCTTTTTTTCTTTCGGAAATGGCGGCGGTGCCGTCCACGGGAGCAACAACAACTTATGTTTTTCGACAAATTGAGAGAGGGTGCCCAGGGTACCACCTCCAAGATCATTCTGGGGGCCATCATACTGTCCTTCGCCCTGGCCGGGGTGGGCAGCTATGTGACGCGTCCGGTGCAGGAAGCGGCCGCCGTGGTCAACGGTGATGAAATTCCTGCCCAGACCCTGGAAAACGCCTACCGCAACGAACGGGCCCGTCTGGAAAGCCAGCTGGGTGAACAGCTCAGCCAGCTGCTGGCCGATCCTGCCTATGTGGAGCAGCTGCGCCGCTCGGTGCTGGAGCAGCTGGTGGAACAGCGACTGATCGATCAGAAAATTGCCGAGCTGGGCCTGCGCGCCAGCGATGAGCAGGTGCGCAACGCCATTCGTGCCCTGCCGGAGTTTCAGGTAGACGGCAAGTTCGACAACGACCGTTACCTGCAACTGCTGAGCCGCAACAACCTGAGCCCGGAGCAACTGCGTGACAGCATTCGCCAGGATCTGAACCGCCAGATGCTGCTGAATGCCGTGGTGGGCTCCTCGTTTTCCTTGGAAAGCGAGGCCGGCCTGCTGGATCGGCTGAGCCGTCAGCAGCGCAGTGCCGAGCTGGTGCGCCTGCCGTTGGCACAGTTTGAAGCCAACGCCGAGATCAGCGATGAAGATGCCGAGGCCTGGTATCAGGCGCACCCCGAGCAGTTCCAGCGCCCCGAGCAGGTGAAGCTTAACTATGTGCTGCTGGATGCCGGCAATGTGTCTGCCGGGGATATCGACGAGCAGGCCATTGAAGACTATTACCGTGCCAACCAGGCCAGTTACTCCCGTCCCGAACAGCGCCGGGTGGCCCATATCATGGTGGCCAAGGATGATGACGCCGAGCAGAAGATTACCGCCCTTGCCGAACGCCTGGCCGCCGGTGAGGACTTTGCCGAACTGGCCCGTACCGAGTCGGAAGACGTGTTCTCCGGCGAAAACGGTGGCGAGCTGGAGTGGATGGAAGCCGGCACCCTGGATCCCGCCTTTGACGAAGCCGCCTTTGCCCTGAACGACGAAGGCGAAGTGTCTGCTGTGGTGGAAAGCGACTTTGGCCTGCACCTGATCAAGCTGCTGGAAGTTCGACCGGCGCAAACCCGCCCGCTGGAAGACGTGCGTGACGCCATTGCCGAGCGCCTGGCCGCCGAGCAGGCCAGCGACGATTTCTATAATCGTGAGCAGCGGCTGGCGGAGCTGGCCTTTGAGTTTCCGGACTCCCTCGACATGGTCGCTCAGGAGCTGGGGCTGGAAGTGCGCTCTACCGACTTTATCTCTGCCGCCGCGGCGCCCGCCGAGCTGCAGGATCCGCGTGTGCTCACCGAGGCATTCTCAAGCCGCCTGCGGGAGCAGGGCATGAACTCGGATTTGATTGAGCTCGACGACAACACCGCCCTGGTGCTGCGGGTGCTGGATTATCAGTCCGCCGCCGTGCGTGACTTCGATGAGGTCAAAGATCAGGCTCGCGCCCTGGCGCTGAAAGACAAGGCCGCCGAACTGGCCGCCGAGGCCGCCGAGGCGCTGCAACAGCGCTGGGCCGAGGGTGACATCGACGCCTGGCTGGACGAGCAGGGGCTGGAGCGGACCGAACTGGCCGCTCTGACCCGGGAAAGCCCCCAGCCGCCAGCCCTGCTGAACGCCCTGTTCGCCATGCCGGCACCGGAGAAGGCGCCTTCGCTGACCAGCCTGACCCTGGCCGACGGCGATCAGGCGGTGCTGCGCCTGACCGAGGTGGTGACCCCCGAGCAGCCTTCCGAGCAACTGGCACAAATTCGTCAGGGCCAGGGCCGGGTACAGGGACAGCGGGATTACCAGAGCCTGATCAGCGCCCTGCGGGCCGCTGCCGACATTGAATATCGTCAGCTGCCGAGCGAAGACGACGGCGTGTTCTGAACCTTGGTGGCAGAATCAACCATGACAACGGGCGCTTCGGCGCCCGTTTTTTTGGCCTGTTGTATCGATTCCGTTCTGCTTTGCCTTGCGCTTTGCCTGCACCGAGTTGCCAAGCCGCGTTGGATTTGATACTAAGGTATGTTCGCGCGGGCGGGGCAAGGTTGCCGGCCCGCGCTTTTCCATATGATGCGAAGCGTGGGTAATTGATATATGCTAAGCAGGCCACAGCAGTCGGAGAACAACTTTGATAAACGTATTCCTGGTTGATGACCATGAGTTAGTGCGCACAGGGATCCGACGCATACTGGAAGATATTAAGGGAATGAAAGTGACGGGCGAGGCCAAGAGCGGTGAGGAAGCCGTGCAATGGTGTCGTGAACATCATCCAGATGTCATTCTGATGGACATGAACATGCCCGGCATTGGTGGACTGGAAGCCACCCGCAAAATTTTGCGTTTCAATCCCGACGTCAAGATCATCGTACTGACGGTGCATACCGAAAATCCCTTTCCTACCAAGGTGATGCAGGCGGGAGCGTCAGGCTACCTGACCAAGGGCGCCGGGCCGGAGGAAATGATCAACGCCATTCGCCTGGTGCACAGCGGTCAGCGTTACCTGTCGCCGGAAATTGCCCAGCGCATGGCCCTGAGCCAGTTTTCCAACGAGGAAAACCCGTTCAAGGAGTTGTCTGAGCGCGAGCTGCAGATCATGCTGATGATCACGCGGGGGCAGCGGGTAACCGACATTTCCGAGCAGCTTAACCTGAGTCCGAAAACCGTGAACAGCTACCGCTACCGCCTGTTCAGTAAACTGAACATTAACGGTGATGTGGAGCTGACGCACCTGGCCATTCGCTACGGCATGCTCGACGCGGAAAAGATCTGAGCCAGGGCTCAGGTAGTGCTATGAGTCAGCCGTTTGATGCCAGGGCCTTTCTCAAGGTCGTGACCGAGCAACCCGGCGTCTACATGATGTATGACGCCGGGGGCGAGGTAATCTATGTGGGCAAGGCCAAAAACCTCAGGAAACGGCTTTCCTCCTATTTTCGCGCCAGCGTCAGTGGCGAGAAGACCCGAGCCCTGGTGCGCCAGATTGCCGATGTGCAGGTGACGGTGACCCACACCGAAACCGAAGCGCTGATCCTGGAGCACAACCTGATCAAGCAGCACCTGCCCAAATACAACGTGCTGCTGCGGGACGACAAGTCCTATCCCTATATTCTTATCTCCGATCACACTCATCCACGCATCAACATTCACCGTGGCGCCCGCAAGAAACGGGGCGAGTATTTCGGCCCATATCCCAACGGTAATTCGGTGCGTGAAAGCCTGCATCTGATGCAGAAGCTGTTTCCGGTGCGTCAGTGCGAAGACAGTGTCTATGCCAATCGCAGCCGCCCCTGCCTGCTGTATCAGCTCAAGCGCTGTGCCGGCCCCTGCGTAAAGGGGCTGATCAGCGACGAAGAATATGCTCATCAGGTGCAACTGGCCCGGTTGTTTCTCCAGGGCAAGAACCAGCAGGTGCTGACCGACCTGGCCGACAGCATGGAGCTGGCCAGCCGCGAGCTGCGCTTTGAAGATGCGGCGCGCTTTCGTGATCAGCTGCAGGCCCTGCGCCGAGTGCAGGAGCAGCAGTTTGTCAGCGGCAATGTGCTCGACAACCTCGACGTGATTGGCCTGGCCGCCGAGCGCAGCCAGGCCTGTGTGCAGGTGCTGTTTATTCGCCAGGGCAAGGTGCTGGGCGGGCGCAGCTATTTTCCGCGCATGGCCCCCGACACCGATTCGGAAGAGATCCTGCAAAGCTTTGTGCTGCAGTTTTACCTCTCTGGCGTCAATGGCCGGGAAGCCCCCGCCGAGGTGCTGCTGGATCGCTCCCTGGCCGATGAGGAGCCGATCAGCGAGACCCTGAGCCAGCACTATGGCCGCCGAGTGCGGCTGCGCAGCGCCGTGCGCGGTGAGCGGGCCCGTTTTGTCAAGCTGGCCCGTACCAATGCGGAAACCGCCCTGGCCAGCCGGCTGGCTCACCGCAGCACCCAGCGGCAACGACTGGCTCAGTTACAGGAAGTGCTGGGGCTGGCCGACATCGCGCGTATGGAGTGCTTTGATATCTCCCACACCATGGGCGAGAAAACCGTGGCGTCGTGTGTGGTGTTTGATCAGGATGGCCCACGCAAGAGCGATTATCGCCGGTTCAATATCAGTGGCATCACTCCCGGGGATGACTACGCCGCCATGGAGCAGGCCCTGAGCCGACGCTTTGATGGCGCCGATCCCGATACCCTGCCAGATGTGTTGTTTATCGACGGCGGCCTGGGCCAGCTCAGCAAGGCCGAGGCGGTGGTGGGGCTGGCGCTGGCCGACAGCCCGAAACAGCCGCTGCTGGTGGGGGTGGCCAAGGGCGTGACCCGCAAGCCCGGGTTGGAAACGCTGATCATGGGCACCAGCCACGAAGAGCGGCATTTGCCTGCCGATTTGCCGGCACTGCACCTGATCCAGCATATTCGCGACGAATCGCACCGTTTTGCCATTACCGGCCATCGGGCCCAGCGGGGCAAGGCACGCACCACCAGCAGCCTGGAGTCCATTCCCGGTGTCGGTGCCAAGCGCCGGCAGGCGTTGCTGAAATACCTGGGTGGCTTGCAGGAAGTAAAGCGCGCCAGCGTGGATGAGCTGGTCAAGGTACCCGGTATCAGCCGCGCGCTGGCAGAAAAGATTCACGATGCGTTGCATCACTGAGTGTCATCATGCACCATGTAACGGCATAGTCCCATGGTTTAAACAACAATGATAAATGTCCCCAACTCCCTGACGTTTTTTCGCATTCTGCTGATCCCCGTTTTCGTGGTGCTCTTTTACCTGCCGTTTCACTGGGCCTATTTCTGGGCCGCGGCGATATTTACCCTGGCCGCGGCCACCGACTGGCTGGACGGCTTTCTCGCCCGCCAGCTGAAGCAGGGCACGCCCTTTGGCGCCTTTCTCGACCCGGTGGCCGACAAGGTGATGGTGGCCACCGCCCTGGTGCTGATTGTGGAAGACTACAGCAGCCCGCTGGTGACCATTCCCGCCATGTTCATGATCGGCCGGGAAATTGTCATCTCGGCCCTGCGGGAGTGGATGGCCGAGCTGGGCCAGCGTTCCCGGGTGGCGGTAAGCTGGATTGGTAAATGGAAAACCACCATTCAGATGCTGGCGCTGATCGGCCTTATCTGGCAGCAAAGCATTTACATGATCTGGGCCAGCTATGTGCTGCTCTATGCGGCCGCCGGCCTGACCCTGTTCTCTGCCTACGACTACCTGCGCGCCGCCTGGGGTGACCTGACCGGCGACAACAAGGCGTAAGCCGGCAAAACAGGGCGTTATAGAATAAAAAATGGGCGAACGGCGCCAATTTACCAGAATACGGTTGACTGAGCGGCCGGGCCCATTAAAATGCAGCCCATATCAACGACTTCTTTGGCGCGTTAGCAAAGTGGTTATGCAGCGGATTGCAAATCCGTTTAGTCCGGTTCGATTCCGGAACGCGCCTCCATATTCCTCTCGAATACGTCTACGCCCGGATGGTGAAATCGGTAGACACAAGGGATTTAAAATCCCTCGCTCGCAAGGGCGTGCGGGTTCAAGTCCCGCTCCGGGCACCATGTAAATCAAGCAGTTAGCAAACTCTTCGCAGTATCCCACCTCGGTTTTCGATCTTCCCCAGTACATTATTCTCTATCTGTGTTCAGCCATTGGCGCCAGAACCCCATGACTAGCCTTTGCGCATTATAGTCTGCCCGCTCGTCCCCCTTACTTGGCTCACATTCGAGGAGAAATGCAGATTAACCTACCTTGTGAACCGAAAATAAGTCAGCCTCAGGTCTTCCTAAAGAAAATTCGGCCATGAGTACGCGGACTCATGGCGTTTAAACGCATTCGCCATCGCCCTGACGGAATCAGGCCCAGGGGAAAAATAAAGTGTTATTCACACTCAGCAGGTTGCAATCGGCTGAGTCTGAGGCTTTGCATTCGATCTGCAGCCCGGACACCAGGATTGCACTATGGTACTGCCGTCTTCCATGGTTCTCATGCCAAAGGATTCGTAAGCATAAAACACATGCTTTCCTTCACTATTGGAGCACTGCGGGCAGCTTTTAAGTCTACCGGACGAATGGTTATGGATGATGATGGACTCACTAAGCGAACGTTGACGGCTCTCACAAGTACCTGGCATGTTCATGCTCCAAGCTGGTTGAGGCAAGAGCTTATCATTGAATATTAATTAAATAAGTTATGTGCGATCAATCACATATCAAGTGACTAAGACCCTTGTCTATACCGAAGCGGTTGCCTTTGTCCCAGATAAACCAGGCATATTCACAGCTATCCGAGTTGCCACCTACAAATCTTGGTCTGGGAATAATAATGGGCGATTTATCAGGAAAACCTACTTTTTTCCAGAATGGCACTCTTCGTTTGCTACCCAGAAAGTTGACCCGTTGCAGATAGGCCATGGTGCCATCAGCGCTTAGCTCGGAAAGCGATTTTTCAATAAAAGCTTCGGTCAATGAGAAGGGCGGATTGGTGATAATGATATCCATTTTTCGGGTAAAGGTGGTTTGCAGGTAATCACGGCCCATCGCTATTTCCGCCCAGTGTTTTTGTGGTGCGGGCAGCCGAATATGATCCCAGATGGCATCGGTACCCCGGCATGGTTCAAGGAAATGATCCGTTTCCCTCATCTGCAGGCGGGAGATCAGGGCGGCTACAACTGTGTGAGGGGTTGGGTAAGACTCTCGTGGCACGACTTGGCCGTTGGTACTGCTCATGGCGTTCTCCTGTTTGGCGAAGGATCCTAAAACAGGATGTGCCCCGCGGCAAACGGCGCTATCGGTCAATTTTGATCAGACTGTTGACGGAAGCAGTCGTGCAAATCAAAGAAAAGCCCCGCTCAACAGCACGGGGCACAAGAAATGGTTTTATGAACTGTCAGCTGCTGATGCGGGCGATGGAGCGGTGCATGGCGCTGTTGTCATCGTCCCGGGCGATACAGTCGTCCATCTGTTTGAACAGTCGCTCCAGGCGCTGATAAAGCTGGCGGGTTTCCTGGCCCGAGGGGGGCAGGGGAGAGTAGTCATGGCCATTCAGCCCGAGCGGATCCCGGCGTGCCGACTCAATGCGGCGAAAGCCATAGGTGGTGCCTTTCACCATGCCCATCAGGGTCAGTTCAAAGCGAATGCTGTCCTGCACCGGCAACAGGCCATAAAGTCGCGGCCGGTGCTCCACCATGCCTTCCACGTTCAGCATGTCACTGCCGGAATAGTGGATCACCGGGTTGCTCAGCTCCCGCGGCACCAGCAACTGCTCGGCGCAGCGGCCGGCGGCTTCTTCATTATAGGGGCGGGAAGAGTAAAAACTCAGGCTGGCCAGTTTGGGGGGCTGTTCTCGGGTGACGGCCACGCCCGGAGTGCTGTCGTCCACCTTTAAGCCATTGCCATTACCCAGGTTCAGTGCGGTCATTTCGGCACACCCGGCAAGCAGCAACAGGGGCCACCAGCGTAGAAAAGAGATCATCCTTAACCTCCGTGTTGTCGAGGGCCGGCTCAGGCCTCCCCCTTTGTTACCACCCTTAAAGTGTGGCCTTGAGTGGGCCAATAAACAAATGGCGGCGTATAATTTGGTTACAAGCCCATGGACATCGGGCTATCATTCCGACAGGACGTCAGCACGAGTTTATTATTTTTTATGCGCAGTTTAACCGGATTTATCGCTCCAGCCCTGGTTTTGGGTACTTTGCTTATGTCAGGCCCCGCTTTTTCCTATGCTCACGGCAGCATCGACAACGTACTCTCCGCCTATGGCGAGCTGGCAGAAATACGTATGCGGCCCCACTTTATGCGGGCCGAGGTCAGCTATCCGCCCAAAGACATCGTGTTGCTGGCCACCAAGGAGGAAAAGGCCCTGGAGCTGTGGGCCCGCAACGACAGCGGCGACTTTCGCTTTATTCGCCATTACCCGGTGCGCAAGGCCAGCGGTGGCCCGGGCCCCAAGCTGAGGGAAGGCGACAAGCAGGTGCCCGAGGGTATCTACCGCATTACTCACCTCAACCCGGACAGCCGCTTTCATCTGTCGATGCGGCTCAATTACCCCAATTCCTACGATCTGATGCGCGCGGCCAAGGAAGGGCGCTCCGATCCGGGCAGCGATATCTACATTCACGGCAAGGCCGAATCGGCGGGGTGTCTGGCCATTGGCGACATCGCCATTGAAGAGCTGTTTGTGCTGGTCAACCGCATTGGCGTCGACAACACCTCGGTGATCATCGCGCCGCACGATCCGCGCCGAGTGCCCCTCGACGGTTTTGCCGCCAACCTGCCGCGCTGGGCGGTGGAGCTCTACGCCGATATCTCCCGGGAGTTTGCCAAATACCCTCGCAACGAAGAGATCTGAGCCCGGCCGGCTTAAGGGTTAACCGCCCTTAAGCCGGGCATACAGGGTGGTGCGGCTGATGCCCAGTCGCCGCGCCGCCTCGCTTACGTTGCCGTTGCAATCGTCCAGCACCTTTCTTATCTGCCGCTCGGTGGCGGATTTCAGATCCTGCACCGCCTCCTGGGTGCGAGCCGGTGTCGGCAGTTCGGGCAAATGCCCGGCTTCAATCACGCCTCCGTCGGCGAGAATGCCGGCCACCTCCAGCACCTGCCTGAGCTGGCGAATGTTGCCTGGCCAGGAGCTGGCATGCAGGGTGTCCATCAAACCGGCGGCCAGCCGGCAGTGCTCGCCGTGCAATTCCAGCAGCAATCTTTCCACCAGTGTTTCAAACGCTGAGCGTGCATAGTCGCGCAGGGGCGGCAGGGTCAATTTGTAGCCGTTCAGGCGAAAATACAGATCTTCCCGAAATCGGCCATCCCGCACCATGGCCTCCAGGTCTTTGTGGCTGGCGGCCACCACGCAGAAGTCCACCGGCTCGGGCTCATGGCAGCCCAGGGGCACTACCGCCTTTTCCTGCAGCACTCGAAGCAGCCGGGTCTGGGCCGCCAGCGGTAGCTCGCCGATTTCATCCAGAAACAAAATGCCCTGATGGGCGGCCCGAATATAACCGGTGCGTCCGGCCTTGTGGCTGCCGGTAAAGGCGCCGGGCGCGTGGCCGAACAGCTCGGCCTCAACCAGCTCGGTGGGCAGGGCGCCGCAGTTCACCGCCACCAGTGGCCCCTGGGCGCGCCGGCTTTGCTTGTGCAGGCGGCGAACGGTGTGATCCTTGCCGGTGCCGGTTTCACCCTGCAGCAGCAGGGGCACGCCGTGGTTGAGCAGCTTGAGGCCGGCGGCTTCGGTGGCGTTTTCTGCCACCGGGCGAGAGCGTGCCGGGGCCGGCCGACGGCTCAGCAGCGCCATGCCGTCACCCCAAGGGGTGAGCTCGCCCTGACGCAGCCGGGCCAACAGGGCGGCGGGGTCCAGTTTTGGCAGCCACTGCCGGGCCCGACGGTTGGCGCCCAACAGCTGACCGTCTTCACGCAGGGCGATCAACGCCGACCAGGGTTGTTGCAGGCCGGCGGCGTCGCTGGCCAGGCTGAGCAGCCAGCAGGCATCCTGCTGTTCGCTGACCAGGGCGTTTTCCATGGACAGGGACATCAGCCGGGCGGTGAGCAGCATATCGGCGCTGTGTTCGCCGGCCTCGCTGGAGATGTTAATCACGCCCAGCAGTTCACCGGTGGGGGATAACACCGGGCTGGCGCTGCAGCTGATGGCAGCGTTGGCGTGCATATAGTGTTGTTCACCCAGCACGGAAATTTCCTGTTGCTCCAGCAGGGCGGTGCCAATGGCGTTGGTGCCCATGGTCTGTTCATGCCAGCTGGCGCCGGTGGCCAGGGCCAGGCGACGGGCTCGATCACCAAAGTGGTTGTCGCCGGTGCTCAACAAAATGGTGCCGTCGGCATCGGCAAACAGCAGCCGGCAGGGGCGACCCTGTTGCCACTGTTCAAACAGCGGCATGGCCCGTTGCAGCAGGGTTAACAGGTGGCGATGGCGCTGCTGGCGCCGGCGCAGCTCGGCCGGGCTCAGGCAGCAGGGATCGGCCTGGTGGCCGCGCTGCAGGCCAAAGGTTTGACTGCGTTGCCAGGAGCGAAGCAGCCGCTCGCCGGGCTGCGGGGTTGAGGCAGGATAGGTCATGGTCATTCTCTTCGCCTGTGCGGAATCTGAACACTTGTACTGAACACCCGTACACTCTCGCTACGGCCCGCCGGGCCAGCCAGCGGGCAACACTGCCCCAGTGTAGCCCGCAATACCCCGGTACATAAGGCTTGTAACAGGTTTTGTTGTGTAAATGTAAAACTGGCCCCGCCCTTGCACTGTTTGACAGGTCACTGAACACACAGAGCAAGGAGAGCAAGATGATTTATCAGCAACCCGGTCAGCCCGGTGCCGTTGTCAGCTTCAAGGCACAATATCAGAACTACATTGGCGGTGAGTGGATCGCTCCGGTCGGCGGTCGTTATATAGAGAATACCTCGCCGGTGAATGGCGCGGTGTTTTGTGAAGTGCCCCGCTCCGACGCCGCCGATGTGGATCTGGCGGTGCAGGCCGCGACCCGGGCCTTTGCCACCTGGGGCAGCACCTCGGTGACCGAGCGCGCCAACCTGATGCTGCGCATCGCCGATCGCATTGAGCAAAATAAAGAGATGCTGGCGGTGGCGGAAACCTGGGATAACGGCAAGGCCGTGCGTGAAACCCTGGCCGCCGACATTCCCCTGGTGGTGGATCATTTCCGTTACTTTGCCGGCGCCATTCGCGCCCAGGAAGGCAGCGCCGCCGAGCTGGACTGCAGCACCGCCGTGTACCACTTCCGGGAGCCAGTGGGCGTGGTGGGGCAGATCATTCCCTGGAACTTTCCACTGCTGATGGCCGCCTGGAAGGTGGCACCGGTACTGGCTTCTGGCTGCTGCACCGTGCTCAAGCCCGCCGAGCAGACCCCGGCTTCCATTCTGGTGCTGATGGAGCTGATTGGCGATCTGCTGCCCCCCGGGGTGATCAATGTGGTCAACGGCCTGGGTCCGGAAGCGGGTGAAGCCATTCTGCGCCACCCCGGCATCGCCAAGCTGGCCTTTACCGGCTCCACCCCGGTGGGGCAGCACGTGCTCAAGGCCGCCGCCGATCGCCTGATCCCGTCCACCGTGGAGCTGGGTGGCAAGTCGCCCAATATCTTCTTTGAAGACGTGCTGCGCTTTGAGCCCGAGTTCGTGGACAAGTGCATTGAAGGCATGCTGCTTACCTTCTTCAACCAGGGTGAGGTGTGCACCTGTCCGTCCCGGGCGCTGGTGCAGGAAAGCATTTATGACGACTTTATGGCCCGGGTGCTGGCGCGGGGCCGGGAGATCAAGCAGGGCAACCCCCTCGACACCGACACCCAGGTGGGGGCGCAGGCGTCCCGGGAGCAGTTCGACAAAATTCTCGGTTACATGGAAATTGGCCGTGCCGAAGGCGCGCAAATGCTGCTGGGTGGCCAGGCCAACTCCATCAGCGGGCTGGAAAACGGTTTTTACATTCAGCCCACCATTTTCCAGGGCCGCAACAACATGCGGGTATTCCAGGAGGAGATCTTCGGCCCGGCGGTGGGGGTAACCACTTTCAAGGATGAAGCCGAGGCCCTGGCCATTGCCAACGACACCGAATTCGGCCTGGGCGCCGGGGTCTGGACCCGGGATGTGAACCGTGCCTACCGCATGGCCCGGGGCATTCAGGCCGGCCGGGTGTGGATGAACTGCTACCACGCCTATCCCGCCCATGCCGCCTTTGGAGGCTACAAGAAGTCGGGCATCGGCCGGGAAACCCACAAGATGATGCTGGATCACTATCAGCTCACCAAGTGCATGCTGGTCAGCTACAGCAGCAATCCCCTCGGCTTTTTCTGATGCACGGCGACGCCGCAAGGGCGGCGTCCCTTATCGATAAACAACAAAAACGGGGCCTCGGCCCCAATAAAGGAGAGCAGCATGAGTACAGCAACTTTTTTTATGCCGTCGGTCAACCTGATCGGCGACGGTGCCCTGGAGCAGGCGGTGGAGCAGGTAAGCGGGTACGGCTTTCGTCATGCGCTGATCGTGACCGACAAGCCCCTGGTGGAGCTGGGATACGCCGGCCAGCTGCAACAGGCGCTGGCGAAGAAGGACATTCAGGCCAGCGTGTTTGACGGCGTGCAGGCCAACCCCACCACCGGCAATGTGGAAGCAGGCCTGGCATTGCTTGAGCAGAAACAATGTGATTTCGTTATTTCCCTCGGTGGCGGCTCGCCCCACGACTGCGCCAAGGCCATTGCCCTGGTGGCCAGCAACGGCGGCGACATTCGTGACTTTGAGGGGGTCGACCAGTCCGCCAAACCCCAGCTGCCCCTGGTGGCCATCAACACCACCGCCGGCACCGCCTCCGAGATCACCCGTTTCTGCATCATTACCGACGAAAAAACCCATATCAAAATGGCCATCGTCGACAAGCATGTCACGCCCATGCTGTCGGTCAACGATCCCTACTTGATGAAAAACATGCCGGCGTCGCTGACCGCCGCCACTGGCATGGATGCGCTCACCCATGCGGTGGAAGCCTATGTGTCTACCGCCGCCAACCCCATTACCGACGCCTGCGCCCTTCAGGCCATCACCCTGATAAGCCGCAACCTGGCCAATGCCGTGGCCAACGGCGCCGACATGGCCGCCCGCAACAAGATGGCCTACGCCCAGCTGCTGGCGGGCATGGCCTTTAACAATGCGTCGCTCGGCTATGTGCACGCCATGGCCCACCAGCTGGGCGGGTTCTACGATCTGCCCCATGGGGTGTGCAACGCCGTGCTGCTTCCCCATGTGCAGCGTTTTAACAGCCGAGTGGCGGCGGTCCGTCTTGCCGAGGTGGCCGAGGCCCTGGGCGAGCAGGTGCAGGAGCTCGGCCCGGCGCAGGGAGCCGAGCGGTGCATTGCCGCCATTGAGCGGCTGGCACGGCAGGTGGGCATTCCCGCCGGCCTGAGCGAGCTGGGGGTAAAGCAGGATGACTTCGCCGAGCTGGCCGGTAATGCCATGAAGGACGCCTGTGGCCTGACCAACCCGGTGCAGCCCAGCCATGATGAGGTGGTGGGCATATTCAAGGCCGCCTTCTGAGTGCCTCGAGTTGGCGACGCGCCCCGTGCTTACGGGGCGTTTTTGTGTCAGGAGGCGTGCGCGGGTTTGCAAAGCGGACGGGCTTGGCCAGACTGAATATCAGTGCGCTTTGGTCAACACAAGGAGCCCATTATGGCGAACGAAGGCTATCACGAGCCCATTGATGAACTCAGTGACGACACTCGGGACATGCACAGGGCCATTACCTCGCTGATGGAGGAGCTGGAAGCGGTAGACTGGTATAACCAGCGGGTGGATGCCTGCAAGGATCCCGAGCTCAAGGCCATTCTGGCCCATAACCGGGACGAGGAAAAAGAGCATGCCGCCATGGTGCTGGAGTGGATTCGCCGTCGGGATCCCACCTTTGACAAGGAGCTGAAAGATTACCTGTTCAGCAGCGGCGACATCTGCGATCACTGATGCCGGCCGGCTAGGACGCGATTGGCCGCTGGGGGGCCCGCTCCGGGCTGAAGCAGCAACAGCTTTGTGCATGGCACTTGGCTGCGTGCTTGGCGGCACTGGCCAGCAGGGCCACGTCACCGTGGGAATGGCAGCGGGCCGGATCCGGGTGCACCACGCCGATGGCAATGCCCAGCAAGGGATAACGTTGTGTGTCGCCGTTGCGCCCGGGGGCCACCATGCCCCGGCGCAGCCGGTCTTCGGCATGATAAAAGTCGGGAATTTCCCGATCGAAGCGGGCAATGAGCTGATCGCACAGATGGCGCCAGTCGCAGCCGGCATCAAACACCGCCACAAAGTCATCTCCGCCCACATGGCCCAGAAACTGGCCGGCCCCGCCGATGGTTTCCCGCAACAGCCGGGCCACCCACTGGATCACCTTGTCTCCCTGGGCGTAACCGTAAACGTCGTTATAGGGCTTGAAGTGGTTGAGATCGAAGTAGGCCACGTAAAAGTCCTGTTGCTGCTGCAATGCCTCGTCTATTTCCCGGTAGATGGGCACATTGCCCGGCAACTGGGTCAGGGGGTTGGCATAGCGGGCCAGCAGCAGCTGTTGCTCGGTAATGGTACGCAACAAATCGCGTACCGAGCCCAGACCGTGATAATGGCCGTTGTGGGTAATGATGAAGTGCTGGCGGCCGCTCATGCTGTCGTCGTCGGTAATCAGCTGGCTGGCGCGATCCAGCGGCGTTTGTCGATCCACGATCAGCGGTTGCATGTCCATGGCGCGGGTCAACGGTTTGTTGGCGTAAAGGGCTCGGCCAAAGGGAGTGGAAAACAGCTCCATCACCCGGGAGCGGTGCAGCATGCCCACCGGCACACCCTGGGCCAGCACCGGAATGGAGTGCAGCCGACTGTCGGCCCGCAGCCGGTCAAACACCTTGGCCAGGGAGTCGTTCACGTCCATGGCCTGTCCCTGCCGGGCCAGGGTGGCCACGGTGTCGCGCTGCAGCGCCGGTACACCCATGGGGCGGCCGCAGGCGGTGGGAGCCCGGGTCAGCGGCATCGGTTGTGGCCGCCCGAGCCAGTAGCCCTGGCAATAGCGAATGCCCATGGCGTGTAGTTGCTCAAGTTCGGCGCGGGTCTCGATGCCCTCGGCGATCACGCGGGAGCCCAGCCGGCGCGCCAGATCGGCAATGCTCTGTACAAAGGCCTGGCGTACCGTGTCCTGATCGATGTGATGAATGAAATGACGGTCTATTTTGACGAAATCCGGCTCGATCTCCGACCACAGCTTCAGGCCTGAGTAGCCGGCGCCCAGATCATCGATGGCGATGCGAAAGCCCAGCTGGCGGTAGCGATTCAGCGCTTCTTTCAGGCCGGCGGTGTCCTGCACCAGATCCTGCTCCGACAGCTCAATCACTATCTGCTCGGGGGCCAGTCCCAGCTCCTGAACCAGGCGGCGGGTGCAGCCCTTGGGGTGGCGCTTATCGAGCAGCACGCTGGGATTGACGTTGACGAAAATGCAGCCGTCCATGCCGAGCTCATGATAGCGACGCAGGGCCGCCTGACGGCAGGCCAGATCCAGCTCCGACAGCATACCCAGCCGGCGAGCCTCGCCAAACAGCGCCGAGGGAAACTCCAGCGGATGGCCGGCGGGCCCGCGGATCAGCGCCTCGTGCCCCAGGATCTGGCCGGCCTGAATATCCACAATGGGCTGAAACTGCGGGTTCAGCCGGTCCTGGTCGAGCAGGGTGGGCAGGGCGTCGTCGTTGCTGGGGAAAGGTATCATTCGGAGCTCAGTGTCGATTTCAAATGACACATACTCTATGGCGGCAGCATGACCCAAATATGACAGCGCCCTTGATATATACCGTAGTGGCCCTGTGCCGCGTCAGTTGCCCTCGAGCAAGGCCGTCAGGGGCTGCCGGCTACGGAACAGCTGGGGGGCCAGTCCTTCCCGGGACACATAAACATGGCCGTCGGCACCCAGGGCAATCGCCTCGAACTGGCCGGTCTCACTCAGCCGGTAACCGCGGCCGGCGTGCTCTACCACCTGGTTGTTGCGCACCGGGTAATGCCACACAAAGGCCCGGCGGTCGAACAGGTTGCGGCTGTAGCCCACCAGCAGCAGGGTCTGGCTGGCGGCGTCGAAGTCGGCACCGGTGACCAGCATGTGCGGATTGAGCCGTTGCCATTCCGTCAGTGGCGACGGGACGGCATTCGGTCGCAACCGGTACAGGCTGCTTTGCTGATCCAGCCAGCGCTTGGTAAACAGCCACAGCTCGCCGTTTACCCAGGCCAGGGCTTCGGCGTCAAAGTTGTGCTGATGACGGGGAGGCTGAAAGTTGCGCTGTTCCCGGTAGCTGACCGGCAGCACCTCGGGCGGGGTCACGCCGTCATCCACCAGGCGCAGGGAGAAGATGCGCAGATCCTGTCGCCGGCCACCGTTGTTGCCGGTGTCGGCCAGGTAGAGGATGTTGCCGTGGCGGGCAATGTCTTCCCAGTCCCGGTTGGGGGCGGGCACCGGCAGGCGGCGCACCAGCCCGCCGCGCTGGTTGAGCACAAACAGTTCGGCGGCCTTGCCGCTGTCGTTATGGCTGACAAAACCGCCGGGCCAGGCGACCAGCCCGGAGCTTTCTGACAGCGCGGCAGGAAAACTGCCCACGGGATCCAGCGCCAGGCGCGGGCTGCCGGCGCCGGCACAGGCGGTGAGCAATAACAGCATCAGGGCACTCGCGGTGCGCAACATAAGGGTATCTCCAGAACAACGGGGTGGGCAGCTTATACCGGCCGCAGGGACAACAGCAGGGTCAAGCGAGTTATCGGCCAGGGCCTGCCGGTGATGATGTGTTGGTAAACCCGGTGTTAATCAATATGACACGCTGTTAGCGTTATTATAAGCCAGCAAAATGGCTGCTTTTAATTTTCAAATCAGCTCAATATTTCATCTTAAAACTGTTAAGCTGCGCGCAACTTATTGACCAGACTTTCAAAAAGGAGCAAGGCGAGTGGCCAGAGGGGTTGCGTTATCGGTGTTTTCGTCGGTGTTGTTTGCGCTGTTGTATTACTATGCCAGCCTGATGACGCCGATGAACGGCGAAGTGGTGTTTGGCTGGCGGATGCTGCTGACCATGCCCTGTCTTGGCCTGTTTCTGCTCTACAGCGGCGACTGGCGGCTGGTGACCTTCCTGTTTGCGCAACTGAAAACCCGCCCCGTGCTCTGGCTGGGCTTGCCGCTGTCGTCCGCCCTGGTGGCGGTGCAACTGTGGATCTTCATGTGGGCTCCCATCAACGGCCGGGGCCTGGCGGTCTCTCTCGGTTACTTCATGATGCCTCTGGTGCTGGTACTGGTGGGCCGCTTTCTCTATCAGGAACGTCCCACTCGGCTGCAATGGCTGGCGGTGGCCTGCGCCGTGCTGGGCGTGGCCAACGAACTGTGGCATGCCGGCGGCGTTTCCTGGGAGACCCTGGTGGTGGCCCTGGGGTATCCGCTCTATTTCGTGTGGCGGCGCTGGCTCGGTAATGACACGCTGGGCGGGCTGTGGTGCGACATGCTGCTGATGCTGCCGGTGGCGGCCTGGTTTGTATGCGCCACCGGAGCGCCGCTGGCGGTGTTTGGCGAGCGGCCGCTGCTGTACCTGCTGGTGCTGGGGCTGGGCATGATCAGCGCCCTGGCCCTGGCCTGCTACATTCTGGCCAGCCGGCGGCTGCCATTCAGCCTGTTTGGCCTGCTGGGTTATGTGGAGCCGGTGCTGCTGGTGGTGGTGTCGCTGGCGCTGGGCGAAACCATTTCCGGTGAGGAATGGCCCACTTATATCGCCATCTGGACGGCGGTGGCCCTGCTGGTGCTGGAAGGCGTGCGCAAAATGCTGGCGTTCCGCCGCTATCCGTTTCGCCAGGGCGCCAGCCACCAGGCTCCGGCGCAGACCACCAGATCCTAGCTTTTCAGCCCGGCGGCGGCCTCAGGCCCACATGACGCACATGGCCGCCAGCACGATCAGCACCAGGCCGCCGTGATCCCGGCGGCCCAGGCGTTCCCGAAAGTACCAGGCCGAAATCATCAGGGTAAACAGCACCTCCACTTGCCCGAGGGTCTTGACCAGGGCCACGGTTTCCAGGCTCATGGCGGTGAACCAGCCGATGGAGCCCAGGCAGCTGGTGAGGCTGACCAGGGCGGTCAGCCCGGGCCGGCGCCACAATGAGACCAGTGCCGGCGGGTTGCGCAGCCCCAGCCATACCAGCAGTAGCAGGGTCTGCAGGCCAATCACCAGCAGCAGCACCCAGGCCGCGCCAAAGGGAAAGGGCAGGGCCAGCGTCAGGCTGGCTTCCCGCACCCACAGCGAGGTGAGGGCAAAGGCCAGGCCGCTGCCCAGTCCGGTAAACAGGGTACTGACCGGCACACCGGCCCCTGCCGCCCGCCGCAGTCCGCTCAGCAGCCACACGGCAATCGCGCCCAGCAGTACTCCCAGCCAGCCCAGGGGCGTGAGCGGGGCGCTGAAAAAGAACACTCCCAGGGCCGCCGCCAACACCGCCTCGCTTTTGGCCAGGCCCACCCCCACGGCGTAGTTGCGCAACTGAAACAGCCGCACCATGAGTGCCGTGGCCAGGATCTGGCTTACCGCCGCCGCCACTATCAGCACCGCGAAATAACCGCCAAAGGCGGGCACGGGCTGGTGGGGCTGCCACCGGTACAGCAACCACAGATACAGTGCCGCCAGCGGCCACGCCAGCACAAAACGCGCCAGGGTCACGGCGGCGGCGCCGGCATCCTGACTCAGCCGTTTCTGAAAGGCGTTGCGCCAGGCCTGCATAAAGGCGGCGAACAGGGTAAAGGGAATCCACAGCATGGCAAGTCCTTGTGCAGGGCAAAAATCGCCACTCATGTTAACAGAGACGCTGACGGCGGCGCGGCATTTTGTTACAACTGCATCATTCTTCTGCAAGAGTATTCATCATGACCCTGGACACCTGGTTGATTTACCTGGCAGCCTGTATCGGGCTGTCCCTTACCCCCGGCCCCAACAGCCTGCTGGCGCTGACCCACGGTGCCCTTTACGGCCCGGGCCGCACCCTGGCCACCATTGCCGGCGGCGCCCTGGGCTTTATAGGCGTGGTAGGGGTGTCGATGTTCGGCATTGCCTCGCTGCTGACCCTGGCATCCGAGTTGCTGCTGGTGATGAAAATTGTCGGTGGCCTCTACCTGGTGTGGCTGGGCATACAGGTATGGCGGTCGCCGGCCCCGGGCGGGGGCGTGGGGGCCATCAGCGGCCGGGCCAGCCCCTGGGTCATGGCCCGGCAGGGGCTGCTGTCGGCCTTTGCCAACCCCAAGGCGATGTTGTTTTTTGCCGCCTTTCTGCCCCAGTTTATCGATCCCGCCGCCAGCCTGTGGGGCCAGTTTGTGGTGATGGCGGTAACCTTTGCGCTGGTGGAATGCCTGACCGAGTGCCTGATTGCCGGTTTTGCCGGGCGGGTTTCGGGCTGGCTGACCCGATGTGGGCGAGGCTTTAACCGTACCTGTGGCGGCCTGTTTATGCTGATTGGCGGCTGGCTGCCTTTGAGTCGTTGAGCTACGGGCAGTAAAGTAAAAAAGCGCCCGCGGGCGCTTTTTTTATGGATGGCGGCCAGGCTTAGGCCACGGCCGGGCGCTGGCCGGCGTCGTCATCGGCGGCAAACACCGCTTCGTCGGTCTGCCCCAGCAGCTTGCTGCTGATGGTGCCGGCGGTCATGGCACCGTTCACGTTCAGTGCGGTGCGGGCCATGTCGATCAGCGGTTCAATGGAAATCAGCAGGGCCGCCAGTGCCACCGGCATGCCCATGATCGGCAGCACGATCAGCGCGGCAAAGGTGGCGCCGCCACCCACGCCGGCCACGCCAAAGGACGCCAGGGTGATCACGCCCACCAGGGTGGCCAGCCACAGCGGGTCCAGCACGTCGATGCCCATGGTGGGGGCGATCATCACCGCCAGCATGGCCGGGTAAATGCCGGCGCAGCCGTTCTGACCAATGGTGGCACCAAAGGAGGCGGAAAAGTTGGCAATGCTCTCGGGTACACCCAGCTTTTGGGTTTGCGCCTGCACGTTGAGCGGAATGGTGGCGGCGCTGGAGCGGCTGGTAAAGGCAAAGGCCAGCACCGGCCATACCTTGGTGAAAAAGCGTTTGGCGTTCACGCCCACCAGGCCGAGCAGCAGCCCGTGCACCACAAACATAATGGCAATGGCCAGGTAGGAGGCGACCAGGAAGCCGGCCAGGCTGAGCACGTCCTGCAGGTTGGAGCCGGCGATGACCTTGGTCATCAGTGCCATCACGCCGTAGGGGGTGAGCTTCATCACCAGCCGCACCAGGCGCATGATCAGTGCCTGCAGGGCTTCAATGCCGCCCACCACGCGCTGGCCCAGCTCCGGCTCGTCCTTCAGCAGGGTCAGTACCGCCAGCCCCAGGAACACCGCGAACACCACCACACCGATGATGGAGGTGGGGCTGGCGCCGGTCATGTCGGCAAAGGGATTACGCGGAATAAAGGACACCAGCAGCTGCGGCATGGACAGGTTGGCCACGCTGGCCACCGTGGCTTCCAGCTGCTCGGCCCGGGCCAGCTCACGGGCGCCCTGTACCAGATCGGCGGCACTGAGGCCGAACGAGTAAGTGACGAACACGCCCACCAGCGCCGAAATGGCGGTGGTGAACAACAGTATGCCCAGGGTCAGCACGCTGATCTTGCCGAGGGAAGTGGCGTTATGCAGTCGCGATACGGCACCGAGAATGGACACAAGCACCAGGGGGATCACTATCATCTGCAGCAGGCGCACATAGCCGCCGCCTACCACGTTGACCCACTCCAGGGTGCGTTGAATGGTATCGGCGTCATACAGCACCTGCATGGCAAAGCCGGCACCCACGCCAAACACCAGGCCGGTCAGTACGCGGCGAGATAAAGACTGCCCGCGGCCGGACAGCTTGCCCAGCACCAGCATCAGCAGCACAAAGATTGCCAGATTGATCAGCACAATCAGCATGTTTACTCCGTGTTCAGAAAATAATAAGGAAACGGGCGATGCTAGCAGCATCATCGCCCGGGCGTTACATCGTTTGGTTATGGCTTATGAATAATAACCGGAAAACAAGGGTTCGGCGGAATTATTGACCGGTTGTAAAGCAGGCTGTGGCGTAAGATCCTGCTAACCGGTGTTATCGCAACCGTTCCAGCAGGCTGGCACTGGCGTAGCCGTCGGCCACCAGGCCTTGTTCCTGCTGCCAGGCGCGAATGGCGGTCATGGTGTTGGGCCCAATCACGCCGTCCGCGCCCTGAGTGTCAAAGCCCTGCCGCGTGAGTAGCTGTTGCAGCTCCCGTTTCTCGGTGCGGCTGAGGGCCCGCTCGTGGCGCGGCCAGGACTGACTGAAATCACTGCCACCGGCGATTTTATCGGCAAGATGTCCTACCCCCATGGCATAGGCGGTGGCATTGTTGTAGCGCTTGATGACATAAAAGTTGTTGAACACCGCAAAGGCCGGCCCCTGGGCCCCCGCCGGTACCAGAATGGCGGCGTCCCCCGCCTCGGGCAGGGGCTGGCCGTTGGCCTGGGTGACCCCCAGCCGGCGCCATTCCGCCACCGGCCGGCGATGTTTCTGATCCGCCTGGGCATAGTCAAAGCCCTGGGGCAGGCGCACTTCCACGCCCCAGGGGGCGTCCTGCTGCCAGCCAAAGCGGGACAGGTAATAGGCGCTGGAAGCCAGGGCGTCGGTCGGATCTTCGCCCCAGATGTCCCGCTTGCCGTCACCGTTGAAGTCCTGTGCATACTCCAGGTAGCTGGTGGGCATGAACTGGGTGTGGCCCATGGCGCCGGCCCAGGAGCCACGCATGCCGGCCACGCTTATGTCCCCGGACTGCAAAATGCGCAGGGCGGCGAGCAGCTGGTTCTCGGCAAACTGACGCCGGCGCCCCTCAAAGGCCAGGGTGGCCAGACCCTCAATGGTGGAAGTGTTGCCCCGGTAGCTGCCGTAGTTGGTTTCCATGCCCCAGATCGCCAGCAGCACGTTGGCGTCCACACCGTAACGCTGTTCAATACGGTCGAGCACCGGGCCCAGTTCACGCAGCCGGGCCTGGCCGGTGCTGATGCGGGTGGAAGACACGGCGCTGTCCAGATAGTCCCACAGCTGGCGGGTGAATTCGGCCTGGCCACCGTCGAGTTTAATTACCTGGTGATTCAGGTCGATATCCTTAAAGGCGGCGTCAAACACCGCGGGTTGGATGCCCTCGGCCAGGGCGCGCCGGCGAAAGTCGTTACGCCAGGCGGCAAAATCCTGGCTGGCGGCGGCCTGCTGTGCGGCTTGCGGTGCGCCGATAGTGCCGGCCCGGGGCGGTGCCGGCGCGGTATCGGCCTGACTGGCGCAGCCCGCCAGCAGCAGGCCGGCCATCAGGGGTGAAAATATGCGTGCTCTTGTCATGACTACGTCCCTTTTTAATGATGGGCGTCAGCTTATCTGATTGTCACGTAAAGAAAAGGGGCGGGCGGGAAGGAAAATGACGCAAGTCCGTGCCGGCGCACGGATTGCGACTGTGGCCTTTGTTATGATGCCGCTCCACAAGCCGGTGCCGGAATGGACAAGCTCCGGGCGAAACGCAAGAATGAACACAGGGACGCTGTCGCGAATACAGTAATTTCCGGAGTGACCATGTACCTGAGCAGAGACTTTCAGGAAACCGACTACAGCAGTCTTGAACTTATCTATCACGATGCGGTGATGGGCCAGGGCCGTCGTGGCTACAGTGACGAGCAGGTGCAGGTATGGGCGGCCTTTCCCTATCTGTACAAGGACGACTTCGGTCGTCTGGTGCGCAGTGGCTATACCCGGGTCATGACGCTGCACCACATTCCGGTGGCCTTTGCCACCCTCAACCCCGATCACTACCTGGCACTGGTGTATGTGCTGGCCGAGCATTCCGGGCGCGGCCTGGCGGGCCGCTTGTGTGATGAAATGGAGCAGGAGGCCCAGCGCCGGGGCGTTGGCTGCCTGACCACGGACGCCAGCGTGTTGTCCCGGCCGTTGTTTGAGCAAAAGGGGTTTCGGCTGGTGTCCCGGCAGGAGGTGCACCGTGCCGGCCAGACCTTTGTGCGCTTTATCATGGAAAAAACCCTGGACTGAGCACCCTGCCGGCGCTGGCACTGGCGACCGGTTTGCCGCAAAATAGCCCCGCCGTTTTGTGCCGAGCAACAGACCAACCGGGAGATCATCCGTAGCCATGCCAAAAGACACCTATTACCTGACCGCTCACTGCCCGGGCAGCCTGGGCACGGTGGACGTGGTGACCCGCTATCTGCACGAGCAGGGGTGCTACGTGGTGGAAATGCAGACCTTTGACGATGTGCTGAGCGAACACTTTTTTATTCGTGCCGAATTTCGTCCGCCCGCCGAGCAGCCCTTTGATGAAGCCGCCTTTCGCACCGGCTTTGCGCCCCGGGCCGCCGGGTTCGCCATGGAATGGCGGCTGGCCGCCAGCCACGACAGACCCAATGTGGTGATCATGGTGTCCCGGCTCGATCATTGCCTGAACGATCTGCTTTACCGCTACCGCACCGGCCAGCTTCCCATTGAGATACCGGCCATTATCTCCAACCACCCGGATCTGCAACGGCTGGCCGACTGGCATCACATTCCCTATTATCACCTGCCGGTGAGCGACGACAACCGCGCCGAACAGGAAGCCGAGGTCATGGGCATTCTCAATGAGTGCGAGGCCGATCTGGTGGTGCTGGCCCGCTACATGCAAGTGCTGAGCCCCGAACTGTGCGCCCGCCTTAAGGGGCGTGCCATTAATATTCATCACTCGCTGCTGCCCGGGTTTCGGGGCGATAACCCTTATCACCAGGCCTACCACAAGGGGGTCAAGCTGGTAGGGGCCACGGCCCATTATATCAACAACGATCTGGATGAAGGCCCCATCATCACCCAGGGGGTAGAGGTGGTGGATCACAGCCACTATCCCGAGCAGCTCATCGCCAAGGGCAAGGACATTGAATGCATGACCCTGGCCCGGGCGGTGCAATATCACATTGAACACAGGGTGTTTCTGCACAACGACAAGACGGTGGTCTTTGCCAGTTGAGCGCGCTTTTTTCTTTACGCAATGGAGTCTGTTTCAGCATGAAAAAATTCCTGGTGGCCCCAGTACTGGCGGCAATACTGACCGGCTGCGCCGGCGGTCAGCCCGAGGCGCCCTTTACCCTGACCCTGGCCCACGTCAACGACACCCATTCCCATTTCGATGCCAGTGACGCCCGCCTGAGCCTGGATGGAGAAGCCGTTTACACGCGGCTGGGTGGCCATCCCCGGTTGCTGACCCAGGTCAACGCCTGGCGCAATCAGGCCGAGCAGGCGGATCAGCCGCTGCTGTTTTTGCACGGCGGTGATGCCTGGCAGGGCAGTGGGTATTTTCGTCTGAATCAGGGTGCCATGAACGCCGACATTCTCACCCGCATGCAGCTCGACGCCATGGTGCTGGGCAACCACGAGTTTGATCTCGATACGCCATCGCTGGCCGACTTTATTGCCGGTGCCGGTTTTCCGCTGCTGGCCGCCAACCTGGACGCCAGCCGGGATCCCGCCCTGAAAGACGCCGCCAATCTTCACCCCTATGTGCTGTATGCCTTTGACGGCAACGACAAGGAGCGGCTAGAGAGCATGGAAGACGCCGGCCGGGACCCGGTGGTGGCGGTGATCGGCCTGGTGCCGGAAAACATGCCCGAGCTGGCCGCCGGCACCGGCGAGGTACGTTTTCAGCAGGAGGTGGCAAGCGCCCAGCGCACCGTTGATCTGCTGCGCGAGCAGGGCGTACGCCACATCGTGGCGCTTACCCATCTGGGGCTGGAGCGGGATCAGCGCCTGGCCCGGGAGGTTAATGGCATTGACGTGATCGTGGGCGGTCATTCCCACAGCCTGTTGGGAGACTTCTCTGAGCTCGGACTGGGCCAGAATCCGGCCTATGCCCAGCTGTTCACCAATCCTAACGGCCTGGCGAAAACCTGTGTGGTGCAGGCGGGCCAGCACGCCCAGGCCCTGGGCCGGGTCAGCGTGACCTTTACCCGGGACGGCCGGGTTAGCCGCTGTGAGGGCGGCAACACCCTGCTGAGCGACGGTGAGTTCTACAGCGACGTGCGTCGTACCGATGCCAGCCGGTTGAGCCCGGCGCAACAGCAACGGCTGGCCGAAGTGGTGGCGGCCAGCCCCCGCATCGCCGTAGTGGAAGAAGACGCCGAGCTGCGTCGTCATATCGACGACACCTACAAGCCGGCACTGACCGCCGCCTATGGCGCGGTGATTGGCCATGTGCCCGTGACCCTGGAGCACCGTCGCCTGCCGGGCAGGGATGGCAGCCAGTCTGACGTCGCGCCCCTGGTGGCCGCCAGCCAGTTGCACTGGGTTAACCGCCCCGAGGTGCAGGCCATTACCGGCCGCCGGGCCGAGGTGGCCCTGCTGAACGCCGGCGCCGTGCGCACCGGCCTGGAGCCGGGTGAGCTCAAGGAAGGCCAGGTGAGCCTGGACCTGTTGCCCTTTGGCAATCCGCTCAGCCTGGTGTCCCTTACCGGACGTCAGCTGGCCGGCCTGTTGCTGGAAACCATCAATGCCTCCTTGCCCGACGGCGCCCATGCCGGTCGTTTCCCTTACGTGGCCGGACTGCGTTATGAGTTTGACGAAACCCGAAAGGGCGCGGGCTTTCTGAGCCGCATCGAAGTGCAGCAGAATGGCCGCTGGGTGAGGGTGCAGCCCAATGCCAGCTATCAGGTGGTGATGAACGCCTACAGCGCTTCCGGCAACGACGGCTGGAACACCCTGTTGCAGGCTCAACAGGTGCTCACCGACAGGCTGGATCTGGCCTGGGTCAACGGCCGCCTCACCGCCTTTCCGGTGGCGCGCCTAAGCCGTGGTAGCAACGGTGCCATCGAGACTCACTACATCAACCAGCCCCTCGACTGCGGGGCCGCCGGTGTGCGCTGCAACACCGATGCCCAGGCCTTTATCGACTATGTGCGCGAACAGCGTCCCCTGCTGCGCCCCCTGGCCGACAGCGGCGTCAGCCTGAAACGGCTGTAAGCCGAGCCTTGCGGTGCTCCCCGAGTGAGGGGAGCACCGCCTTTATTTCTTCCCCTCGCTTGGCGGTCCGTTTAAACTCCGAAGACTATCGTCTGTCCTGCGGTTGGCGTTCTGCCGAAACCGTGTCAATAGTGTATGTATTGTCTATCGAGTACCTCAAACGTAACAACACTTAACGGTCAGGCCATGGCATGCAATGCGATCGGGCTGACTCGTTTTTGTGTGCACTGAGGCACGACGTCGGGCGGGGCACCACCATGAAAAAGTCACGACTGCCGCATAAAATTTGTGTGGTGTGCGGTCGCCCGTTCGGCTGGCGAAAAAAATGGGCACGGGAATGGAATAACGTTAAATATTGTTCGCGGCGCTGTCGTTCTCACAGAAGGGGCCCTGCTGCGTCTGAAGTTGACGCCAAATAAAGCAAATGGGTCAGGATAACGTCGGTTTGCCTCGACGCCGTAAGTGGACTGGTTTACCCTTTCGTCCCCGATTTCATGCTCGAAACGCAGAAGCAGCTATACTCTTTTGGGTCTGTGACTGCCAGAGGGAACTAAGATGCGTGTAACAACTCGTTTTGCCAACGCCTGTTTCGCCATACTGTCGGCCCTGCTTATGCTGTTGCCGGCATTGCCGGTCAAGGCCGCCGACCCGCTGCCACCACCGGATGGCCGGGTGGTGCTGACGGTAACCGGCAACCTGGCGCACACCAACGATGCCGGTCAGGCCCGGCTTGACATGGACTTGCTGGCCAGCCTTCCCCAGCATGAATTCTCCACCCTGACCCCCTGGACAGACGGCAAACACGAATTTCGTGGCGTGCTGCTCAATGAGCTGCTGCAGCGGCTTGGTGCCGATGGCAAACGGGTTCGGCTGGTGGCACTGAACGACTATCATCACGATATTGACATGGCGCTGGTGCGCAATACCCCCTTTCTGCTGGCTACCCACCTGGACGGTAAACGCATGAAGGTGCGAGACAAGGGACCGCTGTGGCTGATGCTGCCGCTGTCCGAATCCAAGGAATATGATACCAAGCGCTATCACGAGATGCTGGTATGGCAACTGAAAAGCCTGGATATTCAGTGACCTTCAAATCGGTCAAAATGGTGGTGCTGACGGCCGCGGCCCTGCTGTTCGGCCTCAGCTCGCTATATAGTTATAACCGGGATCTGGACGTGGTGCGCTATGTATCGGCCACCATCAAAACCGTGGGCTGGGCCACGTCCGAACTGGAATCCGAAGTACTGAAATTTGATCACGCCTTGACCGCCCTGCTGGCGGGCACTCGGAATGAAGAGCACGTGCAGTTGCGCTTTGAACTGTTGTGGAGCCGCATAGATGTCCTGCTCAAGGGGGTGGAGAACCGGCCGGTGCGTGAACAGTCCGGGGTTACCCCTATGCTGCATGATCTGCTCGCCCAGATGGAGCGCTGGGAAGACAGGGTTTACGAGTTGGACGTGGACAACCCGGCGGGAACACTGGCATTGCAGCAGGAGCTGGCACCCTACCGGGAGCGGGTGCGTGAAATCAATGTGGACAGCTTTTCCGGCTCTCAGGTATGGCAGCAACTCGATATCATCGGGGACGTACGCCAGCGCTCCACCCTTTATTTGGCCGGTCTGCTGCTCAGCGGCGGCCTGATGCTGTGGTTGTTGATGCGGGAAAACCGGCGCAATCGTTACCTGGCCTTTCATGACATGCTCACTGGCCTGCCAAACCGCATGCACTTTTACCAGCTGATGACCCAGGCCCTGAACCGGGTGGAACGTCAGCAACGCAAGCTGGCAGTGCACATGGTGGATCTCAACGAGTTCAAGGCCATCAACGACAGCCTCGGTCATGATGTGGGCGACCGCGTGCTCAAGGTGGTGTCATCGCGGCTGCGCCTCGCCCTGGCAGGCAAGGGCAAGGTGGCGCGCCTGGGCGGTGATGAGTTTGTGGTGATTCAGCCCTACGATGAAACCGCCCAGGCCGAGCAGCTGGTCACCTACTTGTTAACCGAACTGGCAGGGGACATACGGCTGCCCGACGGTTGCCTGTCTCCCAAGGCGAGTATCGGCACCAGCCTGTTTCCGGAGCACGGCACCACCATGGTTGAGTTGCTCAGTCATGCCGATACCGCCATGTATTACGCCAAGCACAATCCCAAGCTGTCGAGCCAGATCTTTGAGCCCGGCATGGATGAACGCCGCTTGCGCAGCCAGAAGCTGGCGGTGGCTCTGCAGCTGGCCATTGAGAACGACGAACTCAATCTGGTGTATCAGCCTATTTTTCACCTGAAAAGCGGTGCCATTGAGTCTCTTGAAGCCCTGTTGCGTTGGCATTCCATCGAACATGGCCACATCAGCCCCCTTGAAGTGATCGCGGTGGCCGAGCACCACGGGCTGGCCCATCAGCTTAACCAGTGGGTGCTGTTTACCGCCTGCCGCCAGCTGCGCCAGTGGCAGCGGCTGGGTTATGACTGGCTCAAGGTCAACGTGAACATCAGCCCCAATATCTTTATGAGCGGTGAGCTTGGCAGCACGGTGGAAGCCGCGCTGTTGCGCACCGGTTTGTCGGCCTCGTCGTTGGTGCTGGAGATCACCGAAGACACCAGCCTGTGGGATACCGCCAGCTCAACCGACAACCTGTGCAAGCTGCGGGATCTCGGGGTGGAAATCGCCCTGGACGACTTTGGCACCGGCTATTCCTCGTTCAGTCACCTGCGCCAGTTGCCGGTTAATAAGCTCAAAATCGACAAGTCCTTTGTTTCCGATCTGACTACAGATCCTCGTGCCGGCGACCTGGTGTCTACCATCGTCCGTCTGGCCGACAGCCTGGACATGTCCGTAACCGCCGAAGGCATCGAGCTGCAGGAGCAGCGGGATAGGCTGCAGCAGTTGGGTTGCCAGCTGGGTCAGGGGTATCTGCTGGCCCGGCCCATGGCTGCGGATCAGGTGCCCGACTGGCTGGTGCAGGATCAACAACGCTATACCCCCGCCGGCTGAATCCTGCATTAAGTCGTCCTCGTCCCTGATGCGGGGATGCGTCAGCCCTTGGGCCTGGTGTACTCAAGGGCTGCCCAGCCGCCACAGCCTCCCATTTTTGCTTGCTCCGAGGCCCCCCCTGCCGCTTTAATTTGTCTATAGATCAAGCATTTCTGTTCAAAAAGCCTGCTATTGTTGGATAGGGCCACGGGTTCGACAATCCGTGTACCTATGCTCCTGTTTCCTGGCTTTGCGGAGGAACTGTCATGAGACCAAATCTGTTTGATGCCATCGCCGCCGGCGGCCCGCTGGCACTGGTGGGTGCGGTGAATGCCTACAGCGCCATGCAGGCGGAGCAGGTTGGCCACAGGGCCTTGTATCTGTCCGGAGCCGGGGTGGCCAATGCGTCCTTTGGTTTGCCGGATCTGGGTATCACCACCCTCAACGATGTGCTCGAAGACGCTCGCCGCATTACCGCCGTCAGCCGGCTGCCGCTGTTGGTGGATGTCGACACCGGCTTTGGCGGCGCCTTTGGCATTGCCCGCACCGTGAAGGAAATGGAGCGGGCCGGGGTGGCGGCCATTCACATTGAAGATCAGGTGGTGCAAAAGCGCTGTGGCCACAGGCCCAACAAGGCCATTGTTTCCCAAGAGGAAATGGTGGACCGCATACGCGCCGCGGTCGATGCCCGCGGTGACCCCCGTTTTGCCATCATGGCCCGCACCGACGCCCTGGCGGTAGAAGGCATGAGCAGCGCCATTGAACGAGCCCAGGCCTGCGTTGAAGCGGGGGCCGACATGATTTTTCCGGAAGCCATGGAAACCCTGGCCCAGTACCGTGCCTTTTGTGAGGCGGTGGGAGTGCCCGTGCTTGCCAATATCACCGAATTTGGCAAGACGCCACTGTTTAGCCAGGCCGAGCTGGCCGGCGCCGGTGTGGCCATGGTGCTCTATCCGCTGTCGGCGTTTCGTGCCATGAGCCGGGCGGCAGAAAGCGTGTATCGCCATATTCTTGCCGACGGCCACCAGCGCAACCTCATTCATACCATGCAGACCCGTGAACAGCTGTACCAGACCCTGGGTTACCACCATTACGAGCAAACACTCGATTCCCTGTTCAGCAAAGGAGAAGACGCATGAGCAACGCCGAAGGATTGCGCGGCCAGACCGCCGGCCAGACCGCCCTGTGCACCGTGGGCAAAACCGGCTCCGGCCTGACCTACCGGGGCTATGACATAGAAGATCTCGCGGCCCATGCCGAGTTCGAAGAGGTGGCCTTTCTGCTGCTCAAAGGGTATTTGCCCAACCGGGGCGAGCTCGGCGCCTTCAAGGCCCGGTTGCGTGCCAATCGAGGCTTGCCGGCGGCACTGCGCATCGTGCTTGAGCAGATTCCGGCCTCGGCCCACCCCATGGATGTGCTGCGCACCGGCTGCTCCATGCTGGGCAACCTGGAAACCGAGCACAGGTTCAGTGAGCAGCAGGACGCCGCCGAGCGGCTGCTGGCGCTGCTGCCGTCCATGATCTGTTACTGGTATCGCTATGCCCACGACGGCGAGCGCATCGACACCGCCCTGGACGACGACAGCCTAGGCGGCCATTTTCTGCACATGCTGCGGGGCAGCGTGCCGCCGGCGCTCGACGTCAAGGTGATGCACTGTTCGCTGGTGCTCTATGCCGAGCACGAGTTCAATGCATCCACCTTTTCCGCCCGGGTCTGCGCCTCGACCCTGACCGATCTGCATTCGGCGGTGACCGCCGCCATCGGCACCCTGCGCGGTCCCCTGCATGGCGGCGCCAACGAGGCGGCCATGGCGATGATGGAGCAGTGGAGCAGCCCCGACGAGGCGGAAGCGGCCCTGCTCGATATGATGGCCCGCAAGGAAAAGGTGATGGGCTTTGGCCACGCCGTCTACACCACCAAGGATCCCCGCAACGCCATTATCAAGCCCTGGGCCAAACAACTGGGCGAGGCGGTCGGCGACCGGGTGCTGTATCCGGTGTCGGAACGGGTGGAGGAGGTGATGTGGCGGGAGAAAAAGCTGTTTGCCAACGCCGACTTTTACCATGCCAGCGCCTACCACTTTATGGGTATTCCCACCAAGCTGTTCACCCCCATCTTTGTGCTGAGCCGGGTTACCGGCTGGACCGCCCATATCATGGAGCAGCGGGCTCATAATCGAATTATTCGCCCCAATGCCGACTATGTGGGCCCGCCCCATCAGGACTGGCTGCCGATAGACAAACGCTAACCCGTTCAGGGGATGGGAAACGCTCTATCCCCTTTTTAGCAAGGAGCCGAATCATGAGCAGCAATGTGGATATCAACCGGCGGCCCGCACCCGATGGGCTGCTGGTGCAGATTGCCGATTACGTGGCCGGTACCGACGCCGGCAGCCCAGAGGCACGGCGCACCGCCCGCCACTGCCTGATGGACACCCTGGGGTGCGGGTTGCAGGCGCTGCGCTTTCCCGAGTGCACCAAGCACCTGGGTCCTGTGGTGCCGGGCACCACTGTGCGCCATGGTGCCCGGGTGCCCGGCACCTCCCATGAACTGGATCCGGTCACCGCCGCCTTCAACATTGGCTGCATCATTCGCTGGCTTGATTTTAACGACACCTGGCTGGCCGCCGAATGGGGTCATCCGTCCGACAACCTGGGGGCGATTCTCGCCACCGCCGATTACCTCAGCCGAGTGGCGGTGGCCGAGGGGCGGGCGCCGCTCACCATGGCCGACGTGCTCACCGCCATGATCAAGGCCCACGAAATCCAGGGTGTGCTGGCGCTGAATAACAGTTTTAACCGAGTGGGGCTGGATCACGTGCTGCTGGTGCGGGTGGCGTCCACCGCCGTGGTGACCAAGATGCTGGGGGGAAGCCGTGCGCAGATAGTAGACGCCCTGTCTCAGGCCTGGGCCGATGGTGGCGCCCTGCGCACCTACCGTCATGCCCCCAATGCCGGCTCGCGCAAGTCCTGGGCCGCCGGCGACGCTGCCGCCCGGGCGGTGCGACTGGCCATGATCACCCTGAAAGGGGAGATGGGGCTGCCGTCGGTGCTGAGTGCGCCCCAGTGGGGCTTTCAGGACGTGCTGTTTGAGGGCAGGCCGATTACCCTGAGCCAGCCACTTGGCAGCTATGTGATGGAAAACGTGCTGTTCAAGCTGAGCTACCCCGCCGAGTTTCATGCCCAGACCGCGGTGGAATGCGCGGTGCAACTGCATGCGCAGGTTGCGGGTCGGCTCGATGACATCGCTCGCATTGAGCTCACCACCCATGAATCGGCCATTCGCATCATCTCCAAAACCGGGCCACTGGCCAACCCGGCCGATCGGGATCACTGCCTGCAATATATGGTGGCGGTGCCGCTGCTGTACGGCACCCTGACCGCCGAACATTACGAAGACGCCTTTCACCAGGGCGATGCCCGCATCGACGCCCTGCGCAACGCTATGCAGGTGGTGGAAGACCCGCGCTACAGCGCCGACTACCTGGAGGCGGACAAGCGCTCCATTGCCAATGCCATACAAGTGTTCTTCACCGACGGCAGCCACACCGAGCGCGTGGAAGTGGAGTACCCCATTGGCCACCGGCGCCGGCGCCACGATGGCATTCCGGTGCTGGAGCGCAAGTTTCTGCAAAGCCTGCTGACCCGATTTCCCCAGGGACAAAGCCGGCGCATTGTTGAACTGTGCCAGGATCAGAGCCGCCTTGAGGCCACGGCGGTGAACGACTTTATGGAACTCCTGATCATCAACTGACTGCAGCGGTCGCTTCAGGTCATGCCAAAGCCGGCCGTCGAGCCGGCTTTTTGGTGGGTAATGGAAGGTTTGAGCAGAATAAAGTGTGACAAGTGTCACGTTAGTCTTCGTGTCCACAAAATTTATATGCATTGTTAACGATCAATCTGTTAATTTGTTCCCATTGATTCGGTTAAATCATTTACATTTCATCGGGTCGTGCAACAACCTTTATGAAGTAGTTAACAGGGAGAGGCCAATGGCTGTACACGAAATGAACAACCCCGAGTTGATGCCGTCCACCGACAAGGACAGAGACATCAACATCTGGGACTTCACCATGCTCTGGGCGGGCATGACCATCAATATGGGCGCCTTTACCATGGGTGCCCAGCTTTATCCGGGACTATCGCCCTGGACCATTATCGGTGCCATTCTGGCGGCCTACGCCATTGTCACCAGCATTCTGATCCTGGCCGGTGATATCGGCATTCGTTATGGCATTCCATTTACCGTCTACATTCGTGGTTGCTTTGGTTACAAGGGTGCCAAGATTCCGGCCGCCTTTCGCGCCATTCCGGCCTGTTTCTGGTTTGGTTTTCAGACCTGGGTGGCGGCGGTGGCCATCGGCAAGGTGCTGGAGATGTGGATCGGTTACAGCAACACCACCATCCTTATTTTGATCTTTGGGGTGCTGCAGGTGGTGAACGCCATTTATGGCATGAAGGCCATGGCCAAGTTCGACTGGGTGGCCATTCCGGCCCTGACCATTCTGATTGGCCTGGTGACCTTCTGGCTGCTGGAAACCAACAATGCCAGCATTGGCGATGTGCTGGCCGCGCCCTCCCTGGACAACGGCTCCTTCGTGTTTGCGGTCATGGCCATTGCCGGTATCTGGATCACCATGGGCCTGAACAGCCCGGACCTGACCCGCAAACTGGAGCGCTCCCGGGATCACAGCAGCAAAAACTTCTTTGTGCGTAACCGCAAGCCCTTTATCGCCCAGCTGGGCGGCCTGATCGTGATTGGCTCCGGCATTCTGATGGTGGGCATGATAGGTGGCATTCTCACCGGAACATGGGACCCGATTGAAATCGTACTGAATTCCATGAGTTCACCCATCGTGCTGATCCTGAGCATGCTGACCATCGCCTTTGCCCAGTGGTCCACCAATACCGTGGCCAACCTGATGCCGTCGGCGCTGATCCTGATGAATGTGTTCCCGCGCCTTAGCTTTGCCCAGGGGGTGTCCATCTCCGGTGTGATTGGTCTGCTGATGATGCCCTGGCTGTTCGCCGACAACCTGCTGTGGTTCAGCGTGGTCACCTCCGGCCTGCTGGGTCCGGTGGCGGGCATCATGCTGGCCGACTTTTATCTGCTGCGCCGTGGCCGCATTCGCGTGGAAGACTTCTATGACCCCAAAGGTCCCTTTGTCTACCAGAACAACTACAACTTGCGGGCCTTTCTGGTATACGGCGTGTCCTTCCTGTGCAGCCTGATCTTTATGGACATGGCCTTCTTTGTGGGCCTGGTGATCAGCGTGGCAGGTTACACCCTGCTGATGAAACCCATCGCCAAACCGGCCGAGCTGCCCGAGGCCGCCGTCGAATCCTGATAATTTCATGTTGTTAATCGTGTGCTTTTGGCCCCGCTTGCGGGGCCTTTTTTTATGGGTGCGGGGCAACCGGGGAGGCGTGGTGGCCCGCTATGGTCGCCGCCAGGGCTGCACCACTTTGAGGCGGCCCTCCGTGCAGCCTGCTCCGTTGTGGTGATTAAGATTCAATAGAAACCAAATGGTGCCGAATGAAAAACCGGCAGCTTTAATGTAAGTGACTGTTTGTAAAGTTCTTATAAAAAATGGCTCGCTTTGTGCTTTAACTCATTTCATCAATACGCCGTGAAATCATTCTATGCACCAGTGTCATGCACCATCGCCATCACACCCTACCGGTTACGGTCCCGCCCGTAGTTGGCCGGCGCAGCTCGACCTGCAGCTGGTGGCCGGCCACTCACGCACTCAGCTCAAAAACATGGTCTTTAGTGGCCCCCTTCGAATTCAGCGGCCCTTTTATCCGGAAGGGCAGACCTGCCACCTGTATTTGCTGCACCCGCCCGGCGGCCTGGTGTCGGGAGATTGCCTGAACATCGACATCGAGGCCGGGCCGGGCAGCCGAAGCCTGCTGACCACCCCGTCGGCGGGCAAGGTATACCGTCGGGACAGCGCCGGAGTGGGCCAGGGGCAGCGGGTGCGGGTGCGGCTGGAAGAGGACGCCGAGCTGGAGTGGTTGCCCCAGGAAACCATCGTCTTTCGGGGCGCCAACGCCGGGCTCGATCTGCATATTGAGCTGGGCGAAGGCGCCCGCTTTATTGGCTGGGAGCTGGTGTGCCTGGGCCGGCCCGCCGGCGAGCAGTGGTTTGATGCCGGCAGCCTGACCCAGCGGCTGCAGCTGTGGCGCAGCGGTCGGTTGCTGTTTAACGAGCGGCTGCAGCTCGAGGCGGGAGATCAGGTGCACCAAGGCCGGGCGGGGCTGCACGGCGGTTGCGTATTCGGCACCCTGCTGGCGGCGGGCCCGTGGCTGAATGACGATGTGATTGCCGTGCTGCGGGCATCGTTGCCGCCCGGTTTCAGCGTGACCGAACGCCTGGGAGTGCTGCTGGTGCGTTACCTCGGTCACGACATGATCGCCTGCCGGGACGGCATGTGGCGGGCCTGGGAGCGGCTGCGTCCGGCGGTGCTGGCCCGTGAGGCCTGTTTTCCCCGTATCTGGTTTACCTGAATTCAGTCACAGGAGTATTCACCATGGAGCTCAGCCCAAGAGAGAAAGACAAACTGCTGCTGTTTACCGCCGCACTGCTGGCCGAGCGCCGGCTGGCCCGGGGACTGCGGCTGAACTACCCGGAAACCGTGGCCTATTTGTCGGCGGCGGTGATGGAAGGTGCTCGCGATGGCCGTACCGTGGCCTCGTTGATGGGCGAGGGCCGCACCTGGCTGAGCCGGGCGCAGGTGATGGACGGTGTGCCCGAGCTGGTGCGCGAGGTGCAGGTGGAGGCCACCTTTCCCGATGGCACCAAGCTGGTGACCCTGCATGATCCCATTCAGTAAGGAGGCACCATGATACCGGGAGAACTGCAACTGGCCGCCGGCGACATTGAATTGAACGCCGGCCGGGAGCGCCGCGAGATCACCGTGGCCAATGCCGGCGACCGGCCCATTCAGGTGGGCTCTCATTATCATTTTGCCGAGGCCAACCCGGCGCTGGAATTTGAGCGTGAGCGGACCCTGGGCTTTCGCCTCGACATCGCCGCCGGCACCGCGGTGCGCTTTGAGCCGGGCCAGCTGCGCACCGTGACCCTGGTGGCCATGGGCGGCCGGCGACGAGTATACGGATTTCGCGCTGCGGTGATGGGGCCGCTTGAAGGAGAGCAATAATGAGCAGGATCAGCCGCGAGGCCTATGCCGACATGTTTGGCCCCACCACCGGTGATCGGGTACGGCTTGCCGATACCGAGTTATGGATTGAGGTGGAACGCGACTTCACCCTGTATGGGGAAGAGGTCAAATTCGGTGGCGGCAAGGTTATTCGAGATGGCATGGGCCAGAGCCAGGCCGGGCGTGCCGACAGTGTGGACACCGTGATCACCAATGCCCTGATTGTGGATCACTGGGGCATCGTCAAGGCCGACGTGGCGTTGAAGGACGGTCGCATTCATGCCATCGGCAAGGCCGGCAATCCGGACATTCAGGACAACGTGACCATCAATGTGGGACCGGGCACCGAGGTGATTGCCGGTGAGGGCCATATTCTTACCGCCGGCGGTGTGGACTCCCATATTCACTATATCTGTCCTCAGCAGGTGGACGAGGCCCTTTGCTCGGGGGTAACCACCATGATAGGCGGCGGCACCGGGCCGGCCACCGGCTCCAAGGCCACCACCTGTACCCCAGGAGAGTGGCACATAGCCCGCATGCTGCAGGCCACCGACGGCCTGCCCATGAACTTCGGTTTTCTCGGCAAGGGCAATGCCAGCCAACCCGAGGCCCTGCGTGAGCAGCTGGAGGCGGGAGCCATGGGGCTGAAACTGCATGAGGACTGGGGCAGTACCCCGGCGGCCATCGACTGCTGTTTGTCGGTGGCGGAAGAATACGATGTGCAGATAGCCATTCACACCGACACCCTTAACGAGTCGGGCTTTGTCGAAGACACCCTGGGTGCCTTCAAAGGGCGAACCATTCATACCTACCATACCGAGGGTGCCGGTGGTGGTCATGCCCCCGATATTCTTACCGCCTGCAGCCTGCCCAATGTGTTGCCGTCGTCCACCAATCCGACCCGGCCCTATACCATCAATACCGTGGACGAGCACCTTGATATGCTGATGGTGTGCCACCACCTGGATCCGGCCATTCCCGAAGACGTGGCCTTTGCCGACTCGCGCATTCGCAAGGAAACCATCGCCGCCGAAGATATTTTGCAGGATCTCGGGGTGATCTCGATGATTTCATCCGACAGCCAGGCCATGGGCCGGGTGGGCGAGGTGATCTGCCGCACCTGGCAGACCGCTCACAAAATGAAGGTGCAACGGGGCCCGCTACTCGAGGATGAGCGGCACGGCGCCGACAACTACCGGGTGAAACGTTATATCGCCAAGTACACCATCAACCCGGCCATCGCCCATGGAGTCAGCCATGAGGTGGGCTCGGTGGAAGCGGGCAAGCTGGCGGATCTGGTGCTGTGGAACCCGGCGTTTTTTGGCATCAAGCCTAGCTTAATCATCAAGGGAGGCAGCATTGCCTGGGCGCCCATGGGCGATGTGAACGGCTCCATTCCCACCCCTCAGCCGGTGCACTACCGACCCATGTTCGGTGCCCAGGGGGCGGCGGCCGCCGCCAGCAGCCTGACCTTTGTCAGCCAGGCGGCGTTGTCTCGGGAGCTGCCCGGCAAACTGGGCCTGAAGCGCCGGCTGGTGGCCTGCGAGCATACTCGCAATATCACCAAGGCCAGCATGATCCACAACAGTGCTACGCCACGGCTGGAGGTGGATGCCCAGACCTATGAGGTGGTGTGCGACGGAGAGTTGCTCAGCTGTGAGCCCGCTACCGTGCTGCCTCTGGCCCAGCTCTATTCCCTGTTTTGAAGAAGGATGAAGCATGCTGAACATGATCCTGAACGAGGGGCCGAGTCCTCGGCCCGCCGACGATACCCTGACCCTGCCCTTTGAGCTGCGCCAGAAGGGACGGCTGCGCGCCGTCAGCGACGGTGGCGTTGAGCTGGGCCTGTTTCTGGAGCGAGGCCGCGTGTTGCTTGCCGGTGACAAACTGGTGAGCGAATGCGGCCGGGTGGTTGAGGTGCGCGCCGGTGCGGAGCCGGTGATCACCGCCCATGCCGCCGACTGGCCCAGCTTTGCCCGGGCCTGTTATCACCTAGGTAATCGCCATGTGACCCTGGAGATTGGCGAGCGCTGGCTGCGCTTTGCGCCGGATCATGTGCTGGAGCACCTGGCCGAACACCTGGGGTTGTGTCTGGAGCGAGAGCAGGCGCCCTTTAATCCTGAGTCCGGCGCTTATCACGGTTTGGGCGGCCACCACCATGACCACTGACGGTGAGTTGCTGGGGCTGTTGCACCTGGCCAGCCCTTCGCTGCCCATTGGTGGTTTCGCCTGGTCCGCCGGTCTGGAGTCGGCCATTGAGCTTGGCTGGGTAAACGACGAAGACGGGCTCAAGGCCTGGCTAGCGGCCACCCTGCAAGGCTTGGCCCACCTCGATTTGCCGGTGCTGCTGCGCCTGCATGACGCCCTGGAAAGCGGGCAGGGCGAGGCGCTGGAGTACTGGAATGACTTTATTCGCGCCAGCCGGGAGACCCGGGAGCTGCTGTTTGAAGACGAGCAGCAGGCCCTGGCCCTGGTGCGGTTGCTAAAGGGGCAGGGGGTGAATGTGGCCGGCCTGCCCGAGCCGCCCGCGCTGATGTGCGCCTGGGCCGTGGCGGCCCGGGCATGGGGCCTGAGCGCCCATTCCGCCGCCCTTGGCTTTGCCTGGAGTTGGCTGGAAAACCAGCTGGCGGTGGCCGCCAAGACCCTGCCCCTGGGGCAGACCGCGGTACAGCGGTTACTGCTGGCGCTGAAACCGGCGCTAAGTGAGACCCTGGCCCTGGCCGCCACCCTGGACGATGACCGGCTTGGCCTGGGCCTGCCCGGTCAGGTGCAGGCCAGTGCCCTGCATGAAACCCAATATTCCCGATTATTCCGGAGCTGAAAAGATGACAACACAATGTTTGCGAGTTGGTGTGGGGGGGCCGGTGGGCTCGGGCAAGACGGCGCTGCTGCGCCAGTTGTGCGCGTCCCTGCGGGCGCATTACAACCTGGCGGTGGTGACCAACGATATTTACACCAAGGAGGACGCCGAATTCCTGCTGCGCCATCAGGCGCTGGAAGAAGACCGCATTCTTGGCGTGGAAACCGGCGGCTGCCCGCACACCGCCATTCGTGAAGACGCCTCCATGAACCTGGCGGCCATCGATACCCTGCAACAGCGCCATGCCGGCCTGGAGCTGGTACTGGTCGAGAGCGGTGGTGATAACCTTTCCGCCACCTTCAGCCCGGAGTTGTCGGATCTGACCCTCTATGTGATCGACGTGTGCGCCGGCGACAAGATTCCCCGCAAGGGGGGGCCCGGCATCACCAAGTCGGATCTGCTGATCATCAACAAGACCGATCTGGCACCCATGGTCAACGCCTCGCTGGAGGTGATGGACAGGGATGCCAAACGCATGCGGGGCGAGCGTCCCTTTGTGTTTACCAACCTGATGCGCGGCGATGGCCTGCTCGAGATTATTCGTTTTATCGAAAAGGAAGGCATGCTGCGATCGCTGCCCGACGATTTTGCCCTTCACGGAGAAACCCCATGAAAAACGCCCTGATCATACTGGCCGCCCTGGCCCCCGTTACCGCCTTTGCCCACCCCGGCCACGAAAGCTCGGGGTTCGCTGCCGGTTTCTTTCACCCCTGGCTTGGCTGGGATCATTTACTGGCCATGGTGGCGGTGGGCATGCTGGCGATGGCCGGCAAGCGTGCACTGGCCTGGCGTTTGCCGCTGGCTTTTGTGGCGGCCATGGTCGCCGGCGCCGGCCTGGGAGTGGCCGGCATCGGCCTGCCCGGGGTTGAGCCCATGATCCTGGCATCCCTGGTGGTGCTGGGGGCGGGTCTGGCCCTGCGTGTGCCGTTGCAGTCGCTGGCCCCTGTTATTTGTGCCCTGTTTGGGCTGTTCCACGGCAATGCCCATGGCCTGGAAGCACCGGTTGAAGGCGCGGTGGCGACCTTTATGGCCGGCTTCGTGCTGGCCACGGCCATGCTGCACGGTTGCGGCATGCTGGTGGCCCGCCACCAGCACGAAGCCGGACTGCGAGTGTTTGGCCTGGTCGTGGCCGGTGCCGGTTTACTGGCCGCGATCTGACGTGTTCCTCCCCCTTGACTGAGGGGGAGGGATCAAAGCCCCCGCGCATTAACCGACAACGGAAATGCGCCCGTCCACATGCTGCCTTCCTGGTCAGCCCTGCCGTGACCACGTTGCCAAAAGTTCCGATTGAGCCGATAATTTCGGTTTACACCATCATTTCAGAGTTACTCCCCCCATGCTTGAACAATATTTTCGGCTCAAAGAGCTCAATACCAATGTCCGCCAGGAAGTGGTGGCGGGCATCACCACCTTCCTTACCATGGCCTACATCATTTTCGTGAATCCAGCGATTCTGTCGGAAGCGGGCATGGATTACGGTGCCGTGTTTGTGGCCACCTGCCTGGCGGCGGCGGTGGGCTGTTTTATTATGGGGCTGGCCGCCAACTACCCCATTGCCCTGGCGCCGGGCATGGGCCTGAACGCCTTTTTTACCTATACGGTGGTGCTGACCGAGGGGTACAGTTGGCAAAGCGCCTTGGGAGCCGTGTTTTTCTCCGGCTGCCTGTTTGTGCTGCTGAGTCTGTTCAAGGTGCGGGAGTGGATCATCAATGCCATTCCCCAGCCGCTCAAGCTCGGTATTGCCGCCGGCATCGGCCTGTTCCTGGCACTGGTGGGGCTGAAAAGTGCGGGCATTATTGTAGACAACCCGGCCACCCTGGTAGGCCTGGGTGACATTACCGGCCTGCAGGCGGGACTGGCGGTGCTGGGCTTTTTTCTGATCATCGGCATGGCGGCCCGGGGCATGCGCGGCGCCGTGATGATCGGCATTCTGGTGATCACCGGCTTGGGGTTGGCCTTTGGTGACATTGAATACAAGGGCATCGTATCGGCGCCGCCTTCCATCATACCCACCTTTATGCAGCTGGACATTGCCGGCGCCTTTAACGTAGGCATGTTGTCGGTGATCTTCGCCTTTTTGTTTGTGGACTTGTTTGATACCTCCGGCACCCTGATTGCCGTGGCCCAGCGCGCCAAGCTGCTGGATGAACAGGGTCGCCTGCCGCGCCTGAGCCGCGCCCTGTTGGCCGACAGTACGGCCTCCATTGCCGGCTCGGTACTGGGTACGTCGACCACCACTTCCTACGTGGAAAGCACTGCGGGTGTGGCCGTGGGTGGCCGCAGCGGCCTCACCGCCGTGGTGACCGGCCTGCTGTTTATTGCCGCCATTCTGTTCTCGCCACTGGCGGGTATGGTACCGGCCTATGCCACCGCCGGCGCCCTGGTCTATGTGGCTGTGCTGATGCTGGCCCAGTTGGCCCACCTGCACTGGGACGATCTGACCGAAGCCGTGCCTGCCGTGGTGGTGCTGGTGATGATGCCCTTTACCTTCTCCATTGCCCACGGCATTGCCTTTGGCTTTATCAGCTTTGTCGGGGTTAAAGTGCTGTCTGGCCGGGCCGGTGAAGTAAGCCCCGTGGTCTGGGCCCTGGCGGCGCTGTTTGCGCTCAAATTCGCCTTTGGCGTGTGAGCGCGCGGTGCGGCATTGACGTCAGTCGCCATTAAATAAAAAAAAGCCCCGAAAACGGGGCTTTTTGGCGTTTATTCGTAGTGAATAATCAGAAGTCGGCGTTGCGCGGGGTGCGCGGGAAGGGAATCACGTCCCGAACGTTGCCCATGCCGGTGACGTAGGCCACCAGGCGCTCAAAGCCCAGACCAAAGCCGGCGTGAGGCACGGTGCCGTAGCGGCGCAGATCCCGGTACCAGCCGTAGTCTTCCTTGTTCAGGCCCATTTCTTCCAGACGGGCGTCGAGCACTTCCAGCACTTCTTCCCGCTGGGATCCGCCGATGATCTCACCAATGCCGGGGGCCAGTACATCCATGGCCGCGACGGTTTTGCCGTCGGGGTTCAGCTTCATGTAGAAGGCCTTGATGTCCTTCGGGTAGTTTTTCACCACCACCGGCGCCTTGAAGTGCTCTTCGGCCAGGTAGCGCTCGTGTTCGGACGACAGATCCACACCCCATTCCACCGGGAATTCGAACGTTCTGCCGGACTGCTTCAGGATCTCTACCGCGTCGGTGTAGTCCACCTGGGCGAAGTCTTTTTCCACAAAGTTTTGCAGACGGGTGATGGCGTCTTTGTCGACCCGCTGGGCAAAGAAGGCCATGTCGTCCATGCGCTCTTCCAGCACTGCCTTGAACACATATTTCAGCATGTCTTCGGCGAGACGGGCGGCGTCGTCCAGATCGGCAAAGGCCAGCTCGGGCTCGACCATCCAGAACTCGGCCAGATGGCGGCTGGTGTTGGAGTTTTCGGCACGGAAGGTGGGGCCAAAGGTGTAGATCTTGCTCAGGGCACAGGCGTAAGTTTCTCCGTTAAGCTGCCCGGACACGGTCAGGAATGCTTCCTTGCCAAAGAAGTCTTCGCCAAAATCGATGTCGCCCTTGTCGGTGCGCGGCAGGTTCTGCAGATCCAGGGTGGAAACCCGGAACATTTCACCGGCGCCTTCGCAGTCGGAGGCGGTAACGATGGGAGTGGCCACCCACATGTAGCCATTCTCATGGAAGAAACGATGCAGCGCCTGAGACAGGCAGTTGCGAACCCGGGCCACGGCGCCAATCAGGTTGGTGCGCGGGCGCAGGTGGGCGTATTCGCGCAGATACTCGATGGTATGGCGCTTGGCAGCCATGGGGTAGGTGTCAGGATCGTCCACCCAACCCACCACCTTTACCTCGGTGGCCTGCAGTTCAAAGTCCTGGCCCTGGCCCTGAGACTCGGTCACGGTACCGGTGACTTCCACCGAGCAGCCGGTGGTCAGGCGCACCACTTCAGACTGATAATTCGCCACGTTATTGGGCACCACGGCCTGCACCGGATTGAAGCAGCTACCATCGTGAATGGCCAAAAACGAAATTCCCGCCTTGGAGTCACGGCGAGTGCGAATCCACCCCTTAACGGTAAGGGGGGTGCCAACGGCATATTTGCCTGCCAGCACATCAGTTACGGATGCGTGGGTCATGTAAATCGCTCTCCAGCTTTGAACTAAACCGGCCCTTGGCCGATACACTATATATAAGGGAGCTAATGTTACTCGTGTGGTGTCAGGACTCAAGCAAAAGATGGGGGGAAAAGCCATGGCCAAACACCCCAAAGACTGGTTAGGAGGCCTGCTGGCGGCGTTGACCGCCGGTGGCTGGACCTTCTATTTCCTGTTGTTGATCCTGTTTCACTACGGCCGGCCCGAGCAGCATTTCGGCTATCTGCGTTACCTGGAAATTGAAGTGCGAACCGTCTGGCTGACCCTGCCCACCCTGTGGTTTCACCTCGGTATCTGGGGGGCGCTGGGGCTGGCTCTGACCACTTTTACCCTGGTGCACCTGAAAGGACGGCGTCACAGCCAGTATCTCAAGGTTTATCTGCTGATGCTGGTGGTGGCCGCGGCGCTGACCCTGCTGTTGTTTTACCTCTATCCTACCTAGACTGAAATGTTGACCATGGTGAATGGTTCGACCCAGGGAGGGAGTGTTATGGCAAGGATATTGCCCAGATTGATGTTGAGCACGACGTTATGGTTCGCGCTGTTGCTGAGTGGTCCGGTGTCGGCCGGGTTGCTGTGGCACAGTAATCAGCAATTGAATGAGGCAGGGCGGCATTTGTATCGGCTGTTATTGCCCGAAAAGAATACCCTGATCGGTATGAGCGTACCAGAGCGAGACCAGTGGCTGACGCAGGAGTGGCTCGGGGTGCTGAAGGCGCGGGAACATTTTGCTCAATACTCCCTTCCGCAGCACTGGCGCAGTGAGGGTTTTAAGCTGGCTCGTGAACAAGGCAACTTAGCGGTATATATGGAAAGTCAGGCGCCTGACTACAATGGTTATCGCGAACTCCACCGACATTATGAACGCCTGGCACGAAAGCAGAATTACACAGTGTTACCTGCGGGGCCGAATGTACGGCCGGGTGAGCGGGACGGGGTCATACCTGCTTTGCGCCGAAGGTTGGCGGAACTGGGCCGGCAAGTGCCGGCGCCGGTCAGCCGGGCCGATGTGCTGGATCCACCGTTAAGTGAAACTCTTTCCGCCCTGCAGCGGGCGGGAGGTCTTGAGGTGACAGGCGGGCTCAACGAGGATATCCGCGCCCTGTTGAATCGTTCACCTGCCGCGCTCAGGGCCGAGATTAAGACCAACCTGCGTCGCTGGCTGCACTTGCCGCCGGCCACGACCGATTATGTACTGATCAATATTCCTTCTTACCGTCTGACCTTGGTGCGGGCGGGTCAACCCAGGCTGTCCATGAAGGTGATCGTAGGCCGGCCCGACTGGCCCACTCCCGAACTGGCCACCCATATCGATGCGCTCAAGGTCAATCCGGACTGGACTCCCACCGACAATATATTGCGGGAAGATTTGCTACCGGCCCAGCGTAAGGACGGTGGTTACCTTGACCGCAACGGTTTCCGCGTCTGGTTGCCAGATCGTAGTGAGCCGGTGCCGCCCTCCAGCATCGACTGGCAAAACCCACCTTCCGGTTTGCGTCTGGTACAGCAACCGGGACCGACTAATGCCCTCGGGCAACTCAAGTTTGAAATGCGTAACCGCCACAGCGTGTATTTGCATGACACCCCCGACAAATCCCTGTTTGGGCGGGACCGGCGGGCGTTAAGCCACGGCTGCGTACGCCTGGCCGAGCCCGCCGCCCTGGCACAAGGTTTGGGCTGGCAAATGCCCGAACACGAACGCACCCAGCTGTTACCACCGGCTGAGCGGCTGCCGGTATATATGGTGTATTTTACCGCCTGGAGCGAGGGTGGCAGCCTGGTGTTTGCGGGGGATATTTATGGAAAGAACGAACACATATAAGACTGAGCGGCCTTTGACGGGCCTATACTTGTATTGTTGACAGCACCATATTTAAAACCTGATTGCTTACATGGAGGTAGACATCATGTTTAATCAATTAAAGCGTCTTTGGCATGACGAATCAGGCCTGACCACGGTGGAGTATGCGGTGGCCGGCGCCCTGCTGGCTACCGGCGTGGCGGCCGCCTTTGTTGCGCTGGGTGGTGCGGTGGAAGCCCGGACCAACACTATGTGTGCCGAGGTCAAGAACGACGGCAGCAGTTGCTAACGCTGCATTTACCTGGCAATGACCTGCCCGCTCGCCACCGGCGAAGCGGGCATTTTTTTCCTGCCACCGGGCAGCAGAGCCCGGAACAACCGAAAAAAGCGAACCAAAGGGGTCCGGTTCAGGGCAGATTGTTCGGAAACTTTCACGTGAACTACCCCTTGGTATTAGCTATAAATAATAACAAGCGACATGCTTAAGGACCGGAAAATGCCGGGACATATAATCGAACAGCAAGGAGGCCGCGCGACTATATGAATAACACAGGCACAGGCGGTGCCGAAGCTAAATGATAAATAATTAAAAGCTGTAAATGTTAACCAGGAAGGTTTTCTGTGATACAGGGAACTGAAAACACAAACAAGGAAAGAGGGTTTTCTTATGTTTATTGCAAAAGAACTGCTGCGTCTGGTGAATGATGAAGATGGTCTGACCATGGTGGAATACGCGGTTGCCGGTGCGTTAATTGCTGCGGGTGCAGCCACTGCATTCACTAACCTTGGTGAGGCGGTTGAAGAAGAAATCAACGGCCTCTGTACCACTATAGGTGCGGCGAGTGGTGGTAGCTGCACCAGCTAATGATACGCTTTATTTCAAGGGTGGGCCTTGCCCACCCTCTTACCTTATGGTGATGCTATGGAACAGCTACCATTGCTGGCTTTATTGGTTTGTGCCGCCTGGATGGATCTCAGAACGCACAAAATCCCCAATTTTATTACCCTTCCATTTATTCCGCTGGGTATCCTTTTTCATACCATGTTTGGCGAAGGGGCCATATATTCCCTGTCCGGGCTGGCGTTTTCATTTTTACTGTTGTTCCCGTTTTTTATACTGAGAGTCTTCGCCGGTGGTGATGTCAAACTAGGTATGGCCATTGCTACCTTTACCGGCTGGCAGCTATTCATTGAGTCCCTGCTTTATGGCCTGATGATTGGCCTGCCTCTAGTGTTAATACTGGCCTGGCGTAGAGTCGGTTGGCAAGGATTTAAAACCAGTTTCAGTCGCTATATGTTGATCTTCGGCACCCGTCGTTACATGACCCCGGCAGAAAACGAGATGGCTGGATTAAAGGTGCCCTATGGTCCGGCGCTTGCCCTGGGGGCGGCCCTGGCGGTGATGCTGAACAAATACCAGATATTTACCTTGGTATCCTAGCTATCAGCTGATCAAAGTAAAACTTACAGCTTAAAAAAGAAGGAGGTAACAAGGATGTACCTGCCTAAACCCAAAAAACTGGCCGAAACCGGCCTGACAAAGGAACTGTTGTTCCGATTGATACTGCGCCATTTGCAGGAGGAGGCCTCGCTGTCGCTGCCGGCTCTGGTCGATCGCCTGTGCCTGCGGGGCAGCATCGTCGAGCCCCTGCTGCAGGAGCTGAAAACCCTACAACTGGTGGAGGTGCGCACCTCCGGCCGTATGGATGAGGCTATTCGTTTTGCCCTGACCCAAAAAGGCCAGTATGAGGCTCAGGTGCTGAACGAACGTGACGGCTACATAGGTCCAGCCCCTATTCCACTGGTGGACTACAATCGTTTGGTTCAGGCTCAGTCGCTGGGCGAGCATAGCATACGCCGGGAGCAGCTGGAGTTGGCCCTGGCCGATATGGTCATCAGCCCGGAGTTGGTCAATGTTTTGGGACCGGCACTTAACTCACGTCGACCTCTGCTTATTTACGGTCATGCCGGCACCGGTAAAAGTTTTTTATGTCACCGCTTTAACAAGGTTTTTGATGAGCATATTTATGTGCCTCATGCCATCGCGGTGCAGAATACCATCATTCCGTTGTTCGACCCTATTTATCACTGGCGGGTGGTAGGTAATGATGACGACCTTGATGCCCGCTATATTCCCTGCCATCGCCCACTCGTGATGGTGGGGGGCGAGCTCAAGCTCGATATGCTGGAAGTGCATTTCGACAGGCAGTCCCGTCAATACAGTGCGCCACTGCAAATGAAGGCCAATAACGGTGTCCTCCTTATCGATGACCTGGGGCGCCAGGGCTTTTCTGCCGATGAGTTGTTTAACCGTTGGATTGTGCCGATGGAGGAAAGGCGGGACTTTCTGTCTTTGCCTAATGGTCTTCATTTTGACATTCCCTTTGAACAGATACTGGTGTTTTCCACCAATCTGGATCCGGAAAGTATTGCCGATGAAGCCTTTCTGCGCCGCTTGGGGTACAAGCTGCAGTTGCAGGCCATGCCGGAAGAACTTTACCGAAAAGTCTGGAACATGAACCTGGAGAAATATCAGCTTTCTGCTACCGAAGCATTATTCCGCTTTATGGTGGACAAACTGCACAAAGGCAGTAACAAACCAATGATTGCCTGTTATCCAAGGGACATTCTGGGGATTGCTCGGGACATTATGCACTTTAACGGTCAGGCCGATGAACTACTGACCGAGGATATTTTAACCAAGGCCTGGCATATGTATTGTGTGCACTGACTATACTTCCAGCGCGGATTCATTCAGCTAACCAAGGATTCGGTTATGAAAACACGTACTCTGCTATTGTTTGTTCTGTCCGTTGGCTTTGGGGTGGCGGCGGCCATCATGGCCAACAATTGGCTCAATCAGCAAAGCCGGGCGGCGCAGGCCAGGGCTGAAGGTGACACTACTCAGGTGGTTGTGGCGGCGGTAGACCTGGTGCCCGGTGCTCCCATTGAGCCCATTCATGTACAACTCAAAGACATCGACAGCCGTCTGGTTCCGCCTGGTGCGCTCACCAACCTGGAAGAAGTTAAAAACATGGTGGCCAAGAACAATCTCTACCGGGGCGATGTGCTGCGCCGGGAGCGGTTGGCGCCGGTGGGTGAGGGCAGCACCCTTTCCGTGTTGCTTGAGCCCGGTATGAGGGCGGTCACCGTGCGGGTGAACGATGTTATCGGCGTAGCCGGTTTCCTGCTGCCCGGCAACCGGGTCGATATTCTGTTTACCGAAGGCAGCATGACCCGTACCGTGTTGAAAAACCTCAAAGTGCTGGCGGTAGATCAGACCCAGCATACCGATGAAAATCGCCCCAAACTGGTTCGCGCCGTCACCCTTGAAGTTGATCCCGAGCAGGCCGAACGACTGGTAAACGCCAGTTCCAATGGGCGAATTCAGCTGGCCCTGCGCAACCCCAATGATGCACAGGATCTGCAACTCGATACCGTGGCTGCCGTGGCCAGTGAACCACAGTCCGTGTCCGGGTCCGAACCGGCTCCCAGAGTGATACGGCCCCGTTCATCCACTGTTGATCTTATAAAAGGCACCAGCCAGCAGCAGGTGCCGGTAAAAAGCTGACCATTAAACATATATTCTGACTTTTAGTGCACATGGAGGTGGCCATGAGAGCCTTTTTGGGAAGCGTATTAGGGTTAACACTGCTGGTGGCTACCGGCCCGGTAATGGCCGGTGGCAGCATGAACGAGGCGGGTAACGAAATGCAGTTGCCCATTCATAAATCCCGCTCACTTATGCTCGACCGGCCCGCCAGCCGGGTGTCGGTGGGCAACCCGGCCATTGCCGATGTGTTGGTGCTGCAGGACAGGGAGCTTTACCTGGTGGGCAAGTCGCTCGGCCACACCAACCTGATGGTGTGGGACATGAACGACAACCTGATGCAGGTATACGACATTGAAGTAAGCCACGATCTGCAGGGGCTGAAAGAGCGCCTGTACCGTTTTCTGCCCAACGAGCCCATTCAGGTGCACACCTCCCAGGGGCAGTTGGTGGTCAGCGGTGAGGTGTCCAACCTCGACCGGCTCAACGCCGCCTACGAGCTGACCCGGGGCTATGTGGTGGCTGCCGAGGGAGGCGTGGCCCGCTCCGAGGTGATGAACATGATGAGCGTGGGCGGTGGCCAGCAGGTGATGCTGGAAGTCACCGTGGCCGAGGTGGCCCGGGATACCTCCCGCAGTTGGGAATCGGCTTTTGAATTGTTGGAAAGCTCCGGTAACTGGGGCTTCTCGCTGTTGCGCGACAGCGTTGCTGATCTGGCCAGCTTTGGCACTAACACCGCCATCGGCAGTTTCTCCAGTGCCGATACCGTGTTTAATGTGGCGCTGGATCTGGCCAAGACTCGGGGTCTGGCCCGGGTGCTGGCCGAACCGCGCATTACCGCTATCAGTGGTCAGTCGGCCGAGTTTCTCTCCGGTGGTGAATACCCTGTGCCGGTGCCCACCGAAGACGGGGTGGCCGTGGAGTTCAAGGAGTTTGGGGTGGGACTCAAGTTCACGCCGGTGGTGCTGGGTAGCGGCAAGATTAATCTTAACCTGAACGTGAGTGTAAGCGAGCCGGTGGTGGCCAATTCCGCCAACGTACCGCTGTTTGGGGATATCACCGCCCTCAGCAAGCGCAGTGCCGGCACTACCGTTGAACTGGGGGATGGTCAGACCATCAGTATCGCCGGCCTGCTCAGTGAAAATAACCGGGAGCAGGTCAGTCAAATGCCTTTTGTGGGGGATATTCCGGTGCTGGGCAACCTCTTTACCAGCCGCAGCTTTGCCAAGGGGGAGTCCGAGCTGGTGATCATGGTCACCCCCCGCCTGGTGCGCCCCTTCAACAAAGAGCAGGTGACCCTGCCTACCGACGGGTTTATTGAGCCCAACGATCTCGAATTTTACCTGCTGGGTCGCATGTCGCACCGTTCCCGGGTAAATGACGGGGCTCCGACCACGGAGCAAACCGGCAATACCGGTGTTAACCCTGCCATGGGCGAGGGTGGCATGGAGCAGACCTATGGCCAGTCGCTGTAAAACCACGAGCAGAGGAACAAGGAGAACCACCATGAAACAGTTATTGCTTACCCTGCTGGCCGCCGGGGTGCTTACAGGCTGTGCCAGTGAACGTCACTACGGGTTTGATATGGGCCAGGATATTAAGGAGCTCGATACCCTTCAGGTGCTGGATCCCGGCGCCGCTGCCCGTAACGACGGCAAATTGACCGCCCTTGCTCTAAATGGAGAGTATGGCGTGTCGTTGCATGATCAATATGTGAAAGGCGCCGAGGCCCCGGCCGAAGGCAAAACCCAGGTAACCCTGAACTTTGGTGATTAAGGAGTCATCCATGAAAGCGCTGCCGACTCACAGAAAACAGAAAGGCGCCGTACTGGTTCTGGTGACGGTGGCGCTGTTCGTATTGCTCGGCTTTACCGCCCTGGCTCTGGATGGGGGCTATTTATTACTTAATAAAACCCGGGTGCAGGATGCGGTGGACTCGGCCGCATTAAGTGGTGCCAAGACCTTGTCTAAAACGGCTGCCAATGGCAACACCCATGATGATGCTCGAGCAGCGGTCTATAACACATTGCAAACCATTTTTAATGGCGACGGTTTTAACCAGGTTGATATCGATACCAACAATATTGCTGCGGTCACGACCATCGAGTTCTCTCATAAAGCAGTGCCCTTTGTTGTCACTAATGACAGTGTCGCCAGGTATATTCGCGTCCGGCTCAACACGGTTCCGGTTGAGCAGTTTTTATCGCAACTAATGGTTGATAATTGGCGAGTGGCATCTGCCGCCGTGGCAGGCCCTGAACAAGGTGGAAATTCTGTAGAACAACAGGTGATTCCACTGCTGCTTTGCTCCAAGGATACGTCGGATGACCATCACGGTTTTACCCCATCCGATGATCTGACCCGTGGTGATGTGATTGTTGTGAAAACCAACCACCATAAGAAGGCGCCGGTCGGACCGGGTAATTTTCTTGCCCTGTCTTTGGATCGCGATGGTGACGGTAGTCCGGATACTGGCGCCAATGACTTTGCCATGGCACTGTCCGGCGATCTCAATGTTAATTCTGTCATTGAGGCTGGAGATGTGCTGACAACAGAGCCAGGCAACATGGTTGGCAAGACCAGTGAGGGCTTGAATACCCGTTTTGGAAAAGACAAGCATGGTAATGATGTATCGGGGCCTTCTGCGGATCCAGGAGAGTCAGAAACCGGGGCTTATTATTCTGACTGCGCCATTCCTGATTTTTCCGGCCCGGTAACATTTAGTGATCTGGACTTTGGTGGTGATGTGGCTAACGGAGGAAACCTGGTTCTTCAGCAAGGGTCGGACAAATGGAGTGGGTTGCAGAGCTTTCCCGATTATTACAACGGTATTCACTCGAAAGCACCATCAACTACCCATTGTATTGACGAGCGGAGAATCGTGAAACTGCCGGTAGCAAACTGTGATGGGAATAGTACCGGAAGAAGCAATATTTCAGTGATGGATACCGTATGTATGTTCCTTAATCAGGAAGTGACAGGGCAAGGCAATAACCAATATATCGTGGCTGAAATGCTGGAAAGCTGCGACCTGGGTGGCGGCAGCGGTGGCAGCAATACGTCCGAAAGGCTGGTGCTCTACAAGGATTCAGCCAGTGGAGACTCATGATGAACAAACTACAACTGAACAAAAGTCAGAGTGGGCTGGCGGCCGTTGAGGCCACGCTGGTATTGCCTTTATTGTTATTGCTGATGCTGGCCATTGGCGAATTCGGGCGACTGCTTTATCAATACAATACCTTGACCAGGGCTGTTCGGGCAGGGGCACAAATTGAGGTGGATGCCAATAATATTTTTGATTCCTCGGCCAAAGCCAGCAGGGAGCAACGTATAACCAACCTGATTCTTTATGGAAATGTGACAGGAGGGAGTAACACCCTGCTGCCGGGCATGACGTCCGATGATATTGACTTCAACTATATGCAGAGCCCGGCAGGCAGTGGAGACTGGTATTACCAGGTTGATGTCAGCTATAACTGGCAACCCATGTTTGGTGCCAGCCTTGACACCTTTTTTGGCGATGTACTTTCCCTTTCCTTTCCTTTGAGCAGCAGTATAACCGTCAGGGAGCTGAGCCAATGAAAACAAGGTTGCAACATTATTCAGACGGCTTCCGGCAACAAGGTACAACCACGGTCGAATTTGCCATTGTTGGTAGCCTGATATTTCTGGTGTTATTCGCCGTGCTGGAAGTTGGGCGGCTGATGTACACCTGGAACCTTCTTAATGAAGCCTCACGCAGGGCGGCCAGGCTGGCAACGGTGTGCAGAGTCCAGGAAGTGCAGAATAACACCGTGGCTAGTGCGGTGGCCAATCAGCTTGGTGGCGCCTTGCCGGGATTTACGGCCGGTAACCTTGTGTTCACCTACATGGACAGAGACGGTGTGGTGTTGGCCGACCCGGCAGGGGCGGATGCCGATAAAACAACGGGCGGATTTATACGAGCAAGCATTGCCAACTATCGTTACGAGATGGTGTTGCCCCTGAACGTGGATTTGTCCCGGTTTGCTCCGGATTTCAGCTCGGTGCTGAGAGCTGAAAGCCTGGGTATAACACCGGATGGTAATGCAATTTGTGATGCAACCGGGGGAGTGAGTTTGTTATGACAGACGCCAAAATAGTGGAGCTGGAACGAGAGGGCATGCAGACATTGCCGGCACTTTCCTGCCCGTTGCAGATGAACGTAATGGATCCGGACGAGCGGTTGTGGCCCTTACTCAAGGTAAAACTGCACAACAGCAGCCAGTTGCAGCTTAAAAAAATGAACGAGCAGGACTTTCTGCCCAAGGGGGAGCGCCAGGTACTGCTGTTGGTGGATCATCCCGTACTGGCGCCGGTTTACGATGAGCTGGAGCGCAAGGCCGGTGAAAGTCGCAGCCTTATTTTTATGGGTGATCCGGCCAACACCGCCTTGGTGCGCCGGGCCATGCGCATGGGCGCCGCCGACTTTTTGCCGCAGGAAAGCGATCCCATTGAGCTGTGGTCGGCCCTAGTGCGTATTTCCGCGAAGGTGTCCGCCAGCATCAGCCTGGCGCCGGTTACCGTGGTGGTAAACGGCAAGGGTGGCTCAGGCGCCAGTTTTGTATGCGCCAACCTGGGCCATGCCTTGCAGACCGAAGAGGAAAAAGTACTGCTGCTCGACGCCAGCCGCCATTACGGCTCCCTGGCCGACTACCTCAACATTCGCGAAAAACAGGGCGGTTTGAATGAGGCCTTGCAGCGGGCCGGTGAAATGGATGCCATGGCGCTGGCGGGCATGGTCAGCAAGGCCCGGGTGGGCATGGACGTCATGCCCGCCTCGGTGTTGCCACTGCATGATGAAAATATCGTTAGCGCCCGTCAGTGCGCGCAATTGCTACATCTTGCGCGGGGACAATATCAGCGGATGGTGGTTGATATGTCACGCGGGCCCGAGGCCTGGAACCTGCCGCTGTTGGAAAGCGCCGAGCAGGTGGTGGTGGTCATGCAGCAAAGCCTGAGCGCCCTGCGCGAAACTATTTTCTTACTGCGGCAACTGCGCCATGAGCTGGGTATTGGCAAGGATCGCATTCTGCTGCTGGTGAATCGCTACGACAAGAAAAAGGATGTGTCGTTGCAGGAAATAGAAAAGGCGACCGAAATTAAGCGAATCGCCACTCTGGTGAATGATTTCACCATGGCAGAAACCTGCACCGACCTTGGACGGCTGGTCGCAGAGGAAAAACGCAATCACAAGCTGGTAGATGGCTTTAATCACCTATCCAATGCGCTACAACCCGGAGCTGAGCAAAGCGACAAGCCGGGCTTGCTTAAACGACTGTTCGGTAACTAATCGAACAAAGGGGGTCACGGATGAACCTTGAAGACTATATCCTCAGCCAGGAAGAAGAAGGACACAAACAGCGTTTGCACGGCAAGCTGATGGACATGCTTGATTTACCCATGCTGCAAACCATTTCCAGGGAGCAAGCGGCGGAGCAGATTGAGCGATTGTGCCATCAGCTAATGCAGGACTCGCCGGTGCCGCTTTCGATGAACTCGCGCCAGAAAGTTGTGAGCCAAATTCTCGACGAGGTACTGGGGCTGGGCCCTTTGGAGCCGCTACTGGCCGATGTCGGCATTGCCGATATTATGGTAAACGGGGCCAAAAGCATTTACGTGGAGCGCCAGGGACGCATAGAGCGGGTGCCGCTGACCTTTCGGAACGACGAACACCTGATGGGAGTGATTGAACGTATTGTGTCCGGTGTGGGCCGGCGTATCGACGAGCTCTCGCCCATGGTTGACGCCCGGCTTAAAGACGGCTCTCGGGTCAACGCCATCATTCCACCGTTGGCGCTGAACGGACCCACCTTGTCCATTCGTCGCTTTACCGTGGAAAAACTGGCCATTGATACCCTGATTGACTTTGGCACCATTACCCCGGCCATTGCCCAGGTGATGGAGGCAGTGGTCAAGGGCAAGCTTAATATACTGATCTCGGGGGGGACCGGCACCGGTAAGACCACCTTTCTTAATATTCTGTCGAGTTTTATTCCCTCCAATCAGCGGATTATCACGGTGGAAGACTCGGCAGAGCTGCAGTTGCAGCAGCCACATGTGGTGCAACTGGAAAGTCGGCCCGCCAACATTGAGGGACGGGGAGAAATCAACCTGCGCGAACTGGTGAAAAACACCTTGCGCATGCGGCCAGATCGGATTGTGGTGGGGGAGGTGCGTGGCGCCGAGGCGTTTGACATGCTTACCGCCATGAATACCGGCCACGAAGGCTCGTTGACCACAGTGCATGCCAATACCCCCCGCGATGCCCTGAGCCGCCTTGAAAATATGGTATCGATGACCGGCTTCGACATGCCGGTGAAAAACATTCGTACCCAGGTGGCCTCGGCACTGGATCTGATTATTCAGCTTGAGCGTCAGGAAGACGGCAAGCGCCGCATGATCAGTATGCAGGAGGTGCACGGCATGGAAGGGGAAACCATCACCATGTCGGAAATCTTCACCTTTGAACGTACCGGTATCGATGCCGAGGGTAATGTGCAGGGACGTCACAAGGCGACCGGGGTGATGCCCAACTTTTACGATCGGTTGGCTCGCCGGGGCATGGTGCTGCCGCGCAGCTTGTTTGGCGATGATGACTTGCACAAGGGTATTTTTTGACGGGAGGCGCTTATGAATACGCTGATTTTTCTGGCGCTGGTGGCGCTGGCTGTGGTGTGCCTGAGTATGGCGCTGTTTGTGCCGATCAGCCAGCCCCGGCTTAAATACTCCACCATGCTCAAACGCCGGGTTCAGGCACTGGCGGATGAAAACCGCGAGCAGGCCCAGGCATCCATTTTTCGTACCAAAAAGCTGGATTCCTTGTCACCGGCCATGCGCCGTATAGAAACTCTGCCGGTGATGGAACGGGTGGCATTTTCCCTGGAGCTGGCTGGCTCCAGACTTTATGCCTACCAGTTGGTGTTGATGGTGGGCGTGATTACCCTGGTGCTGGTGGCAGGCTGCTGGCTGTGGTTGCACAATATCTGGCTGAGCCTCATTCTGCTGGCAGTACCTTCATTCATTGCCTGGTTCAAGCTAAAGCGTAACTACCTGAACCGGCTGGCGTTGTACGAGCAGCAAATGCCGGAAGCGCTCGACATCATGAAACGGGGGTTGCAGGCGGGCTATTCCTTTGCCGATACCATCAAGCTGATCAGTGAGCAGATGCCCAATCCCATTGGTCGCGAATTTGCCCTGGTATTTGCCGATATCAACTATCGCAAGGACGTACGCAAGGCCATGACCGGCCTGCTGGAGCGAGTGCCGAGCATCTCCAATATGGCGTTGACCAGCGCCGTGCAGGTGCAGCGGGAAACCGGCGGTAACCTGGTGGAAAACATCGACAAGCTGGCGAAGATCATCCGTGATCGCTTCAAGTTCAATCGTCAGCTGCGCACACTGTCGGCGGAAGGACGCATGTCGGGCTGGGTACTGGTACTAACACCTTTTGTGCTGTTTGGGGTGATGTCCATTACCACGCCTAGTTACGCTCATGAATTGGTTACTACTCCTGAAGGCCATAAGTTGCTGTTGGCTGGGGCCGTGGCCATGATGCTGGGTACCTGGTGGATTAGCAAAATCATCAAGATAGAGGTGTGAATATGGACACGCTCAATCAAATGCTGGGCCAGGTACTGGCCGATCCGCAAATGCGCCAGTGGGTGTTGATTGGTGTGGTGGGCCTGAGTGCCATCACATTGTTCTGGGGAGTTACCCTGGTAGCCAGTGGGGTTACCAGCCCCTACCGTCGCCAGCTGAAGGAAATCCAGCGGGAAACGGGCGAAGACGAGCAATCGCTGGAGCAACGGCTGGTGCTTGCCAAAAAACACGGTAGTGGGTTTAACGGCCATCGTATTCGTACCTTGCTGGTGCACGCGGGCTTCCAGAAAGGCTCGGCCTACAGCGTGTTTACCGGTATCCGCGTGATGCTGGTGGTGGTATCGCTATTGCTGGTCTTTGTGGCGCTTAACCTGCTGACCCAGAGGTCGCTGAATGTGATCCTGATGCTGCTGATAGGGGTGGGTTATGTGGCTTACATTCTGCCGGTGTTTGTGCTGGAGCGGCTGGCCAACAAGCGCATGACCCGCATGAAACTGGGCATGCCCGATGCGCTGGACTTGCTGGTGGTATGTACCGAGGCAGGACTTGGCTTTAAAGCGGCATTACAGCGGGTGGCCCAAGAAGTGAGCATGAGTCACGAGGAACTGGCCGAAGAGCTTAACCTGATATCCGCCAAGCTCAGGGCCGGGTTCAGTATGCAGCAGGCCTTTGACGAGTTTATTTTGCGTACCGGGTTGGAAGACTTTCGCAGTTTGAATGTGGCCATTAACCAGTGCATTCAGCTGGGTACCAGCATCGCCGAGACCCTGCGGGTGTATGCCGATGAGTACCGTATCAAACGCAAGCAGGAGGCGGAAGAAATGGCGGCCAAGGTGGGTACCAAGATGATTTTTCCGCTGGTGTTGTGCATATGGCCGTCATTTTTTATCGTGGCCATTGGTCCGGCGCTTATCAAGGTGTTCCGCGTATTCGGTAATAATATGTGATACCGCGCCCTCACTAAAGGAAGAAGCGGGGGTTAACACTGGCCCGAATGAAACACACCGGCTAGCATAAGAAAAACAACAAAACTTTGGCCATGGGACCGGCTTGAGGATAACAACATGAAACATACTGCACTGGCGCTGGTAATTATTCTGCTGTCCGGCTGCTCTGCCATGTCGGACTCTGACGGTAACGGTTTGCCCGCCATCAAAACACCGGGGGCAGGGGCTATTAAACCGACTAACGGCAAGGAAGCTCGTATGCTGATTGCCCAGTCTCAAACGTCGGGTGATCTGGACGCCATGATCTATGCCTACATTCAGGCGCTGGCGTTTAATGAGTTCGACAAGGTTGACCTCTATATCAACATTGCCCGCCTTGAACACCAACGTAACAATAATGCCCGGGCAGAGCTGGCTTATCGCAACGCCCTTCGCGAGGATGCGAAACGCCTTGATGCCAAGGAAGGGTTGGCTTTACTGCTGATCGACATGAAGCGTCATCGGGAGGCTGAAACCCTGTTGCTGGAAGTGGTCAAGGCCGACCAGGCTCGGCTGGGGCAAGCTTCTACCGATGTCGATGAATGTGTCACCAATGCCGAGTCGCCCTGGCGCAGCTATAACGGCCTGGGACTGCTGGCCGATATACTTGAGCAGGGGCAGCAGGCCCGCAAACATTACCGCTGTGCCCTGCAAATTCAGCCTGGAATGGCCATGCTGCACACCAACCTGGGTTTTTCCCATTACCTGAATAGCGATTACCCTCAGGCGGAGCAGGCCTATACCCGAGCGGTAAATCAGGAGCCGGAGTATGAGCGAGCCTGGAGCAACCTGGGCCTGCTCTATTACCGATGGGGGCGACAGTCTGAGGCGCTGATGGCCTTGCGCAAGGTCATGACCCAGGCCGAGGCGCTTAACGATCTGGGCTATATCGCCATGATGGAAGGTGAATACGATATTGCCTCCAGCCTGTTTCAGCGTGCCATTGACGCCTCGCCTCGTTATTATCCCAAGGCGGTAGATAACCTGAGCCAGGCGAAATCCATGCAGGCAGTCAGCAAACGTTAGGATAGACATGCAGCTATACAGTTTTTACAACAGCTCCACCTCTTACCGGGTGCGTATCGCCCTGGCGCTGAAGGGCCTGAGCGTGGATTACCAGGGAGTGAACCTGAGGGCAGGAGAGCAGCGGCAGAATGACTACCGGGCCCTTAACCCGGCCGCCGGCGTTCCGTTGCTGGTGGATGACGAGGGCAATGGCCTGGGCCAGTCCCTGGCTATTATCGACTATCTGGAGGCCTTGCACCCCGAGCCGCCGTTACTACCCGCCGAGCCGCTGCTGCGGGCTCGTGCACTGGAGTTGGCCAACCTGATTGCCTGCGACATTCACCCGGTCAATAACTTGCGGGTGCGTAACTATCTGGCCAACGAGTTGAGCCTGAGTGAGGACCAGCAGGAGCGCTGGTACCGGCACTGGATCGCCGAGGGCCTGGCGGCCGCCGAAGCATTGCTGGTGCGCCACGGCTTTGGCGATTATTGTTTTGGCGATGCGCCCACGGTGGCGGATTGTTGCTTGGTGCCTCAGGTGGCCAATGGTATTCGCATGAACTGCGATTTGACGCCCTATTCAAGGGTGATGGCGGTGTATCAGCACTGCCAGCGGCAGCCCGCTTTTCAGCAGGCGGCACCTGACCAGCAGCCGGATTTTGCCTCCTAGGCCCGGTCGTTGCTTATTCGGCCTCGGCGCCCATCAGAACGTATATTCAAGGCCACAAAAAGGGGGCGTCATGTAAATATAATGACGCCCCCCCTTTTTACTTTTACTTACGCCGCTTCGCACACCGTCAGCATGGCCGCGGTGAGTTGGCTGAGCTCCTCAGGCGCCATGACATAGGGCGGCATGATGTAAAACAGTTTGCCAAAGGGGCGAATCCACACGCCCAGCTCCACCAGCCGCTTTTGCACTTCGGCCACGTTCAACGGTTCATGCAATTCAATTACGCCAATGCTGCCCAGTACCCGCACATCGGCCACCGAATCTAGCCTCAGCGCCGGGGCCAGTTCTCGTCGCATTTGTGCTTCCAGGGCGGCAATACGCTGCTGCCAGGGAGAGTCCAGCAACAGCTTGAGGCTGGCCAGCGCCACGGCACAGGCCAGCGGGTTGGCCATAAAGGTGGGGCCGTGCATCAGCACGCCGGCGGGGCCGTTGCAGATGGTCTCGGCCACGGCCTGAGTGGTAATGGTGGCGGCCATGGTCATGTAACCGCCGGTGAGTGCCTTGCCGATGCAGATGATGTCCGGCGAAATGCCGGCCCAGTCGCAGGCGAACAGCTTGCCGGTGCGGCCAAAGCCGGTGGCGATTTCGTCGGCGATCAGCAGCACGTCATAGCGGTTGCACAGCTCGCGAGCACCCTTCAGGTAGTCCGGGTGGTAAAAACGCATGCCACCGGCCCCCTGAACCACCGGCTCCAGGATCAGCGCCGCCAGTTCGTGATGGTGCTGTTCAAACATACTTTCCAGCGCCTGTAAGTCGCTTGAGTCAAACTCGCCGTCAAAACGGCTTTGCGGCGTGGGCACGAAAATGTGTTCGGGCAGAAAGCCCTTGTACAGGCTGTGCATGCCACTGTTGGGGTCACACACGCTCATGGCGCCAAAGGTGTCGCCATGGTAGCCCCGACTGAGTGAGGCGAAGCGGGTTTTTGGCGTGCCCCGGCCGTGCCAGTACTGAATCGCCATTTTCAGCGCCACTTCCACCGATACCGAGCCCGAGTCGGCCAGAAAGAAGCGATCCAGGCCGGTGGGCAGCACCCCGGCCAGGGCCTTGCACAATTCAATGGCCGGATCATGGGTCAGGCCGCCAAACATCACATGAGACATTTTGCCTAGTTGGGCGGTGGCGGCGGTGTTCAGCTCGGGCACGTTGTAGCCGTGCAGACAGGCCCACCAGGACGACATGCCGTCCACCAGCCGGCGACCGTCCTTCAGCTGCAGATGCACGCCGCTGGCACTTTCCACTTCATAGCAGGGCAGGGGACGCGTCAGGGAGGTGTAGGGATGCCACAGATGGTGCAGGTCAAAGTCTTGGTTGGTCATAAAATGGTCAAATGTAAACTGCGCTATGGGTTTGTGATTGACAGGCTAACACCGGCCCTTACACTAGCCAAGCGAAACACTTTTATAAACACCAAGCAAAAGGCCTCAGCATGAGCCGTACACTCTGGACCCGCGAGCAAGTACTCGAACTGTTTGACCGCCCCTTTTTCGACCTGCTGTTTGAAGCACAGCAGGTGCACAGGGCCAACTTCGATCCCAACGAAGTGCAGGTAAGCACCCTGCTTTCCATCAAGACCGGCGCCTGCCCGGAAGACTGCAAATACTGCCCGCAGAGCGCCCGTTACAACACCGGCCTGGAAACCGAGCGACTGATGGAAATGGAAAAGGTGCTGGAGCGGGCCCGTGAGGCCAAGGTAAACGGCTCCAGCCGCTTCTGCATGGGCGCGGCCTGGCGCAACCCCAAAGAGCGCGACATGCCCTACCTGGTGAAAATGGTGCAGGAAGTGAAGGCCATGGGGCTGGAAACCTGCATGACGCTGGGCATGCTGAACGCCGATCAGGCCGGCCGGCTGGCCGACGCCGGGCTCGATTATTACAACCACAACCTCGATACCAGCCCCGAGTTCTACGGCGACATCATTACCACCCGCACCTACGCCGACCGGCTGAACACCCTGGAGAACGTGCGCGAAGCGGGCATGAAGGTGTGCTCCGGCGGCATTGTGGGCCTGGGTGAAAGTCCGGAAGACCGCGCCGGCTTGCTGCTGGCCCTGGCCAACCTGCCCCGCCAGCCCGAAAGCGTTCCCATCAACATGCTGGTCAAGGTCAAGGGAACGCCCCTGGAAAACCAGGAAGATCTCGACGACTTCGACTTTATTCGTACCATTGCCGTGGCCCGCATTCTGATGCCCCAGAGCCATGTGCGACTCTCAGCCGGCCGGGAAAAGATGAACGATCAAATGCAGGCCCTGTGTTTTATGGCCGGCGCCAACTCCATCTTTTACGGCTGCAAGCTGCTCACGACCCCCAACCCCGATGAAAACAGCGATATGCAGTTGTTCAAGCGGCTGGGCATTCGTCCCAGCGGCGTTAGCCAAAAGCCCGACGAAATGGCGGAAATCGAGCTGCACGAGCAAATTGCCGAGCAAAATGCGCCCAAGCCACTGTATTACGAAGCGTAAAACCCAGCGGCAAGCTGTCAGCCAGACTGAGTAGGTTGTGAATGAGCGTAGCGAATTCCAGCCTACCCGATACGGATTGCTGACAGCTTACGGCTTATCGCTTACAGCTGAGATTTTCAATGCCTTTTAATTTGTCACTTGCCGAGCGCGAAGGCGCCGGGCTGAAACGCACCCTGCCGGTGATTGAGCGGGTGGATGGTCGCCGGCTTTACGTTGACGGTGAGCAGTACCTCAACTTTGCCGGTAATGACTACCTGGGCCTGAGCCGGGCCCCCGAGTTGCTGGCCGCCGCCGAGCAGGCGGCACGGCACTATGGCGTGGGCGCCGTGGCCTCGCCCCTGGTGGTGGGCCATCAGGCCATTCACCGGGAGCTGGAAGCCGAGCTGTGCGACTGGCTGGGGCTGGAAGCGGTGATGCTGTTCAGCTCCGGTTTCTCCGCTAATCAGGCGGTTATCAAGGCATTGCTCGGCAAGGAACACTCCCTGTGGCAGGACAGGCTTAATCACGCCTCGTTGCAGGAAGCCGGGCTGCTCAGCCCGGCGCGCATGGTGCGCTTTGGCCATAACGACATGAACGCGCTGGAAGCTAAACTCAAGCCCGCCGCGGGGCTGATTGTGTCGGAAGGGGTGTTCAGCATGGACGGCGACACCGCGCCCTGGCCCGAACTGGTACGCCTGGCCAGGGTCAGCAACAACTGGCTGATGATAGACGACGCCCACGGCTTGGGTGTGCTGGGCCGCGAGGGCAGGGGCACGCTGAATGAACAGGGCCTTGCCCCGAACAGCGTGAACATTTTTATGGGCACCTTTGGCAAGGCGCTGGGAGTCAGCGGCGCCTTTGTCGGCGGTAGCCGGGCACTGGTGGAATATCTGCACAACTTCGGCCGCAGCTACATCTACAGCACCCATTTGCCGCCTCCCCAGGCTGCCGCCGTGCTGGCCGGTGTGCGCCTGGTGCGCCAGGCCGACGACAGGCGGGCACACCTGCGCGATCTGGTGGCCCGGTTTCGTGCCGGGGTGGCCGGGTTACCGCTGCAGCTGTTGCCCTCGGCCACCGCCATTCAGCCCTTGGTGGTGGGGGAAGAAACCGCCACCCTCAAGCTGGCCGACGCCCTTAAACAACAGGGCCTGTGGACCGGCGCCATTCGCCCGCCCACCGTGCCCAAAGGATCGGCCCGGCTACGCATTACCCTGAGTGCCGCCCACACTCGGGCAGACGTACAACGGCTGATCGATGCTCTGCACAGTGCCTTGTAGTCCCGGCTTTAGCCGGGCAAACCGGCGATGCCGTTGTCCCAATAAACCGGGGCCTGAACAACGCCGCCTATTTACTGGAGAACCCCATGCAACGGGTCGATAAACACAGAGTGGCCCGCGCCTTCAGCCGCGCGGCCACCAGCTACGACCGCCATAATGCCCTGCAGCGTCGCAGCGGTGAGGCGCTGCTGGCGCATCTGCCGGCACGGGCTCACACCGGGCTCGATCTGGGCTGTGGCAGCGGCTGGTTTGCCCCGATGCTGAAACAGCGGGCACAGCGGCTACTGGCGCTGGATCTGTCACCGGCCATGCTGCAGCAGGCCGCCACCCGGGCCGACATTATTCCCCTCTGTGCCGACATGGACGCGCCGCCCGTGGCCGAGGCCAGCCTCGATTTTATTTTCGCCAACCTGTGCATGCAGTGGAGCAACGATACCGCCGCCTGGCTCAGGGGCTGGAGCAAGCGACTCAAACCCGGCGGTGTCATGGTGTTTTCCACGCTGCTGCACGGCAGCCTTGACGAGCTGGCTCAAAGCTGGCGAACCCTGGACGATCACGCCCATATCAACCGCTTTATATCTGAGCCGGACTTGCGTGAGCTTATGGCCGCCACCGGCCGGCCATGGCGGCTGCACACCGCCACCGAACAACTGTATTACCCCGAGCTGAAAGGCCTGTTGCTGGATCTCAAGGGTATTGGCGCCAATCAGGTTAACGGCAGCCGTCGACCCGGCCTGCTGGGCAAGGCGGCCTGGCAACGGCTGAATCTCATCTATCCTAAAAACCAACAGGGCCACTGCGTGGCCACCTACCGGCTGGCATATGGAGTAATTTATGGCTAAGACCTTTTTTGTTACCGGCACCGATACCGAAGTGGGTAAAACCTTTGTCACCCGCGCGCTGATGCGCGCCGCCAAGGAAGCGGGCAAGCAGGTGCTGGGTTACAAGCCGGTGGCTTCGGGCTGCGAGCTGATAGACGGCAGCCTCAAGAACGAAGACGCCCTGACCCTGCAGGCCGAGTCCAGCATCAAGTTGCCCTATGCCATGCACAACCCCTTTGCCTTTGCCCCGGCCATTGCTCCGCACATTGCCGCCGAGCAGGCGGGCGAGGTCATCGCGCTGCCCCGCATTGCCGAGGGCCTGACCCGGCTCAGGGAAACCACCGCCGACTGGATTTTTGCCGAAGGCGCCGGCGGTTGGCGGCTGCCCCTGGGCCAGGGACACTTTCTCTCCGACTGGGTCAAAAAGGAGCACCTGCCGGTGATCCTGGTGGTGGGGGCACGCCTGGGCTGCATTAACCATGCGCTGCTCAGCCTGGAAGCCATCCGTCACGACGGCCTGGTGGTGGCCGGCTGGGTACTGAATCGGGTAGATGCCCACATGAGCCACTATGAAGAAAACGCCGCTACCCTCAAGCAACTGATTTCCGCGCCCTTTTTGGGGGAAATGCCCAGGCTCACCGAAGACGAGGCCGAAACCGCCGAAGGCTTTATTGATCTGGCGCCCTTGCTTAAATAATTCATCCCGATCATCTTGAAATTCCTGTAACCGGACATATTATGTCTGGAGTTCCCTGATGTAAGGAAAGGTTATGAAACGCATACTGTTGTTTATTGCCACCAACCTGGCCGTGGTGCTGGTGCTTGGCGTGGTGCTGAACATCCTGTTTTCGGTGCTGGGCATCAACCGTAGCAGCGTGGGCGGCCTGCTGATTTTCTGTGCCGTATTTGGTTTTGGCGGCGCCACCATCTCCCTGTTTATCTCCAAGTGGATGGCCAAGCGCAGCTATGGCGTGCAGGTGATTGAACAACCCCGCAATGAGATGGAACACTGGCTGTTGACCACGGTGCAGCGTCAGGCCCAGCAGGCCGGCATTGGCATGCCGGAGGTGGGCATTTACGACTCGCCCGACATGAACGCCTTTGCCACCGGTGCCAGCCGCAACAATTCGCTGGTGGCGGTGTCTACCGGCCTGATGTACAGCATGAGCCGTGACGAGGCCGAAGCCGTACTGGCCCACGAGGTCAGCCACGTGGCCAACGGTGACATGGTCACCCTGACCCTGATTCAGGGGGTGGTAAACACCTTTGTGATGTTCTTTGCCCGCATTGTGGCCAACGTGATTAGCGGCTTCTTCAGCAACAACGAGGAAGAAGAAGGCGGCGGCATGGGCGGCATTGCCTACTTTGTGACCGTGATGGTGCTGGAGCTGCTGTTCGGCATTCTGGCCTCCATCATCGTGATGTGGTTCAGCCGCCAGCGTGAATACCGCGCCGACGAAGGCGGTGCCCGCCTGGCCGGCCGTGACAAAATGGTGGCCGCCCTCGAGCGCCTGCGCCACGGCCATGAATCCCAGTTGGAAGGCTCCCTGGCGGCCTTTGGCATCAATGGCAAGAACCACAACGAGCTGTTTATGAGCCACCCGCCCCTGGAAAAACGGATTCAGGCCCTGCGTGAGCTGCGCTGATTTATTGCAATAACCCTGTAGTTTGGTCTCTTTTTCACCCCGGCTTGCCGGGGTTTTTTTATGCAAAATTTGAAATTGCCGAACTTTATTTCCCCCTGGAAGGCCTCACTTTCGTAGCTGGCCCGCTGCTGCGCACAATGCGGCACAAGCCCGGTTTGGTATCTTGTCGCATCGGGATCGGTGCCGGGGGTGAAGAGGCGATGAAGGGGGAAATGTGCATGGCAATGATTGATGAAAACCGACGCATTCAGGCAGTTGAGCGCGCCATGGCCGTGCTGGAAGCCATTTCGGCGGCAGGAGGCGAAGCCCGTTTGGTCGACCTGGCCGAGCGGCTCGGCCTGAACAAGAGCACCCTGCATGGCCTGCTCAATACCCTGGCCGCGATGGGTTATGTATCCCGGCACGGCACCCGCTACGCCCTGGGGCTGAGGCTGCGCGACATTGCCCAGCCCCTGGCCGATGCCGATGCGGCGTTGCGCTCGGCCTTTGCGCCCGCCCTGCAGGAGCTGGCCAGGGGAAGCAACGAGACCTGCTACCTGGCGGTTCCCTGCGGAACACGTGAATACCTCTACATTGACGCCGTGGAAGGGAATGGCAGCCTGCGGCTGGCCAGCCCGCGTGGCCGCCGGGAAGGCCTGACCACCTCGGCCATTGGCAAGGTCTTTCTGGCCCATGATCCGCAACTGGCGCGCAGCCTGCGACGTGCGGGCATGCTGCCGGCGGCACTGGAGCAGGAGTTGCAGCACATCGGTGAAACCGGCTATGCGCTGGATCTGGAGGAAGCCGAGCCGGGCCTGAATTGCCTGGCACTTCCCCTGCGGCAGCAGGGGCGGGTGGTGGCCGCCCTGGGGCTGGCTGGCCCAGCCCAGCGCTTGCGCCCGGCCACCATGCGTAAGCTGGTTATGGCCTTTATGCGTGATTTGTTTGGCATGCTCAAACTTTAGCTGTCGATCCGTCTTTGCATCTTCTCGCCGGGCGTTGTCCTGAAGATCATGGCAGCCTCTGTGTACCGATAGGAGTGTTTACCATGTCTTCCACTTTGAATGAATCTACCGTACAGGCCGTCATTGAGCGTGCCCGGGCTCTTGCGCACAAACAGCATTTTGCCATCAACATAGCCGTGGTTGACCAGGCCGGTTTGCTGCGCGGTTTTCTCGGCATGGACGATGCGGTGCCCGGAGCCATTGATGTTGCGATTAAAAAGGCCCGCACGGCGGCGCTGTTTCGTACCGACAGCCTGGAGCTGGGGGCCGCGGCGCAGCCGGGCGGCGCCATTTATACGCTTGAAGCAACCAATGGAGGTCTGATCAGCTTTGGCGGTGGTGTCGTGCTGCACGATACACAGGGCCGGGCGGTGGGCGCCGTGGGCGTCGCCGGCGCAACGGTCGATGCCGATCAGAGCATTGCCGTGCATGCGGCGGGGCGTGCATGACCCAGGCCTATCGAACGCATCCAGGTGTCTGGGCACTGGCACTGATGGCCTTTGCCATTGGTGTGGCCGAGTTCATCGTGGTGGGTGTGCTGCCGGCCATTGCGGCCGATCTCGATGTGTCACTGGCGCGTGCCGGCGGGCTGGTGGGGCTGTATGCGCTGGCGCTGGCGATAGGTACCCCCCTTGTGGTGCTGGCGTTGGCACGGCTGCCCCGCAAACCGCTGCTGCTGGCGCTGGTAACGGTATTCTTGCTGGGTAACCTGCTGGCGGCCATGTCCACCAGCTATCCCATGTTATTGGCCGGCCGAGTCATCACCGCCGTGGCACACGGCAGCTTTTTTGCCATCGGTGCCACCGTGGCGGCGCGTCTGGCGCCTGCGGGACAGGCCAGTCGCGCCATTGCCGTGATGTTTGCCGGGCTGACCCTGGCGATGGTGATCGGCGTGCCCCTGGGCAGCCTGCTGGGCAATGCCCTGGGCTGGCGACTGCCATTTTTTGCCGTGGCCGTATTGGCGATGGTGGCCTTGATTGGCACGGCACGCTGGGTGCCGGCGTTACCCACTCAGGCGGCCGGTTCGGTGGCTGGCCAGCTTACGGCGCTGACCAGCCCGCCCATACTGGCAATGATGGGGGTGACCGTACTGGGCTTTGGTGCCAGCTTTGCCGCCTTTATTTTTGTTACGCCGATACTGACCGACGTCACCGGTTTCTCTTCCCGGACGGCCAGTTTGTTGCTGGTGGTATTTGGGCTCGCCACCCTGGTGGGTAACCTGGCGGGAGGGCGCTGGGCGGCCAGGCTGGGCTGGGCGGTAGCCCTGCGTTACATGCTGGCGGCGCTGGTGTTGGTGCTGGTGGCGCTGACCCTGTCGATGTCCTGGAAGCTGGTGATGGTTCCGCTGTTGTTCCTTTGGGGCGTACTGGCTTTTGGCATGTCGCCGGGCTTTCAGGCCGGCATGCTGGAAACGGCGGCGCGATGGACCCCCGGTGCGATGGACTTCACCTCGGCATTGAATATTTCGGCGTTCAACCTGGGCATTACCCTGGGTGAGGTGCTGGGCAGTGGCCTGGTTGCCCGGTCACAGATGGCCATGACGCCCCTGGCCGGCGTGGCCTTGGTGTTGCTGGCACAACTGCCCCTGCTCTGGCTGGCACGCAAAAAACTCACCGCCCGCGATGCAGCCGGTTCGGCAATAATCGGGATGAAACTGGGAATCGCTCTCAGGATTAAGTTTAGTCCTTGGTAATAATAAGAGCGTCGCCTCAGGGCCGGCGCTCTTTTTCGTGTATCTTCCATTATTTAATGTTATCTCTTGTCATTCACTCTGCCAGCGCTTTTAATGAGTAAAAAATAAAAAGCACGGACGCCATGATAAAACTCGAATTACACCGCAGGTATTGGTTAATTGAGCTAATAAACTATTGGGAAGGCCGGCTGACTACCGGTCATTTACGGCAATTTTTTGGCATCAGCCGGCAGCAAGCCAGCAAAGACATTAATCAATATCAGCAGGAGCATGCCGGCAACCTGATCTATTGCAGCACCCGAAAGGGCTATCTGCCCACCGAACATTTCAACCCTGCCCACATTTCTGGCGACGTGGCCGAATATCTCAACTGGATGACCGGTCAGAGCGCCCACGCCATGCCTGTTGACCCAGGTTATCGGCTGGACCATGCTATTCTGCGGCCACCGGCCAGAAGCGTGTCTGCTCAGATAATCAGGCCAATAGTACATGCTCTGCGCCACCATGAGCGGCTGGAAGTGGACTATGGCGCGGTGAGCAGCACTGACCGCGACGGCCGCATCATTGTGCCGGTGCGCTTTGTAAACACCGGCAGCCGCTGGCACCTGCGCGCCTGGTGCGAAAAAGCACAAAACTACCGCGATTTTGTGCTCAGCCGCTTTCACGGCACGCCAATACAGGAAGGCAAATTGCTGGCGCCGCTGCCGCCCGACACTCGCTGGAACACGCATATCACCCTCAGCATCACCCCCGACCCCCGCTTAAGCCCCGAACAACAGCAGGCCCTGATACGGGACTACGCCATGGAAAACGGGCAGCTTCGGCTGCATATCCGTGTTGCCCTGGCCGGCTATTTGCTCAAAGAAATGCAGATAAACACCAAAATGCTCGATGGTAACCCTGCAGCCCAGCAGCTGATCCTGGCCAACCAGGATGAGGTAAAGGAGTGGTTGTTCTAGCGGATCTGTAAAGTGACGCGACATGTGTATTTGAACAGGGTTGGCTGGAAGAGTGGAATGCACCAAAGTAAGCACTGTCAACAAAAGGAACACAGAATGAATGCCAGTTATTTTCTGTATTGGGGTAAGGCCAGTAAGGATGAAAAAGAGTCCAGAGCAGACTATCACTTGTTGCCTTATCACTGCCTAGACGTGGCAGCGGTGGGCTGGTGGTTGCTGGATGAACACAATCCCTTGAGCAGAAGTCTGGCTGCATTCCTCAATATTTACCCTGCGCAGCTGAGGTTACTGTTTACCTTTTTTCTCATGCTGCACGATCTTGGCAAGTTTGCATCGGCATTTCAGAATCTGGCAGAATTTCCAGATTCTCCGCTGATTAACTATCGACCAAGGTTTAGCTATGACAGCCGTCAGGCCCGCCACGACAGACTGGGTTACTTTTTTTGGTTACAGGCCAGAAGAAGCAGGTATTTGTCAGGGGCTGAGCTTGGGCTTAAACAGACGGATCTTGCTCAAGTCAGTCCGGCTTTAGATAGTCTGGATGCCATGTTCGATGTGGTGTTTGGCCATCATGGCTATCCCATTAATCGGAGCACCCAACCGGGGGCGATGAAAGACTACTGTCATAAGTCAGATATCAGTGCTGCCTGTGATTTTATTCGAGATTGTGCGGCACTTTTACAAGTTGAGTGGCCGGAGCAGAAAATGGCCGACAAAGAGTGGCTGGCACGCTTTCGGCAGGTGAGCTGGCACTTATCCGGCTTGGCTATTTTAAGTGACTGGATTGGCTCCGACACAACTTATTTCGAGTATAGAACCGGTGGCTACACGCTCGATGAATATTGGCCGCTGGCGAAGAACAAGGCCCGGAAAGCACTCTCGGCAACAGAGCTGAACCAGCCCGTTAGTGTACAGCCGTTTACCTCCATCCAGTCACACTTTGGCTTTGAACCAACCCCCTTACAGGCATGGGCGGAGTCAGTGCCTTTGGCTACTGGCCCCCAGTTGTTCATTCTTGAAGACGTGACTGGCGCTGGAAAAACAGAGGCGGCACTGGCGCTGACCCACCGGTTGTTACAGCAAGGTGAAGCCGATGGTTTTTATTTTGGCTTGCCCACTATGGCGACTTCCAATGCTATGTTCTCCCGCGTGGCGGATCACTATCTGCAGATGTTATCGGTTCAAGGCAGCCGCCCCAGCATAGTGCTGGCCCACGGTGCCAGAGAAATGAACGAACAATTTCAGGAGGCCTTGCTCCCTGCTGATAAAGCCGGAACTCCTTATGCACAAGGCGACGATACCGCCAGTCTGTATTGCAATCAGTGGTTGGCAGATTCCCGTAAGAAAGCGCTGCTGTCAGCGGTGGGTGTAGGCACCATCGATCAGGCATTAATGGCGGTGTTGCCACGCAAGCACCAGCCGCTACGACTGCTTGGCCTGCACCGGAAAGTGCTGATTTTTGATGAGGTGCATGCGGCCGATGCCTTCATGTTTGAATTGCTGGATGACTTGTTACAGGTCCATTTGCGCCAGGGTGGCAGCGTTATTTTGCTGACTGCGACGTTGGCACAGCAACAACGGGAACGATTGTGCTGGATCTGGCAACAGGCTGGAGGGATTGCTCCTTTGCAGTTGCCGGAAAAAGATGATTTTCCCCTGGCGACACACATTAGCTTTGAGCAAGGTCTTAAAGAAACACCGGTTGCCAGCAGGAAGTCGGTTAGCCGGGAGCTGAATGTTGCGTTTGTGCATAGCGAACAAGCCTGTGTCGAAAAAATCCTGAATGCTCACAAAAATGACCAGTGTGTGGTGTGGATCCGCAACTCGGTGGACGATGCCATCCGTGCCTATCAAATGCTCGCTGAGCAACTTGGGTCTGATAAAACGCTGACACTGTTTCACAGCCGCTTTGCCTTGAAAGATCGTAAGGCAATAGAAAACAAGGTGCTGGCTATCTTCGGCAAGCAGGGGGGCAAGGATGACCGGCAGGGTCAAATTCTGATTGCTACACAGGTTTTCCAGGAAAGCCTCGATGCAGATGCCGACCTGATGATCTCTGATCTCTGCCCCATTGACGATCTTATTCAGCGTGCTGGCCGGCTTCATCGTCACATTCGGGACAAATGGGGTAACCGTTCAGATAGGACGCAGGATGAGCGCTCGTCTCCATTTTTGCTGGTTCATGCTCCCGAGTGGCAGGAGCAACCGAATGCTGACTGGCTGCTCAATCATTTGCCTAATACCGAGCATGTTTATCGCTCTCCCGGCAGGCTGTGGCTGGGCATGCAGATATTGCTCAAGCAGGGAGCAATCCGCATGCCGGGTGAGGCAAGGAAATTAATAGAAGCGGTTTATGACAAAACTGCGTTTGATCGCATGCCACCAGCGCTGCAGCAGAAGGAAGATCTGTATTTTGGTGAAGTCCGTGGTCAGGCCGCTCGGGCCAAGAGTCAGTTAATTGAGTGGGGCAAGGGCTACAACCAGAGCAGTGCCCAGGCCTGGCACGACGACAACATTGAGATCAGCACGCGTTTTTCGGACAGAGAAACCGTTCAGGTGCTGGTATTCAGGCTCGATTCTCATGGCCGGCTTCAGTTGTGGGCAGAAAGTGAGCCTTATGCCTTGCAGAACAGTGTGGTGAAGCTTGCCAAGCATCGCTTCGCCGACAAACTGGCGGCCTTGCCCGGCGAGTTTTCCGCAGACTTTGAGAAGCTTACACAGCGCTATCCCCAGGCAAAATTTCTGCAGCCCTGGTTGCCTGATAGCGATCAAGGCTTTGGATACTGTGCTCAGCTGGGAGTGGTAGAGAAGGAGTAAATCCCCGCCGAAGCGGGGAACGTTATTGCTAAACAAAGCTAGCCCCATTTCAAACGGGTTTATCTCCGACATCTCGGAGAACAACGAGAGACTACGTGAAGTGATACGTGATATCTAGAGAGTTATTGTGGACGCAAAGGTGTCTAGATGTCTGGATGTCTGAGATTTTATATTTAGCACCATTACAAACCTTTCTTACTTGTTCTATGCTGTGTTTGTGCTCTACTGAATCCCTTGCAAAAGGGGAAGTATCTCGGAAAGCTAAAGGTTTTTTGTACTTTTATTTTGGGGAGTTAAAGGATGAATCTGCTTACCTCTCATTGGCTTAGCTACCGGTTCAGGGATGGCAGTGAGCAGCAGTTACCGCTGACCGCCATTGCCAATCCGGATGTGGTGGACTTTGCACTGCCAAGGGCCGACTTCCATGGTGCCGCTTACCAGTTTGCCATTGGCTTGTTGCAGACGGTGATGGCCCCACAGGACAAATATGACTGGCACGAACGCTATCTGACTCCGCCCGATGAGTCTGCGCTGGCAGCGGCGTTCACCAAGGTGGAGCATGCTTTTGAGCTGGACGGAGACGGTCCGCACTTTATGCAGGATCTGGATCCGCTGGATGCCGCCAGTCCTGTTCCGGTTTCCGGCCTGTTGATAGAAGCACCGGGGGGTAACACGCTAAAGCTGAATACCGATCATTTTATTAAACGTGGCATTGCGGAAACATTGTCACCGGAAATGGCGGCACTGGCGCTGTTTACCCTACAAATCAATGCGCCAGCGGGTGGCCAGGGACACAGAACCGGCCTGCGAGGAGGCGGTCCGCTGACCACCCTGGTGCTGCCCCATGAAGAAGACGCCAGCTTGTGGCAAAAGCTATGGCTGAATGTACAGAGCCGGGAGTCCTGGACGTATAAAGACCCCGATTATCACAGTGCAGAGCTGTTCCCTTGGCTGGGGAAAACCCGCATCAGCAAAAACAAGGGCAGTGACATCTATGCACACGATGTGCATCCGCTTGCTATGTTCTGGGCCATGCCGCGGCGGATCCGGCTGCTGTTCGAACAGCAGGAAGGCATTTGCCAATTGAGTCTTAAAGCGTGCTCCACTGTTTGCCGGCAATACCGTACCAGCAATTACGGTAATAACTATGTGGGCACCTGGCTACATCCGCTGACCCATTACCGCTCCAACCCCAAAAAGCCGGATGAAGATTATTTATCCACCAAAGGGCAACCCGGCGGAATTCAGTATAAGCAGTGGCACAGCCTCAGCTTTGTGGATGCTGCGGAAGGCAGTCATCCAGCCCAAGTGATACAGGACTTTCTTCTTCACAAGTCTGAATATTTTTATTTTGACTGGGGGGAAGCCCCCAGATTGTGGGCCTTTGGATTCGATATGGACAATATGAAGGCCAGAGGCTGGTACAACAGTGAATTTCCGCTGATCCGGTTAAATCCTGATCTCAGGGACGAGTTGCTTAACGAAATCAAATCCATGCAAAGTCTGGCGCAAGAGGTGCTGTGGCACTGTCGGACCCAGATCAAGGCAGCCTGGTTTGATAAACCGGCCGATGCCAAGGGCGATACCAGCCATATCGACTTACAGTTTTGGCAGCGCACACAGAATGATTTTTTCCAGATGGTGGCAGCGCTGCTGAATGCACCGGATGGCCGGTTAACACCGGAAGCTGCCGCGCGCTGGCTGTGGGCATTGTCCCGTCATGCCAAAACACTGTTTGACGATTTGGCACTGTCCAATCTGTATCCCGACCGGGAAATGTATAAAAAAATCCGCGCTCGCCGTCAGCTTACAGGTTGGTTGGCAGGCAGCAAACGTATTCGGCAATTCAGTCAGGATTACCGACTCGATACCTTAACCGAGGAGCTGGCGTGATGACAGACACAGAGCAAGCCGTAACACCCAAAGCACTCTTTGCCGGCGAGAGCGCATTAATGCGCTGGTGGCAAGCCATGATGTTGACCGAGCAGGAACTGGCAGCATTGAACATTCGGCCCGCGCCCACGGTTTATCGTGCCGAGCTGAAACGGGCAGGGACACCGGACGCAGCCTTGATGACCCAGGGGTTCAGAGCCTTGTGGCTGGCGCTGCCGGTTTCCGCCCGGGAGCACAAACCCTGGAGCATGCTGGCATGGGCTGCTTTGGCGGGCGTGCTGAGTCATGTAAAGCAGCAGGATGACAGCAGAAGTTTTGCGGCGTCACTGGGCAAAATTAATCCCGATATCGACAAACCCAAAGTCAGTGAATTGCGCTTTCAGCAATTGCAGGGGGCGAGAACCCCGGAGGATTTTTACCGTCGCCTGCACCGGTTGATTAAGCAGGTAAACGGTAAAACCCATGTACCTTCTCTGGCCAGAGGCATACTCGACTGGTTTGATGAACATCATGGCCAGCAGGCACTGCGGCCCGATAAGAAAATCGCCGTACGCTGGGCAATGGACTACTACCAGGCCGCCGAATCGGCGCTGGTAAAAAACAAGGATTAAACAAGGAGATTATGATGAGCAAATTTATCCAACTGCACCTGCTGACGTCTTACGCCCCCTCAAACCTGAACCGTGACGATCTGGGTCGACCGAAAACCGCCCGAATGGGTGGAACGGAGCGTTTAAGGGTTAGCTCGCAGAGCCTCAAGCGTCATTGGCGCACTTCCGATGTCTTTGAGCAGGCGCTGGGTAAGCACATTGGTACTCGTACCAAACGGCTGGGCGTGGAAGTATTTAATCAGCTGTGTGAGCTGGGCATATCTGAAAAACAGGCCAAAACCTGGGCGGTTGCCATTGCAGGAGTGTTTGGTAAAGGAAAGAAAGACGGCCTGGAAATTGAGCAGCTTGCCCACATCAGTCCGGAAGAGCTGGCAGCGGTAGATACATTGGTGAAAACTCTGGCCGCAGAAAACCGGGCTCCGGAGCAAGCTGAGCTTGACCTTCTCCGTCGCAATGCCTCTGCGGCTGATATTGCCATGTTCGGCCGCATGTTGGCGTCATCCCCAGAGTTTAATTGTGAAGCCGCTTGCCAGGTGGCTCATGCTATCAGCGTGCATGGCGTTGCAGTAGAAGAAGATTATTTTACCGCCGTGGATGACCTTAACCGGGGTGACTCGGATCTTGGAGCTGCTCATATTGGCGAGGCAGCTTTTTCTGCCGCGTTGTTTTATAGCTACATCTGCATCGACAAAGAGCTGCTTGTCAGCAACTTGGATGGGGATGTTGAACTCGCTAACAAGGCAATTACAGCATTGGTAGAAGCTGCGGTGAAGGTGTCTCCAAAAGGCAAGCAGAACAGTTTTGCTTCCCGTGCTTATGCCTCTTATGTGCTGGCCGAAAAAGGTGATCAGCAGCCTCGTTCTCTGTCGGTCGCCTTTCTGAAGCCCATTATCGGGGAAAACCAGGCGGAAGACGCGGTTCAGGCACTGCAGCGTCAGGTTGAAAATTTTGACAAGGTGTATGGAGCCTGTGCCGATGACCGCTACTCCGTTAATGCCCTGGAAGGTGAAGGCAGCTTTGAGCAGTTAAAAGCATTTGCCGCAGATTAAGGAGGCATTATGCAATATCTGGTTTTTCGGCTTTATGGTCCCATGGCCAGCTGGGGAGAAGCCGCAGTGGGTGGAGACAGGCCTTCGGGCCTGACTCCCAGTCGCTCTGCGGTGCTGGGGTTGCTTGGTGCCGCGCTGGGTATTAAACGAGACGACGTGAGCCGGCTTGATGCTCTTCGGGCTGAGGTGGGGATCGCCGTTAAGGCTTATTCCTGCGGCAGCCTGATGCGGGACTATCATACCGCTCAGGTACCTTCACAGGACAGAAAGCGCACATTTTACAGCCGGAAAGATGAGCTGAGCGTTGAGAAAGAGAAGCTGAATACGGTCTTGTCCAGCCGTGATTACCGCAGTGACGGATATTGGGTAGTGGCAGTTTGGTTATGGCAGGAAAGTGAGTTCACGCTTGATATGCTGGAAGCTGCATTAAAAAAACCGGCATTTACGCCGTATCTTGGGCGAAAAGCCTGCCCGCTGGCCGTTCCGGTCACTCCGCGATTAGTGGCGTTTGAGTTAAAAGAAGCGCTCGATACGTCATTCCCGCCGATTTTATTCAGCCATGAGCAGGACCGGCGCTGGCTTGGCCTGGGTAACACCGTCACTTATCTGTGGCAGGGAACAGCCGATGACTTGGGTGAATATGAAGGTGTGCAGAGCTGTCAAGTATGGGATGAGCCGATAAGCAGAGAGCCTTGGCAGTTTTCGGCACGGCAGGTGCATCAGCTGACTCTGGTGGAGGAATAACATGTATTTATCCCGCGTAACTTTGGCAGATGCACCATCGGCCAGAGCCGAGTTGATTAAATCCATGCACAAAGGGGTGTATGGCTATCACCAGTTGCTGTGGCGGCTTTTCACTCAGCAAAGTGAGCGAAGCTTTTTATTTCGTCACGAGCAGAGTGATGGTCGTCTGGTACCTCAGGGAGAGCCTGTTTTTTATGTGCTTTCCCGCGAGCAGCCTGATAATGCCGAGCAGCTGTTTCAGGTGGAAAGCAGGCCATTTTTACCTCAGCTAAAGTCAGGAGATCAACTTGGCTTTCAGGTCAGGGTAAACCCAACGGTGTGCCGTAATGGAAAGCGGCATGATGTTTTGATGGATGCCCAGCAGAAATGGCTGTATCAGGAAGCACAGTCGCTGGCGTTGCCCACTGAGGGTACCAAAAAAAATCTGAAGCACCGGTTGCTGGATATGGCGACAGATGAAGATATTCAGCGCTGGAATACAGTGATTGAAAACGGTCGCTATTGTGACGAGCTGGAAGCAAGATTGGGCAGAAGCTCAGCGCTTGAACTGGCATTAAAAACCATATCCGAGCGGGCTTTACTGACCTGGTGGAAACAGCGTAGTCAACAAATTGGTATCCAGTGCTCTGATGATGCCGTGCAAGCCGATGGATATTTGCAGCACCATATCAAGGGAAAAGGTACTGGTGCCATGTTCAGCTCAATTAACCTCAGCGGTTCTCTTATCGTTGATAAACCGGAAACCTTTATTGAGAGTCTTGCGAGGGGAGTCGGAAGGTCCAAGGCCTTTGGCTGTGGCCTGATGTTAATTCGAAGGATTTGATTCGCGGCACTTTCAGGGAGTTGATGCATGGCCTTTATTCCTCTCAAACCGATACCGCTTAAAAACAGGGCTTCCATGATCTTTCTGCAGTATGGACAGATTGATGTGATTGACGGTGCCTTTGTGCTGATTGATAAAAGTGGTGTGCGCACTCACATTCCCGTGGGCTCGGTGGCCTGCATTATGCTGGAGCCCGGCACCCGGGTTTCTCATGCCGCTGCCAAGCTGGCGGCCACGGTCGGGACCTTACTTGTATGGGTTGGCGAAGCGGGTGTACGTCTTTATGCTTCCGGGCAGCCGGGTGGAGCCCGTTCCGATAAGCTGTTATATCAGGCCAGGCTGGCCCTGGAGGAAGATCTTCGTCTTAAAGTGGTGCGTAAAATGTTTGAATTGCGCTTTGGCGAAGAAGCACCCAGCCGCCGTTCCGTGGATCAACTCAGGGGCATTGAGGGCAGCAGAGTTCGGGCTATTTATGCCATGCTGGCAAAACAGTACGGCGTTAAGTGGAACGGTCGCCGTTATGACCCGAAAGACTGGTCTAAAGGTGATAAGGTCAATCAGTGCATCAGTGCTGCCACCTCCTGCCTGTATGGCATCACTGAGGCCGCCATTTTGGCGGCCGGATATGCACCGGCGATTGGCTTTATTCATACGGGAAAGCCATTGTCTTTTGTGTATGATATTGCCGATATCATCAAATTTGACGATGTGGTTCCCAAAGCCTTTGAGATAGCGAGCAAGTCTCCTGCCAGGCCCGATAGAGAAGTACGAATTGCTTGCCGGGATATTTTTCGAAGCAGCAATACGCTGGGAAAGCTAATCCCGCTTATTGAAGAAGTGCTGGCCGCTGGTGAAATAGTGCCACCGCCGCCTCCAAAAGATGCTCAGCCCATTGCGATTCCTGAGCCAAAACCGTTGGGTGAAGAAGGACACAGGAGTGGCTGATAATGAGTATGCTGGTGGTGGTAACTGAAAGTGTGCCCTTCCGTCTCAGGGGCCGGCTTGCCGTCTGGCTGCTTGAAGTAAGGGCGGGAGTGTATGTGGGTGATGTATCCAGGCGAGTCAGAGAAATGATTTGGGAGCAGGTCACCGAACTGGCTGAACAGGGCAATGTGGTAATGGCTTGGGCGACTAACTCTGAGTCAGGATTTGAATTCCAGACCTATGGCCAGAATCGGCGCATGCCGGTGGACCTGGATGGGCTGCGTTTAGTGTCTTTTTATCCTGTTGAAAATCAGTAAGTTATGGATCTTTAAAAACATGGAATAGTTGGTGGCTTTTTCATGCCTGGAAAAAGTCATCTAAATCAGTAATATACGTTTAGTCCGTTCCCCGCAGGCGCGGGGATAAACCGCCGGTCAGCCCTCCAGTCTGCTGGGGCACGGCCCGTTCCCCGCAGGCGCGGGGATAAACCGGCCAAAGCCATCTCCGACATTGCCGGATCCAGCCGTTCCCCGCAGGCGCGGGGATAAACCGGTGAACCGCTGGTATATTGGGTGTCCTGATAACCGTTCCCCGCAGGCGCGGGGATAAACCGGAAGGGGTGAGCGACCTTATGTTGCCAGTTAGCCGTTCCCCGCAGGCGCGGGGATAAACCGGCTGAAGTCAAAGAAGCCCCGCCTGCCAATAGCCGTTCCCCGCAGGCGCGGGGATAAACCGGGGCTGAGCCTGACAGGTATTTAATCAAAGCTCCGTTCCCCGCAGGCGCGGGGATAAACCGTTATTGGCTACCGCTTCCCTCATCCTGGCGTCCCGTTCCCCGCAGGCGCGGGGATAAACCGTGGAAGGCCTCGGGCCAGAAGTTAGACCAAGACCGTTCCCCGCAGGCGCGGGGATAAACCGGCGGTGCGCATCCAGAAAGACGGGCGCCAGGTCCGTTCCCCGCAGGCGCGGGGATAAACCGTTTGCTGATTCTGTCAGGTGGGATTCCATTACCCGTTCCCCGCAGGCGCGGGGATAAACCGAAACCCTCCCGTGTAGGACGAACCAATACCCACCGTTCCCCGCAGGCGCGGGGATAAACCGACGAGATTGCGAATTACAACCAGCCCTCAGCACCGTTCCCCGCAGGCGCGGGGATAAACCGGCCGTGCGCTTTGGCGACGGCTACGAGCAACGCCGTTCCCCGCAGGCGCGGGGATAAACCGGTCTTCAACTCAAAAAATACGCGCAGAGTTAACCGTTCCCCGCAGGCGCGGGGATAAACCGGCCCGGGGCCAGATATCCAGGGTGACGGTGTGCCGTTCCCCGCAGGCGCGGGGATAAACCGGTGGTGGGTTTACCGGTGATGCTGGCCCAGGTCCGTTCCCCGCAGGCGCGGGGATAAACCGCAATCTCACTCATTTCAAAACACGCGATAAGTCCGTTCCCCGCAGGCGCGGGGATAAACCGGCGGTTACCTGATGGTGCTGGGGGGTAATCAGCCGTTCCCCGCAGGCGCGGGGATAAACCGCATCTTGCTTGGCGTACTGCCGGTGGTGACGTCCGTTCCCCGCAGGCGCGGGGATAAACCGCAACTGAATGTGATGTGTGTCACATTTTTTTCCCGTTCCCCGCAGGCGCGGGGATAAACCGTCCGAAATTTGACGAGGATTCATTTCCCAAAACCGTTCCCCGCAGGCGCGGGGATAAACCGGGGTGGCGGTACATTAGGGAGCGAAACCGGATCCGTTCCCCGCAGGCGCGGGGATAAACCGAGAGGGTGTGCGACGGTGTACACTCGGATTTTCCGTTCCCCGCAGGCGCGGGGATAAACCGGATTACGATTATGTCACTTTCAATTCTGCGTACCGTTCCCCGCAGGCGCGGGGATAAACCGTAAACGGCGTCATTCCATAATCCCCTCAAGCCCCGTTCCCCGCAGGCGCGGGGATAAACCGAAAACAACGAAGCCATGCTGGAAATCAACGGCCCGTTCCCCGCAGGCGCGGGGATAAACCGCGCAGCGACCTGATCGCCGGCCTGTTTGTGGACCGTTCCCCGCAGGCGCGGGGATAAACCGGCAATGCCCAGCGCGCGGGCCTTGTCATTGGGCCGTTCCCCGCAGGCGCGGGGATAAACCGTACACCAGCGGTGGCCTCGGGGCGCTGGCCCACCGTTCCCCGCAGGCGCGGGGATAAACCGACGTCAACATCACCGGCAAGACCACCAGCATTCCGTTCCCCGCAGGCGCGGGGATAAACCGGCCAGGCCCACGACGGCATTGACTTTGTACCCCCGTTCCCCGCAGGCGCGGGGATAAACCGTATGGATTAGATGGATCAGGCCAGAATTAAACCCGTTCCCCGCAGGCGCGGGGATAAACCGACCTTCGAAAAAATCCTTATTTAATTGAGCGTCCGTTCCCCGCAGGCGCGGGGATAAACCGCGCGAACAGGAAGAGCGGGAGCGTCGCATTGCCCGTTCCCCGCAGGCGCGGGGATAAACCGCCTCCACCCTGCCTGCAACCCCATTTCCAGCCCCGTTCCCCGCAGGCGCGGGGATAAACCGGCGCGGCGGTAATGCTCGGCGGCCTGTTCTAGCCGTTCCCCGCAGGCGCGGGGATAAACCGCGATAAATCCCCATCCCCTCGGGCTCCCATTCCCCGTTCCCCGCAGGCGCGGGGATAAACCGGCGTATGAATCACGCATGACTGACCATGCCTTCCGTTCCCCGCAGGCGCGGGGATAAACCGTCGGCATAACCCTGGCCGGCGTCGTCGCCGCCACCGTTCCCCGCAGGCGCGGGGATAAACCGTTACTGCCGGTGTCGCCACCGCTGGTGCTCTGCCGTTCCCCGCAGGCGCGGGGATAAACCGTTAACCGAACAGGCTAAAAACACGCTAAATAGCCGTTCCCCGCAGGCGCGGGGATAAACCGACGTCCCGGAAAAGGTGGTGGGACTGGCGAAGCCGTTCCCCGCAGGCGCGGGGATAAACCGCGCGATATAAAGAGAGGGTGTGCGACGGTGTACCGTTCCCCGCAGGCGCGGGGATAAACCGCGTTCGATGCAATGGCGCGGGACCGTTCGGGGCCGTTCCCCGCAGGCGCGGGGATAAACCGTTGCTGCACAGATTCCTCAGTGGCGTGGCGCCCCCGTTCCCCGCAGGCGCGGGGATAAACCGCGTCGGCGACATGGAAGCCAAGGGGATATTGACCGTTCCCCGCAGGCGCGGGGATAAACCGATTAAGGAATTCCCTGGCACCATAGATCCGGTCCGTTCCCCGCAGGCGCGGGGATAAACCGGTGATCGGCTGCAGGCAATCAATGGGGAGCTGCCGTTCCCCGCAGGCGCGGGGATAAACCGAATTCCATGCTTGTTATAGTAAGGAGGCGACACCGTTCCCCGCAGGCGCGGGGATAAACCGCGCGCCCGTGAACGGGCCGCCGCCGAGGGCACCCGTTCCCCGCAGGCGCGGGGATAAACCGCTTTTTGTCAATATTGATAAAGTCGGTTTGTACCGTTCCCCGCAGGCGCGGGGATAAACCGAAAACCGACTCTCTCAGCCACACTCGCATATTCCGTTCCCCGCAGGCGCGGGGATAAACCGGGGTCGTCGCGGAACAGAGCACGATATTGAAACCGTTCCCCGCAGGCGCGGGGATAAACCGAAACAGGCGGTCAATTATGAGCGCAACCCAAACCGTTCCCCGCAGGCGCGGGGATAAACCGGCGAACAGCGGATCCGCGGAGCAGGTGCGGGACCGTTCCCCGCAGGCGCGGGGATAAACCGGCCGATTTCTGGCGGCACTGGCAGGAGTGCTTCCGTTCCCCGCAGGCGCGGGGATAAACCGTCGATATCTTCCCATGCAAGGGCGGTCACCTCCCGTTCCCCGCAGGCGCGGGGATAAACCGTTTACCCTGGTGGAAGTGCCGGCCGAGCAGGTCCGTTCCCCGCAGGCGCGGGGATAAACCGCACGAAAACCCCCAAGAAGTTTTGGACCGACACCGTTCCCCGCAGGCGCGGGGATAAACCGTCCTGGTAATACCCCTTGGCGGTGGCGGCAAACCGTTCCCCGCAGGCGCGGGGATAAACCGCCATGCTTTACACGCTCTTGCTCGGAGCGTAGCCGTTCCCCGCAGGCGCGGGGATAAACCGGGGTGGAGCAGCCAAGTTTTACGAGACCAGAGGCCGTTCCCCGCAGGCGCGGGGATAAACCGCTGCAGTTCCTGCCCGAGTATCAGGGCTATGTCCGTTCCCCGCAGGCGCGGGGATAAACCGTCGGGCCAGATCACCATGACTTCGCGGTCGCCCCGTTCCCCGCAGGCGCGGGGATAAACCGGCTGTAGTTGCGACCAAAGCTAGCCTGAAAGACCGTTCCCCGCAGGCGCGGGGATAAACCGGTGGCATTCGTGGTGGAGTCTATGGTGCTTTACCGTTCCCCGCAGGCGCGGGGATAAACCGTAAGCGGGACACCTCAGCCACTTTGGCTGCTTCCGTTCCCCGCAGGCGCGGGGATAAACCGGCTTGCTAAGGAATTAGCCAAACGGGGGAAAGCCGTTCCCCGCAGGCGCGGGGATAAACCGGTTAATAGCTCCATTTCCTGAACCTGTGGAAACCGTTCCCCGCAGGCGCGGGGATAAACCGCCTTTTCAAGTGCCCGATCTTTTGCCTAACTCCCGTTCCCCGCAGGCGCGGGGATAAACCGATTGCCGTGGATATGGTGGGTCGAGTGTTCAACCGTTCCCCGCAGGCGCGGGGATAAACCGTTCGGCGGTCTGGCTCTGTCGCCTGACTTGCACCGTTCCCCGCAGGCGCGGGGATAAACCGTCGGTGCAGTCGTCCCGTTCGGCCATGATCTCCCGTTCCCCGCAGGCGCGGGGATAAACCGGTTATTGAAGAAGTGCAGCCCCGCGACTTTAACCGTTCCCCGCAGGCGCGGGGATAAACCGTAGACCGGGTGCGGGTAACCATTGGAGTGCCTCCGTTCCCCGCAGGCGCGGGGATAAACCGGGTGTCGAGAATGCTGCCGCCGGCCTGTGCCGCCGTTCCCCGCAGGCGCGGGGATAAACCGCTAAAAACACGCTAAATAGATTCAACGTTCATCCGTTCCCCGCAGGCGCGGGGATAAACCGGCACTTCACTCGATACGACAATACCGTTAACACCGTTCCCCGCAGGCGCGGGGATAAACCGCCACTATCAGACCGGCCAGTATCAGACCGGCGCCGTTCCCCGCAGGCGCGGGGATAAACCGCGAGACACGGTTACTTGTCATTCAGTCGGTAACCGTTCCCCGCAGGCGCGGGGATAAACCGTTCCCGCCGTATCTGGCCGTGGTCGTAAGTCCCCGTTCCCCGCAGGCGCGGGGATAAAGATTCTGATGCGGAGGCCATTAGCGAGTCACAGCCCCGTTCCCCGCAGGCGCGGGGATAAACCGCGGCATACGGTCGTGGTACTGAGCGCATACCTCCGTTCCCCGCAGGCGCGGGGATAAACCGTTTTTGAGCAACACTAGCTGCCGATTCATTAACCGTTCCCCGCAGGCGCGGGGATAAACCGGTTGAATTTGAGGTGATCGCATAATGGCTAACCCGTTCCCCGCAGGCGCGGGGATAAACCGCCGGCGATCTGGTTTCCACCAGCCAGCTGGGCCCGTTCCCCGCAGGCGCGGGGATAAACCGATTGTTGGGCCGACATGCTGCGGGTCAACGAGCCGTTCCCCGCAGGCGCGGGGATAAACCGGCCGAATTCGCCCAGGGTGTACTGATCCGGGCCCGTTCCCCGCAGGCGCGGGGATAAACCGCATAACCAGGGCGGATCGGATCGCGGTCGTACCCGTTCCCCGCAGGCGCGGGGATAAACCGTTTTCATTGGTCGATCCTCGTTTAATTAACATCCGTTCCCCGCAGGCGGGGGGATAAACCGTTCAGGGGATTGTGATGGACCGAATAGATGGGCCGTTCCCCGCAGGCGCGGGGATAAACCTCATTATGGCAAATGTCGGACATATCACAAAACCCGTTCCCCGCAGGCGCGGGGATAAACCGCGAGCAACAGCTATAACCACATGACCCTGCGGCCGTTCCCCGCAGGCGCGGGGATAAACCGGAGCTGGGTCGTTCGCTCGGGTCAACCAGGGCCCGTTCCCCGCAGGCGCGGGGATAAACCGCTCACCCTTATCGAAGTCGATATCTTCCCATGCCCGTTCCCCGCAGGCGCGGGGATAAACCGTTGACCTATCCCAATAGTGCCGTGGTGGGGCTCCGTTCCCCGCAGGCGCGGGGATAAACCGTGCTGGAAAAACCTGATGTTGTAATGGTTGGTCCGTTCCCCGCAGGCGCGGGGATAAACCGAATCATTGGCCACGTTATCGGCAATGATGCCGCCGTTCCCCGCAGGCGCGGGGATAAACCGGGGATCAGCCCACCCGTCAGGTTGCTGGCATGACCGTTCCTCGCAGGCGCGGGGATAAACCGTGCCTGTTTGACGCATAGCACCCCTGGCCATGCCGTTCCCCGCAGGCGCGGGGATAAACCGAGGCCATGGTTGACGTGCTGAACTACGTGGCACCGTTCCCCGCAGGCGCGGGGATAAACCGAACGCTTCATCAATGGAATACACCTCCACCGCCCGTTCCCCGCAGGCGCGGGGATAAACCGCTGGGGTAATCCATGACCATTATCGACGACATCCGTTCCCCGCAGACGCGGGGATAAACCGCCGTCTATGTTCTTGGCGATGTATTTGGCGATCCGTTCCCCGCAGGTATGGGCTACCGCTAGTCGAGATTCCGGGTGGACCCACAGCTGCATGTGTGGGGGAAGGTAAAGCAAAATAATTTAGCTTAATCGGCATATATCATGGGTATAAGATATAAAAATATTTGTACCACATGCGAAGTTTGGTGTTGATTCAGAATTTACTTTCTTTATTTCCCTCATGTCTCAGTTGTTATACTCCTGCTCTTCCTCGAGGCTCAGCCCATGAACTGCTACTTTCCCGCCATTGCTCACTGCTCCGATACCCATGATTTTATTCACATTGCGGACGAAGGGGAGCTCGATGAACATCACTGGCATGCCGGTGACCGGCTGATTGACGGCACCGGCCGAGTGCACGTTTTGTCGCAGGGCGAAGGTGAAGGGCTGTACTGGCGGCCGCTGCCAGGGCTAGTATGCCTGCCGGAACTCAACGCCAGCCTGCGCCACTTTGCCGCCGGGCTGGGTATTTGCTGCATTCCCAAACTGACGGTGCGCTCCGCCGAAGAGGCTGTGGCGCTGATCGCCTGGTTGGAAATGCAATAATCAACGTGGCGGAGTGGTCATGAGTGCATTATTGCGCTATTGCTGTTTTTTTGTCTTGTTTGGGCTATCGGCCTGTGGCTCGCGGCCCGATGTGAGTGTGCCGGCACCGGAGCGGGAGACGGTGTTTCTGAACGAGGGGCAGGCGTCTTATTACGGCGCGCGGCATCACGGCCGGAAAACCGCCAGTGGCGAGCGTTTTAACAAGAACGCCCTGACCGCCGCCCACAAAACCCTGCCGTTCGGCTCCAAGGTGCGGGTCACCAACCTGCGCAACCAGCGCTCCGTGGTGGTGCGCATCAATGATCGCGGGCCTTATGCCAAGCGCCGGGTGATCGATCTGTCCGAGCAGGCGGCCCGGGAGATTGGCATGATCAGATCCGGCGTGGCGCCGGTTCGGCTGGAGCTGCTGAAATAACCACCCGCTGCCGGTAGCGCACCGCCGGTGGCCAGTCTTCGGCCTGAGTGGGCATGCCCCGGCCAGAGGCCAGCAGGCGCGCCGCGTTAATCCAGCCGGCGTGCCCCACCGCCAGCACCGGCTCCTCGGGCAGGGCGTTAAGCCACCTGTTTATCCGGGCAAAGAACGCCCGCAGGCTTTCGCCGCCGCCCGGGGCATAGCCGGTAAAGTCGGCGCACCAGGCGTCCATTTCTTCCCGGTCTATGCTTGCCCAGGGGCGACCGTCCCAGTGGCCAAAATCCATCTCCTGCAATTCGGCCACCACGCGCCATTGCCAGCCCCGTTCCGCCAGCAGCCGGCCCACTTCGGCCGAGCGCTGCAGCGGGCTGGTGTGAATGACCTTTGGCAGCCGATGGCAACGGGCAAAGCCCTGAATCTGGTTGGCCAGCCGGCGCAGTTTGCGTGCATCCACCGGGGCATCGGTACGGCCCAGGCAAATGCCCTGCACCTTTATCGGTTTGGGATGGCGCCAGATGTAAAGGCTCATAACCGGGCCGCCAGCCCGGCATAAATGGCAATTTCTGCCAGCTGCTGGGTGGCGCCCAGGCCGTCACCGGTATACCCCCCCAGCCGGCGCTTCAGCAGCCGGTACATATGCCAGCTGGCCAGCCCCGCCAGCACCACGGCAAGCAGCCAGTGTCCGGGGCTGAACAGCGGCCACAGCAGCGCCACCGCTGGCAGCAACCACAGGCCGGCCAGCCACCACTGGCGGTGAGTAAGGCGCTGGGCCATGGGCTTGGCCTTGGCGTGTTCAATATCGCCGCCATAGGGCAGCAGGGCGATCAGGCTGATGCAGGCCAGCCGCGAGCCACCGTGGGCCAGCACCAGCGCCGCCATGGCCGCCGCTGTGTCCAGGCTGGCCAGCAGGGAAATTTTCAGCAGCAGCGCCAGCGCCAGTCCCAGGGTGCCAAAGGTGCCCAGGCGTGAGTCTTTCATGATGGTCAGCGCCCGTTCTCTGCTCATGCCGCCGCCCAGGCCGTCACAGGTGTCGGCCAGGCCGTCTTCATGAAAGGCGCCAGTAATGTAAACGCCCAGCATTGTGGCCAGCACTGCCGCCGTCAGCGGACCAAAGGCGAGTTCACCCAGGCCAAAGGCAAGGGCGCACAGGCCACCCACCAGCAGCCCCACCGCGGGAAAGTGGCGGCTGCTCTGATGCAGCCAGTCCGGATCAAAGTGGCGCAGCGCTGGCAACGGCAAGCGGGTCAGAAACTGGGTGGCCACCAGCAGCAGGGTCAGCTCGTGCTTCATGCGCTGGCTCCGCTGACGCCGGCGTCGGCGAAGCTGGCCATCTCGCTGATGAAGGCGCAGGCCGACTGCAACAGCGGATAGGCCAGGGCCGCACCGCTGCCTTCACCCAGGCGCAGGTTCAGATCGAGCAGGGGGGCGGCGTCGAGCAGCCGCAGCAGGTGGCGGTGGCCGGGCTCGGCCGAGGCATGGCCAAACACCCCATACTCCCGAGTGCCCGGCGCCAGCCGCTCCGCCACCAGCAGGGCCACGCCGGCAATAAAGCCGTCCATCAGCAGAATGCGCCGTTCGCTGGCTCCCTGTATCAGGGCGCCGGCCATCATGGCAATTTCCAGCCCGCCCAGTGCCGCCAGGACGTCGAGCGGCGTTTGTGCATCGGCGTGGCGAGCCAGCACCGCCTGCAGCACGTGCGTCTTATGACTCAGGCCGTTGTCATCCAGCCCGGTGCCGCGGCCGGTGCACTCGGCCACCGGCAGTTCACCCAGCCGGGCCAGCAGCAGGCTGGCGGCGGAGGTGTTGCCAATGCCCATTTCCCCCAGCAGCAGCAGGTTGCCGGGCAATTCACGTACCAGCGCCATGCCCGCCTGCAGCGCTTGCTGGCATTCGGCCGGGGTCATGGCCGGCTCATGCAGGGCGTTGCGGGTACCCTTGCGCACCTTGCGGTCAATCAGGCTGGGGTGCGGGGTAAAATCGGCGTTCACGCCGGCGTCCACTACCCGCAGCGACAGGTTATGCTGGCGGGCAAACACATTGATGGCGGCGCCGCCTTGCAGAAAGTTGTGCACCATCTGGGGCGTGACTTCGGCGGGAAAGGCCGACACTCCTTCCGCCACCAGGCCGTGATCGGCGGCAAATACCAGCACCTGAGGCTGGCTGATGCACGGCGCAGCGCTTTGCAGCATCAGCCCCAGCTGCACGGCAAGGGTTTCCAGTGTGCCCAGTGCGCCGGGGGGTTTGGTTTTATTGTCCACCCGGTGTTGCAACTGCCGTTCAAGTTTGGGGTTGGCCAGGGGCGCAATGGCGGGCACTATTAAGCGGTTAATGGGTTGCATGGCGGTGAGGGCTGAAAAATCAAGGACTCACATGCTATCAGACTGTATGGTTATTGCTGAATTTTTTACCGTGAGGTGGCATGGACTCAGTTTCTCAACTGGCATTGGGGGCCGCCGTAGGGGTGGCGGTGATGGGGCGGCGGGTCGGCATTGTCAGGGCGGCGCTGGCCGGTGCCGTGTTTGGCACCCTGCCGGATCTGGATGTGATCATCGACTATGGCGATCCGATCAGCAACATGACCAAACACAGGGGGGCCAGTCATGGCCTGCTTTATCTCACGCTGTTTGCTCCTCTGTTTGGCTGGCTGCTGGGGCGGCAGGCGCACTGGCGCCGCTGGACACTGGCCATCTGGTTGATTTTCATGACCCATGTGGGCATCGATTTCATGACCATCTACGGCACCCAGCTGGGCCAGCCCCTCACCGAATACCCCTTTGGGGTGGGCAGTGTGTTTATTATCGATCCGCTCTATACCCTGCCGTTGCTGATGGGACTTTGGCTGGCGCTGTGGCGACGGGGTGAGCGCGGCATCAGGGCCAACCGGCTGGGGTTGTGGGTGAGTACCCTGTATCTGGGCTGGAGTCTGGTAGCCCAGTGGCAGGTGGGACTGCGCGCGGAGCAGTTGCTGGTGCAGCAGGGCATTCACGCCGAGCGGTTGCTGGTGACCCCGGCGCCCCTCAATACCCTGTTATGGCGGGTGCTGGCGATCACGCCGAACGGCTATGTGGAAGGGCATGTGTCGCTGCTGGATCGGGAGCCCACACCCTTCACGCGGCACGACGGCGGCCGTGCGCTGTACCGGCAATGGCAGGATCACCCTCATGTAGCGCGCATGGCCTGGTTTACCAAGGGGTTTTTCAGGATGCGCGAGCAAGGTAGTGAACTGGTGATAACCGACCTGCGCATGGGCCAGGAGCCGGGCTATGTGTTCAACTTTGTGGTGGCGAAACGAGATGGGCAAGGCGAGTGGCAGCCCCTGGCGGTGCCGCGTCAGTTCAGTGAAGGCCATAACCCGGCGCAGTTTGGCTGGTTGTGGCGTCGCACTCTGGGCCAGCCGGTGATGCCACCGAACACGCCTTCGGGGGCGGCCGGCGGCAAGTCCTAAACATTTACGCCTTATACGCTTTACGTTTTACATCTAACCTCTGGCGTGTCAGCTATCACCCATCCTCCCGCACCGGCTCGGGCCGGGCGGCAAACTGCTGCTGGCAACGGCTGTGGCCGCCGGGTTGCAGGTAGGGGCGCAGCAGCGGCTCCATGCCTTTCAGCACCTGCACCGGCAGCGCCGAGGTAAAGCTGAAATGGTCAGACTGCTCGCCGGGCACATAGGCGGTGAGGGTGCCAAAGTGTCGCTCACCCAGAAAGAACACAAAGGTGGCGGTGCGGTTGCGGGCCTGCGATTTGATCACATGACCGTAACGGGTCACGGTTTCAATACGGTTGTCGCCGGTGCCGGTTTTGCCCCCCAGCACCAGGGGGGTGCCGTCGGGCAGGGCAAAGCTGCCCTGCAGCCGGCGGGCGGTGCCGCCATCCACCACCTGTGACAGGGCTTCCCGCAGGGCCGCCGCCACCTCCTTCTCCATCACTCGCTGGGCCCGGCTGGCATTGCGCCCCAGGCGCACCTCATAGGGAGTCTGGCTGGCAAAGTGCAGTTGATCGATACGTACCACCGGCAGGCGGACTCCCTCGTTGAGAATAATGCCCACCAGCTCGGCCAGGGCGGCGGGCTGATCGCCCGAGCTGCCGATGGCGGTGGCCAGCGACGGCACCAGGTGGCCAAAGGGAAAGCCCAGTTGCTGCCAGCGCTGGTGCAGATCCGAGAACGCCTCCACTTCCAGCATGATGCGCAGCCGGTTGTCCCGAGCGCTGCGGTGGCGGGTTTTGAACAACCAGCCATACACTTCCTGGCGTTCGGCGGTGCTGGCATCGGCCACCTCGCCAAAACTGGCCTCGGGATGTTGGCGCAGGTAACCCAGCAGCCACAGTTCCAGCGGATGTACCCGCGCAATATAACCCTGATCTGGCAGGCTCCAGGCCCCCGGACCGTGCTGGTCATAAAGCGAGGCGATACGCTTGTTGCTCAGGCCACCGTCCAGAAACAGCCGGGTACGCAAAAACCGCGCAAACTCGTCGAGGCTGGCCTCGGGCAGCAGATAGCGGTGCGCCGCCGCCAGCCGGCTGCGCATCGGGCGCAGGCCGTCAAAGAAGGTGTTCAGCCGCGCTTCGTTGCTCATGCCCTGATACTTGCGCCAGAACCGCAGTAAAAATACGCGGCCTTCCCGGTCGGCAAAGCGGCTCAGATATTCCCGGCGGCGCGGGTCGTTGTCGTCGGCCAGCAGTTGAGCCCGGTTTTCGTTCTGGTAAATGCTGTAGCGCACCAGATCCTGCATCAGGCGAATAAAGGGCAGATTGATCGACTCCCGCAATGCCTCGGTGAGGGTGGGGCGACGGCCGTTGTCTTCCTTGCGAAAGTTGGCAAAGGTGTGCAGGCCGCTGCCGGTATAAAAGCGCTCATGGGGGCTGGCGGAATAGCGCCGATCCAGCGCCGCCCGCAACATGGTGGCCAGGCTGCGGTCCGGGCTCAGCATCAGGTGGTCAATGGCCCAGCGGCTCAGGGGATCGTTGCGCTCCGGGGTGAGCTGGCGCAACGCCTCGAGGGACATGCCGCTGTAGCGGTTGTGCAGTTCGGCCACCACCTCCAGGTAGGTGGCCAGTACCCGCAGCTTGGCGGTGGAGCCAAGCTCCAGCTTGCTGCTTTCGTTAATGTCAAAGGGCTGGCCGGTGTTGTCGGTCTGCACCCGCACGTCAAAACTGTTGGTGTTGCGTTCAAACAGGGTAAAGCTGTAGCGCACCTCGGCGGTTTTCTCCGGTGACAGCAAGCGTTCGCCAAACAGCCCGATTTCCTGCGCAAAGGCCGGATCCGCCAGCCGCTCCAGATAGGTGGTCACCTGCCGCTGCAGCTCGGCATTCAGGGTGGTGCTGGCCTGCAGGTCGAGCCGGTCCAGCTCATACAGGCTGACTCCCAGCAGGCCGGCCAGCCGGCCTCGGGACACGTGCAGCAGCTTGCTGCTCTCCACTCGCTGCAGCACAGGATCGGTGCCGAAATGGCGGAACTGCAGCCGTTGCGCCAGGGCTGCGTCGCGCAGGGCCGGGCTCAACAGGCCGGCCCCGGCCTGCAGCCGCAGGTGGCTGTCGGTCAGGGTCTCCAGCTGCTCACGGCCAGCGAACAGATACCAGGACGGCCGGCGCTGGGCAATCATCAGCGCCATAACCTGTCGCAGCGCCAGCCCCTGTTCGGCCAGGGGCTGGCCGCTGTTCAGGGCGGGGTCAAGCAGGAGGTTGACCCGCTCGGGATCGGCGCCAAACCAGATCCACAGGCCGTCGTTCAGGCCATGCACCTCGCCGTGGCCGGGGGCGGCGGCCAGGGGCACCGAGTTCAGGTAGGAAAGCGCCACCTGCTGGCGGGCGGTCAGGGTGTGCGGGCCCTGCTGATAGGCGCGCACGCTGGCGGAGATCATCTGCCGCAGCTTTTCGCCGGCCGACGGGGTCATGCCGCCGGGGGAGTGGCGGAATTTCTCAATCTGGGTGGCCAGGGTGCTACCTCCCGCGGAGTCGTCCTGCAGCTCCAGGGCGCGGCCCACCTGAGACAGCGCGGCCTTGGCGAAGCGCGGCCAGTCCACCGCCGGGTTGGCCAGGGGCTGTTCGGTGCTGAGCAGATCCCGGTTTTCGATAAACAGCAAGGTGGCAACCACCAGCGGCGGAATGTCGGCAAAGTTGCCGTAGTGACGACGGGGGTAGCGGTAGTCATAAATGGGCTCGGCGCGGCAGTCGCTCAGCAGCAGTCCGGCCTGGGTCTTTTCGGCGTAGGGCACAAAAAAGCCGTGCCGGCTGTAGTTGACAAGGGCATGGGAGAACTGCACCTGCTGTTCAATCACGAAGTGATTCTGCTGCAGCCGGGTCAGTAATTCCGGCAGCCGAGTGTAGCCCAGGCGCTGATCAAAGGGACCATGGAAGGGAAAGTGCATGGCGGCGCTGGGGCCGGGCTCAAGCCGGTAGGTAAGGGTGGCGGCATAGCGGGACAGCTCCCGCGACTGCAGTCGCGAGGTGCGCATTTCGTAAATCAGGGCGGCCAGAGCCACCGCCATGACCAGCCCCAGTAGCAGCCACAACAGCCAGCGCCAGCGACTGCCCCGGCGACGAGGCCGGGGCAACAGCAGATCGGCCGGCAGGCCGTGGTCAATGTGTTCGGAGTCCATCGCGCCCATAAAAACACCCTCTTGGCCTCTTTCTTGTGGTGAGGCTCCTGTTGTTAACAGTTTAGCTTTTCACCGGTGCCTCATGGGGCCGGCATAAAAATAAACTCTTTGGCTGTACCAAAAACGGACAGTGGCACCCATCCTGGGCGCAAGGGGGTTTTCATCCGGTTTCAATCGGTTAGCATATTGGCTAATAAGAGAAACAACAATCCGGCGGAGGCACGGCGCATGTATCGGGTTTGGCTGTGGGCGACGCTGTGGTGGTTGCCGGCATGTTTGGCGCAAGGCGCTCAGCAGGCGGTGTTTGCCGGTGGCAGTTTCTGGGTGATGGAGGCCCTGTTCAGCGACCGCCCCGGCATTGAGCGGGTCGAAACCGGCTGGATGCAGTCCGGGCCGGGCACGGCGCGGCGGCAGGTGGTGCGGGTGCACTACAACGATGCCATGCTCACCTATGGTGATCTGCTCACCCTCTACTGGCAGGCGGTGGATATACACGACGGTGAAGGGCAATATTGCGACCGGGGCAGGGAATTTACCCCGGCGCTCTACGTGCGTAATGCCCTGCAGCTGAAATGGGCCCGGCAAAGCCGTGCCCGGCTGGCCCTGACCGGCGAACGCACACCGGCGGTGCGCATTCTGCCCTCGGCGGAATTTGAGCCGGCGGCCTCACGGCATCAGGATTACCAGGCCCGGCATCCGCTGCTCTATTTTGCCTACCGGCGCATGTGCGGTTATCCCGACGGCGGCGCGTTCAGCCTGCAACCGTTGTTAACCGGCCGGTCTCCCGCCAGTGGGCAATAGCATCGGCAATGTCCTCGGGGCGGTTCAGATCCAGCAGCGGCACCGGCGCCGCCAGGCTGGCGTCATCGGTGGCGACCGCCAGCATGTGTGTATCATGCAGGCACAACAGCGGCCGGCCATGGGCGGGGCGGTGCACCTCCAGCTTGGGCAGGGGCTGATCGCGAAAGCCTTCCACCAGCACCAGATCGAGGGCCTGCGTGTTCAGCAGCGCCAGCGAGGCCCGCAAATCGGGCTCGTGAGGCGAGTCATGCTCCAGGGTCACAATGCTGCGCCGAGGGCCGGCGAGCACGGTCTGCGTCGCGCCGGCGTGACGCAGCTCATAACTGTCCTTGCCGGGGGTGTCCTGCTCCACGTCATGGTGGGTATGCTTGATCACACCCAGGCGCAAGCCGCGCCGGCGCAGCAGGGGAATAAGGGCGCGCAGCAGGGTGGTTTTGCCGCTGCCGCTGAAGCCGGCCACGCCCAGCAGGGCGCAGCAAGAGGAATCGACCATGGTGATCTCCTTTTGCGGAAAAACCGCAGTGTGCCACGGCGAGCGCCCGCTGCCGATGGCGCCGCGCAAAAAACGGTGCGGCCGGCACGGCGGACGCAAGGCAACCTTTTCAACAGCGAGTAGCATCATGAGCAAGAGAATCTGTAGTGTCGTGGCGTTGATGCTGTTCAGCCTGAGTGTGCAGGCGGAAGACATCAGCCTGCAGCTGAGCGGGCTCGACGGTGAGCTCGAAGACAACACGCAAATCTATCTGGATCAGCTGCCTGCCATCGAGGTGGAACAACTGCCCCGGTTTCGCAAACAAATCATTTCGGCGGTGACCGACAGCCTGCAGGCGCTGGGCTATTACAACCCGCAAATCGAGGTGACCCAGGACGAGGACGATTCCACCGAGGTCAGGGTACAGGTTACGCCGGGCGAGCCGGTGCGCATTCGTACCCTGGATCTGACGCTGTCGGGTGACGCCACCGCCGACCCTGCCTTTACCGAGCTGCAAACCAACTTTGGCATTCGTGAAGGCGAGGTGCTGCACCACGATGACTACGAAAAGGCCAAGGCCAGCCTGCTCAGCCTGGCGCTGCGGCGGGGCTATTTCGACGCCGGTTACGACAAGAGTCAGGTGCGGGTGCACCCCTGGGAAAAGGCCGCCGACGTCGAGCTGAACTTCAGCTCGGGTCCGCGCTATCGTTTTGGCGAGCTCAGGGTTGACTCGGATCGGCCGGTGGACCGGCTGCTGAACCCGCTGGTGGACATCAAGCCCGGCGATCCCTACCAGGCCGGCAAACTGGCGGAGCTGAGCCGTTCGCTGTCCTCCACCCGCTATTTCAAGCAGGTGGAGGTGCTGCCCCAGGTGGCGGAAGCCGACGACCAGCAACGGGTACCGCTGTCGGTGGTGCTGCGGGCCCGGGCCGACAACGAAGTGGAGCTGGGTGTGGGGGTGTCCACCGACGAAGGTCCGCGGGTCTCGGTCAACTGGGACAAGCCCTGGATCAACAGCCTGGGCCACAGTCTGACCACCAGCCTAAAGGTATCGGCCCCGTCCCAGGACGTGACCCTGGTTTACAAAATACCTCGCGGCCATCCACTGGAAGAGTATTACACCATACAGGGCGGTTATCAGCGGCTGGATCAGGACGACACCGAGAGTGATCGTCTGGTGGCCGGTGTGCACCGCTGGAAGGTGCAGGACAACGGCTGGACGCGGGATGTATTCCTGCGCAGCGAATACGAGTCCTATACCCAGGGCGAGCAGGAAGACGACAGCTTCCTGCTGATCCCGGGGCTCAGTTACAGCCGCACCCGCGTGCGCGGCGGCCTGGACCCGCACTGGGGTGATGCACAGAACGTCAGCCTGGAGTTGTCGGAGCCCTGGTGGGGCTCCACCACCCGCTTTGTGCGGCTGTGGGGGCGCAGCAAGTGGCTGCGCACCCTGGCCGAGGATCACCGGTTGCTGGCCCGGGCCGAGCAGGGCGCGGTATGGGTGGATGACGTGGAAGATCTGCCGCCCTCGCTGCGTTTCTTTACCGGTGGTGACACCACGGTGCGCGGCTACAGCTATCAGTCCATTACACCGCTGGATGAAAACGGCGACCGTCTGGGCGCCAAGTTTGCCACTGCCCTCAGCCTGGAATACGACTACCGCTTTGCCCCCAAATGGCGGGTGGCCACCTTTGTGGACGGCGGTACCGCCACCAATGATTACCAGGACGACTGGAAACTGGGCACCGGCCTGGGTCTGCGCTGGCTGACGCCGGTGGGTCCGGTGCGCCTTGATCTGGCCTTTGCGGTGAGCGAAGAAGACACCCCCTGGCGCCTGCACTTTACCCTTGGACCCGAGTTATGATGCGAATGAAACGGCTGCTGTTGGCCATCCTGATCGGCCTGTGCCTGTTGCTCATGGTGCTGGCCACCCTGCTGCTGACCCACACCGGCAACCAGTGGCTGTGGGGCCTGGCCAAGCGGCAGGTGCCGGGGCTGGAAGGCAACCTGGTGTCGGGGCAGTTGCTGAGTGGCTGGACCTTTTCGGAGCTGGTCTACGAGCAGGACTCGCTCGCCTTTCGCGCCAACTCGGTCAGCCTGGACTGGCAGCTGGGCAAGCTGGTGGATGGTCGCTTCTGGTTGCGCCGGCTGGACGCCGCCGACATTGATGTGGAGATTCGCACCCTGCCCGAGGAGCAGGCACCAAAGGAAGAAAGCGAACCGCTCACCAGCCTGAGTCCGCCGTTACTGATTGATCTGGACGACATTCGTGCCGATCGGGTCAGCATCACCCTGCCCGGTCAGCGCATTGCCTGGCAACGCCTGCAGGTGGCCGCCCACTGGAATGACGACGGCATGGTGATCACCGGTCCGCAAATGAGTGGCCTGGTGATTGAACTGGAGCCGACCGAGGCCCCGGTTGTGGCGCCTGAGCCCGCGACTGAACCGCAGGCCATTACCCTTCCCGACATCGTGCTGCCGTTCCCCCTCAAGCTGGAGCAACTGGAGCTGACCGACAGCAAGCTGGTGCAAAGCGGCCAGTCTCAGGATCTGCATCGCCTGGCGGTGGCGCTGGCAGGCGAGGGCAGCCGAGTGCGCATTGACCGGCTGGAGCTGGCCCATGAACTGGCCGACGCCCATCTGAGCGGTGAGGTAACTCTGACCGGTGACTATCCGCTCAGTGCCGAGCTGGGTGCCACCCTGCATGAAGGCCTGATGGAGGGGCAGCTCAAGGGCCAGCAGCTGGCCCTTGAGCTGAATAACAGCCTGGCCAGCCTGGCCGCCGAGCTGCGGCTCAAGGGCCCGGTCACGGCCCGGGCGGACATCAAGACGCAACCGCTCCTTCCCGAGTTACCCCTTGAGGTGGCGCTCAGCTGGAAAAAGCTGGGCTGGCCGCTGCGGGAGCCCCAGTGGACCCTGACCCAGGGTAAACTCAACCTCACCGGCGCGCTGCGTGACTATCGTCTGACCCTCAATACCGAGGCCGGCGGACCCGAGTTGCCGCCGGTGGGCATTGAGCTGGCGGCCAGCGGCAATCTGGAACAGGCCCGCATCGAGCCCCTGACCCTGGTGTTGCCTCAGGGCGAAACTCAACTCACCGGTGATATCGGCTGGGCCGACGGCGTGCGCTGGCAGGGCGAGTTGACCCTGAACGAAGTGGATCCCGGTGCCTTTGCCGAAGGCTTTGAGGGCCGCCTCAATGGCCGTATCGACAGCCGCTTTACCCTGAACGGTAACCAGTGGCGGCTGGAGGCCGGCCCCGAGGTCAAGGGTGTGCTGCGCAACCATCCGTTGTCGCTGACCGGCCAAATACGACTTGACCAGGATCTGGCCGGGCAGGTGGAGGATCTGGTGCTGACCAACGGCAACAATCGCTTGGCGGTGTCGGGGCGCATTGATGATCGCTGGGATCTCAATGGCCGGCTGACGGCACCGGATCTGGCGGTCTACGCCCCCGGCCTGTATGGGGACATTGCCGGCAACTTTGATGTGAGCGGGCCGCGGGCGGCCCCGGCGGTGCGGGCCAGCCTGGCCGGCGAGCGCGCCGGCTTCAACGACACTCAGGCCCGTGGCCTGAAGCTGAACACCAGGCTGACCCTGGGCGAGGCCCCCGCCGGCGAGCTGAGCCTGACCGTGGTCCGGCTGAATGCCGGCGGGCTGCGCTTTGACGATCTGGCGCTCAACGCCGACGGCGACAAGGATGCCCACCGCCTGACCCTGACCGCCGATGGCGATCCCCTGGCGCTGGATCTGGCGCTGACCGGCGCCATGGGCAAGGACGGCTGGCGCGGCCGGCTGCAGCGGGGTGAGCTGAATACGCCGCTGGAAGCCTGGCAATTGCAGGAGCCGGTAGCCCTGGCCTGGCGTCAGCCCGAGGGCGTGTTTACCGCCGCCGCCCATTGCTGGCGTTCCAACGGCGCCGCCGTGTGCCTGGATGAGATCAGCGCCAGTGGCGAACGTGGCCGGGCCGGGCTCGATATTCGCGACTTCAACCTGGCCCGGCTCAAGCCGTTTCTGCCGGAAGACTTTGCCTGGGAGGCGGTGCTGGACGGCCGCCTGGATGCCAGCTGGAAACAGGGCGAGGCCCCCAGGGTCAATGCCCGCATCGGCACCACGCCGGGCACCTTTGTCAGCGGCGACACTCGGCTGGGCTATGACCGGCTGCGGTTGCAGAGCGAGGTGGTCAATAATCGCCTGGTGGCGGAGCTGGAATTCGACTCTCAGCCCCTGGGCCGGCTGCGGCTGGATACCCGGGTGAGCGATCTGGCCGGCCGGCGGGCCCTGGGCGGCGAGCTGTCCATCGTTGGTCTGCGCCTCGACTGGCTGGCACCGCTGCTGCCCGAGGTCGCCCGGCTGCAGGGCACCCTGGCCGGACAGGCCCGCCTGGACGGCACCCTGGCCAAGCCGCTGATGTATGGCGACATTACCCTGAGCGGTGGTGAGGTGGACACCAGCGCCGACATGGTGAAGGTGCGGGATCTCACCACCCGGCTGGCGGTGCAGGGTAACCGCGCCACCATAGATGGCAGCCTGCGGGTGGGTGACGGCCCGCTCAATATCAGCGGCGAGCTGGACTGGAGCCAGCTGCCGGTAAGCGGCGAAGTCAGGCTCAAGGGCAGCGAGCTGGAAGCCAGTTACCCCGGCCTCGGTCGGGTCAGGGTCAACCCGGGTCTGCAGATTTCCCTGGGCGAGCAGGCGCGGGTGCGGGGGGAGATTCTGATCCCCTGGGCACGCATTGAGGTGCAGGAGCTGCCCGAAAGCGCGGTGAAGAAGTCCTCCGACGTGGTCATTATTCAGCCGTCCGGCATGGTGCCGGAAACCCGCACCGCCCTGCCCATGGACATTCGCGTACGGGTGCGGCTGGCGGAAGACGTGCGGCTCAAGGCGTTTGGCCTGAACACTCGGCTGGAAGGACAGTTGCGCATTGTGCAGCCACCGGGACGCAGCATGCGTGCCAATGGTGAAATCCGCCTGGTGGACGGCCGCTTCAAGGCCTATGGCCAGAACCTGCTGATCCGCGAGGGCAGCATACTGTTCAGCGGCCCGCTGGATCAGCCCAACCTGAATGTGGAAGCCATTCGCAATCCTTCTGCCATGGCCGACAGCAGCATTACCGTCGGGGTGCGGGTCTCGGGCAGCGCCGCCCAGCCCGAGCTTGAGGTGTTCTCCGAGCCGGGCATGCCTCAGGCCGAGCAGCTGTCCTGGCTGTTGCGTGGCCGGGGCCTGGAAGGCGGCGACGGCACCGATGGCAACGCCCTGGTGCAGTCCATGCTGCTGGGCGCCGGTGTGGGCAAGGTGGGCGGCCTGGTGTCCGGTGTGGGCGAAGCCCTGGGTTTTCAGGACGTGGTGCTCGACACCAGTGGCTCGGGGGAAAGCACCGCGGTTAACATCAGTGCCTATGTGCTGCCCGGGCTGCAGATTGGTTACGGCGTGGGCGTGTTTTCTTCCATCGGCGAGCTGCGCCTGCGTTACGAGCTGTTGCCCCGGCTCTACCTGCAGGCCACCAGTGGCCTGAGCCAGGCCATCGATCTGTTCTACAAGTTCGAGTTCTAAGCTCAAGGGGCGGAGTCCATGCTTTAACAGGACTTCGCTCCCTTTTTGGCCGTGTTGTCCGTCGCGGCGAATTTTGCCCGCAGGCCGCACTCGTCCTCATGCTTTTTTACCCGGCCTTGGGTAAAGTAGGGGTTCTGTTACCGCCAAACGGCCCGCGAGTATTTACCCATCATGATGTCCGTGCAACTGCTGAAACAGGAGCGTCTGGCCCGCACCATGCTGGTGTGTGTGGCGGTCTACGCCCTGTTTGGCATGCATCTTTACCTTCCGCACCTGTTTGGCACCGGCCTGCAGCTGCCGTTCAATATCATCGGCTGGCTGTTTGTCGGGCTGATGACCACCCTGGGACTGTGGCACTGGCATCGCCGGCGGCTGCTGACCAGCCGTTTCTGGCTGGGGCTGGTGGCCGCCAGCGTGCTGCTGTGGCTGCCGTTTTTCTACTGGCACAACAACTCGGTGGCCGGTCAGGCCCTGCCGCGCATGCTGGGGCTGGCCGGTGGCCTGCTGTTCTACCTGGCCCTGCAGCAATGCCGGTTCAGCGATAGGGGCCGGCGCTATCTGCTTTACTGCCTGCTGCTGGCGGTGAGCGTGGAGATGCTGCTGGGGCTGGCCCAGTTCTTTGTGCTGGAGCCGGGCAATGTGTTTGGCTACAACACTCAGGTGCGTTCCCCTTACGGCATTTTTCAGCACCGCAACGTGATGGCGAGCTTTGTGGCCACCGGCATGGTGCTGGCGGTGTATTTGTGGCTGAACGAGGCCAAGTCGCCCTGGCGACCCTTTTTGCTACGCTCATGCTGGTTTGCCGCCGTGCTTGGCGCCGGTGCCATGCTGGTGGTGCTGTTGCAGTCCCGTGCCGGGCAGTTGGGCCTGCTGCTGGGGTTGCTGATGCTGCTGCCGCTGCTGTGGCAAACCCTGGCCAAAAACCGATCCAAGCGCTTGCTGGCCAGCCTGGTACTGATCCCCCTGGGGGTGGTCACCGGGGTGTTCGGGCTGGATGTATTTGACATGAGCAAGCGCAGCCTCGACATCTATACCCAGGCCGATGGCCGCTTCGACATCTATGCCCATGGCCTGCGCATGTGGCTGGAAAAGCCCTGGACCGGTTACGGCTATGGCAGTTTTGAGTCGGCCTTTTACCGCACCTACGCCCTGTGGCGGGAGCAGACCCCCGGTGCCCAGCCGCTGTTCACGGAAATGGGCCACCCCCATAACGAGTTTCTTTATTGGGCCATCGAAGGCGGTCTGGCGCCGCTGATGGGGCTGGTGCTGATGGTGTGGCTGGTGCTTAGGCTGTTGCATCAGGTGCCGCTGACCCGGGCCATGGCCTGGGCCGGCATACTGATGCCGGTGTTTGTGCACAGCCAGACCGAATTTCCGGTCTATCATTCGCTGCCGCACTGGTTCATGGTACTGACGCTGCTGTTTGTGATTGACGCCGAGCACGGCCGTCGCGTGCTGTTGCCGGCGCCACCGTCCTGGAGCCGCTGGCCGGTGCGGGCCTGGGGCCTGGGGATGGTGCTGTTTATGGCCACCGGCCTGGTGGCCAGCCAGCAGATCACCGCCTTTGCCCGCCAGAGCGAGCGCAGCGGTGATCTGCAACGCGTGCTGAATCCGCTGATCTGGCACGATCGCGCCGCCTTTTACCGTCATCACAGCCAGCTGGAAGCGGCCCTGCTGAGGGGCGACAACGCCGCACTGCTGGATTATGTGAGCTGGGCGCGGCGGTTTTTACAGCACACCCCAAGGGCGGGCATTTATTACAACGCCTATCTGGCACTGGTGCGGGCCAATGAGGAAGCTCGGGCAGAGGCGTTGCTGGCGGAAGCCCGGCGGCTTTATCCGAACGTGGTGCTGCTGCGCAAGGCCAGCATAGGCCGGGCGCTCAACCACCTGGCGCAGCTGGATGACAGCATGAGCGCCGGCCGGCTCAACAACTTTGTTCCCCTGTATGACAATTTGCGCCCCGCCATTGGTGGGGCTTATTGAGACCTGGTGTTGCCGTGGGCGTGGTGGCGGCGGAAGTGGTTACCTTCGCCTTGGCAAAGGGCCAAGGCGAGGCCGGTGGTAATGGCCCCGCCCGTACCTGCTCGAGGGTCAGCCCCGGGCGGGAGCCAGCTCAAGGCCGGTGAGGGCGGCGCCGTCCTGCAGTGAGGAGACGGTAATGTCCTGCTGGGTCCAGTCTACCTGCTTGCCGGTGGCGGCATACAGGGCCTGATTGATGTTGTCGGGGGTTAGCTCAGGGTGGTGTTCGGCACGGCCGCCGGGCAGATAGATGGTGCCGTTGGAGAAGTCCACCGCAAAGGCGATCACCCCGGGCACCAGGAAAAACAACAGACCCACGCCGTTGGCAATGGCCACCACGGGGTCGATGCGGCCGCTGCGCTGGCCCTTGCGCTCGGGGTAAAACACGGTGCCGCAGGCGGCAAGCTGAGTGGTCATCACGCCGGCCAGCGCCAGCGCCAGGGTCTTTTGTCTGATCCTCGCCATGATATGCCTCGTTTAAAGAAAACAACGCCCTGAGTGTATAGGATATTGGTGTGGCTTGAATCCATTCCTGCAAGGCAACGGACAAAGGCTGGCGAATGAATTCGGACTTGAGCGGCTAACGCCGAAAAGCAAAAAAGCATGGACGGGCTTTGGGCATGGCTCCCAAAGAAAGTAACAAGGCGTTAAATGCAAAAAGCCCACCGCAATATGCGGTGGGCTTTTTGAGGATGATTTGGTCGGCGTGAGAGGATTTGAACCTCCGACCCCTGACACCCCATGACAGTGCGCTACCAGGCTGCGCTACACGCCGAGAACGTCATTCGTGATGACGGGGCGCATAATAGAAAAGCCGGCCGGTGCTGTCAACACCGCAAATACCCAGTCGGGTTCAATCGCCGCTATTTTGTTCAGTCGAGGTTGTGGCGGCCATCGCGGTCGATGCCGATGAGGTTTTGCGATCAAGGGCTTACCCATTCACTTGGCGGCCCGGCAAGCTATAATAGCCGCGCCTGCCCATGCCGGCAGAGGATTCTTACAAGGAGACAGGTTATGGCAGAAGAGACCATTTTCAGCAAAATCATTCGCAAGGAAATTCCCGCCGACATCCTGTACCAGGACGAACTGGTCACCGCCTTTCGTGACATTTCCCCCAAGGCGCCCACCCATATTCTGATCATTCCCAATGTGGTCATTCCCACCGTCAACGAGGTGGAGGCCGAACACGAACAGGCACTGGGCCGGCTGTTTACCGTGGCCCGCAAGCTGGCCGCCGAGGCGGGCATTGCCGAAGACGGCTACCGCCTGATGGTGAACTGCAACCGCCATGGCGGTCAGGAGGTGTATCACATTCACATGCACCTGCTGGGCGGCCGTCCGCTGGGCCCCATGCTGGCGCAATAAGGAGCCGTGATGACACCGTTTCGCATTGCCACCCTGGCCTCGGCGGCGCTGGCGCTGAGCGCCTGTACCCTGCCCAATCCCTATTCGTCCCAACCGGCCCCGGTGACGCCGGTCACCCCGGAGCCGCAACCGCCCATGCTGCCGGCCCCCGCGCCTCAGCCTCCGGTGATTGAGCTGCCCGAGGCGCCGCCCGCGCCGCTGCCGGAAGCCAACAATGCCAGTATGGAACGCCTGGCCGACAGCCTGGCCGCCCGGCTCGCTGCCAGCGCCGTTATCAATGAGGTCAGCGGCCCGGTGTTGCTGGACGACATTCGCAACCAGGCCGGCAGTCCGGTGGACACGCGCGGCCTGACCGAGCGGCTGCAGGCCCGGCTCAGCGGTTCGCTCAATTTTGTCAGCGGGCCCGAGGTGAACAGCCTGCGCCAGCAGCTGGCGTTTCAGAGTGGCCGGGCCGACATGGCCTCGCTGGTGCGCCTGGGCAAGCAGAGCGGGGCCGATTATCTGTTGTCCGGCAGCCTGCACCGGGCCGGCGGCGGCTTCAGCCTGCGCGCCCAGCTGATGGAGCTGGCCAGCGGCGAAGTGCTGTGGTCCGACAGCGTCAGTGGACGCTGACGTCCTCCACCATTTGCCACCCTGGTTGCACGGCAGCCTGACGCCCCTGAGCGGCGGGCTGACCAACCGCAGCTACCGGCTGACGACGGGGCAGGGGCGTTACTGGCTGCGATGGGGGTGTCCGCACCCGCAGGAGCTGGGTATTGACCGTCGCCATGAACGCATTGCCCATCAAGCGGCGGCCGAGGCCGGCCTGGCCCCGGCCATGCGCTATTGTGACCCGAAGCGGGGCATCCTGGTGCTGGACTGGCTCGACGAGCCGGACTGGCGGCAACGGCCGGGAACGCTGGCCAGCCTGATGCCCAGGGTGGCGCGGCTGCACCAACTGGTTCCGGCGGGCCTGCCGGTGCTCAATTTGTTCGAACAGGCACGGCATTACCGCAGGCAACTGAGCGCAGCGCCATCCTGGCTGGCTCCCCTGCTGGCCCATTTTGATAACCCTGCGCTTTCCCCGGGCTTTGTGCCCGCCCTGTGCCATTGTGACCTGACCGCCGGCAACCTCATCGGCGCACGGCCCTGGCTGGTGGACTGGGAGTACGCCTGCCTGGCGGATCCGGCCTTTGAGCTGGCGGTGATCGCCGACGACAGGGGCCTGAATGAAGAAGGCTGCACCGAGCTGCTGGCCCGGTATCGGGCCGCCGGCGGTGATATGACGATGGCCCGGTTGCGCGCCCGTGTGCCCTGGGTGCAGCTGCTTACCCTGCTGTGGGCGCTGGTGCAGCATCAGCACAGCGGCGGGGCGGAATATCAGGTGTGGCTGGAACGGGCCCGGGCGCGGTTGCTTCTCTCCCTGGGGTAACCGTTCAGGTCTTCTTCACATGACTTTCACAATATCAACACGGCCGCATGGCGGCCCCGGAGCAAACATGGGTCCCTTTATTCTCGATGTACACGGCTGTGAGCTCGATGCGGAAGAGCGCGAGCTGCTGGCGCACCCGACGGTGGGCGGGGTGATATTTTTCGGCAGAAATTATCATGATCGCGACCAGCTCACCGCCCTGGTGCGCAGCATTCGAGCGGTTAAACCCGGCCTGCTGCTTACCGTGGATCACGAAGGCGGCCGGGTGCAGCGCTTTCGCAACGGGTTTTTCCCGCTGCCGGCGCCGGGCAAACTGGCCGCGCTGAATCACCCCGAACGGCACGGCCTGTTGGCGGACGCCGGCTGGCTGATGGCCGCCGAATTGCTGGCCCACGACATTGATCTCAGCTTTGCCCCCGTGCTCGATCTGGAGCGGGGCAGCGAAGTCATTGGCGATCGCAGCTTTGGTACCGATCCGCAGCCCGTCATCGATCACGCCGGCGCCTTTATTACCGGCATGAAGGACGCCGGCATGGCGGCGGTGGCCAAGCATTTTCCCGGGCACGGCAGCGTGCGCGCCGACTCCCACAAGGAGAGCCCGGTGGACGAGCGCCCGCTTTCCGAGATTGAGCGGGCCGATTTGGTGCCGTTCAAGGCGTTGATCGCACAGGGCGCCATTCAGGGCGTGATGCCCGCCCATGTGATTTACAACAAGGTGGACGAACGACCGGCGGGCTTTTCCGAATTCTGGCTGAAGGAGGTGCTGCGCCGCCGCTTGGGCTTTGACGGCCTTATCTTCAGTGACGATCTCACCATGGAGGGGGCCGCCGTGGCCGGCGGCTATGCCGAGCGCGCGCGCCAGGCCCTGGCGGCGGGCTGTGATCTGTTGCTGGCCTGTAACCACCGGGCCGGGGCGGTAAGCATTATCGACAGCCTGCCTCACGATCTGCAGCGCGACCTGTCACCATTGCGTAAAAAGGACAATGCCGGCCCGGCACACCTGTATGGCAGCCGCCGCTGGCGCGAAGCTGCCGACCGGTTACTGCGCCTGGGTGTCGAGCACGGCTGGAATGATTAAGCCGACAGTTATTTTTATGTAAAAATAAAGTTGTGGAATTACTTGCAACTTTTACAATGGATGCCGCCTCCACCGAGGCGGCAACACAAGAATCTGCCGCTATGGACCGGCCATAGCCGCAGGTTTTTTCATTCTTAACGAGGTTAGAACAATGACACGCATCATCGTGGTCGGCGGTGGCGCCGGCGGTCTTGAGCTGGCAACCAAACTGGGTCGACAGCTGGGGCGCAAGGGCAAGGCCGAAGTGATTTTGGTGGATCGCAACCGAACCCACCTGTGGAAACCACTGCTGCACGAAGTGGCCACCGGCGCCATGGACACCGGCATCGACGGCCTGAGCTATCGCTCTCAGGCGCACAACCACGGCTTCAGCTTTCACCTGGGCACCCTGATTGACATCGACCGTGACAACAAGCAGATCAAACTGGCGCCGCTGGCCGATGACAACGGCAAGCAGGTGGTGGGCGAGCGCAGCCTGAGTTACGACATTCTGGTGATGGCCATTGGCTCGGTATCGAACGATTTCGGTACGCGAGGCGTACGCGACCACTGCATTTTCCTCGACAGCCCCCAGCAGGCCGAACGCTTTCACGACGAGATGATGAACCGCTTTCTGCAATACGCCGAGAGCGATACCGTGGACGAAAAGGTGGACATCGCCATTGTGGGGGGCGGCGCCACCGGCGTGGAGCTCTCCGCCGAGCTGTATAACGCCGTGGAGCACCTGGGCGCCTACGGCTTCAGGAAACTGACCCGCGACTGCCTGCGTCTGACCCTGGTGGAAGCCGGTCCGCGCATTCTGCCGGCCCTGCCCGAGCGTATTTCCGCCATGGCGCACAAGGAGCTGCGCGAGCTGGGGGTGGATGTGCGGGTGGGCACCATGGTGGTGGAAGCCACCGCCGAAGGCCTGAAAACCAAGGATGACGAGCTGATCCCCGCCAACCTCATGGTGTGGGCCGCCGGCATCAAGGCGCCCGACTTTATGAAAGACATTGCCGGGCTCGAGACCAACCGCATCAACCAGCTGGCGGTCAGGGACACCCTGCAGACCACCCGCGACGACAGCATTTTCGTGATCGGCGATTGCGCCTATTGCCTGCAGGGCGACGGCAAGGCGGTGCCGCCCCGGGCCCAATCGGCCCACCAAATGGCCAGCCTGGCCTATGACAACATTATTGCCAGCCTCAATGGCAAGGCGCTCAAGCCCTATGTGTACAAGGATCACGGCTCCCTGGTAAACCTGAGCCGCTACAGTACCGTAGGCTCCCTGATGGGCAACCTGATGCGTGGCTCCATGATGGTGGAAGGCCGCATCGCCCGTACCGTGTATGTGTCGTTGTATCGCATGCACCAGGTGGCGCTGCACGGCTATACCCGCACCGGCCTGATGATGCTGGTGGGTCGCATTAACCGCTTTTTGCGCCCGCGACTGAAACTGCACTGAGCCATGCCGGGGTTCGCCGTGTGCATTTTGACCTGTCGTCACGCCCACCGCGGCATACGCCGAGGGCAGGTTGAAATGAGCCGGCGAGCCCCACCGGCCCGCGGTCAGGCTCGCGCTGCAGGGCACCCTGAGGACACGGAAATCGGTAAGGGTGTGCGTAAATATTCCGGATTTTGTTATTTTTATGGTGGCTGACACTGTCTTAAGATCGAACAGCCAAATTAAATTTTAACAAAAATGTAATTTTTGCTGTAAAGCTTCACTCGACTCCTTGTATAGTGGCGATTCATCACATAACAAGGAGTGACTTGATGAAAACAACCCCCACCGTGCTGGCTCTCACCCTGGCCGCCTGTCTCAGCCATACCGCCAGTGCCGCTCCCGAGTTGCCGGTGTCCGGTCTGAATACCAGCCATGCCATTCAGCAGACCACCAATGCCTGGATTGAGGTGGATCAGGCCGCGTTTGAGCACAATATTCGTACCCTGCAAACCCTGCTCAACGGTGAATCGCAAATTTGCGCCATCATGAAGGCCGATGCCTACGGCCACGGCATTGCCAACCTGATGCCCTCCGTCATTGCCGCCGGCATTCCCTGCGTGGGCATCACCAGCAATGAAGAGGCCCGAGTGGTGCGGGAAAGCGGCTATGAAGGGCGCATTCTGCGAGTGCGCAGCGGCACGCCGGCGGAGGTGCGCGACGGTCTGCAATATGACATGGAAGAGCTCTTTGGCGATGTGTCGTCGGCCCGGGAAGCGGCCGAGCTGGCCAGTGCCGCGGGCAAGACCCTGCGCTATCACCTGGGGTTGAACGCCGGTGGCATGAGTCGTAATGGCCTGGAGCTGGCCACCGAGGCCGGCAAGCAGGAGGCGCTGGATCTGCTGGCGGTACCCGATCTCGAGCTGGTGGGCATCATGACCCATTTTCAGTATGAAGAGGCCGACTTCGTGCGCGCCGGCCTGGCCAAATTCAACGAGCAGGCGGCCTGGCTGATTGAACACGGCGAGCTGGATCGCAGCAAGCTCACCCTGCATGCCGCCAACTCCTTTACCACCCTGGAAGTGCCGGAAGCCCGGCTCGACATGGTGCGCCCGGGTGGCATCATCTACGGCGACACCCTGCCCAGCTACACCGAATACAAAAAGGTGATGTCGTTCAAGACCCGGGTGGCTTCGGTGAATGATTATCCGGCGGGCAGCAAGGTCGGCTATGACGGCACCCTTACCCTGGAGCGCGACTCCCTGCTGGCCAACCTGCCCATGGGCTATTCCGATGGCTATCGCCGCGTGTTTACCAACAACGCCTATGTGGTGGTGAACGGCCATCGTGCCCCTGTGGTGGGCAAGGTGTCGATGAACACCACCATGATCGACGTGACCGACATTCCCGGTGTCAAACCCGGCGATGAAGTGGTGCTGTTCGGCAAGCAGGGCGAGGCGGAAGTGACTCAGTCCGAGCTGGAAGACGCCAATGGCGCCCTGCTGGCGGATCTCTATACCGTCTGGGGCAACTCCAACCCCAAGATCCTCAAGCCCGTGCAGTAATCGGTCATATCATGCCGGCCGTGAGGCCGGCATCGCGCTTCACACCTTAAGTGCCACTCCCATTCGTGCTAAGGTGCTCGCCAGTTTCAAACCAGCCCGTTCCAGCCATGCCCAGATCCCAACCCCCGGCTCTCACCCTGATGGTGCAGGGCACCGCCTCCGATGCCGGCAAAACCACCCTGGTGGCCGGACTGTGCCGCGTATTTGCCCGACGCGGCCTGCGTGTGGCGCCGTTCAAGCCCCAGAACATGGCGTTGAACAGCGCCGTTACTCAGGACGGCGGGGAAATTGGCCGGGCCCAGGCATTGCAGGCGGTGGCCTGCGGCGTGCCGGCCCATAGCGATTTCAACCCGGTACTGCTCAAGCCCCAGAGCGATACCAGTGCCCAGGTGGTCGTGCAGGGCAGGGCACTGTCGGTGGTGGAAGCGAAAGACTTTTTCGGCCCCGGCGCCCGTCACTACAAACAAAAGGTCATGACGGCGGTGCTCGACTCCTTTGAGCGGCTGCGGGCCGGCTACCAGCGGGTACTGGTGGAAGGCGCGGGCAGCCCGGCGGAGATTAACCTGCGCGACAACGACATTGCCAACATGGGCTTTGCCGAGGCTGCCGACTGCCCGGTGATCCTGGTGGCCGACATCGACAAGGGGGGCGTGTTTGCCCAGCTTTACGGCACCCTGATGCTGCTGAGCGAGGCGGAGCGGGCGCGAGTCAAGGGGCTGGTGATCAACCGGTTTCGCGGCGATATTCGCCTGCTGGAAAGTGGCCTGACCATGATCGAGGAGCTCACCAACAAGCCGGTGCTGGGCGTGGTGCCTTATCTCGACAACCTGGTGCTGGACGCCGAAGACGCCATTGTCCGGCACGCCTCGGCCGGCGGCGATGAGCGGCCGCTCAAGGTGCTGGCGCTGGTGACCCCGCGCATCAGCAATCACACCGATCTTGACGCCCTGCGCCTGCACCCGCGGGTTGAGCTTACCCTGGTGCACGCCGGTTCAAAACCGGCACAGTGCCCACCGGCGGATCTGGTGATTTTGCCCGGCAGCAAGGCGGTGCGCGACGATCTGGCCACGCTGCTGGCCAATGGCTGGAAGTCGTGGCTGGATCGTCACCTGCGCTTCGGCGGCAAACTCATCGGCATCTGTGGCGGCTACCAGATGCTGGGAGAACGGATTGACGATCCGCTCGGGCTGGAAAGTGCCGCCGGCAGCAGCGCCGGCCTGGGCTACTTGCCCATGACCACGCGGCTCGAGGCCGGCAAGCAGCTGCGCAACGTGACCGGCACCCTGCACCTTGAAGGCGAGTCCTGCGCCGTGCACGGCTACGAAATTCACTGTGGCCGAAGCGAGGCACAGGCTGCGCACCGGGCGCCGTTCACCCTGATCGCCGAGGGTGACTCGCCCCGGCCGGATGGCATGATCTGTGCCGATAACCAGATTCTCGGCACCTACCTGCACGGCCTGTTTGACGGCGTGGAGGCCTGCAATCAGCTGCTGGCCTGGGCCGGCTTGAATCACAGTCGGCAGGCGGTGGCGCTGGAAACCGAGCGCGAAGCCAGCCTCAACCGGCTGGCCGATACCCTTGAGCAGCACCTCAACCTGAACTTACTTGAACAACTGATGCAACCGACGACGCAACAAGGAAACGATCATGAGCAACCATGACCAGGAACGCGAGCAGATAAAGGCCGAACGCCATCAGCAGCGCCAGCAGAAGGTAAAGGAAGCGGTAGACGCCAAGGTGGCTGCCGCCACCGAGGAGCGCGGTGTACTCATGGTGATCACCGGCAACGGCAAGGGCAAGAGCACCGCCGGCTTTGGCACGGTCACCCGGGCCGTGGGGCATGGCAAAAAGGCCGCCGTGGTGCAGTTTATCAAGGGCGGCTGGGACTGCGGCGAGCGCAACCTGCTGCAACAGGTGGGCGTGCCCTTTGTGGTGATGAACACGGGATTTACCTGGGAAACCCAGAACCGGGAAAAAGACATGGCCGCCTGCGAGCAGACTTGGCTGCCGGCGGAAAAAATGCTGGCCGACCCCAGCATCGATCTGGTGTTGCTCGACGAGCTCACCTACATGGTGGCCTATCACTATCTGGATCTGGAGCGGGTGCTGACCGCCCTGAAAAACCGCCCGGCCCACCAGCATGTGGTGATCACCGGTCGCGGCTGCCACCGCGCCATTATTGAACTGGCCGACACCGTAAGTGAAGTGCAGTCGGTTAAGCACGCCTTTGAAGCCGGCGTAAAGGCCCAGGCAGGATTCGATTACTGAGCTTTACCCTCGCACCTTAACGTGCCGGATTATTGCTCCTTGGCAATAAGTCGCGCCATGGCGCTGAAATTAAGGGCGATGGGCGATGCACCGGCACGCATGGTAGCGACTCCCAGCGCCACGGTCGGCGTCAGTGTGTCGATGCGGCGAAACACCACGCCCTGCACCTGAAGCTGGCGTGTGGAGGCCGGTACCAGCGAGAAACCAAGTTCGGCGGAGACCAGGGAGAGAATTGAGGCAATTTGCGGGGCTGGTTGGCCGATAATGGGCTCAAAGCCTGCCTTCCGGCAGGCTTGCAATGCTGCGTTATACAATCCGGCGCCAAGTTCGCGAGGAGTGAGAATAAGTGGCTGGGAACTCAGGCTGGCCAGCTCAATATTGTCCTTGTTCGTATCCTGGGCATAGGCCAGCGGCAAGGCGGCGACAATTTCTTCCTCGTTTAATCTATGGAGGCTGAATTGCCGCGGGGTGGAGATGGCGGGCCGAATAATGGCCACGTCCAGCCGATTGCTTTCCAGTCCGGACAACAAGGCAATGGAATTGGCCTCTTCCAGGGTTATTTCCACATCGGGAAAGCGTTTTCTGAAGCGCCGGATCAACTCGGGAAATACGGGGTTGAGGGCAGCGGTGCCGGTAAAGCCTAGGCTGAGCTGACCGGTTTCTCCCCGTGCCACTCGTTGCGCTACATGCATGGCGTTGTTTGCCTGGGCCGGCAGGGTGTGCACCTTTTCCCGGAATGCATGGCCAGCGTCGGTCAGTTCGGCGCCGTGTGGGACCCGGTGAAACAACGGAACCCCGACTTCTCTTTCCAGATCCTTGATTTGCTGGCTGAGTGGCGGCTGCCCTATACCAAGACGGGCCGCTGCTCGTGTGAAGTTGCGTTCTTCCGCCACCGCCAGGAAATAACGAATATGTCTGAGTTCCATGATATGTAAAACATATTAACAATGACTGCTCCATATATTAGATAGATATCAATGCGATTTCTATAATAGCGTTGACTCATTTCCCCCGCCCTTGAGGTAAGTACCATGTCGACTTCTGCCGCCGACGTGACGGCCGATCACGTCTCACGTTATGTCTGGATAAAAAAGGGAACGGCCGAATACAAGCAGGCAGGACTGGCACTGTTTCTGGCCGGCTTTGCCAGTTTTTCCCTGATTTATTGCGTGCAGCCCCTGCTGCCGGACTTTGCGCTCGGCTTTAATATCAGTCCGGCCCAAAGTTCGCTGGCGCTGTCCTTGACCACGGTGTGTCTGGCCCTGGCCATTTTGCTGGCCAGTGCTTTTTCTCAGGCGGTGGGCAGGCGGGGACTGATGTTTGTTTCCATGCTGCTTGCCGCCGTGCTCAACGTGGCGGCAGCCGCCGCTCCGGACTGGCATTTCTTGCTTGTAGCCAGGGCACTGGAGGGCTTTGTGTTGGGTGGGGTGCCGGCGGTGGCCATGGCCTACCTGGCTGAGGAAATCGAGCCGCCACAGTTGGCCAAGGCCATGGGGCTGTATATTGCGGGCACGGCTTTTGGTGCCATGATGGGACGTGTGGGCATGGGGTTGTTGACCGGGCTTATGTCCTGGAATATGGCCCTGGCCATCTGGGGTGGGCTGTGCATGCTGGCTGCGGTGGGCTTTATTGTTCTGCTTCCCCCCTCCAGGAACTTTGTGCGCCAACCCGGCATCAATGTGGGTTTTCATGTTAACGCCTGGCGGCGGCATGTTCAGAATCTGGCCATGCTCAGGGTCTATGCCATTGGTTTTGTCATCACCAGCATTTTTGTCACCATTTTCAACTATGCGACTTTCCGCCTGACTGCGGCACCATACCAGCTGAATCAGACGGAGATAAGCCTGATATTCCTTTTGTTTGGCTGTGGTGTCGTGGTCTCTTCGGTTTATGGCTCCCTCGCCAAGCGGTTTGGCGGGGGCTCCTTGCTGATCGCCAGCTTCATTATTAGCCTGCTCGGGATTGGTTTGACCTTGTTCGGTGCCCTGATCGCCGTATTGGCGGGCATGGCCCTGGTCACCATAGGTTTTTTTACCGGTCACTCGGCGGCCAGCAGCGCGGTCGGCCCCCTGGCAAAACACGCCAAGGGCCATGCATCATCGCTTTACCTTCTGTTTTATTACCTGGGCGCGAGCGTAACGGGCACCCTGGGAGGCTGGTTTTGGCAACAGGGGGGGTGGCAAGCTGTGACTTTGCTTACCGTGATGCTGCTGCTGCCGGGCTTGGCACTGGCCTGGTGTTCTCGAAAATCCCCGTGAAGGGGCTCTCCGCCCTGACTCCAACAAGATTCATATGAATTGTTTTTTCGTGAACAGCTTGAGCCTTGCACGGCGCTGCCTTGTGCCTTGCATTAGGGCTCAATGGTGTCCTTGCCACGAGAAGAAAAGCGAAAAAACAAGACATGGGTCACGCTTAGATGACCAATTGGGGCGCGCCTGCTTGATTTAGCGATCAAAACAGACATTATTGTTCGTGTTTTTGGTTTGTGGTTCGCTATGCGAACTTTTGTCTTGTGACATCTGGCACAGGGATGTGTGCGATGGCCCCATGATGCTGCCCGCAAGCAGCGGTTTGGCTTGGCCGCTTCCTTGTTCCGCCGTTTGTCGCCTGCCAGGGCGGCGCTGTTCAATATTGGAAGACGAACATACTCAGAGGTTTTAATGGAAGCGGTAACCAACTTTTCCGTGCGCATGGTGCAGCGCTATTTACCCAGCGCTTTCGTGCTGGCTGTAATGATCACCGCCCTGGTGTTTGTGCTGGGCATGGGTGTAACCAGCCAATCCCCCATGGCCATGGCCGGCTACTGGGGAGATGGCTTTGCCAACCTGTTCAAATTTGGCATGCAGATGGTGCTGGTATTGATCACCGGCTATGTGCTCGCCCTGACACAGGTAGTGCAGACCATGCTGACCGGCCTGACCAAGCATGCCAGCACACCACGTCAGGCACTGGTGCTTACCATAGTGGTGAGCTTCGTGTGCTACTACCTGAACTGGGGGTTCGGCATGGTAGCTGGCGCCATTCTTGCCCGGGAAATGGGGCGTCGGGTTGCGATACATTTTCCGCTGATTGTGGCCGCGGCCTATGGCGGTGAGCTGGTCAGGGGACCGTCCAGCTCCATTCCGCTGGTTATTGCGACGCCCGGCCACTTTATGGAAGACACGATTGGCATCGTGTCTGTGGGGGAAACACTCTACTCTAGCTGGAACCTGCTGCTGACCCTGGGGTTGCTGTTGCTGTTGGTCATGTTCTTTATGCTGCAAAAACAGCCTGAACACATAGTGCGCCTTAAGCAGGATGGTAATGACGATCTGGTTACTCCGCCGCTCGACACAAGTAGCATGTCCCCTTCGGATCGCATCGAAAACAGTCGACTGGTGACCCTGTTTCTCGGAGCTTTGGCCGGTTTCTATCTGGTGGGACAGGCCGTTGAAAAGGGTCTGAGCATTAACCTGAATACCATTATCCTCGTCTTTCTGGCCCTGGGCTTGTTGTTACACAAAAGCCCGGCGGCCTACCTGCAGGCAGTGGAGAAAGGGGTGTCTGCCGGTCGAGGCATTATTGTGCAGTTTCCGCTGTATGCGGGCATTGCCGGCATGATGACCCAGTCTGGTCTGGTAACCGAGTTTTCTGAAGCCATTATCAGCATTGCCACCCCGGAGACCTTCCCCCTGCTGACTTTCCTCTCCGCGGGTATGGTGAATTTCTTTATTCCTTCCGGGGGTGGCCAGTGGGCGATTCAAGGGCCGATCATGATGGAAGCCGCCGCGGCCCTGGGGGCAGATCCGGCCCAGACTATCATGGCCTTTACCTGGGGTGATGGCTGGACCAATCAAATTCAGCCGTTCTGGGCACTGCCGTTGCTGGGTGTGGCTGGCCTGTCTGCCCGCGATATTATGGGCTACCTGCTGGTATGGTTGCTGATCTCGGGCACTGCCATTGCCGGCACCTTTATGGTACTTTCGGCCATCGGCTGAGCCATTCAGACGATCAATACTCAGAAAAACAGCTCCTTAAGGAGCTGTTTTTGATGGTGCGCCGACCGCGCTGGCCAACAACGAAAACAACAAGGCAAATACAGGTAAAACAACAATGGAAAGACTGATAGAAAAGCTGATGTATGCGTCCCGCTGGATCATGGCGCCCATTTACCTGGGGTTGAGCCTGGTATTGCTGGCACTGGGCATCAAGTTTTTTCAGGAAATTTTTCACATTCTGCCCAATGTGCTGCAGATGAAGGAAGTGGATCTGGTGCTGGTCACCCTGTCGCTGATCGACATTACCCTGGTGGGAGGCCTGATCATCATGGTGATGTTTTCGGGCTACGAGAATTTTGTTTCCCAGCTGGATGTGGATGAGGACGACGACAAACTGGGCTGGCTGGGCAAGCTGGATGCCGGCTCGCTCAAGAACAAGGTGGCGGCGTCCATTGTGGCCATTTCGTCCATTCACCTGCTGAAGGTGTTTATGAACACCGAGAATATCGCCAACGAGAAGATCCTGTGGTATTTGCTGATTCACATTACCTTTGTGCTTTCGGCCTTTGCCATGGGGTATCTCGACAAGTTGACCCGAGGCAAGGATAAGTAAGCCCACAGCCGGTGGTGCCTGCGGCCGTGGCTCTCAAGGGATAAACCGGCTACAGCTGCTTGCCGGCCAGGGCCAGCACCGTGCCCACCCGGTTGGGCATGGGCCGGTGGCGGTGAGTGGCGGCATAGATGGTTTCGCTCACCGGATGGGGCAGGGCATGGGCTTGGATCAACGCCGGTTGTGCAAAGGCCGACACCGCGTGCGCCGGCAGCACGGTAAAGCCCAGCCCCAGGCTGACCGGCGCCAGAATAAGCCCAATCTGGTTGGAGAAGCCGGTTTTGGCGAACTGGCCCACATGTTCAAATTCGGGATAGTTGGCCCCGAGTAACAGGCCGGCATGGTGGGCGCCGTCCGGATGATCGATAAAGCCAAGCGCCAGCAGGCTGGACCAGTCCGGCGTGGTCATGCCGGCCGGGGTCACCAGCAGCAGTGCTTCTTCGGCCATGGCCCGGCACTGCACCGCCTCATGGTTTGAAGGGCGGGTCATCAGCCCCAGATCCACGCTGTGACCGGCCACCGCCTGCTCCACACTGGCATTGGGGGCAAAACGATAGTCGATCACCAGTCTGGGGTGCCGGCGTTGCAATGCCAGCAGCTGGGGGTAAAGTTTCAGGCCCACGCTGCCCGGCGACATGACGCGCACCAGCCCCTCAAAGGCCGGATCCTGCCCCACATGCTGCTCCAGCCCCGATACCGACTGCAAAATTTCCCCGGCCCGCTCATACAGCCGCTCGCCGGCGTGGGTCAGGGTAAACCCCTTGCCCTGGCGTACCAGCAGCGCCACCCCCAGATGCTCTTCCAGTTTGCGTACATGCTGGCTGACCCCCGACTGGGTCATGTGCAACCGCTCGGCGGTGCGGGTGAAATGCCCCACCTCCACCAGGGTGCAAAAACTGCGCAGCCACACCAGATTAATCATCACAAAATATACTCATAATGATAAAAAGCGATAATTTTTAATGATTAAATCACCGGCGTAAGCTTATCTCAACCACAACGAACGAGGTGAGCGCAATGAGCAAGGTATATCCAAGAAACTTTTCCCACATCGGCATTTCGGTGCCGGATCTCGATAAGGCGGTGGAGTTTTACACTCAGGTGATGGGCTGGTACCTGATCATGAAGCCCACCGAGATAACGGAAGACGACAGCGCCATCGGCGAAATGTGCACCGACGTGTTCGGCCCGGGCTGGGGCAGCTTTCGCATCGCCCACCTGTCTACCGGTGACCGCGTGGGCGTGGAGCTGTTCCAGTTCCGCGATCAGCAAAACCCCGAGAACAACTTTGAATACTGGAAAACCGGCGTGTTCCATTTCTGTGTGCAGGACCCGGACGTGGAAGGCCTGGCCGAGCGCATCGTGGCCGCCGGTGGCAAGGCGCGCATGGAAAAACCGCGCTATTACTATCCGGGCAAAAAGCCCTACCGCATGATTTATATGGAAGACCCGTTCGGCAACATTGTGGAAATCTACAGCCACAGCTATGAACTGATCTACAGCGAAGGGGCTTATTGAAGCCACGCCAGGGGCCATCCGGCCCCTGTTTTTTGTGTTAGGGCGATCGCCGCCAGCACAGCCGCAGCCCCAGCAATGCCATCAGCAGCAACAACAGCAGCCCCAGCATGCCCAGCCCTTGGTTCAGTTCCTTCGATGGCAACCATTGCAGGTAATGGACTCGGTATAACCCATTGATAAGCCGAGTGTCCCTGCCTTCCTGCCGCAGGGTGAGGGTGTTCCAGTTCAGGCTGATGTTCACCCCGGTGCTGGTACGGGCATCGGTACCATTCAGCTCAACTATCTGGCCGTAGCGGGCCGGATTGGCCGCCATGGCATCCTGCAGCAGCAACCGGATGCCGGCCTCATCGGGCAACGCAAAAGGGGCATGGCTAGTTGGCCGCAGGTGCTGCCACCGGCCTTCGCGCTGCACCAGCATGTGCCGGCCCAGCACCGTTCTTACCAGCTTCACCTGTTGCCAGTCCGCCTCGGGCAAGAGGGTCGTGCCTTGCTGCAGCGGGTAGGTTCTCACCGCGAGCTGTTCATAGGCGCCCTGGTATCCGGGTTTGATAAAAAACACCATGCCGGTCAGTGCCCAGCCAAACAGCGGCAGCAACAACAGCCAGCCCAGCAGGCGATGAAGTTTTCTTGTGCTTGTCATTCAGATCCTCTGGCCGATGGCGATCAGCGCCACGGCGCCTATGTTATGTCGACGGCGGCACAGGTTACCCCATTACCGCCGACCGGGGTTGCCTGATGTTCATTGCTCGTGGCTTTATTGCGCGGCAGGGCGCGCATCGACTGGGCCGGCTTTGCCTGCCGATCCATGCAGCCACATTTTTCTGTAATAAACCTCGCATCGTGCGCGACAAACTCCCGCGCCATGTTTCAACAAAGCAAAATGGCGCATTTTAAAATCACCCTGAATGCCTTGTGAGAAATTCTTACGCACACGTCTTTCGCAAGCTGTTTTGGTCTGAACCGACCATTCAACGTATTGGAGTATTAGCATGCACGCTCAAACTGCTGGTTTAAAACAAGGTAACATCGGGTACTGTCTGGGGGTTGTTGGTGTGGCGCTGGTGCTCGCCTGGATAGGCATATACAAATTCACCCCCACCGAGGCCAAACTCATTGAGCCGCTGGTGGTCAACCACCCAGCCATGGGCTGGCTTTATGAGCTGTTTTCCGTTCAGGCGGTGTCGAACCTGATTGGTGCCGCGGAGATCGTGGTCGCCATTGGCCTGATTGCGGGGTTTAAAAACACCAAATTGGCGTATTATTCGGGCATTGCGGCCGCGGCAATCTTTGTGACCACGCTGAGTTTCCTGCTCACCACGCCGAATACCTGGAAGCTGTCTGACGGTATTTTGATCACGAACTTTTTCCTGGTGAAAGACATTCTGTTTCTGGCAATATCCATTACCGTGATTGAACGTAACCGGCCCGGAAAATGAGCACCGGTATGACAGCCTGGCTCATTCCACCAGCCGACAAGCCCGGCAACACCCAGTGGAGAGCAAGTTGAAAATTGTTGAACTGCGTGAGTACCGCATCAAGAAGGGCAAGACCGAACAGTGGCTGAACTGGATGCGTGACGAACTGCTGCCTTACCAGCGTTCAAAAGGCATGGTCATTCTTGACACCTATGTGCACCGGGGCTCAGATGAGCGGGATTACTTTGTGTGGCTTAGGGAGTTTGACGACGAGGCGTCGCGGCAGCGTATTCACAAGGAAACCTACAACGAATGGTGGGTGAGTGAGATTCGACCCAGGGTGTTTGAGCTGATCGATGAAGACGCTATCAAGGTGAGGCTGCTGAACAGGCTTGATATGTAATCGGGCATCATTAATCAAAACAGGCCGGGGTGGTTCACCCCGGCCTGTTTTTTTGTGTGAGTTTCGTGCCTGGCTTGGGCAAGGCCCCACTATTTCCTGGCCGTCAGGCTGCGGTAGGCCATGTCGGTCAGATAGTCGTTCAGCCGGTGGGAGGCGGCCACGGCCTCCTTGGCATCGGTATGGCTAACGGCCCTGAGTATGGCCGCATGCAGTGCCGAGGCTTGTGCCAGATCCGAGTGGTCATTTTTATAGGCAAACCAGAACCGGCGTGAAAGGCCCTGCAACGGGGCCATGGCAAGCTGCAGGTATTCGTTGTTTGCCGCCTTGACCAGCAGGCTGTGAATTTGCTTGAGCAGGCTGGAAAAGGTGAGATCGTCCTGGTGTTGTGCACAGGCTTCCAGGTTCGACGCCAGTTCAAGCATTTGTTGCTTTTCCTGCACCGTTGCACGGGATGCCGCATAGCTGACACACAGTGCCTCAATATCCCGGCGTACTTCCAGGATCTTGAGCTGGCTTTCCACCGAAATGGCCGGAATCTGAATGCCGCGACGAGGGTGAATTTCCGCCATTCGTTCATAAGACAGCCGCTGCAGCGCTTCCCGCACCGGTGTTCTGCCAAGCCCCAGGCTTTCGGCGAGCTGCTTTTCACTGACCATGCTGCCCGGCTCTAGCTCGCGAAAAATAATCATGCGTTCCAACAGGTTGTAGGCGGCCTCTGTCTTGTTGACCGACACCGGTGTCATTGCCATCTCGTTCTCCCAGGAAAATGTGGGTAAGCGCGCTCCCCGCGAGCAAGGGATGCCACATCATATCACAATGCGTTAACTGTTGCGCTACAGAAAGATCCTGTATATATTGTGATCATATCATTGATATATCAGTTGGTGACCACAAGTCTATCAGAGGGATCGTCATGAAAGATTGGAAAATTGTTCAGCGGTTTGAAGCGGTGCCGGATCTGCCGGTCCTGGCGGAAGTGGATGTGCTGGTGATCGGTGGGGGGGCCGCCGGCGTGGCGGCGGCGGAAACCGCAAGCCGCATGGGCAAGCGCACCTGGCTTATTGAGAAATACGGCTTTTGTGGCGGCGCCGCCGTGGCCGGGCTGTCGGGCACCATTTGCGGCATGTTTATGGCCAGTGACAACCCCGATGCACAGCCGGAACAGGTGGTATTTGGCTTTACCGAGCGTTTTCGCCAGGCGCTGGCCGACAAAGGGGGAGTGACCGGGCCCCAGCGCTACGGCAAGACCTATACCGTGACCCATGATCCCCTGATGTGGCGTGAGGTGGCCGATGACTTTCTGGAACAGGCCGGTGTAACCACCCTGTTTCACACCGCGGTGACCGGAGTGATCATGAATGGGGATGCCTTTAAGGGCGTGGTGATCGAGTCAAACGCCGGCCAGAGCGTGATCCTCGCCAGGATGATAGTGGATGCATCGGGCGACGCCGCCCTGATCGCCCGGGCGGGCATGGACTATTACTTTGGTGACAACGGCCGCATTCAGAACCCGACCATGTTCTTTCGCATTGCCGGTGTCGATATGGAGAAATACCTCGCCTATTACGGTGAAGACACCATCTGTCCGCCCAAGGTTACCGAGAACATCGTGGCGGCCAACCAGACCGACGACTATGACCTGCCGCGCCATAAAATCTGGATGTTTCCGACCACCCGGCCCGGAGAGTTGATGGTCAATGCCACGCGGCTGGCCGGACAGGATGGCCGCATGCTGAATGTGATTGATCCCAAGGACTTTACCGAAGCCGAAGTATTCGGCCGCCGCCAGGTTCGCAGCTATGCCAAATTCCTCAACCACTATGTGCCCGGCTGTGAAAACGCCTATGTGGTGGATACCGGCGTTGAGGTTGGCATTCGCCAGACCCGCTCCATTGTGGGGGTGGAAACACTGAGCAACGACGATGTGGTGAATTGCCGCAAGCGGGAAGACAGCATCTGCCGCACGCCCTGGCCCATTGAACTGCATTCCGGTGACAAGCCAAAACTGCACTGGTTGCTCAATGATTACTATGACGTTCCCTTCAACACCCTGGTTCCGGTGGTGGGAGAGAACATCATTGTGGCCGGCCGCTGCCTGAGTGCCGAGCACGAGGCACTTGCCTCCGCGCGTGTGACGGCCCAATGTTTTGAGTATGGGCATGCGGCGGGCATTGCCGTGGTAAAGGCCATCGACGAGGGCATCCGCATTCGGGAACTCCCCGTTGATGAAATCCGCAATGTCATGATTGCCAACGGCAGCAAACTGTAAAACGAGGAATGGTTATGAAAGAGTCCATTATCAAGCGCGTCGAGATATATGCCGTTGCGGATCGCAATGCCGCCCATTTGCCCTGGGCCGATAACCAGGAGCCGCTGATCTACACCAACAACCTGGTGCGGCTGATCACCGAAGATGGCACCGAAGGGGTGGGGGCCACCATCAGCTACACGGAAAATGACTTTGACCGCTGTATTCTCGAGGCCATGCGCACCATAGTGCCCGGGCTTATCGGGAAAAATGCCCTGATGACCGAAGCGCTTCATGGCTGGCTGATGAACCGCTGCTCCTGGGGCGGACTGGTCGCCAAGTCACCGATTGATATTGCCGCCTGGGATATCAAGGGCAAAAAAGCCGGCATGCCCCTGTATATGATGCTGGGCGGCGCCCGTAACAAAATGCTCTCTTATGCGTCCACCCCCATGTTTGATACGGTGGAAGAATACTTCCCGTTTATCGACGGCTGCATTGAACACGGCTTTAAGGCCATCAAACTGCATTGCTACTGCGTATATGAAAAAGATCTGAAACTGGTCAAGGCGGTACAGGCCCGATACAAGGATGCCGGCATTGCCCTGATGCTGGACACGGCGACCTTCTATAACCAGCAGGAGGCCATAAAAATGGCCCGCCTGCTGGATGAATACGGCTGGGCATGGTTTGAGGCACCGGTTTCCGATTATGACTACGCCACCTATCAGCGTCTGGTTAAAGACACCAACCTGGAAATTTCCAGCCATGGCAACTGCCTGCTGACCCTGCAGGAAGTGGCCTATGCCCTGGCCAATAATATGTGGTCCGACGTGCGCCAGGACGCCACCGTGTGCGGTGGCATCACGCCGCTCAACAAGTGTTTTGCCCTGGCCGAGGCCCACGGCAAAAACCTGGAGATACAAAGCTGGGGCTATACCGTGACCCAGGCGGCCAATCTGCATGTGGCACTGGCCCATAACAACTGTCGGTTCTTTGAGCAGGCCTACCCCTATGAAAACTTCGAGCTGGGCTCCAAAGACGTGATTCGTACCGACAAGGAGGGATTCGTTCATGCACCAACGAAACCAGGGCTGGGCATTGAGATGGACTGGGACATTGTTCGGGAAAACGCGATAGGACATTATGCTTTCGAGTAATAAGCGTCGTATCTTGGGTAAATAATGGAACGCTCCCGCAACAATGTGGAAGTGGTTTTTATTAACCCGTCTTGAGCCCGGCATGTAACCGGCAAGTATCAATCTGTTCAAATGATATTGCCATTCGGGGTTGTTGGGCGGGTTAATGATAAATGGGACAAAGATAATGAAAGCTACAATGGGAAAAAGTAACTTCGACCGGGTTACTATTGCTATCTCGCTGGTTATTGTTTCTGCAATATCCATGTTCTTTCTGACCAATCCGGAGCAGGCCATCAAGGTTGCCGGAGACATATTTACACTGATTGCCTATAACTTTGGCACACCGATTCTCTGGTTTGCCTTTGGGCTGGTTATTCTGGCGGCCTTTTTTGTTTTCAGCAAATATGGCCATATTCGAATGGGTAACGAAAAACCCGAGTTTTCAACCTTCTCCTATATCGCCATGATGGCACTGGCGGGAGTGGGCTCGGGCACCATCTACTGGGCCTTTCTGGAATGGTCTTATTATATCAAGACGCCCCCGTTTGCCATTGAGGCCGGTTCGGTAACGGCGTCCGAATGGGCGGTTACCTACAGCCTGCATCACTGGGGCGTGATTGCCTGGGCGATCTATGCCATTACCGCCATTCCGGTGATGTATTCCTTCTATATTCGCAAGAACGGCTCGCTCAAAATCAGCGACATTGTCATGTCGATGATAAAAAACAAAACCACCGCCAGGGTCATGGGCCGGCTGATTGAGGTGATGTATCCCATCGCACTGATCTTTGGCCTGCTGATCGTGCTGTCACTCGGGGTGCCGATCATTTCGGCCGCGGTGTCACTGCTGTTTGGTGTTGAGAATACCCTGTTCCTGAAGCTGCTGATGCTCGCCATTGTGGCCGTGCTTCTGGTGACCAGCTCGTTCTTTGGCATTGAAAAAGGCATGCAGAAGATAAGCGAAAATGGCACCTATTTTGTTGTTGCCCTGGTTCTGTATGTGCTGCTGCTGGGGCCAACCCAGTTCATTGTTGAAAACACCAGCTCGTCCATTGCCCTGTGGGCGCAGAATTTCATCATGATGAGCCTGTATACCGATGCCATCAACGAAGCCAAGTTCCCCCAGTCCTGGACGGCCTATTTCTGGGCATACTGGATGATCTTCATTCCGCTGATGTGTGTGTTTGTTACCAAGGTATCCAGGGGGCGCACCATTCGTGAGGTGATTGTGTGCATGATTGGGGGAGGCACCGCCGGCATTGCAACCCTGTTCTCTGTGGTTGGCTCCTTTATGATGAAAACGGAGCTCGACGGCAAGGTCAATATCAGCCAAATGGTGTCCGACGGGCAGGCCAGCGAAGCGATTGTCAGTGCGCTGGAGACCTTGCCGCTGTCTTCGGTGATCCTGGTGGTGTTTATTATTGCCACCTTCCTGCTGCTGGTCACCACCCTGGACGGCTCGGTATTTACCGTGTCTTGCAATACTCAGGACAGGCTGGACGAGAATAACAACCCGTCGACCTACCTGAAGATGTTCTGGTGCCTGGTGATTGTGGCGCTGCCGGCCATTTTCATTATCGTGGATGCCCCGGTGCAGTCGATGCAGTCGGCGATCCTGATCTTTGCATTGCCCATTCTGCTGCTGACGTCTTATATGCTGTATAAAACCATCGGCTATATGCGCAAGGATTACGCGCACCTCAGTGCGGCGGAGATACAGGCGATGCACAGCATTGCGGCAAGCACCGATCAGGTTAACAGGGTGAGTGTGCCGCTGGTAAAGCCGGTGCCGGAACAGGCGTGACCGCCGCCACCATGCAGTAAACAGATTGAAACTAGCGTTAATAATGCCCAACCCCGCTGATGGCGGGGTTGGGCATTATTCATACGAATAGCCGCGAGCGGCGCGCCGGCGCCTGCCAAGGCGCAGCAGCCAGCGCCAGGGCGGGCAGAACAGCAGGGCCGGCACCATCATCAGCCCCAGCAGCCAGGACGGCAGGCGAAACAGCGACTGAGCCAGCAGGCGCAGCAGCTCGCCCTTGTAGGCCATCTTGGCGCTGCGGCTGGCAATTTTGGTGAACCTGACCGCGCCAACCCGGTTCAGCAGCCTGAGCCCGCCCTTGCCAAAGGTGGCGGCCAGCTTGATGGTCTGTTTGCCGGTGGTGGCGGCCAGGCTCACGGCCAGATCGCCACCCAGCCGGTAAAGGGGCCGGCTGTGGTGGCCAAAGGTGCGGGCAAAGCGGGCCATGGTGGCCAGTTCGTCGGCATTGCGGGTGCTGGCCAGCAGCCGAAAGCCACCACGAGTGCGCGCCAGGGTGGTGACATGGGAAAACACGTCTCCCAGCCTGCTTACACTTTTGGACTGCCTGGCCGTTCTGGCCGCCCGCACCAGGGTTTTGCCCAGCCAGGGAGGCAGGCTGCCCAGCCGGCGGGCGGTTTTAAGCGCGACGATACCGCTTTTGGCCACGGTGGCTCCCGCGGTGGCAGGGGCGGCGGCACCGGCGGTGGCCAGGGTGCCGGCACCACTTGCCAGCTGGGCCGTGGTGGCCACCAGCCCCAGGGTAGATAGTGCCACCAGTACTTCGTCCACTTCTTCGCCCCTGGCGAGGTGAATGCCCTGATGGGTGAGATCCCGAATATCTCCGATCACCAGAAAGTCGGTGGCCACCGCCGCCGCCATGCCGATGGTCTCGTCGCTGGTGCCCAGCACCAGCCCCTCGCTCAGTTTTTCAAACCGATAACGCCAGCTCTCCCGCTGGCGGGCAATCTCGTTATGCAGCGCTCGAGCCTGGGGGTTTGAGCTCACATAGTCGTATTCCATAAAAAAGCCGAGATAATCCGCCGCCTCGGCGTAACGGGCCTCGGCCATCAACTGCTGAGTGTGGGGCAGGGGATCGACGCGGGTGAGTGCCAGCGCCGACAGCGTGGTCTGCTGCACCAGTGCCCCGGCGCACACACAGGCCAGCAGCAACAATGCCAGTTTGGTAAAAAGCTTGAGCATGATCTTACCCGGGGTAATGAAGCATCCATCACCATTTTACGATGTTGTTGCAGCTGTTCCCATTAACCAGAGCAGCTTCACGCCCGGCAACGATGCCGCCCTGTAGCCTTGTTGGATAGTCGCGCTGCTTCGATCATCCGATTTCAAAAGAGGTCACACCAAAAAGCCGATGCAAAGGTATATCGGGAATGGCGCCGGTATACATTCTGGCGGTTTCGAACGACACATTCATTCCATGCTTCTCGGCCAATGCAACCGCCGCCTGATTGGTTTCTGGCACATCGAGGTAAATGTGTTCTGACGAAGCAGTATGGGCTTTTAAAGCGAGGAAAAGTGATTCTGCCAGTTCGGGGCTGTTCGCCATCAGGGGGCCTATTTTGTAGCCATCTCGGCATTTTCTTATCACACCGTAGCCAGAGAGTGTGCCATTCTGCATGATGCCAAGGGCATGACAATCCGGCTGGCTTATCCAGGTGCGCGTGAACTGCGCCCTGTTGGCAGGGAAAAAAGGCTGGTCATAGGCCTCAATCATGTCGAAAGGCAGGGTAGACAGTTCAACAACCCCCGAGTGCCGGGGCTGATCACCACCCCCAACGCCTTGGTAGCGGATGTTGCGATAGGCCAGTTTGAAACCGGATTTCCTGTAGTTTTCCTGCTGATCAACCACACCGTCCAGGCCGATGTTCAGGTCCTGAAGGTAGTTAATGCCTGCCTTCCAAATCTCAATGCCATGACCTTTTCCCCGGTATTCGGGTTTGACGATATAAAAGCCAAGAAAGCCAAATGAGTCGTCATATTTAATCACCGATAGGGTGGCAATGGGCTCATCGTCCAGCAGGCCGATGAGAAAACCATGAGGGTCGGCCGAAAAATAGCACTGGGCATCGTGAAGGCCGGGGTTCCAGCCTTCCTCTGCGGCCCATTCGATCGCAAGGTTGATCTCTTCCCGGTTCATGACCCTGATTCTGTAGCGATGATGACTCATGGTTCCCTCTACGAAAAATGAAAGCGCCTTGGAAGCTTAGAAGCGTGCTTAGCAGCAAGCCCGAATTGTATGCTGAATGCCTCAGCCCATGATACTCATTCCGGGCTGCCCAAATTGGTTTGAAGCCGCCGCTACCGCATCATCTTATTCAAAGCGGTTACTCGGCCCGTTTTCACCCTAAGCTAAGCAGAGACAGGGCCGCTAACCGGCCCAGAGGTGATAAGTGATAAGGGGCAAGCATGCTGGCACGCTGGCTACTGACGCTTTCTTTGGTCGCGGTTTTTTCTGGCGCCGCAGACGACTCTCAGCTTCGGCGCTGGGAAATGGCCAAAAATCAGGACGGCATTACCATTCACACCCGCCATCATCGGGATGGTCTGGTGGAGATCCGCGCTCAGATGTTTGTCGTTACCCGCTACGCGGCCTTTATGGCATTGCTGGAAGACAGCCCCAATATTCCCAACTGGATAGACAACGTCTCCTCAAGCCGGGTACTTGAACAGATTTCGCCCACTGAGAACATTGTTTATACCCGCTTTCGGGCCCCCTGGCCGGTACAGGACCGGGATATGGTCACCTATTCCCGGTTTGACCAACCGCCGGGTGCCCTGGTGTTGACCATTGAGGGCGCCTCCCATGCCTATCCACGGCAACCAGGTTACATTCGAATAAAAGCCGTGAAAGCCACCTGGACACTGGCAAAACTGACCAATGGGCTGACCCATATCGAATATATTGCGTTTGCCGATCCCGGCGGCAATTTACCTGACTGGATGATCAACAAGCTCTCGGTGACCAGTGCATTCAACACCTTTCGAGGATTAAGAGTGCAACTGCCCAAGTATCAGAGCAGGACACATCCCGAAGTGAGCGACTGAGCAAAAACGGTATATGGCAAAACAATCCGATTCGGAGGCTTCATCACCGTTATTACATTGTTCAGTGATAATTCACCGCCAATCTTTTAATACACTTTTCACCAGCAAGTGTCGGAGAGAAGAAAGGGGAGAAATGAGTATGCTATCGGGTTGGTTTTACCACCGCCCGGCATTTGGGAAACTGCGAACAACCCCAGAACGGTTCACCGGCATTGGCGCCCCGCTTGCTTTCCCGCAGCAGCATGCCGGCACCACAGCGCGGGCAGGCTGGTTCGGCGGCCTTGCCGGCCACAATGTTCCTTACATGTTTTTTGTGTTTGAGCGCGGTCGCCAGGCCGGGTTTGAGCTTGATTTCTTCCAACAGGGCAATTGCCTCGATGACGTCCTGCCTGCTCAACACCCGTTGGGTGAACGAGCGAATAAATTCGAGGCCACCCCGGCAATAGGTGACGTTGGGCGGCATCTCGGTCTTGAAGGTGCCGTCGCCGACAAACACGATCAGCGAATGAATATGCTCCGGGGACATATTCAGCACCGACTCCAGGGTTTTGGTGTGTTTGTAGTTCTGATGCAGCGGATTCTGAAATTTGGAGGTATGGCGGTAAATTTTCTGAGTCCATTGCTTTTGCTGGGTCGAACCGAAAATCCAGCCTTTCATGTTCTTGGTTTCCAGCACGAAAATGCCAAACTCGGACACCAGCACATGATCGATCTGGGTGGTACCATCCTCGGTGGGCAGGGTGATATTTTTTAGCAGGGTATATTCATTGCCGGGCAGACGGGACAGCATGCGGTTGACCAGAAATTCCCCGAAAAAACCCTTGAACCAGGGGCTCTTAAAGAAAAGAACCAACAGCAGAACGGGGAGTGCATACCAGACGTATGTCATGTAGCTTGCGAAGATACTGAATAAGTCCATTTTAATTCCTTTTGTTTTTTATGGTCTATTAAATGGTGAAGGAATAGGTATGATATTTACGCTTTCCGCCACTGATCTCATAAGCACCGGCTACGATACTTTTCAGATTAAATCTGCACTTCAGGCCAAGGGTGATGCTGATTATTTTAATTTACCGTTTGTTATGCTTTACCGCGTGCTTAGTTAATGATGAAAAACCATCAGCCAACTGTTTAAAATCTCCAAGATCTGAAATTGGCACATATAATCTATCTTTATTCAATATTTGAGCAAAGTTTTTCTTGGTTCTTACTGTATGAATGTCTTTTTCAGAGGAGAAATGGTATAAAATAAGAAATCCATCAACCATAAAATAATAAAGAATTCCATCGTCAAGTTTCTCACCTCTTTCAAAATTTAAGTCAATCATTGTCTTTCTTATTGCATCTTCGTCTATCTGCCCTGTTTTATCAACGATCCGGATTAGCGATATCTTAAAAAAGTGATCAAGCCGAAGGGATGTTTGTATCTTTATCTTATTTTCTCGTAGGCAGTGGCAAAGCAAGTGATTTATTTCATCACCTAGGTTGATATGCTTATATTTAGATAACCCTGATATAGAAGCGCGCCAAAGTATGGAAATTAGATACAAATAAAATTCTTTAAACCTAAAGTTTTCAAATATCACACAATCTCCACTGCGCTTTACTTTTCGTCGATCCTTCAGAAGTCTTGTTCCATATCTCTCAAAAATTTCGCTCAAATATTGCTCGCACTCTCTGCAAAGGAGGTATTCCTTTGGATCAGAGTTGGTTAATTTAGCTTCGCTTGTTCCACCACAAGTAACCGAAAACAGCTGCCCACGCTTATCTTTCAAACTCTTAAAGTATGAGCGAGGAATAATGTGCGATTTCTGTAGAGTCTCACTAGCGTTACACATTCGACAATTTTTATCGGTAACCACATTACTCTCCAAGGTGATTCAATTTTATAATAATGCGCATACTTATTTCTACATACTTGCAGTAGCTGAACAAGTCAACATAACCTTTTTATATCAATCAGTTATAGATTTTATCAGCAGGAGTTGACGAAGAATAACCCACATGCGCACATATGTTCTGTGGATATCAGCTTTTGCCAGCCACCCACGCTACCGCCGGTGGGTGCAAGGCCACCAAGCTTACCAACACAGTTTTCAAACGCGTCTATTCTGGCCGCTGGAAGTCGGTAGGGCAATTGCAAAAAGGTTTAAGTGAGATGCAAACTGCTTTGGTGGTGGTTTTATGAGCGGTTTGGGTTGTATGTGAAGTGTGGTCGCTGCCTACAGGCGATCTCGCTGTCAGCTGAGGAGGGCAGAGTAAGCTGCTCCAGCGTACCCTCTGCGCCATGGATAGCGCAGCGGAGCCTCCAGGGAGGGATTCACGGCGTGTCGCTGGAGTGGTTACGGTGCCCGACGATTTTGCACGGATTGTCAGACACCTTGCTGTGCTTCAGGTTACGGCGTGGTAATCAGTCTTCTCCCACGCCGCGCAGCAGGCGGCGTATATAGATCCAGAGCAGCAGGGCGATAAAGGGCACCGAGATACTTAACCCCGCTTCCATCAGGTGGCGGTATTCTTCGTTTTCCACCAGGTTGCGCAGGGTGCGGTCTAGCAGGTCAAAGGCGTAGTAGGTCACCACGATAATGGAGAAGCTTTCCAGTTTGGCCTGCAGCCGCAGTTGTTCACCGGCGCGTTTGCTCAGGCTGCTGAGCATGTCGCGGTTTTGCTGCTCCACCGACAGATCCACCTGGGAGCGCACCAATTGAGTGGTGCGGGCTAGGCGGCGGGAGAGCTGCTCAATGCGTTGGCCGGCGGCGCGGCAGGTGCGGGTGGCCGGGTCGAGCCGCCTGTCCATAAACTGCTCCACGGTCTGGCGGCCTTCTATGCGGGTTTCCCGCAGCTCGGCAATGCGCTTGTTGACCAGGGTAAAGTAGGCCTCTGCCGCCGAGAAACGGTTGGAGGTCTGGGCCGAGAGGGCTTCCAGCCGCTCGGCCAGATCCATGAGCTGATGCAGCAGTTTTGAAGGTTCTTCCGTTGCCACTCGGGTGGAGAGCTCCACCAGCTCGTTTTCCAGCTGGTTGATCACCGGCACCACCTTGTTGGCCAGGGGCAGGGCCAGCAGGGCAATATGGCGGTAGGTTTCTATTTCGTAAATGCGTTGCAGCAGGCGGCCGGCCTGGCGCAGTTGCAGGCCCCGGTCTTCCACCAGCACCCGCACCAGGCCGCTGTCTTCCCGCGGGTAGAAGTCGGTCCAGATCTGGCCCACCTTCGACATCACCAGCGAGCTGTTGACCTGGTGCTCGCCAAAATGCTGTTCCAGCCAGGCCTGCTCGTTTGCCTCGCTTTGGTGATCGCGAAACAGAATTTCGGCGCCACACAAAAAGCTGCCCGGGGCGGAATCCAGCCAGGCTGGCGGCAGTTGCGGCAGCTCCAGCCGGTTAAGGGCGGTCAGGGTAAGGGTATAGAACTCGTGGTGGGCCTCAAAACGCAGGGTCAGCTGGTCGTTCTCGCCCTGCCAGAAGCGCGATTTGCCGGTGGTTTCCCGCAGTTCCAGCAGGTCGCTCAGCCGGGCCACGCTGGCTTTTATTTCGCTCAGTGGAACGTCATCGTAGGTAACCGCAATATGGCGCATGCCCAGCGGGCCCTGCAGTTCCTGAAAGGGCCGGGCGTGCACCTCGGCAATAATTTGCTCCCGCAACGGGTGACTGTGCATTGATACTCCTTTTCGTGCTGTCAGTCAGGGGCGGGTAATTTAGCAGATTTTGTGACGGGGCTCTTGTTTTTTGGGCGGAAGGAGGCGGCGGTGGAATGTTGGAATTCGCTGCGCTCATTCCAACCTGCGTCCTGCCTGGGCTCCCGCCTTGGCGGGAGTGATGATTGAAGGGGTGGGTAAGCAGGGGTAGGTTGCCGATGAGCGGAGCGAATCGCAACACGCAGGAGGCGGTGGAATGTTGGAAATCGCTGCGCTCATTCCAACCTACGTTCTGCCCTGGGCTCCCGCCTTCGCGGGAGTGACGGAGAAAAGGCGGGAGCGACGGTGGGTTGCCAGTCCCCAGTCCCCAGTCCCCGGGGTTACCAGCCGTTTTCGGCCAGCTCTCTGGGGTAGCCGCGGGCCTCGGCAAGCCTGATGGCGAGGCTTTCCACCTCGGCGGCGCTTTGTCGTTGGCTCAGCGCCAGATCCGGGCTGAGCGGGCCCTGGCTTGCGAGCCAGCCCAGCTCGGTGAGCTTGGCCACAATGCGGTCGGCGGCGGTAAGGGCGGAGCTGGCCTTTACAATTTCCACCCGGGCGTAGTGGTGTCCCTCAAAAGAGACATCGGCGGCGCGCAGTTTGGGATCACTGCCCGGTATCTGCTGGGCGCCAAACAACGGCTTGCCGGCCGGGGTGGCGCGGGCAAAATCCGGCAGCAGCCGGGCCAGGTGATCGATGGCGCGCCGAGTGCGGGCCTCGGTGTCGTTCAGGCTCCAGCCGTTATCCAGCTGGTGGCGATAGGCGTCGGGCAAGCGCGGCTGGGCACTGTGCTCGGGGCTGGCCACCAGGCCGTTCTTGAACAGGGTGATGCTGTCGGTCATGCCGTGCAGCTGAAACAGGCCACCGGGGTAGGGGGTGAGCTGGGCCATGCCCTGGGGGGTGCCGCGCTCGCCGTGAAAAATCACCTCGGGCCAGTCGGCGGCGCCGGGCCAGCGGGCCAGGTAGGCGGCCTTGTATTCCACCAGCCGCTCGCGCCGGTAGCCGGCCATGTCGTCCACCAGGCCGGTGCGAAAGCCGCAGGCGTTCACCAGAAAGTCCACTTCATCCACCCGCTCGCCGCCGGGGCCCACGCTCTGCACGTGCCAGCTGCATTCGTGCTGCTCAAGGCGAATGGCCCGCGTGTTCAGGCGCAGGTCGCACAGGGGCGACTCGCTTAAGGCCTGGGTAGCGGTGGCGGCCATGCGAAACAGGCTCCAGCCGTATTCCTGCACCAGGATCAGCGGAAACTTGAGCTGGCTGGCATCCAGCTGCCGTGCCAGCGGAATCATCCAGTCGTCGTGAGTCTGTGCCCGGTCCGGCAGCGGCCGGCTGGCCAGGGCTTCGAACTCTTCCCGGTGATAACAGCGGTAGTAATCGTCCGGCTCGCCCAGCACGCGGTTGGCGGGATCTTCGTTCACCAGCAATTGATATTCCCGTGTCACCTGGCGCAGCCGGGGCAGCAGGGCCTCGGGATCGCCCGCATCGGTCACCGGCACCGCAATCACGGTCGGGCGGCGGTTAATGCTGTGGGGGTAGGCCCGCACCGAGGCAATGGACTGGCGCAGCAGGGTCAGGCACTGCTCGTCGCTGATTTCCCGGTAGAGGTTGCCTCCGGCATGCAGGTGGCAGATGGGGGGGCCGTTTACCAGGCCGGTGCCGCTTTCCAGCAGCAGGGTGTGAATGCCCATGTCGGTCAGTCGCAGTGCTACTGTGGCGCCGGCAATGCCGCCTCCCAGAATGCCAACCCTCAGCGGGCGCTGGGCAAAAGCGGCGCAAGATGTTGTATTCATTACGTCTCGGTCAGGATGATGGTTTAGCGCCGGCGTGGCCGGCGCTGTTATGTTGAGTCCCGTCCGTGGGAGTGCGCATCAGGCCTGATGCGCGGCAAATTCATTGAGCATGTCGCCCACCAGGGCCAGCCGGGCCTTGGCATCATGGCTTGGAATGGCAAAGCGCAGTTTGCTCGGCCCCTCCATTTTGTAGATGCGAGGCTGGCTTTGCAACAGGCCCACCAGATAGCCGGGGTCGACCCTGGCGTCCTGGCCAAAGCTGATGGTGCCCCCTTGAGGGCCGGCGTCAATTTTCTCAATGCCAAGGCCGCTGGCCTTTGCCTTGAGGGCGGAGAGGGCAATCAGATTCTTGCCCGGCTCGGGCAGCAGGCCAAAGCGGTCTATCAGCTCCACCTGCAGCTCGCGCAGCGCGGCGTCGTGTTCGGCGGCGGCAATGCGCTTATACATGGAAAGACGCATGTTAACGTCGGGAATGTAGTCGTCCGGCAGCAGGGCGGGCAGGCGCAGTTCAATTTCGGTCTGGCTGCCCAGCAGCTGATCCAGCGCCGGCTCCTTGCCCGACTGCAGCGCCTTCACCGCCTGCTCCAGCATCTCCATGTAAAGACTGAAGCCAATGGCGGTGATCTGGCCGCTTTGCTCGTCGCCCAGCAGCTCGCCGGCGCCACGAATTTCCAGGTCATGGGTGGCCAGGGCAAAGCCGGCGCCCAGATCTTCCAGGGCGGCAATGGCCTCGAGCCGTTTTTTGGCGTCCGTGGTCATGCGCTTGGGGTGAGGGGTAAGCAAATAGGCATAGGCCTGGTGGTGGGAACGTCCCACCCGGCCGCGCAGCTGGTGCAGCTGAGCCAGGCCCAGCTTGTCGGCCCGGTCCATGATAATGGTGTTGGCACTGGGCACGTCGATGCCGGTTTCAATAATGGTGGAGCACAGCAGCACGTTAAAGCGCTGGTGGTAGAAGTCCGACATCACCTTTTCCAGCTCGCGCTCGCGCATCTGGCCGTGGGCGATGCCAATGCGGGCCTCGGGCACCAGGGTGCGCAGGGCGTCCAGGCTGTTTTCGATGGTCTGCACCTCGTTGTGCAGGTAATAGACCTGACCACCCCGCTTGAGCTCCCGCAAAATGGCCTCGCGGATCACGGTGGCGTCCGACTCGCGCACAAAGGTCTTTACCGCCAGCCGTTTGGCCGGCGGGGTGGCGATAATGGACAAGTCACGCATGCCGCCCATGGCCATGTTCAGGGTGCGGGGAATAGGGGTGGCGGTGAGCGTTAAAATGTCCACGTCGGCGCGCAGGGCCTTGATCTTGTCTTTCTGGCGCACGCCAAAGCGGTGCTCTTCGTCCACGATCAGCAGGCCGAGGTCTTTAAAGCGCACGTCCTGGCTCAGCAGCTTGTGGGTGCCGATGACAATGTCGATGCTGCCGTCCGCCATTCCTGCCAGGGCCTTGTCCTGCTCCTTGCCGGTCTTGAAGCGGCTGATCAGCTCCACCTTGACCGGCCAGTTGGCAAAGCGGTCGCGAAAGTTGTCGTAATGCTGTTGCGCCAGCAGGGTGGTGGGCACCAGCACTGCCACCTGCTTGCCGCCGTGCACCGCCACAAAGGCGGCGCGCATGGCCACTTCGGTCTTGCCAAAGCCCACGTCGCCGCACACCAGCCGGTCCATGGCCTTGGGTTGGGTCATGTCGGTGAGCACGGCGTTGATGGCCTTGAGCTGATCGTCGGTTTCCTCAAAGGGAAAGGCGTCGCAAAACTGGCGGTAGGCGCTTTTGTCGTGAGCAATGGCCTGGCCCGGCTTGGCGGCCCGCCGGGCGTACACGTCGAGCAGCTCGGCGGCCACGTCGCGCACCTTTTCGGCGGCCTTGCGCTTGGCCTTGGCCCAGGCGTCGTTACCCAGACGGTTCAGGGTGGGGTCGTCGGCGCCACTGTAGCGGCCCACCAGGTGCAGGGCGGTGACCGGCACATAGAGCTTGTCGCCGCCGGCATATTCCAGGGTCAGGTATTCCGACTTCATGCCGCCGGCGTTCAAGGTCTGCAGGCCCATATAGCGACCCACGCCGTGATCCAGGTGCACCACCGGTTGACCGATGGACAGCTCCGCCAGGTTGCGGATCAGGGTGTCCGGGCTCAGGCTGGCGGATTTTTCCCGCCGCCGGCGCTGAATGACCCGGCCGCCGAGCAGATCGCCCTCGCAGATCAGCGCAAATTCCTCATTCAGCACAAAGCCCTGGGCCAGCGGCCCCACCACCAGGCCAATTTTGTCTTTACCGCGGGCAAAGTCGTTCAGACTGTCGACCGGCGTGAACTTCAGCGGTGAGCCCGCCAGCAGTTCGGTCAGGGCCTCGCGGCGACCGGCGCTTTCCACCGAGAACAGAACGCGCCCGGCAAACTGCTGACAAAAGCCAAGCAGTCGCGCCAAGGGCTCGGTTTTCTGGTGCTCCACTTCAAGCTCGGGCAGTACCCGCACCGGCGCATTGACCCGATCGCCTTTTTCCAGCACCGGCTCCTGGCTCAGTTGCAGCCGGGGCCAGCGATTGAGCTGGTGCATCAGGGCATCGGGCTTTAAATAGAGCTCGTCGGGGGCCAGCAGCGGCCGCAGCAGATCGTGGCGGCGGTCTTCATAGCGCTCGTTTACATCCCGCCAGAAATCCTGGGCGGCCGGCTCCATGTCGCCCACCGCCAGCACCTGCATGGTCTCGGGCAGGGCGTCGAACAGGGTCTGGGTCTGTTCAAAAAACAGCGGGAAATAATATTCAATGCCCGGCGGCAGCTGGCCCTGGCTCACGCGGTGATAAAGCGACTCCGGCTCGTTGCGCAGGGCAAAGCGCTCTCTATACTGGCCGCGAAAGCGCTCAATGGCGGCGCTGTCGGTGGGGAACTCCCGGGCCGGCAGCAGCCGCACTTCCTTCACCTTGTCGCGGGAGCGCTGGGTGTCGGGATCAAAGGGGCGCAGGGTGTCGATTTCATCATCAAAAAAGTCGATGCGCACCGGCTCCTCGGCGCCCATGGGGAACAGGTCGAGCAGCGCCCCCCGGGCGGCGAATTCGCCGTGCTCCAGCACCTGCTCCACGGCGCGGTAGCCGGCCTGCTCCAGGCGCTGGCGCAAATGATGCAAATCGAGCCGGTCGCCCACCTTCAGCAGCAGGCTGTTCTGCTCCAGCCAGTCTCGCGGCGGGGTGCGCAGCATCAGGGTGGTGACCGGCACAATCAGCAGGCCCCGGCTCAGTGCCGGCAGGCCGTAGAGGGTTTCCAGCCGCTGGGAGATAATGTCCTGGTGCGGCGAGAACTGATCAAAGGGCAGGGTTTCCCAGTCGGGCAGCAGCTGCACCGGCAGGCTGGCATCGTTTAGCAGGTGGCGTACTTCCTGCTCCAGGCGCAGGGCGGTGGGGGTGTCGGGCACCACCAGCAACACGCGCTGGGATTGCCGTTTAACCTGGCCGGCAATGGCCAGGGCCAGGCTGCTGCCGATCAGGCCGCCCAGGCTGGCCCTGGGCTTGGGAGTGGGGCTGGAAATGTCAATCATGAGGCGGGCTTGTCGTTCTGTTGGGCGCGCTGCTCGGCGCGGGCTTTAAGTTGTTTGGCCTGTTGTTGCAGGCTGGCGCGGATCAGGGCGTCTCTGTCCTGCTCGCGGATCACGGTAAAGTCGCAGCGATAGTGGCCGCGCTGTTCCTCCGCATGCACCTCGCCGTAGGCATACACCGCCACCGAGTGTTCGGGCAGAAACAGTTTTATCCGCACCGTCTGGCCGTCGGTCATGGGGTGTCGCGATTCAAACCGAAAGCCGCCGCCGCCGAGGGTGAGGGTGCGGTAGCGGCAGTCCGGGTCATCCTGGCCTGCCAGCACATGGCTCAGCACCAGGTCGATTTTGCGGGACTGCTGGTTGATGATCTCCACCAGCTCACTGGCGTGTTCGTCGAGGTTGCGTAGCAGCCGTGCCTGGTTGGTGTCGATGCGGGTGACTTCGCTGATCAGCCGAAACGGTGCCGGAATGTCGGCCTCGAGATCGACCACCTCGGGCACGGTGTCGCCCTGCTGTAGAGGGATCAGGTTCACCTGGGCACTGTATTCCACGCTGAAATAAGGGTTCGCCATGCTTCGCTGCTCTTGTTGCGCCTGTCACAAGCCTTTATTATTCCGCAACTTGCGGGTGACGTAAAACCCTTTGAAAAACGGATGATTATGCCATGTTTCAACCCCTGACGCTGATGCTGGGCCTGCGCTATGCCGGGGCCCGGGGGCGGCGCAGCTTTGCCTCCTTTGTTTCCGGCTTTTCCACCATCGGTATTTTGCTGGGGGTGGCGGCGCTGATGCTGGTGTCGTCGGTGATGAACGGCTTTGAGCAGCAGCTGAAAAGCAACCTGCTGGGGGTCATTCCCCACGCCCTGGTCACCAATGACGCCCGCCGCCTGAACGATCCCGGGTCGCAGGCGGCGCGCTTTGCCGCCGTGCCCGAAGTGGTGGCGACCAGCCCCTTTATCAGCGCCGAAGCCATGGTGCAGGGGCCGGGGGCGCTGACCGGCGCCGAGCTCTACGGGGTGGATCCCGCCAACGAGGCGGATCGCCTGTTGGGCGCGCTGGACAAGCAGACGCTCGGCTATTTTCGTGATTTGCCCTACAGCCTGGTGCTGGGGGCGGGGCTGGCCCGGGAGCTGAAAGTAGGCCCCGGCGACAAGGTGCGGGTCACGGTGACCGAGGGTAGTCGCTTTACCCCCCTTGGGCGCGTGCCCAGTCAGCGGTTGTTTACCGTGGTGGGCACCTTTGTCACCGGTCACGACGTGGATCGCCAGGTGGCCCTGGCCCGCATCGAAGACGCCGGCCGGCTGCTGCGTTACCAGCCCGAGCAGGCCTCGGGGCTCAGACTGTGGCTGAACGATCCCTTTGAGCTGGCCGCGTTGCCAGCGCTTGATGGCACGCTTAAATATGAAACCTGGCAGCACAGCCGGGGCGAGCTGTTTCAGGCGGTGGCCATGGAAAAACGGCTGATGAGCCTGATGCTGGCGCTGATCATTCTGGTGGCGGCCTTTAACATTCTTTCCGCCATGGTGATGGTGGTGACCGACAAGGAAGCCGAAATCGCCATGCTGCAAACCCTGGGCCTGAGCCGCCAACGTGTGATGGCGGTGTTCATGATTCAGGGGGGCTTTAGCGGCGTGCTGGGCAGCCTGCTGGGCTTTGGCCTGGGGCTGCTGCTGACCCTGAATCTGGATGCGGTGCTCAATGTGCTTGGCATCAACTTCTATTCGTCCGCCGGTGGCAGCCAGCTGCCGGTGCTGCTGCTGCCTGCCCAGCTCGTCACCATTTTGTTTTCCACCCTTGCCCTGTGTGTGCTGGCCAGCCTGTATCCGGCCTGGCGGGCGTCCCGGGTGCAACCTGCCGAGGCCCTGCGCTATGAGTAATCCGTTGTTGACGGTAGAGAACCTGACCAAAACCCATCGTGACGGCGAGCGCTCGGTCAGCATATTGCACGGGGTGAGCCTGGCGCTGAACGCCGGGGAAAGCCTGGCGGTGGTGGGCAGCTCGGGCTCGGGCAAGAGCACCCTGCTGCACCTGCTGGGCAGCCTTGATTCGCCCACCACCGGCCGAGTGCTGGTGGAAGGGGAAGACCTGCATCAGTTGCCGGCGCGGGCCCAGGCCCGTTTTCGCAATCAGAAGCTGGGTTTCGTGTACCAGTTTCATCATCTGCTGGGGGAGTTCAGCGCCCTGGAAAACGCCGCCATGCCGCTGTTGATTGCCGGTTGTCCGGTGGCCGAGGCCAAGGCTCGGGCCGAACAGCTGCTGGGCAGAGTGGGGCTGGCGCACCGGCTTGAGCACAGACCCGGTCAGCTCTCCGGCGGCGAGCGCCAGCGGGTGGCCATTGCCCGGGCCCTGGTGAACAACCCTCGGCTGGTGCTGGCCGACGAGCCCACCGGCAACCTGGATGCCCATAGCGCGGCGGATGTGTTTGAACTGCTGGCGGAGCTGCAGAGCGAGCTGGGCACCGGCCTGGTGGTGGTCACCCATGATCTGGCCCTGGCCGGGCGGCTGAATCGGCAGACCCGGCTGGTGGATGGCCACCTGGAGGAGCAGTGATGTTTCGGCCGTTACCGGTTTACTTGGGCTGGCGTTTTAGCCGGGCGCGGCGGCGCAACCGCTTTATTTCCTTTATTTCGGTGGCGTCCATTCTTGGCATCGCCATTGGCGTGAGCGCGCTGATCCTGGGGCTGTCGGCCATGAACGGCTTTCAGCGTGAGCTGGAAAGCCGCATTCTGTCGGTGTTGCCCCATGGCCAGCTGTATGCCGCCGATGGCCCACTGGCCGGCTGGCAAGGCATGCAGTCCAGCCTTGAAGCCGCCCCCGGTGTGAAGGCAGTGGCACCCTTTGTGCCGCTGGAAGGCCTGTTGAGCCGGGGCTCTACCCTGAAGGCGGTGCAGCTGCAGGGCGTGGATCCCGAGCGGGAGATGCGCATTTCGGCGCTGGGGCCTTATCTGGACGGCGGCAACCTGGACGCACTCAAACCCGGCGAGCGGGGCATTATTCTGGGGCAGGCCATAGCCGACAAGCTCAGCCTGCAGGTGGGGGATACGGTGTCACTGCTGTTGCCGTCGCCCGGCGAGCAGGGCTTTGGTTCGCCCCGCCGTCATGCCTTTACCCTGGTGGGAGTGTTGCGCCTGGGCGGCCAGCTCGACACCGTGCTGGGTTACACCCACATTCGGGACGCCCAGGAGCTGCGCGAGCTGGACGACAGGGTCAGTGGCTTTCATTTAAAGGTCGATGACGTGCTGCGTGCCGACCGCATCAGCTTTGATGCGGCCATGCCGTTGCCGGCGGGCTTTTACGTGAACAGCTGGATGAACAGTCAGGGCAATATCTACCGGGACATTCAGCTGGTGCGCACCCTGATGATAGTGGTACTGCTGCTGGTGATGGCGGTGGCCAGCTTTAATATCGTCTCTACCCTGGTGATGGCGGTGAACGAAAAGAAGGGTGACATCGCCATTCTCAAGACCATGGGGGCCGGCCCCTGGCAGATCCGTGGCGCCTTTGTGGTGCAGGGCATGCTGAACGGCGTGGTGGGCGTGTTGGCGGGCGGACTGCTCGGCGCGCTGCTGGCCAACCGGCTGTCGGAGCTGGTGGCGGGCTTTGAGCGCCTCACCGGCCACCGCGTGCTCAACCCCGAGGTGTATTTTATCGACTTTATTCCCACCGAGTTCCACTGGGCGGATCTCTGGCTGGTGACCGGCTCGGCCCTGGTGCTGATCTTTATCGCCACCCTTTACCCCGCCTGGCGCGCAGGACGACTGCTGCCCCGCCAACTGCTGGGTGAAGCGTAACACATAGGACGTAGGTTGGGATTCGCTGCGCTCATCGCCAACCTACGGCACTCCAGAGCTCCGTTCACGGCTCTCGCCGTTATCTCGCTCCCACGCTCCGGCCTGGGAGTGTATACCTGAGCAGAAAGGTTCAGATCAGATAGGCATTCCCACACAGCATGGGAACGAGAGACTCCTGGGCAACATGAAGCCCGGGCAGCTCGTCTGCATTAGCGCCAAAGACATCTGCGTCATCCAAAGCAGCACCTATGCACTGACCTTTTACTCCAACACCTCACACCTCACGGCTCGCGCCGCTGATGACGCCTTAGCCACGCCAGTTGTACCTTCCAGCGCCAGCCCAGCCGGGTGATCACCCAGCCCAGGGCGGCGGATGCCAGGGCCAGCAGCAGGCAGCCGGTGAACAGCGGCAGGGCCACGGCCAGGGCTTCCTGCTCCAGCGACAGGGCGTCGGAAAGCTCCACATCGGGCTGGCCCAGCAACTGCAGGCCAAGCCGGTAGGCAAAATAAAACATGGGGGCAATGGTGAGCGGGTTGTTGACCCACACCATGGCAATGGCCAGTGGCAGGTAGCCACGCATCAGCAGGGCCAGGGCAATGGCCACCAGGGTATGCATGGGCAGCGGCAGCCAGGCGGCAAAGAGGCCGGCGGCCACCGCCACGGCGGCGGAATGGCGGTTACAGAACCAGTAGTCGGGGTCGAGCAGGCGCTCGCCAAACAGTCGCAGCATTCGATGCTGGCGCAGGGTCTCCTGACTGGGCATCTTGCCCCGAACCCACTGGCGCAGCATCAGCGCCCCTGACGCCGTCGTTTCCACTGGCGCGATACCGACCAGCGCCACAGCGCGTGGATCAGCATATAGCCAATGGCCGAACTCACCAGTCCCAGCACCAGGCTGCCCACCAGAAAAGGGGGACCGGCGGTGGTCATGGCATCGGCCAGCCAGCTCAGGCTGACTTCAAAATGTTCGTAGTGGGGCGGCCGGTTGAGCAGGAAGGAGCCCAGCCGGTAGGCGAAATAAAACATGGGGGGCATGGTCAGCGGGTTGGTAAACCACACCAGCACCGCCGACAGCGGCAGGTTCACTCTGAACAGCATGGCGCCGCCGGCGGCCACCACCATCTGAAAGGGAATGGGCAGCCAGGCACAAAACAGGCCCACCGCAAAGGCGCCGGCGGCCGAATGGCGGTTCAGGTGCCAGAGGTTGGTGTCGTGCAGCCGGTTGCCAAACAGGCTCAGGTATTTGTGGTTTCTGATGGCCCCGTGTTCGGGCATCAGGCGTTTCAGAATCTTTCTTGGCATCTGCTCCAGGTCCGCAATACTTACCGGATGGACAAGCGGCTGTTCTTCTTTTGCGCCGGTGTCTCCAGCACCCTGTTGTGGCCCTGGTTACCGGCCCGGGATGCGTGGTTACCGCTGGCGATAATCGGTGTTATCTGCTGGCACTCCCGACCCGCACTGGCCGGCTGGTTGCTGGGATTTGTCTGGGTATTGTGTGTCAGTCACTGGCAGTTGGCCTGGCTTCAGTTACCTGGGGTGGGCGAACGCAGTCAGATCATCATGGGCAGTGTAGTCGAGGTTCAGCCCCGGCACGACGGCACCAGCCGGCTGATTGTCGGCCTGACCCACCTAGATGGTCAAGCACTTTTGCCCGCGCCGCGGGTATTGCTGAGCTGGTACGGCAGTGCGCCGGCACCGTCCCGGGGCGACGGTTTGAGTGCCGTCACCCATCTGTATGTGCCCCATGCCCTGTCCAATCCGGGCAGTTTCAATAGTGCCCGCTGGCTGTTGGGGCAGGGCATTACCGCGCGGGGTTATCTTACCGGCACCCTCACTCACCAGCCGGCCGTCATCGGTGCCCGGGAGCGCCTGCTGGCCCGTTTTGACAAGGCCACTCAGGGGCTGTCGGCCCGGCCCTGGCTGCGAGCCCTGAGCTTTGGCGAGCGTGGTGAGCTACGCCCGAGCGACTGGAACATGCTGCGGGACCTTGGAGTCAGCCATTTGTTTGCCATTTCCGGGCTGCACATTGGTCTGGTGGCGGGGTTGGGCTGGTTGGCCGGGCGCTGGTGCGGCCATACCACCGCCGGCCTGCTGGTCGCACTGATGCTGGCCACGGGCTATGCCTGGCTGGCCGGGTTTGGCGTGGCCACCCAGCGGGCCCTGCTGATGCTGGTGATCTGGCTGGGATTGATGGCCTGGGGGCGATTGTGGAGTGGCCGGCGCATTTTGTTGCTGACCATGACCCTGTTGTTGCTGGTGAACCCCTGGCTGGCCCTGAATCAGGGCTTCTGGTTGTCGGCGGGGGCGGTGGCGGCCCTGTTGTTGTTGGCGGCGGGCCTGCGCCGCCAAGGGTTATTCCGGCTGCAAATCGGGCTGGGACTGGTGTTGCTGCCCCTGGTGATGGGACTGTTTGGCGGCCTGAGCTGGCTGTCGGTGCCGGTGAACGTGGTGCTGATCCCGCTGTTTTCACTGCTGTTGATTCCGCTGTTATTGCTGGGCTGTGGCCTGCTGTTATTGAGTCCTGTGGGGGCGGCGCCGGTATTCGGCGTGCTGAACGGGCTCTTTGGGCCGCTGATGGGCGGGTTGCACTGGCTAGCCGCCCAGGCGTCGCCCTGGGTGGTGCTGCCGGCCTTTGCTCAGGCCGTGGTGTGGCTGGCGTTGTTGCTGCCCCTGCTGGCGTTGCTGCCTCAAGCCCGTTCCCTCGGGCTGGCCCTGGGCTGGCTGGCGCTGTTGTGGCTCTGGCCCGGGCCGGCCTGGCAGGTGCGGGTTCTGGATGTGGGGCAGGGGTTGTCGGTGCTGGTGACCCAGGGCCAGCGGGCGTTGTTGTATGACACCGGCAACCGTTTTCGCTCGGGGTTCAACATGGCGGACGGGGTGATTTTGCCGTTGTTTCACCGGCTGGGCATCGATGCGCTGGACTACCTGGTGATCAGCCATGACGACAGTGATCACAGCGCCAACCGCGATTACCTGGCCACGCAAGTGCCGGTGCGCTACCGCTGGGGAGCCTGGCCCCGGGGCATGCCCTGCCGGGCCGGCCAACAGCGGCAGTGGGGCCGGCTTACCCTGCGCATGTTGTGGCCGGTCACACCGGGCGGGCACCGCAATAACGACTCCTGCGTGCTGCATATTTCCGACGGCGTGCTGTCGGTGCTGCTCACCGGCGATATTGAACAGGCCGCCGAGCACGGCTTGCTGGCCCGCCGTGTGCCGCTCAAGGCTCAACTGTTGCTGAGTCCCCATCACGGCAGCCGCAGCTCGTCGCACCAGGGGTTTATTACGGCGGTGGCGCCGGACTGGGTGGTGCATACCGCCGGTTTCGCCAATCGCTGGGGCTTTCCGGCCCCGGAGGTGGTGGCCCGCTATCGGCAGGCGGGCGTGACCCAAGTGGTGACCGGCGAGCAGGGGCTGATCCACCTGGTTGCAAATGGGCCCAGCTGGCGGCGAGTGGGCCATGACCGGCCCGGTCCCTGGTATCATCGGCTGGCCGCCTGGCGTGAAACTGGCGGGATCCAACCCAAGCCGTTAGAATAGCGCCTCGTTTTTTACGGCAGAGACCTTATGTCCCAAGACGCACACTCCTCATCCTGGCCGGTGCTCAAGCGCCTGCTGGCCTATGTAAAGGAGCGCAAGCTCGGCCTGGTGGCGGCCATTATCGGCATGGCCGGCTATGCCGCCGTCGATACCACCTTCGTCTATTCCATCAAGCCGCTGATCGACGATGGCCTGACCGGTGACAATCCGGCGGTGCTCAAGTGGATGCCGTTTTTCGTGATTGGCATCGTATTCCTGCGCGGCCTCTGTACCTTTCTCTCGGGTTACTGCATGGCCTGGGTGGGCAACCATGTGGTGATGTCCCTGCAGCAGCAGGTGTTCGACAAGCTGATGGCCATGCCGGTGGCGTTTTTTGACAGGCACAACACCGGCAACCTGCTGTCCAAGGTGACCTACGACGCTTCCCAGGTGTCGTCGGCGGCCAGCTCCACCCTGGTTACCCTGGTGCGTGAAGGCGCCACCGTTATCGGCCTGCTGGGCCTGATGTTCTATCACTCCTGGCAGCTGTCGCTGATTTTCTTTGTGGTCGGCCCCGTGGTGGGCGTCATGATAGCGGTGATCAGCCGTCGTTTTCGCCGCATCAGCAAGGGCATGCAGGCGGCCATGGGCAACATCACCAGCAGCACCGAGCAGATGCTCAAGGGCCACAAGGAAGTGCTGATGTTCAACGGCCAGCAAGTGGAAAGCGGCCGCTTCTTCAAGGTGAGCAACAAGGTACGCCAGCAGAACATGAAAATGGTGGCCGCCGATGCCGTGGGCACCCCCCTGGTGCAGGTGATCGCCTCCACCGCCCTGGCCATTCTGCTGTATGTGGCCAGCTTTGACGGCATGCAGGAGCAGTTGACCCCGGGTACCTTTACCGTGATCGTCACCTCCATGATGATGCTGATGCGTCCGCTCAAGAGCCTGACCCAGATCAACGGCCCCTATCAGCGCGGCATTGCCGCCTGCCAGAGCCTGTTTGAGCTGCTCGACAGCGACGCCGAGCCCGATAACGGCACTCGGCCACTGCAGCGGGCCCAGGGCCAAATAGAGTTCGACAAGGTCACCTTCCGTTACCCCACCAAGGAAGCGGCGGCACTCAAGGACGTCAGCTTCACCCTGGAGCCGGGCAAGACCATTGCCCTGGTGGGCCGCTCCGGCTCGGGCAAGAGCACCATTGCCAGCCTGCTCACCCGTTTCTACGACATTCATGACGGCGAAATTCGCCTCGACGGCGTCAATATTCAGGATTACAAGCTGAGTGATCTGCGTCGCCAGTTCGCCCTGGTGTCCCAGCATGTGCACCTGTTCAACGACACCATTGCCAATAACATTGCCTATGCCGCCCAGGGGCAGTACAGCCGCGAGCAAATCGAGGCGGCGGCGAAGGTGGCCTATGCGGACGAATTCATTCAGAAGCTGGAGCACGGCTACGACACCGTGATCGGCGAGAACGGCGCCAGCCTGTCCGGTGGTCAGCGGCAACGCATCGCCATCGCCCGGGCCCTGCTGCGCAACGCGCCCCTGCTGATCCTCGACGAGGCCACCTCGGCCCTGGACACCGAGTCCGAGCGCCACATACAGGCGGCCCTGGACGAGCTGCGCAAGGACAGAACCGCCCTGGTGATCGCCCACCGCCTGTCGACCATCGAGAACGCCGATGAAATCCTGGTGATCGACGAAGGCCGCATCGTGGAGCGGGGCAACCACGCCGAGCTGATGGCGCGCAATGGTGCCTACGCCCAGCTGCGCAGCATTCAGTTCGGCGATCAGTAATGCAGGCCTGGTACCGCGGTGCCCCCTGGCTCTGGCTGCTGTGGCCGCTCAGCCTGCTGTTCGGGCTGGTGAGCGGTTTGCGCCGGTGCTTGTTTCGCCATGGGCTCAAGGCGGCCTATCGCGCCCCCGTGCCGGTGATGGTGGTGGGCAACCTGACCGTGGGCGGCAACGGCAAGACCCCTATGGTGATCTGGCTGGTGGAATGGCTGCGGAAGCAGGGTTATAACCCCGGTGTGATCAGCCGGGGCTATGGCGGCAACAGTGACCACTATCCGCTGGTGCTGAGCAACACGACCAGGGCAGAGCAGGCCGGGGACGAGCCGGTGCTTATCTTCAAACGGACCGGCTGCCCCGTGGTGGTGGGGCCGAAACGGGCCGAGGCGGCGGCAACCCTTGCCGGCCTGGGGGCCGACATCATCATCAGCGACGACGGCCTGCAGCACTATGCGCTGGCCCGCGATATCGAGCTGGTGGTGGTGGACGGCAAGCGTCGCTTTGGCAATGGCCGGCTGCTGCCCATGGGGCCGCTGCGAGAAGGAAAATGGCGGCTCGCCAGCGTGGATGCGGTGATCAATAACGGCGGTCCCGGTGACGCCGGCGAATACGCCATGACCCTGGCTCCCGGCGAATTGCAGCCGGTGAGCGCAACCGGCGAGCCGCCGGCGCCGGGGGCGCGGGTGCACGCCATGGCCGGTATCGGTCATCCCCCCCGTTTTTTTACCACCCTGAATGAGCAGGGTTTTATACTGGACAAACAGCTGGCGCTGGCCGACCACAAGGCGGTCAGCCCGGCGCAGCTGGCGGGGCTGGCAGATGCCCCCCTGCTGATGACCGAGAAGGACGCGGTCAAATGGCCCGGTGGCCACGACAACGGCTGGTATTTGCCGGTAAATGCGCGCCTGCCAACCGAATTTGAACACATGCTGTCAAGCAGACTGAAGGAGCTGAATCATGGCGATTGACGCCAAACTGGTGGAAATCATTGCCTGCCCGGTGTGCAAGGGCAAGCTGCAACTGGATCGGGAGCACAACGAGCTGGTGTGTCGTTTTGACCGTCTGGCCTACCCGATCACCGAAAACATACCGGTGCTGCTGGAAAACCGCGCCCGCAAGCTGGATCTGGACGAGCTGCCGGGATGAGTTTTATCGTCGTTATTCCCGCCCGTATGCAGTCTACCCGGCTGCCGGGCAAGCCCCTGGCCGACATTCACGGCAAGCCGATGATTCGCTGGGTGGCCGAGCAGGCGCTGAAAAGCGGTGCGCACAGAGTGGTGGTGGCCACCGATGATCGGCGCATTCAGGATGCCCTGGCCGAGTGCAAGGTGGAGGTGTGCCTGACCGGCACTCACCACGAGTCGGGCACCGAACGGCTGGCGGAAGTGGTGGAGCAGCTGCAACTTGCGGCCGATGACATCGTGGTTAACGTGCAGGGTGACGAGCCCTTGCTGCCGCCGGCGCTGGTGGATCAGGTGGCCGGCCTGCTGGCCGCCAGCGATGCGCCCATGGCCACCCTGGCCACGCCGCTGCAGAATGCGGAAGAGCTTACCGATCCCAATGTGGTCAAGGTGGTGCACAGCCTGCACGGTCAGGCGCTGTACTTCAGTCGGGCGGCCATTCCCTTTGATCGGGACGGTATGGGTGAAGACAAGCCCAGCCTGGATCACTGCCTGCGCCATATCGGCATCTATGCTTATCGGGCGGGCTTTATTCGCCGCTACGTCGCGCTGCCGGCGGGGCCGCTGGAGCAGCTGGAAAAGCTGGAGCAGCTCAGGGTGCTCTGGCATGGCGAGCGCATCGCCCTGGGCGTGGCCGGTGAAGTGCCCCCGGCGGGTGTTGATACCCCGGCGGATCTGGAGGCGGTACGCCGGCGGCTGGCTCGAGGCTGATTTCGTCAGCTTGCTTTGCACACTAAATTAACTGCAAAAAAAAAGTTAAACGGGTACATTGCCCCGTAAACGGGACGGCGATGCCGTCCTCACAAGGAAACGTTCGAGGAAAAGTATGATTACCCTGGGTGAATACATCGTCAAGACACAGTCCGAACACCCCAGCGCCACCGGTGAGCTGACATCGCTGCTGTCATCCATTCGTCGCGCCGCCAAAATCGTTAACCGCGAAATCAACCGGGCCGGCCTGGTCACCGACATTATCGGTGGCAGCAACGGCAGCGAAAACGTGCAGGGGGAAGTGCAGCAGAAGCTGGATGTGTTCGCCAATGACAAGTTCAAGGCGGCCCTGGAAGCCCGGGGAGAGGTGTGCGGCATTGCCTCGGAAGAGGAAGATTACTTCGTCTGCTTCGACAGCGCCAAGCGCAGCGACGCCAAATACGTGGTGCTGATGGACCCGCTCGACGGCTCCTCCAATATCGACGTGAACGTGTCCGTGGGCACCATTTTCTCCATCTACCGTCGCGTCAGCGAGCCGGGCACTCCCGTGGTTATGGAAGACTTTCTGCAGCCGGGGGTAAACCAGGTGGCCGCCGGCTACGTAGTGTACGGCTCTTCCACCATGCTGGTGTACACCACCGGTAACGGCGTGCACGGTTTCACCTATGATCCGTCCCTGGGCTCCTTCTGTCTGTCCCACGAGAACATTCGTATTCCCGAGGAAGGCAAAATCTACTCCATCAACGAGGGCAACTACATCAAGTTCCCTGAAGGGGTGAAGAAGTACCTCAAGTACTGCCAGGAGCAGGACGAAACCACCAAGCGCCCCTACACCTCGCGCTATATCGGCTCCCTGGTGTCCGACTTTCACCGCAATATGCTCAAGGGCGGCATTTACATCTACCCGTCCGGCACCAGTGCCCCCAACGGCAAGCTGCGCCTGCTGTACGAGTGCAACCCCCTGGCGTTCCTGGCCGAGCAGGCCGGCGGCAAGGCCTCTGACGGTTTTCAGCGCATCATGGAGATAAAGCCCACCGAGCTGCATCAGCGCACCCCGTACTTTGTGGGCTCCACCGCCATGGTGGAAAAGGCCGAAAGCTTTATGACCAAGTTTTCTTCCCCGGCCAAGTAATCACGGCTGAATGAAAAAAGGCGCTTCGGCGCCTTTTTTGTTTTCTTGCATTCATCACCTGGCGGTGAGCAGGCATAAAAAAGGCCGGCATATGCCGGCCTTTTCACAGGGTGCGCAAGGGTTACTTGTCGGCCACCTGGGTCTTGAACTCGCGCTCGGCGGCGCCGGTGTACAGCTGGCGCGGACGGCCGATCTTCTGCTTGGGATCGGACATCATCTCGTTCCAGTGTGACATCCAGCCCACGGTGCGAGCCAGGGCGAAAATCACGGTGAACATGCTGGTGGGAATGCCGATGGCCTTCAGAATGATACCGGAGTAGAAGTCCACGTTCGGGTACAGCTTGCGCTCCACGAAGTATTCGTCGGACAGCGCGATGCGCTCCAGCTCCATGGCCACGTCCAGCAGCGGATCTTCAATCTTGAGATCGTCCAGCACTTCGTGACAGGTTTCACGCATGACCTTGGCACGGGGATCGAAGTTCTTGTATACCCGGTGACCAAAGCCCATCAGACGGAAGGGGTCGTCCTTGTCCTTGGCGCGCTCGATAAACTCGGGGATGCGATCCACGGAGCCGATCTCTTCCAGCATGCGCAGGCAGGCCTCATTGGCGCCGCCGTGAGCCGGTCCCCACAGGGACGCGATGCCCGCCGCAATACAGGCGAACGGGTTGGCACCACTGGAGCCGGACAGACGCACGGTGGAGGTGGAGGCGTTCTGCTCATGATCCGCATGCAGGGTAAAGATGCGGTCCATGGCTTTTTCCACCACGGGGTTGACCTTGTAGTCTTCACAGGGCACGGCAAACATCATTTGCAGGAAGTTGCCGGCGTAGCTCAGCTCGTTGCGCGGATACACGAACGGCTGACCCACGGAGTATTTGTACGCCATGGCGGAAATGGTCGGCAGCTTGGCGATCAGGCGCTGGGCGGCCAGTTCGCGATGCTTAGGATCATTGATATCCATGGGGTCGTGGTAGAAGGCCGACAGGCCGGCGATCACACCACAGACGATGGCCATGGGGTGGGCGTCGCGGCGGTAGCCCTTGAAGAAGGAGGACAGCTGCTCGTGCACCATGGTGTGGCGCATGATGTCGCGGCTGAACTGCTCATACTGTTTGGCGGTAGGGGCTTCGCCGTATAACAGCAGATAGCATACTTCCAGGTAGCTGGCGTCCTGGGCAAGTTGCTCGATGGGGTAACCCCGATGCAGCAACACACCCTTATCACCGTCGATGTAGGTGATCTCGGACTGGCAGGAAGCGGTTGCCAGGAAGCCGGGGTCATAAGTGAAATAACCGTGTGAGCCGAGGGTACTGATATCGATCACATCATAGCCAGCGGTGCCGGAGGCGATAGGAAGCTCGATGGGTTCCTTGCCGGGCAGATGCAGAGTGGCCTTTTGGTCAGCCATAGCACGTCTCCTTTGCTTTTATAATTAGGCCCATGGATTAGGCGCTTATGCAGGGAACAGTCGTCATTTTAACTGTTCCGGCCTCCATGGTGCCGACATATTGAAAACTAAAGCGGTGAGCAATGTCAATTTTACCGCTGGCGGGCAACACTTGGTTAACCCCGTTGTGCGATCGACTTTACAGAATTGGCAATTGATTCAGGTGCTTCGTTGTATTTGTTGATTCCCTCCTTATACTGGCTTCCCGAGGGTATAAGGACGCAGTTGTGGCCAGGCCGCAGTCGTACTGCTTTCGCTGTTTCAGCCTGCCGCGGGCGGAGCAGCAAAAGCAGCTTGTTCTCGGTAGTGACCTCAGTCCGTATATCCGGGTAATGTCTGTCAAAACAATAACTAACGTGCTCAATCGAGCTAGTGGGCAAGACTGTGACTAAAAAACAGAGACCTGTAAACCTCGACCTACGGACTATTCGCCAGCCCGTTGCCGCCATCTCTTCCATTCTCCACCGGGTATCCGGCGTAATCACCCTGTTTGCGCTGGCCATTCTGCTGTGGCTGCTCAGCGAGTCGCTCTCGTCCGAGCAGGGCTTTAACGCCGTGGTGGAAATCATGGATGGCTTCTTTGTCGGCTTCATCCTCTGGGGTGTGCTGACCGCATTGGCCTACCACATTGTAGGCGGCATTCGCCACCTCATTATGGATCTGGGCTATTGCGAGGAGCTTGAATCGGGAGCGCTGAGTGCCAAGGTGGCATTTGGTGTGACCATCGTTCTGTCACTGCTGGCGGGGGTACTGGTATGGTAACCAATTCTGCATCCTTTGGTCGTAGCGGCGTGCATGATTTCCTGCTGCTGCGTGCGACTGCTGTCATCCTGACCCTGTACACCCTGTATCTGGTCGGCTTTATCGCCTTTAACGACATCACATACGCCAGCTGGACCGGCTTTTTTGAAGGCACCTTCACTCGGGTGTTTACCCTGCTGGCCCTGTTCAGCGTGCTGATGCACGGCTGGATTGGCGCCTGGCAGGTGCTGTCGGACTACGTCAAGCCGGCACTGTGGCGGGGCCTCGCCCAGTTCGCCGTGGTGGTATTGCTGCTGTCCTATCTGCTGACCGGTATCGTTGTTTTGTGGGGTGTTTAAGGTGACTATTGCTATTCGAGAATTCGACGCCGTGGTAATCGGCGCCGGCGGTGCCGGCATGCGCGCCGCCCTTCAGATTGCTGAATCGGGCAAGAGCTGTGCGCTGTTGTCCAAGGTATTTCCGACCCGTTCTCATACCGTGTCCGCTCAAGGGGGCATCACGGTTGCGCTGGGCAATGCCCACGACGACAACTGGGAATGGCACATGTACGACACCGTCAAGGGCTCCGACTACATCGGTGACCAGGACGCCATTGAATTTATGTGCCAGACCGGCCCCGAAGCCATTCTGGAGCTGGAAAAAATGGGTCTGCCGTTCTCCCGTTTCGACAACGGCAAGGTCTATCAGCGCCCCTTCGGCGGCCAGTCCAAGGCCTTTGGTGGCGAGCAGGCGGCCCGCACCGCGGCGGCTTCTGACCGTACCGGTCACGCCCTGCTGCACACCCTGTACCAGCAAAACGTCAAGCACAAGACCACGGTATTTTCCGAGTGGTACGCACTGGATCTGGTGAAGAACCAGGACGGCGACGTGGTGGGTTGTACCGCCATCGACATCGAAACCGGTGAAGTGGTCTACTTCAAGGCCAAGGCCACCATTCTGGCTACCGGCGGTGCCGGTCGTATCTTCCAGTCCACCACCAACGCCCACATCAACACCGGTGACGGTGTCGGTATGGCGCTGCGTGCCGGCGTGCCGGTACAGGACATGGAAATGTGGCAGTTCCACCCCACCGGTATCGCCGGCGCCGGCGTACTGGTAACCGAGGGTTGCCGGGGTGAGGGCGGTTACCTGCTGAACAAGGACGGTGAGCGCTTTATGGAGCGTTATGCCCCCAACGCCAAGGACCTGGCCGGTCGTGACGTGGTGGCCCGCTCCATGATGATCGAAATCCGCGAAGGCCGCGGCTGTGATGGCCCTTGGGGTCCGCACATCAAGCTGAAGCTGGATCACCTGGGTCAGGACGTACTGGAAAGCCGTCTGCCGGGCATCTGCGAGCTGTCTCGCACCTTTGCCCACGTCGATCCGGTGAAAGAGCCGATTCCGGTTATTCCTACCTGTCACTACATGATGGGCGGCATTCCCACCAACGTTCACGGCCAGGCCCTGAAGCAGGATGCCAACGGCAACGACGTGCCGGTGAAAGGCCTGTTCGCCGTGGGTGAAATCGCCTGTGTATCCGTACACGGTGCCAACCGCCTGGGCGGCAACTCGCTGCTCGACCTGGTGGTATTCGGTCGTGCCGTGGGTCGCCACCTGAACGAAGCCCTGAACCAGCTGGGTGACAGCCGTGCGGCTTCCGAGTCCGATCTGGAAGAGTCCCTGTCCCGCTACAACCGCTGGGAAAGCACTCGCAACGGCGAAGACCCGGTACAAATCAAGAAAGACCTGCAGCGCTGCATGCAGAACAACTTCTCCGTATTCCGGGAAGGCGATGCCATGGCGTCCGGTCTGGCTGAACTGAAGGAAATTCGCGAGCGGCTGAAGTCTGCCCGTCTGGATGACACCAGCCGTGACTTCAACACCCAGCGCATCGAGTGTCTGGAGCTCGATAACCTGATGGAAACCGCCTACGCCACCGCCGTGGCCGCGAACTTCCGGACCGAAAGCCGTGGTGCCCATACCCGTTTCGACTTCCCTGACCGGGATGACGCAAACTGGCTGTGCCACTCGTTGTACAACCCCGAGTCCGAGTCCATGAGCCGTCGTGAAGTGAACATGGCGCCGGTGACTCGTGAAGCGTTTCCGCCGAAAGTGCGGACCTACTAAGGGGAGGGGAGTGAAGATGCAAGTAACTGTTTCCGTATATCGTTACAATCCCGAGACCGACGCCAAGCCCTACATGAAAGACTATCGGATGGATATTCCCGAAGGCTCTGACATGATGGTGCTCGATGCCCTGCTGCAGCTCAAGGAGCAGGAGCCAAGCCTGGCGTTCCGTCGCTCCTGCCGTGAAGGCGTGTGCGGCTCGGACGGCCTCAACATGAACGGCAAGAATGGCCTGGCCTGTATCACCCCGTTGTCCGACCTGCTCGGCAAGGACAACAAGGTGGTGATTCGCCCGCTGCCCGGCCTGCCTGTGGTGCGTGATCTGGTGGTCGACATGACCCAGTTCTACACCCAGTGGGAGAAGGTCAAACCCTTCCTCATTGCCGAAGACAAACAACCGCCGGCGAGGGAGCGCCTGCAGTCACCGGAAGAACGGTCCAAGCTGGATGGGCTGTATGAGTGCATTCTGTGCGCCTGCTGCTCCACCTCTTGCCCGTCCTTCTGGTGGAACCCGGACAAGTTCATCGGCCCGGCCGGCCTGCTGGCCGCCTATCGCTGGCTTATCGACAGCCGCGATACCGCCACCGATGAGCGCTTGTCCAATCTGGATGACGCCTTCAGCGTGTTCCGCTGCCACGGCATCATGAACTGCGTAAACGTGTGTCCCAAGGGCCTGAACCCCACCAAGGCCATTGGTAACATCAAGTCCATGCTGCTGAAACGGGCAGTGTAACCGTCCCGACTAACAGCCCGCCGCCCGCAAGGGCGGCATTTGACTCGACGACCAGAACGACAGTAGCCCTGTCGCGAAGTTAAAAAGGGATAATGATGCACAATGGCGTAATGCAAGCCTGGCTGGACTCTTCTCACCTGGCCGGTGCCAATGCGACCTATGTAGAAGACCTGTACGAGGCCTACCTGGCCGATCCCGACTCCGTATCCGACGAATGGCGCACCGTGTTTGACGGCCTGCCAGCCGCCGAGGCTCCGGTGCAGGATCAGCCCCATTCACAGGTAAGGGACTATTTCCGTCGCCTCGCCAAGGATACCTCCCGCTATGCCACCCCGGTGAGCGATCCGCATACCGATGCCAAACAGGTCAAGGTGCTGCAGCTTATCAACGCCTATCGTTTTCGCGGCCATCAGAACGCCCGGCTCGATCCGCTTGATCTGTGGAACCGTGAAACCGTAGCCGAACTGGATCCGGCTTTTCACAACCTGACCGGTGCCGATCTCGACGCCACCTTCAACGTGGGCTCCTATGCCATCGGCACCGAGACCATGAAGCTGAAAGATCTGGTTACGGCGCTGAAAAAAACCTACTGCGGCTCCGTGGGTGCGGAATACATGCACATCACCAGCACCGAGGAAAAGCGCTGGATTCAGAGCCGGCTTGAGCCTGTGGTGGGTGAACCTCAGTACAGCACCGAAGACAAGCAACGCTTCCTCGACAGCCTGACTGCCGCCGAAGGCCTGGAAAAATACCTGGGTGCCAAGTTCCCGGGCGCCAAGCGTTTCTCCCTGGAAGGCGGCGACGCCCTGATCCCCATGACCAAGGAACTGATTCGCCGTTTCGGTGAAAAGGGCGGTCGTGAAGTGGTGATCGGCATGGCCCACCGGGGCCGTCTGAACATGCTGGTCAACGTGCTGGGTAAACGCCCGCAAGACCTGTTTGATGCCTTTGCCGGCAAGCATGACACCAACAGCTCCGGTGACGTGAAATACCACATGGGGTTCAGCTCCGACTTTGATACCCCGGGCGGTCCGGTTCACCTGGCGCTGGCGTTTAACCCGTCACACCTGGAAATCGTCAACCCTGTGGTCATGGGCTCGGTGCGCGCGCGGATGGATCGGCTTGAGAACCCGGACGGCCGTCAGGTACTGCCGATCACCATTCACGGCGACTCGGCCTTTATCGGCCAGGGCGTGGTGGCTGAAACCTTTAATATGTCGCTGACCCGGGGCTACGGGGTGGGCGGCACCGTGCGTATCGTGATCAACAACCAGGTTGGCTTTACTACCTCCAACCCGCGCGATACCCGTTCTACCGAATACTGTACCGACATCGCCAAGATGGTGCAGGCGCCGATTTTCCACGTGAACGCGGATGATCCGGAAGCCGTGGTACAGGTGACTCAGCTGGCACTGGACTTCCGTAACGAGTTCGGTCGCGACGTGGTGATCGATCTGGTGTGTTACCGTCGTCATGGTCACAACGAGGCCGACGAGCCGAGCGCTACCCAGCCGCTGATGTACCAGAAGATCAAGAAGCACCCCACGCCGCGCAAGATTTACGCGGACAAGCTGATTGACAAGGGCACGGTGTCGGCAGAAGAAGTCACCTCCATGATCAACGAATACCGCGACGCCCTGGATCACGGTGAGTGTGTGGTCAAGGAATGGCGGCCGATGCAGAAGCATTCCGTCGACTGGTCACCCTATCTGGGTCACGAGTGGGACATGGCCTGGGACTCTACCTATGGTATGGACAGGCTCAAGGATCTGGCAGACCGGCTGACCCGTTATCCGGAAACCCACACTCTGCAGCGCCAGGTGTCCAAGATTTATGAAGACCGCAAGCGCATGGCTCGGGGCGAGAAGCTGGCGGACTGGGGTTTTGCCGAGACACTGGCTTACGCCACCCTGTGTGACAACGGTTACGAAGTACGTCTCACCGGTCAGGATTCCGGCCGGGGTACCTTCTTCCACCGCCATGCAGTATTGCACAACCAGAACGATGCCAGCATCTATACCCCGCTGTGCTACCTGTCGGAAGATCAGGGTCAGTTCCAGGTATACGACTCGGTACTGAGCGAAGAAGCGGTCATGGCCTTTGAATATGGTTACGCCACCGCCGAGCCCGTGGGTCTCACCGTCTGGGAAGCCCAGTTCGGTGACTTCGCCAACGGTGCCCAGGTGGTGATCGACCAGTTCCTTGCCGCCGGCGAGCAGAAATGGGGCCGCATGTGCGGTTTGACCCTGCTGCTGCCTCATGGCTACGAAGGCCAGGGCCCCGAGCACTCCAGTGCCCGCCTTGAGCGCTATCTGCAGCTGTGCGCCGAGCACAACATGCAGGTGTGTGTGCCCACCACGCCGGCCCAGGTGTTCCACATGCTGCGTCGCCAGGTGCTGCGCCCCATGCGTCGCCCGCTGGTGGTGATGACGCCGAAGTCGCTGCTGCGCCATCCGCTGGCCGTTTCCGAGCTGGAAACCCTGGCCAACGGTACCTTCCAGAACGCCATCGGAGAAATTGATGATCTGGATCCCAAAGGCGTCAAGCGTGTGATTCTTTGTGCCGGCAAGGTGTATTACGATTTGCTCGAAGCGCGTCGCAAGAACGAACAGACCGATGTGGCCATCATTCGGATCGAGCAGCTGTACCCGTTCCCTCAGGAAGAGGTTGCCGCAATTCTGGCCGACTACCAGCACGTGCAGGACTTCGTCTGGTGTCAGGAAGAGCCGCAAAACCAGGGCGCCTGGTACTGCAGCCAGCATCATTTCCGGGCTGCCATTCCGGAAGGCGCCAAACTGAGCTACGCCGGCCGTGAAGCCTCTGCTTCTCCGGCAGTGGGTCACCCCTCGGTTCACTTACAACAACAAAAGGCGTTGGTGGAAGACGCACTGACGTTGACCAAAGCTTAATGCACTAAGGACATATTGATGAGCATCGAAATCAAGGTTCCCGACCTCCCCGAATCCGTTGCCGACGCCACTATCGCCACCTGGCACAAGCAGCCTGGCGACAGCGTAGAGCGCGACGAAGTGATCGTCGATATCGAAACCGACAAGGTGGTACTGGAAGTACCGGCCCCCGAGGCCGGTATTCTGGAAGCCATTATGGAAGACGCCGGCGCCACCGTGCTGGGCCAGCAGGTGATTGGCAAGCTCAAGCAGGGCGCCAAGGCCGGCGAAGAGACCAAGGAAAAGCCCGCCGCCACCAATGGTGAAGCCAAGACCGAGGCCAAGGCTGACGCCGCCGACAGCGACGATCTGAGCCCGGCGGTACGCCGCCTGGTGGCCGAGCACAACATTGATGTGAGCAAGCTGTCCGGCTCCGGCAAGGGCGGCCGCATCACCAAGGAAGACGTGGAAGCCTTTATCAAGGGCGCCGGTCAGGCCAAGACCGCCGACAAGCCGGCGGCAGCCAAGGCCGAAGCGCCGCTGGTGCCTGCCGGCGCGCGCGAAGAGAAGCGTGTTCCCATGACCCGTCTGCGCAAGCGCGTGGCCGAGCGTCTGCTGGAAGCCAAGAACACCACCGCCATGCTGACCACCTTCAATGAGGTCAACATGAAGCCGATCATGGAACTGCGCAAGCAGTATCAGGACATCTTTGAGAAGCGCCACGGCATTCGCCTGGGCTTTATGTCCTTCTATGTGAAGGCGGTAGTGGAGTCACTCAAGCGTTACCCGGAAGTGAACGCCTCCATCGATGGTAGCGATATCGTTTACCACAACTACTTTGATGTCAGCATCGCCGTGTCCACGCCTCGTGGCCTGGTTACCCCGGTACTGCGCGATTGTGATCGCCTGAGCCTGGCCGACATCGAGAAGAGCATCAAGGATCTGGCCATCAAGGGCCGTGATGGCAAGCTGACCGTGGATGACATGACCGGCGGTAACTTCACCATCACCAATGGTGGTGTGTTCGGCTCCTTGATGTCTACCCCCATCATCAACCCGCCGCAAAGCGCCATTCTGGGTATGCACAAAATCCAGGATCGTCCCATGGCGGTAGACGGCAAGGTGGAAATCCTGCCGATGATGTACCTGGCTCTGTCTTACGATCACCGTTTGATCGACGGCCGCGAGTCGGTTGGCTTCCTGGTGTCCATCAAGGAGCTGTTGGAAGACCCGACCCGTCTGCTGCTGGACGTGTAAGCCAACAATAACTAAAAAAGGGCGGGCTGGTTCCCGCCCTTATTATGCCCTGAACCCAACACAACAACGGAAACACAACATGAATTTGCATGAATATCAGGCAAAACAGCTGTTCGCCGAATACGGTCTGCCCGTATCCGAAGGCTACGCATGTGACAACCCGCAGGAAGCGGTAGAGGCGGCCAGCAAGATCGGCGGCAACATGTGGGTGGTTAAATGTCAGGTCCATGCCGGTGGTCGCGGCAAGGCAGGCGGCGTCAAGCTGGCCAAGAGCAAGGAAGAGATCCGCGAGTTCGCGGAGCATTGGCTGGGCAAGAATCTGGTAACCTACCAGACCGACGCCAAGGGACAACCGGTCGCCAAGATCCTGGTGGAATCCTGTACTGACATCGACAAAGAACTCTACCTGGGCGCGGTTGTTGACCGTGGTACCCGTCGTGTGGTGTTCATGGCATCAACCGAAGGTGGCGTGGAAATTGAGAAGGTGGCCGAAGAGACCCCCGAACTCATCCACAAGGCTGCCATCGATCCTCTGGTGGGCCCGCAGCCCTACCAGGGTCGTGAACTGGCATTCAAACTGGGCCTGAAAGGCGACCAGATCAAGCAGTTCACCAAAATTTTCCTCGGTCTGGGACAGATGTTCCTGGACTACGATTTCGCCCTGCTCGAAATCAACCCCCTGGTGATCACCGAGGCCGGCAACCTGCATTGCCTGGACGGCAAGATCAACATCGACTCCAACGCCCTCTACCGTCAGCCCAAGCTGCGTGAGATGCACGATCCGTCCCAGGACGACGCCCGTGAAGCCCACGCCGCCAAGTGGGAGCTGAACTACGTGGCGCTGGACGGCAACATCGGCTGCATGGTCAACGGCGCCGGTCTGGCCATGGGTACCATGGACATCGTCAACCTGCACGGCGGTTCTCCCGCCAACTTCCTGGACGTGGGCGGTGGCGCCACCAAGGAGCGGGTAACCGAAGCGTTCAAGATTATTCTCTCCGACAGCAATGTCAAAGCGGTGCTGGTGAACATTTTCGGCGGCATTGTACGCTGTGACATGATCGCCGAAGGCATTATCGGTGCGGTGAAGGAAGTGGGCGTGAAAGTGCCCGTGGTGGTGCGTCTGGAAGGCAACAATGCCGAAGCCGGCACCGCCAAGCTGGACGAGTCCGGCCTCAACATCATCGCCGCCACCAGCCTGACCGATGCCGCGGTTCAGGTCGTCAACGCCGCACAGGGGAAATAACAGCATGAGCATTCTGATCAACAAAGACACCAAGGTCATCTGCCAGGGCTTCACCGGCGGTCAGGGTACCTTCCACTCCGAGCAAGCCGTTGAGTACGGTACGCAAATGGTCGGCGGCGTGTCCCCGGGCAAGGGCGGCACCACCCATCTGGGTCTGCCGGTGTTCAACACCGTGCGCGAAGCCGTGGAAGCCACCGGCGCCACCGCTACCGTGATCTACGTACCGGCTGCCTTCTGCAAGGACGCCATTCTGGAAGCCATTGACGCCGGCATTGAGCTGATCGTGACCATCACCGAGGGCATTCCTACCCTTGACATGCTGGACGTGAAAGTGAAGCTGGACGAAGCCGGCGTGCGCATGATCGGCCCCAACTGCCCCGGCGTGATCACCCCCGACGAGTGCAAGATCGGCATCATGCCCGGCCATATTCACAAGAAGGGCAAGGTGGGCATCGTGTCCCGCTCCGGCACCCTGACTTATGAAGCGGTCAAGCAGACCACCGACGAAGGCTTTGGCCAGTCCAGCTGTGTGGGCATCGGCGGCGACCCCATTCCCGGCTCCAACTTCATCGATATTCTGAAGCTGTTCCAGGAAGATCCGGAAACCGAAGCCATCGTGATGATCGGTGAAATCGGCGGCACCGCCGAAGAAGAAGCCGCCGCCTTCATCAAGGCCAACGTCACCAAGCCGGTGGTGTCCTACATTGCCGGTGTGACCGCCCCCCCGGGCAAGCGCATGGGCCATGCCGGCGCCATTATCTCCGGCGGCAAGGGCACCGCTGACGAAAAGTTTGCCGCCCTGCAGGACGCCGGTGTGAAAACCGTACGCTCCCTGGCCGACATCGGCTCCGCCCTGCGCGAAGTCACCGGCTGGTAAAATGCCCTCAGCGACAGCGTGAAGCCAAACAAGGAGCCGTAAGGCTCCTTTTTTTTGCCTGCCTGCGAGCGTTGCCTCATTCCTTTATTCTGTTACTTCCCTGAGTCCGTTGCACCTGTCACGCAACGGCCGCCGCTCATGGTGGAAACCGCCGGGGCAGTGAGCTTTGGTGAGCTTTCCGGCTGTGTATTTTGTTAGCATCGTCGGCTACCAACCCCAAGGGGGAAAGTGGCCCCGGTGCGGTTCATTATTGTCAGCATGGCGGTGTTTGCCATTGCCCTGATCGTGTCCATGCTCGATGTGCGCACCAACAAGCTGGCCAGCTCCCTTGATGAGGCCAATAACGAGCTGATCAAGCTGGCGCTGCATGACAACCTGACCATGTTGCCAAACCGTATTCTGCTCAATGATCGCATTGACCAGGCCATATATCGCGCCGAGCGCAAGAAGGGCGGGTTCGCGATTCTTTTTCTCGATCTGGATGGCTTCAAGGCCGTCAATGACATGCACGGCCATCATGTGGGTGATCTGCTGCTAAGGGAGATTGCCCACCGCCTGAGTGCGATCAAGCGTGAGGAAGACACCATCGCCAGGCTGGGCGGGGACGAGTTTGTCTTGCTGATGGAGCCGGATTCACCGGAAAACTCGGCGGTGCTGGCGCAGCGCCTGATCGACACCATTGAGCAACCCTGTGAAATCGCCAACCTGCTGTTGCATGTGTCGGTCAGTATCGGTATCGCCATTTATCCGCAGGACGGACACAGCGGACACGAGCTGATGGTTAACGCCGACGCCGCCATGTATCACGTCAAAAAACAGGGTCGCAATGGCTATCGTTTCTTTGAACGCAGAATGAATGCCGAGGTGCACCTGCAGATGCAGCTCAAACAGGATTTGCGCCGAGCCATTCAGCGTCACGAGTTTGTGCTGCATTATCAACCCAAGGTAAAGGCGCCGGATGGCCCTGTTTCGGGCATGGAGGCCCTGTTGCGCTGGCATCACCCCCAGCACGGTTTGTTGTCTCCGGATCGCTTTCTGCCCTTGGCGGAAAGCTCGGGCATGATCATCGAAATCGGCAACTGGGTACTTGATCAGGCCTGCCGGCAGATGAAAGTCTGGAGTGAGCTTGGCCACGAAGAGCTGACCGTGGCGGTGAACTTGTCGACGGTGCAACTGGGCAGCAGCAGCCTGGTGAATGAGGTACGCCTGGCACTGGAGCGCCATGCACTGCCGCCGTCCCGGCTGGTTCTGGAAATTACCGAGTCCACGGCCATGGGCGATGCGGAGGAGAGCTTCAGTGTGTTGAACCGGTTGTCTGCGCTGGGCGTGTCCATTTCCATCGATGACTTCGGCTCCGGCTATTCCAGCCTGCTCTACCTCAAGCGGCTGCCGGCCAATGAGCTGAAAATAGACAGGGGATTTGTGCGGGAGCTGAAACGGGGCAGTGATGACGAAGCCATAGTTCGGGCCGTGATTGCCCTGGGAAAAACGCTCAATATGAAGGTGGTGGCCGAAGGAGTGGAAACCCGAGAGCAACAGGCATTGCTGGCCGAGCTCGGCTGCCATTCCCTGCAGGGCTATTTACTGGGCAGGCCTTCGGCCCCCGAGACGCTGGTGCTGGGTAATTCGGGATCAGGGGAGAGTGTCGGGGCGTTAGCGGCACCTTCTCATACCGTAACGGTTGTTAATCGGGAGGAGCAACCGGTTGCTGGATAACGCTTTTCTTTGCCTTTGGCGCTGGTTAGAATTCCTGCCCATTTTCATTCGGCAAGAAAGGATCCTTCATGGCAACGACGCCCTCGGCAGGTCGGCCGGGAAGACAATATTTGCCAGCGATATGGCGGCGAATATTGTTCGTTGTCATGCTGAGCTGCCCCTCTTTTTTTATTCACGCCGAGGCGTCCTTTCACCAGGGTGACTGTGTCAACCTGTGTTACCAGATTGAACAACTCCATGTCGATTATTTGCCGACGGCCCCGCTTACTTTATCCCAAATAAGGGCGCTGCCGGCGTCTCCGCTAACATTGCCATGGTCGGCCGGCTTTACTTCGCAGCCGGCCTTTTTTCTTTTGACCTTGCACACCGAACGGGATCATCTTCAACAGATTATTGAGGTGTCACCGACCTTTCTCGAAAAGGTAACGCTGCGCCCATTGCTTGCAAGGCCAGGGGCAAAGCACGAACAATATATTGAACAAACTCAGGGCCTCGATGTTGCCGCCGGCGGGCATCATCAGGTATTCAGGCACGCCGCCTTTGATGTACGCCTTGCTGGCGCAGGAGAGCACCATTTTTTGCTGACCCTGGACAGCCGTTCCGTCAAGGCCCTGCAGTTGTCGTTCTACACGCAGGAAGCCTATTACCAGAAAGACATTACTTCGGCCATTGGCTTTATGCTGCTGTATGGCTCCCTGGGCATGATGGTGCTGATTACGCTGCTGACCGGCCTGGTGCTGCGGGAAAGTGTGTATCTGGTGTATTCGCTTTATGTTCTGGCAAGCAGCTGCATTCATTTTATTGCGCAGGGCTGGGCGAAATACCTGGGATTCTGGTTTGAGTCGGTGCCTCAGCTGGATGTCATGGCATTGATGATGATGCTTACCCTGGTGTCTGGCATTGAGCTGATCCGTATTACCAATCTTCATATTCATTACCCGCGGTTATGGCGATGGCTGCGCGCCGGCGGCCTGATGATGGTCGCCGGGCTGCTGTGCCTGCTGTGGGCCGGTCATTACTCCCTGGTGTCGGCCAGTCTGCAGGTTGTCTTTCTGCTGCTAATCCTCTTTATGACCTTGATGACGGCCGTGCTTTCTTTTAAGGGGGAAAGGGCGGCGCAAATATATCTGCTGGCCTTTGTGGCGCACAATGTTTCCTCGGTGATTCGAATTCTGGCCAGTTTTGGTGTGGTGTCACTGGGAGCCTTTTCGCTGTTTGCAATCAATGTCACCATCGTGATCCATGCTTTGCTTATTTATCTGGCGGTACTGGCCCGCGTAAAGCACTTGAAGGCGGACTCCGCCCGCCTTGAAAAAATGGATATCAAACTGAAATTTGAGATGCGGTTGCGAGAACTGCAGGCCCGTTTTTTCAAGTTGCTGACGCATGATTTCAGGATGCCGGTCAGCGTTATCGGCCACGCGCTGGAACAAGACGATGCGGGCAAGCCCGAAAGCATGCGCGTGATTCGGCATCAGTTTTTTCGGCTGGAACAGCTGATCGATCAATATGTCGATATGCATTTCAAACTCGATGTCGCCAGGGATGACGGTGCACCAACGGATATTGCCGATGTCCTTGGGGCCGTGGTTGCCCATTATCAGTTTGCCAGCGACCGTCATGAAATAAGCCTGACGCCGGTTTCCGCGCTGCCCTGTCGCCTCAATGCCGGCATAATGGAAATGATCGTCGGCAACCTGATCAGTAACGTCATCAGGCATGCCCCTGAGGGCACCCATTGCGAGGTCAGTGGCTGGCAGGAAAAGGACCAGTTGTTGATTCAGGTATGTGACGACGGGCCGGGCATTCAACGACTCAACAAGGGGGTGGGCCTGACCCTGACATGGGAAGCGGTGGAATCTCTTGACGGGCAGATTGAATTTTTTATTCCCCTGACAGCGGCAATACCTTTGTGCTGCGGTTTTGTGAGGCTATCGTCACAAACAACCTGTCTCAATCGGAACAGCCAATGATAGGATCCGTTACCTGAATCAGGTCCATTTCGGCGGATACCATGAATATACTGGTTGTTGAAGACGACGCAGACTGGAGCCAGATCCTGAGTGATACGCTGGAAGCGGCCGGCTACGCCGTATCAGTCTGTCATTCCTTGCAGGCCTTGTGGCACAACCTCAATCATGTCACGCCCCATGCCATTGTGCTGGATGCCCGGCTACCCGACGGCTGCGGCATTGAGGCGCTTACGGCGATCAGAAGGCGTTTGCCGTTTACCGGCATCATCATGCTAACCGGCATGGTGCAGCGCCAGTTTCGCGTAAAGGGCTTACTGGACGGGGCGGATTGCTACCTGACCAAACCCGTGATGGCCGATGAAGTGCTGGCCAATTTGTGTGCCGTGCTGCGGCGGTCATCCGTTACTCCGAAGACGGAAAACATGCCGGCGCTGTCCATCGGCCGCCAGTGCCTGTTCGTGCCCGACGGTGGCGAAATCGCCCTCACACCCCAGGAGTTCAGCGTGCTCAGGGAGCTAATACGGCAACCCTTGAATCCGGTCAGCAAGGGGCACCTGATAGCTTCGCTTGGCTACAGCGATTACGAATACGACGGCCACCGGCTGGAAACCCTGATGTATCGCCTCAGGCGCAAGCTGAAGCGCATTGGCAGCGAGCTCAGCATCAAGGCCATTTATGGCAAGGGCTATCATATCAATCTGCCGGTGACCTTGGTGGCCTGAGCACCGACGTCAGCCCAGCCGCCAGCTGTGGTAGCGGGCCAGCCAGGCCAGCAGCTGCTCGGGGGCATGGGCCCGTTTCCACTCGCCGGCGGCATACTTGTTGGCTTCTGCCAGGGTGGGGTAGACGTGAATGGTACCCAGTATTTTGTTGAGGCCAAGGTTGTGCTTCATGGCGAGCACGTATTCCGCCAGCAGCTCACCGGCGTGTTCGGCCACTATGGTCACGCCCAGAATGCGGTCCCGGCCGGGCTCGGTGAGCACCTTGATAAAGCCCCGCTCGGCGCCGTCGGTAATGGCCCTGTCGAGCTCCTCCAGGTCAAAGCGGGTGACGTCAAAGGCCAGGCCTCGTTGCTTGGCCTCTTGCTCATTCAGGCCCACCCGGGCCACCTCCGGATCGACAAAGGTACACCAGGGAATAACCCGGTAATCCACGGCAAAGCGTTTGAACTGGCCAAACAGGGCGTTCACGCTGGCATACCAGGCCATGTGGGCGGCGGTGTGGGTAAACTGATAGGGGCCGGCCACATCGCCGGCGGCGTAAATATTGGGATACAGGGTTTCCAGGTATTCATTGGTGTCTATGGTGCGCTCGGCGGGAATGCCCAGTTCCTGCAGGCCGTACCCCGCCAGCCGGGCGCGGCGGCCCAGGGCCAGCAGCAGTGTGTCGGCATCAATCTCGATGGCACTGTCGTCCTGCCGAGCATGCAGCCGCATTCCGGTACCATTGGTTTCAACATGGTCCACATCACATCCGGTCAGCACCTGCACGCCGTCGGCGACAAGGGCACGTTTTACCCAGTCGCTCACTTCCGAGTCTTCCTTTGGTATCAGCCGCGCATTGCGCTGCACCAGGACAACCCTTGAGCCCAGTCGGGCAAAGGCCTGGGCCAGTTCGCAGCCGATGGGGCCGCCGCCCAGCACCAGCAGCCGCGCCGGTGGCGTTTCCCGCTCACGCATGGCCTGCCACAGGGTATCGCTGGTGAGGTAGTTCACCTCTTTCAGGCCCGGCAGGTTTGGCACCAGCGGCTCGGCGCCGGCGGCGATAATGATGCTGCGGCTGCTGAGCCGCTGCGTCTGGCCTTCGGCGGTGATGATTTCCACCGTCCAGGGGTCGACCAGCCTGCCGTAGCCTTTGACCACCTCCACGCCAAGAGCGGTATATCGCTCCACGCTGTCGTGAGGCGCCACCTTGTCGATAATGCGCCCAACGCGGGCCATGACTCGTGTAAAGCTGAAACTGGGCTCGCCGGCGTTCAGGCCGTAACGGTCGGCATGGCGCAGCTGGTGGGCCACTCGTGCGCTTTTTATCAACGCCTTGCTGGGCACGCAGCCGGTGTTGAGGCAATCACCGCCCATGTCGCCGGCTTCAATCAGGGTGACCCTGGCCTTGACCGCGGCGGCGATATAGGCGCTGACCAGGCCGGCGGCACCGGCACCGATGACGATCAGGTTGCGATCGAAGCGCCGGGGTGGGGTATGGCCTTTCAGGGCCCGGTGGCGCCGTACCCGTTGTAGCACCAGACGGGCCAGCCAGGGGAACAGCCCCAGCAGGGCAAAGGATCCCAGCAGCATGGGCGAGAGAATGTCGCCGGGCTGCTCAATGGCGGCCAGCTGGGTCCCGGCATTCACATACACCAGGGTGCCGGGCAACATGCCGAGCTGGCTGACCCAGTAAAAGGTGCGAATGGCCAGGGGGGTGAGCCCCATTACCAGGTTGATCACAAAAAATGGAAACACCGGCACCAGCCTGAGGGTAAAAAGGTAAAAGGCACCGTCTTTTTCAATGCCTCTGTTGATGGCCTGTAGCCGGTTGCCAAAGCGTCCCTGCACCTGTTCACGCAACAGAAAGCGTGCCACCAGAAAAGCCAGGGTGGCGCCGAGGCTGGAGGCGAACGATACCAGCACCAGCCCCTCAACAATACCGAACAGGGCACCGGCAGCCAGGGTCATGACGGCGGCGCCGGGCAGTGATAACGCCGCCATCAGCACATAGAGCAGGAAAAAGCCGCCGGCCATCAGCCAGGGTGATTCGGCACGCACGCCGGCAATGGCGGCCTGGTGTTGCTTGAGCGCATCCAGGGTGAGCCAGCGATCCAGATCCAGGATGAAAAAGGCGAGTATCAGCAGCACAACCAGTGCCAGCAACAGTATTTTTTTCATGGTTGGATTTCCTTAAGCCCGTTTACCGTTCAGTCGAAGCGGAGGGCCGAATTCTTACGGCTAGACTTGATACTAGTCGTTTGTTTTACCGGGGAGAGATCATGCGCACACGCCTAGCCTGGAGTCTGGCCGGCCTGCTGGCGCTGTTGCCCATCGCCGGCCTGCTGGTGCTGATCAAACTCGCCCAGTTCGGTGCCATGGCCGAGGTCGCCGAAAACATGGTGATACCGCCGGAGCGGGTCACCGCCATGGCGGTGCGCGAGCATCAATGGCAGCCGCAGGTAACGGCGGTGGGCACGGTGTCGACGCTGCAGGGGGCGGTGCTGCGCACCGAGGCCGAGGGCGTGGTGGCCGAGGTGGCCTTTGCCCCGGGGGCCAGGGTTGAGGCCGGTGAGGTGTTGCTGCGCCTGAATGACGACATTGAACGGGCGCAGCTGCAGGAGGCCGCCGCCGCCGCCGAGCTGGCGCGACTGTCGTTGCGCCGGGCCCGGGCGCTGCGGCAAAGCGGCAGCCTGGCCCAGGGGGAGCTCGACGAGGCCGAAAGCCGTTACCGCCAGGCCCGCGCCCGCCAACGGCTGATCGAGGCGCAGATTGCCAAAAAAATGCTGCGTGCGCCCTTTGCCGGCCGGCTCGGCATTCGCCGCACCAGCCCCGGCCAGTTTCTCGACAAGGGCACTCCTGTGGTGTCGTTGCAACGCCTGGATTCGGTACTGGTGGACTTTTCCCTGCCGCAGCAGCGTCTGGCGGGGCTGCGCATCGGGCTGCCGGTGGCGATCACCGCCGATGCCTGGCCCGGCATGACCTTTGAAGGCAAGGTCAGCGCCTTTGATCCCGAACTGGATGCCGTCAGTCGCAGCGTGCGGGTGCAGGCCAGCCTGAGCAATCCCGATGAGCGTTTGCGTCCGGGCATGTTCGTGCAGCTGACCATGGCCCAGCCGCCGGTGCAGTCACTCCTGCTGGTGCCGCTTACGGCGGTGATCCACGGTCCCGAGGGCGATGCGGTGCTGGTGATTGAACGCGGCGACGGCGATGGGGCTGTGCTGCGCCACCAGCCGGTGCGGCTGGGACGGCGGCTGGGGGATTTTGTGGCGGTGAGCGAGGGGGTCAGCGCCGGCGAGCAGGTGGTGTCATCCGGTGTGTTCAAGCTGTTCCCCGGCATGGCGGTGGAAGTCGACAACCGGCTGGCGCCGGACTTCTCCCTTGATCCGCAACCGGACAACAGCTGATGCCCGCCTTTACCGACTTGTTCGTGCGACGCCCGGTGCTGGCCCTGGTGGTCAGCCTGATCATCGTGATTGCCGGGGCCCAGGCCTGGTGGTCGCTCAGCGTACGCCAATATCCCGAAAGCGAGAACGCCTCGGTGATCGTGGCCACCCCTTACGTGGGTGCCAGTGCCGAAGTGGTGCGCGGCTTTGTCACCACTGCCATTGAAGGGGCCATCGCGTCTGCCGACGGCATTGATTATGTGGAGTCCAAGAGTCTGCTGGGCCTGTCCCTGGTCACCGCCCGGCTCAAGCTCAACTACCCGCCCACCCAGGCCCTGGCCGACATTACCGCCAAGGTCAACGAGGTACGCAACCAGTTGCCCGCCGAGGCCGAGGTGCCCGCCATCAGCGTGCAGTCGGCAGACTCCGAGTTTGCCGCCGCCTATCTGAGTTTTTCTTCCGAGCGGCTGTCCCAGAGCGAGATTACCGACTATCTGGTGCGCATGGTGCAGCCCAGGCTGGCGGCCCTGCCCGGGGTGCAGCGGGCCGAGATCTTCGGCGCCCGCACCTTTGCCATGCGGGTGTGGCTGCAACCCGAGCGGCTGGCGGCCCTGGGCATCAGCCCCGCCGAGGTGAGCCAGGCCCTGGCCGCCAACAATTTTCTGTCGGCGGTGGGCAGCACCAAGGGCGCCCTGGTGCAGGTCTATCTCACCGCCAATACCGATCTGCACCGTCCCGAGCAATTTCGGCAACTGGTGGTCAGGGCCAGTGGTGACACCCTGGTGCGGCTGGAAGACGTGGCCCGGGTGGAGCTGGGGGCGGAAGACTACGACACCGAGGTCAGCTTCAACGGCCAGACGGCGGTGTTTATGGGGATCTTTCCGCTGCCCAATACCAATGTGATCGAGGTGATTGCCGGGGTGCGCGCCGATCTCGCCAGCCTCAAGGCGGATCTGCCCGCCGGCATGGCGGCGGAAATTGGCTACGATGCCTCGGAATACGTGGACAACGCCATTCGTGAGGTGGTCGGCACCCTGATGGAAACCCTGCTGATTGTGGTGGCGGTGATCTTTGTATTTCTCGGCTCCTGGCGCTCGGTGCTGGTGCCGGTGGTGGCCATTCCGGTGTCCCTTATCGGCGCCGTGTTTCTGATGCAGCTGTTTGGTTTTACCCTCAACCTGCTCACCCTGCTGGCCATCGTGCTGTCGGTAGGACTGGTGGTGGACGACGCCATCGTCATGGTGGAAAACGTGGAGCGGCACTTGCGGGAAGGCCGTACGCCAAAGGAAGCGGCGCTCATCGGCGCTCGGGAGCTGATGGGGCCGGTGATCGCCATGACCATGACCCTGGCGGCGGTGTACATTCCCGTGGGACTGCAGGGCGGGTTGACCGGCTCGCTGTTTCGGGAATTTGCCCTCACCCTGGCGGGGGCGGTGATCATCTCCGGCCTGGTGGCGCTGACCCTGTCGCCCACCATGAGCGCGGCCCTGCTGAAGAGCGCCGAGCGTGAAGAGCGGGGCCTCACCGGACGGGTCAACCACGCCTTTGACCGGCTGCGACTGGCCTATGGTCGCTGGCTGGCGCAGGTATTGGCCCGGCGCACGGCAGTGTATGTGCTCTGGGGCGGCCTGGGGCTGCTGGTGGTGCCCATGTACCTGTTTTCTCCCAGGGAGCTGGCGCCGCTGGAGGATCAGGGCTTTATGTTCGGCATCGTCAACAACGCCGCCAACGCTTCGGCGGATCAGAAGGTACATTTTGGCCGGGCGGCAGAGCGCGTGTTTCTCGAGGCGCCGGAGCGGGCGCTGACCTTTCAGATTTTGTTGTCGCCCTCGGATCCCTTTGCCGCCGCCCTGGGGGTGGGCGGCTTCAGCGGCATGGTGGTCAAACCCTGGGATCAGCGCACACGCAGCATTCGCGAGATGGTGCCGGAGATACAATCGGGCATGAACGCCATTCCCGGTTTGCAGGTGTTTGTGGCCCAGCCTCCGGCCCTGCCCGGCGGCAGCAACTTTCCGGTGGAGTTTGTGATCACCTCCACCGACGAGCCCGCCGACATGCTGGTTTATGCCCGGCAATTGCAGCAGGCGGCCATGGAGAGCGGACTGTTTTACTTTCCGCCGGAGATCGATCTGAAAATCGACCAGCCCCAGACCGAGATCGTGCTCGACTACCAGAAGCTGGCGGCACTGGGGCTCACCCAGCGCCAGGTGGGCCTGGATCTGGGGGCGGCCCTGGGGGGCAACTACGTCAACCGCTTCAATATTGACGGTCGCGCCTACAAGGTCATTCCGCAACTGGTGCGGGCCGAGCGGCTCAACCCGGAGCAGCTGGGTGATATTTACCTGCGCGGACCGGGTGCGCAGCTGGTGCCGTTGTCGGCCATCGCACGGCTTGAAAACAGCACGGTGCCGCGCTCCCTCAACCGCTTTCAGCAGCTTAACGCCATCAAGCTTTCGGGCCTGACCGGGAGGCTGGACGAAGGCCTGGCGGCGCTGGAAAACGCGGCCCGCGAACTGCTGCCGGCGGATTACACCATCAACTACACCGGCGAATCCCGTCAGCTGCGCACCGAAGGGGGCAAGTTTCTGCCGGCGCTGGGGCTGGCCATCGTGATGATTTTTCTGGTGCTGGCGGTGCAGTTCAACTCCTTTCGCGATCCCCTGGTGATCCTGCTGGGCTCGGTGCCCCTGGCGATGTTTGGCGCGCTTATTTTTACGGTGCTGAAAATGCCCAACCCGGATCTGCCGTTCTGGACCGACGGCTGGACCACTACCCTGAACATCTATGCTCAGGTAGGGCTGGTTACCCTGGTGGGACTGGTGGCCAAGAACGGCATTCTGATCGTGGAATTCGCCAACGGCCTGCAGCGCCAGGGCCGGGCCAAGGCCGAGGCCATCGAGCAGGCGGCCATGACCCGACTGCGGCCGGTGCTGATGACCTCGGCCGCCACCGTGGCCGGGCACTTTCCGCTGATCCTGGTGGACGGGCCCGGCGCGGCAGCCCGCAACGCCATCGGCCTGGTGCTGGTGGGGGGCATGGCCATCGGCACCTTCTTCACCCTGTTTGTGGTGCCCTCGCTTTACCTGCTGCTGGCGCGCCGGCACGGCGGCGCCAAGGAGGCATAATGATGGATTTCAAAGGAGCCAGCACGGCCCTGGTGCTGGCCGGTGGCGGCAGTCTGGGCGCGGTACAGGTGGGCATGCTGCAGGCGCTGCTGGAGCACGGTTTTCGCGCCGACATGGTGGTGGGAGCCTCGGTGGGGGCCATTAACGGCGCCTATTTCGCCGCCCGGCCGCACCGGCGCGGGGTTGAAGAGCTGGCCGACATCTGGCTGGCGCTGCGCAGTGAAGACGTGTTTCCCATTCATACCTTCAGCGCGCTCAAGTCATTGCTGCTGGGGCAGAACCACCTGGTGCAGGCCGACGCCCTGGGTCATCTGCTCGAGCGCCGCTTGCCGGTGAGCCGCATCGAGGATACCGAACTGCCCCTGCACATTGTGGCCACCGAGCTGCTTACCGGGCAGGAAACCGTGCTGTCGAACGGACCACTGCTTGAGGCCTTGCTGGCCAGCGCTGCCATTCCGGTGGTGTATCCGCACCGGGAGATCGCGGGCAAGGCACTGGTGGACGGCAGTGTGGCCAGCAACACCCCCATCGCCAGCGCCGTGGCACTGGGGGCGGAGCGGCTGGTGGTGCTGCCCACCGGGTTTGGCTGTGCCTGCCCGGCGGTGCCGGCGACCATGGCCTCGCTGGCCCTGCATACCCTCAACCTGCTCAGCATGTGGCAACTGGTGCGTGACGTGGAGCACTATCAGGACAGGGCCGACATTCATGTGGTGGCGCCGCTGTGCCCGCAGGCGGTGTCGGTGTTCGACTTTTCGGTGACCGCAGGGCTGCTGCGCCGGGCCCGGCTGCACACCCAGCGCTGGTTGCGGGAAGGGGGCATGGCTCACCGGGGCGTGCCCGAGAGCCTGCGGCCCCACCAGCATGGCGACGGCATGTAATAAACCCAGGGGCGAAGGCGACTACTGAAGCAGGAGCCCTCGTCGCGACGCCGACCGCCAAATCGGCGTCCAGTTACATGGCAAGCAAGACAAGGAGTCAGTCATGGTTGAATTTCCCGTTATCGCCTTGGTGGTCATGCTGGCCGGCGTAGGCCTGCTGAGCCTGATGCTGGCCCCCAGGGTGCGCACCGCCGAGGGCTTTTTTGCCGGACAGAACGAACAGGGTGGGGCGCCAGGGTTGCTGACCCTGGTGTTTTCCCAGGTTACCACCTGGATCTTTGCCCGCTCCCTGCTCAACGCCGCCATTCTTGGTTATTTCTACGGCGTGGCCGGGGCCCTGGCCTACAGCGCCTATTACGGCTCCTTTCTTACCGGCTGGTTGATTGTGGACCGGCTGCGTTATCGCTACGGGGCCCACAACATTCAGGGCTTTCTTGCCGCGCGCTTTGGCCGGGTGGGAGTGAGTTGCTACAACCTGCTGATCTCGTTGCGGCTGCTCAGTGAGGTGTTTGCCAACCTGCTGGTGGTGGGCATGGTGTTTGGTCTGGCCGGCAGCCAGGCCCACACCGTCGCCATGGTGGCGGTGGCCGGGCTGACCCTGCTCTATTCCATGAGCGGCGGGCTGCGGGCCTCGCTGCGCACCGATGTGCTGCAAGTGGGGTTGTTGCTGGTGCTGATCGCGTTGCTCACCCTGCAAGCGCTTATGCACCCCTTGTTCAGCTGGCCGGCGGTGCTGGCCAGCAGTCCGGAGTGGACCAGCCCGGGCTGGATCTTACTGGCGGTGGCGCTGCTGCAGGTGCTGAGTTACCCGCTGCACGATCCGGTGATGATGGACAGGGGCTTTCTCGCCGACCGAGGCACCACCCGGCGCAGCTTTATTCATGCCTTCTGGCTGTCGGCCCTGTTGATCCTGGCCTTTGGTCTGCTGGGGGTCTTTGCCGGGCTGCAGGCCACCGATGGAGAGGAATTGCTGCCCGCCCTGCAGCGCCTGTTGGGCACCCATGCCATGCTGCTGCTGGGACTGGCGCTGGTGATATCGGCCGCTTCTACCCTGGACTCTACCCTGGCCAGCGCCGCCAAGCTGATGGTGATGGACATGGGGCTGGGCCGGCCCACCGCCGGCAGTGGCCGGCTGGCCATGGCCGGCTTTGCCCTGGGTGGCCTGGTGCTGGTGTTTACCGGCAGCCAGGACCTGTTTGACGCGGTGGCGGTGAGCGGCACCGCGTCGCTGGCACTGACGCCGCTGATCCTGTTCTGCATTCTGGGCGGGCGCGAGGTGGCGCGCTGGAGCTTTGTGCTGACCTTTGTCCTGGCGGTGGCCGGCGCCGCGCTTTATTTCCTGGAAAAAGGCGGCCATGTCAGCCTGATTGGCCCGTGGTTTGGCGTGGAGCACAGCTACGCCAAGTTGCTGGTGATCACCCTGGTGATACTGGCCGCCGGTCTGCTGAGCTTTTTTCTGGGGCTCAAGCCCCGCGCACCCGCGGCGCACACGGCGGGTAATTCCGAAGATTCCAACACCTGATGATCCGTCGGGGCGGCCGATCTCTTTGGCGCGGGCTGCCCTGTTCGGTTACCCTGCGGGACTCAGATGCAAGGAGTTCCGCCATGGCCAACCTGTTTCATTCACTGCCCACGAGCCTGCCCGAAGAGCGGTTTGACGAGCTGCTGCGCACCCCTGATGTGCGCATCGAGCGCATTTTGTCCCGTGGTCACAGCTCGCCCGCAGAAGGCTGGTACGATCAAGCCGAAGACGAATGGGTGCTGGTGCTCTCCGGCAGCGGCACCCTGGAGTTTGAGGATGGCCGCCGGCAGCGGCTTGAGCCCGGCGATCACCTGCATATTCCCGCCCATCAAAAGCACCGCGTCAGCCATACCGCCCCCGATGAGATCACCCTCTGGCTGGCGGTGTTTTTTCCTGCCAAACACTGAGGAGTCAGTATATGCAGCCACAGCAGCCGGTCATTACCCTGGCGCCCATCGCATCACACCAGGATACTGCCATTGCCCAAATCATTCGCACCGTGGGCGCCGAATTCGGCGCCGTGGGCGAAGGGTTCGGCCCCGGGGACGCGGAAGTGCAGTGCATGAGCCGGCATTACACCGCCGAGCGCAACAGCCGCTACCTGGTGGCGGAGATGAACGGTCGAGTGGTGGGCGGTGCCGGACTGGCGCCGCTGGGAAACGACTCGAAAATCTGCGAGCTGAAAAAACTGTTCTTGCTGCCCGAGGCCCGGGGCCACGGCATTGGCCGGCGGCTCGCCGAAGCCTGTCTGGACTTTGCCCGGGAGCGGGGGTTTTCGTCCTGTTATCTCGACACCCTGAGCAGCATGACCGACGCCATTGGCCTTTATGAACGGTTGGGTTTTCGTCACCTCGATCAGCCGCTGCTGGCCTCTGAACACGGTGGCTGCGACGTCTGGATGTTAAAGGCGCTGTAATTACCCAAGGGCAAGCCGGGGCAGGGATGTTTGGTTTGAGATTCGAATGCCATTGTCTTTCATGGTGGGGCGCTATAGGGTGAACAAGCCCCATATCGAGACGGAAAAGGAAGGCCCATGTCACCACGCCACGCGCTTGTGCACCAGCTTGGAATACCTTACCCCCTAATTCAGGCCCCGATGGCGGGGGTGTCCACGCCCGAGCTTGCCGCCGCCGTGTCCAACGCCGGTGGTCTCGGCTCCCTCGGTATCGGTGCCAGCTCGGTGAGTGAGGCCCGTCGCCAGATTGAACAGACGCAACGGCTTACCGACAGGCCATTCAACGTGAATGTCTTCTGCCATGCGCCGGCCCGCCGCAATGCGTCACTCGAAGCCGACTGGCTGGCGTATTTGACGCCGCTTTTTGCCGAGCAGGGTATAGAGCCGCCGGCCCGGCTGGAAGAAATTTATACCAGTTTCAATCACAACCGGCCCATGCAGGATTTGCTGGTGGAGTTGCGTCCGGCCGTGGTGAGTTTTCACTTCGGCCTGCCCGCTGCGCAACTGCTCGACCGGCTGCACGATGCCGGGGTGATCACCCTGGCCAGTGCCACCAGTCTGGAAGAAGCCCGGCAAATTGATGCCGCCGGCATTCACGGCATTGTGGCCCAGGGCATAGAGGCTGGCGGGCACAGGGGCATTTTTGACCCCGATGCCCCCGACTCGCAATGGACGACCGCCGAGCTGGTGGCCTTGCTGGCTGAGAAATGTCGTGGGCCGGTGATCGCCGCCGGCGGCATCATGGATGGCCAGGACATGCAAAGCATGTTGGCCTTGGGCGCCGCGGCGGTGCAGCTGGGTACCGCCTTTGTGGCCTGCCCGGAATCGGCGGCCAGTGCCGCCTACCGGCGGCAATTGCTCGAGGCCAGCGAGGACCAGACCCGGCTGACCCGCACCCTTTCCGGTCGTCCGGCGCGAGGGCTGGCTAACCGCTTTATCCGCTATGCGGAAGCGGCCGGGGCGCCAGCTCCGCCCGACTACCCGGTGGCCTATGACGCGGCCAAGCGGCTGCATGGCGCCGCCGTGGTCCGGGGCTGCCATGACTTCGCCGCCCACTGGGCGGGTCAGGGGGCGGCGCGGGCGAGGGCCATGCCGGCGGCCGAACTGGTGGCCAGCCTGGTGCAAGAGGCGCGATGGCAGCCTTGAGCACGCCCGTATTCTGGCGGGATGCGCGCATGCCGCAGGTAGAGCTGCGCCGTAGCGATGACGGGCGCGCTGTCGGTTACGCGGCTCACAGTCACCCCCAATGGTCCCTGGGTGCCATTACTGCAGGTGAAAGCAGCTTTTTGTATCGCCAGGCCCGCTACCGTGTCGCTGCCGGCAATCTGGTATTGATGAACCCGGACTGGGTGCATGCCTGTAATCCCGTTGAGGGCAAGCCCTGGGCCTACTACATGATGTATGTGGATACCGCCTGTCTGCAGGCCCCCCGGCTGCCGTTGCTGCAAAAGCAGACGGCGCTGGTGGAATATCTGGAAAGCCTGATGCAGCATCTGGCAGGACATTCGGTGCCGTATCCGGCGCCGGTGCCGAAAAGGCTGCGCCAGTTGGCCGATTACCTTGACGCCCACAGCCTTGAAGAGGTGTCACTCGATGAGCTGTGCAGCCAGTGCGGCTACAGCGCCGGCCATCTGGTGCGTGTATTCAGGCAGCACTTTGGCATTACGCCCCATGCCTACCTGCTCAACCGACGGGTCCAGCATGGCCAGCGGCAACTGAAGGCGGGTGTGCCTATCGCCGAGGTGGCACTCAATATGGGGTTTTCCGATCAGGCGCATTTTCAGCGTACCTTCAAGCGACTGGTGGCCGCCACGCCGGCTCAGTATCGCAGCAAGTAGAGGCCACTGGCGGCCAGCATCAGGGCCATCAGCCGGTTCAGCACGGTCAGCCAGCGGGCGCTGGAGATATGGCGGCGCAGGCCGCTGCCCAGCCACAGCCAGCACATCAGCGAACACCAGCAGATAGGCAGATAGAGCAGGGCGAACAGTCCGGTTTGCGCCAGGCTGCCATCGGTATAAACGGTGATGCCGGAAGCCGATGCCAGCCAGGCCTTGGGATTGAGCCATTGCATCAGGGCTCCTGTCAGCAAGCCCGGGGCCACCCTGGCATCGCTGGCGGGCAGGCTACTTGAAGCGGTAGCCAGCCTAATGCTCATGTAAAGCAGAAAGCCGACACCGGCCCAGTGCAGCCACTGCATCAGGCCTGGCTGTTCCTGCAACACACCATGCAACCCCAGCCCAATGGCCAGAAACAGTACCACGAACCCCAGGGTGGCGCCGGTAACCAGGAGCAGCCCGCGTGCTAACGGCTGATGCAGGCCGCTGCTCAGACACAGCAGATTGACGGGACCGGGGGAGATGGAGGCGGCCAGTGCGAACAGCGACATGGGCCAAATCAGGGAAAGGGTCATGGATACTCCTTGCATACTGGTTGAAAGCCGGGCCAGTGTGCAGGAGTGCTACAGGGAAATATTGAACGAAATTGATATGGCAAAGCACCGGGCGGCAGGCGCCCGGTGTCTTTACAGATCGTAGGGTTCGACGGTGACGCCTTCCAGCGAATAGGCGGCGTCGGCAATGTCATGGCTGGCACTTACCGTGCTCAGGGTGCCGGTTACCCAGACCGCATCCCACAGGTCGTCCACTTTGGCGCCCTTGGGATAGTTGACGTAGACAATCTGGTTGGTGGGCGGTGGCGGCACATGAATGCAGGCGCCGAAATAGGGCACCAGAAAGAACTGGGTGATCTTTTCGCTGTCGCCTTCCAGCGGCACCACAAAACCGGGTAACCGAATCTTTTTGCCATTGAGTGCCGGCACCACCTTGCCCACCGGCTGAAGGGGAATGGCGAGTTCGTCGTCGTGATCCACCTCGGGAAAGGGGGGCGGGTTCAGCTGCTCTTCCAGCGGGATCAGATCATCCCACTCGGTCAGCTGGTAGTCATCGGCCAGGGCGGGGCCGGCCAGCAGTGCCAGCCCCATCAGTGCGTGTGTCAGTTTCACTGCTTGATACTCATACCGTCGTTAAGGGAATAGCGAAAGGCCTGGGCCGCCGGCAGCAGGCCGGTAATTATGCCCGCTCCCCAGATGGCCGCCAGCAGGCGCCACTCATCCATGGTTGGCAGCCCCGGCGTCAGCAGCAGCCCGTAATGGGCCTGCAGCAGGGGCGCGGCCGCCAGCAGAATGCCGTAGAGTATCAACAGTCCCAGGCCAATGCCAAGCAGGGTAAGCAGGGCTGCCTCCAGGGTGAGCAGGGCAAACAGATGTCGTGGCCCGGCACCCAGGGCGCGCAAAATGGCCAGTTCCCGGCGCCGGGCAGAGAGCCCGGCCAGCAGGGTGGTGAGCATGCCCAGCAGGCCGGCCACCACCACAAACAGGGCAATAAAGGCAATGGCCTGCTCCGCCAGGCTCATCATGCTCCACAACTCATGCAGGGCGGCGCCGGGCAGAATGGCCGACAGCGGCTCGGCCCGGTAATTGTTGATGCTGCGCTGCAGGCCAAAGGCCAGCACCCGGTTTTCCAGCCCCACCAGAAAGGCGGTGAGGGCTTCGGGTTCAAGGCTGGCCTGGCGGGCCTCGGTCGGGGTCAGTTGTTGCGTCTGGCGGCCACTTTGCCACCCCAGGTGAATGGCTTCGAGCCCATCCAGGCGAATATGCACGGTTCTGTCTACCGGCGTGCCGGTGGGAGCGAGAATGCCCACCAGGGTAAAGGGCAGATCGTCGTGCAGGCTGAACGAGGTGTTGCCGGCGCCGTGGGCGATGATCAGCTCGTCGCCCAGTTGGTAGCCGAGCTGTCGTGCCACCTCGGCACCGATCACCGCCTCAAAGGTGTCGGTAAAGGGGCGTCCGTTGGCGAGCTCAAGGGATTGCTGCCGGCCATAGGCGTAATGACGAAAATAGTCTTCACTGGTTCCCAGCACCCGGTAACCCTGGTGGGAGTCGCCCAACGACAGCGGTACCGTCCAGGCCACGCCCTTTTGCTGGCGAATGCGCTGGTAGGACTCCCAGCTGATGTTGTTGGTGGGGTTGCCGATGCGAAACACCGAATACAGCAACAGGTTTATCTGCCCGGAGCGGGCGCCCACGATCAGATCGGTGCCCGAAATGGTGCGGGCAAAGCTGTCTTTCAGCTCGGTGCGCACCTTGTTGACGCCCACCAGCAGCAGCACGCTGATGGCAATGGCCAGCACCGTCAGGCCGGCGGTCAGCCGGCGTGACCACAAACTTTTAAAGGCCAGGCTCAGCATGAGGTTGCTCCGTTCAGTGCCTTGAGGGATTCCACTCGGGAAAACAACGGCTCCAGGCCGGTATCGTGGCTGACAAACACCAGGCCGCTGCCCTGATGGTCGCATTCGGCAAACAGCAGCGCCATAAAGGCGGCGCGACTGTCGGCGTCCAGCGCCGAGGTGGGCTCATCGGCAATGACCAGCTCGGGGCGACCGATCAGGGCCCGGGCGGCGGCCACCCGCTGCTGCTGGCCGATGCTGAGCTGATGCACCGGCTGTTGCCACAGCGCGTCGGGCAGTTGCAGGGCCGCGAGCAGGCGTTTGGCTTCCTGCTCGGCGGGGGCGGTCAGCCGCCGGCGCTTGTACCGTGAAAAGGTCAGCGCGGCGGTCACGTTTTCCACTACAGAGAGAAAGGGCAGCAGGTTGAACTGCTGAAAGATATAACCCAGGTGATCGGCCCGAAAACGGTCCCGCTTGTGTGCCGACAGGGCACCCAGATCCTGCTCGAGAATGTGCAGCGATCCGCGGGGGGCGGCGTGAATGCCCGCCAGCAGGCCAAGCAGGGTGCTCTTGCCGCTGCCGCTTGGGCCCTTGATAAAGAGCCGTTCGCCCGGCGCCAGGGTCAGCTCGCCAATATTGAGCAGGGCGGGCTGGCCGGGCCAGGCGAAATACAGATTGCGAATGGCGATCAACGGAGTCATGTTACCAGCTGGCCTGGGCTTGGTCCGGGGTCAGGGTGGCGGCCACCTGACCGGTTGGCAGAATGCCCTGCAGCTCAATGCGGGTAAAGCTGGGGAACTGTTCAAACAGGCTTACCTCGATGCCGGACAGCGCATCGGGCTGGCTGCACTGGTAGTGATAACTCAGGCTGATGTCCTTGTGGCCATGTTCGCCATCATGTTCATCATCATGGTCGTGTTTGTCATCGTGATGATGGTCATGCTCATCATCATGGTGATGCTTGTGTTCGCCATCATGGTCGGCATGGTCGGCATGGTCGGCATGGTCGGCATGGTCGGCATGGTCGTCGTGGTGGTGTTCATCGCCGTTGGCATGGGCGACGTCGGTCAGGGTGCAGCCGGCGGTGGGGGTCAGGCTGAACAGCGCGGCGCCATCCCGGGCCTTGTTTATGGCGTGATCAAAGGCGGCCTTGTCTTCGCTGGTAGTGGGATTATGTTCAAAACCCACAATGTCGGCGGCGGGGGCAAACAGCTCCAGCACCAGGTGATTGCGGTCCTGAGCCAGGTTGAGTTGGCCAAAGCCATGCTCGTGCACACCCAGCTGGGTGTTGGCGGCCAGGGTAAGGGGCAGTACGGCAACGGCCAGGGGTTTAAGATTCATTCGATTCTCCGGTAGGCTAAATTTGTTATGTTATAACGAATCTTCGCCTTGGCTGTAAAGGTGCGCGGGCTGCTCGCGCATAAAGTCGATAAAGGCCTGCTCGGCCCGGGACAGTTGCCGCTCGGCGGGCCAGGCCAGACACAGGTCGAGAAAATAGGGCGTTTCAAAGGAGATGGGCACCAGATCATCGTCGTTTTCCACCGCCATGCGCAAAAACGAGGTCACCGCAAAGCCCTGTCGCACCACCGCCTTGAGCAGGGGGATCAGGTTGCTCTCAAAGCCGATGCGTGGCCGAATATTGCGCTGTCGGGCCATGTCGTCAATGTATTCCCGGTGGTGAAAGCCGTGATGAAACAACGCCAGCTCCTCCTGCAAAAAATCATCGAGGGCAAGGCGTTGGCGCCGGGCAAAGGGGTGATCCTTCGCCACCACCGCCACCATTTCTTCCCGCAGCAGGGGCTGGCTGCACAGGCCGGCGGGCAGATCTGCCGTCAGCGCAATACCGAGCCCGAGCCGACCGGTCAGCAACTTTGCCTGCAGGCTCTGGGTGCCGGCTTCTTCAACCACAATGTTCAGCCCCGCATAGCGATGCTTAAAGGCCATTAGCAGTGGTGGAAAATAAAACGTGCCCAGCATGCTGGGAATGCCAATGGTCACTTCACCGGCGTTGAGATCATGCAGCGCCGTCATATCCTGCTCGGCCAGTGCCAGGGCGCCCAGAATACGCTCGGCATGCTCGTGCAGGCGCTCGCCTTCGGTGGTGAGGTGAAGCCGGCCCTGACGGCGTTCAAACAGGGTCAGTCCCAGCTGGTGCTCCAGCTTCTTGATGGTCATGGTGACCGCCGGCTGAGCCAGGTGCAGCTGCTCGGCGGCCCGCGTGATGTTGCCGGTGTGGGCCACGGCGGCAAACTGACGCAACCAGCGCGGATCAATCATAACGTGACCTTATGAAATTAATAATTTTAATGTATTTAACTTATTTTCTGCTTCGGCGTAAGGTCAATACAGGAATTTTCCCGGAGCCCTGCCATGACCGATCTGAATACCACCCTCTGGTGGCGCGCCACCCTGGCCCTGGGACTGGGCTCGGTGCTGGTGTTCGTCAACCTCTACGTGGCCCAGCCATTGCTGCCCTGGCTGGCGCGGGACTTTTCGCTGTCGGCGCTGGGGGCTGGCTGGGCACTGTCGGCGTCTACCCTGGGACTGGCGGCAGGCCTGTTGTTCTGGGCGCGCATCGCCGACCGCCTGGGTCGCCGTCGCGTGATGCTGGGTACCCTGCTAGTGGCCCTGTTGCTGGGGTTGAGCCTGGCCTGGGCGCCGGGATTTGTCAGCCTGGTGTTGTTGCGTGGATTGCAGGGATTTTTTCTGGCGGGCCTGCCGGCCACGGCGGTGGCCTACATGGGGGAAGAATTTACCCCCAGGGCGCTGGTGACCAGCATTGGCATTTACATTGCCGCCAACTCCCTCGGCGGCATTGCCGGGCGGGTGTTTGGCGGGCTGGTGGCCGAGCTGGCCGGGCACTGGCAGGCCAGCTTTTTGTTGCTGAGCGGCATCAGCCTGCTGTTGTGGGGACTGTTGCCCCGGCTGTTGCCCCCGTCCCGTTGCTTTGTGCCGGCACCAAAGGGGCAGGGTAGTGCCGCCCTGCTGGCGCATGTGCGAAACCCCCTGCTGTGGCCGGTATATCTGGTGGGCGGGCTCAATTTTATGGTGTTCCTCAATCAGTACACCTATGTGGCCTTTCACTTGTCGGCACCGCCCATTGCCCTGGCGCCGGCGGCCCTGGGGTTGCTGTTTCTGACCTACCTGACCGGCACCCTGGCGTCCGGCGTAAGCGGTGTTCTGGTTCGCAGGTTTGGTTTGTGCAATACCCTGCTGGGGGCCATCGGCATCATGGCGCTGGGCAGCCTGGGCCTGCTCAGCGAACGGTTGCCGGTGATCATCGCTTCGCTGCTGATAGACAGCTTTGCCTTTTTCCTGTCTCATGCCTGTGCCAGCAGCTGGGTAGGGCGCAGCGTGACTCAGGACAGGGCGCTGGCATCCTCCCTTTATCTGGTGTTTTACTACGCCGGTGCCAGCCTGGGCGGTCTTTATCTCTATCCCTTTTGGCTGGCGGCGGGCTTGCCCGGCGTCACCCTTGGCCTGATTGCGGTCATGACGGTGACCGGCGCCCTGGCCTGGCGGCTGAGGGGCCATGAACGGCGAGAGATGGCCAGTACGCTTCAGTAGCCTGGAATGAGCCTTGGCGAATGTCAGCCTGCCGCAGGCTCCTTGGTGGCGGAATTCACATCGTTGATTGCCAACCGATTAGTTATGCCAACATACATATATGTCTCACCCTTTATGCGTCTGCCGCTGAAAATATCCACTCGGCACGGGCACTACCAGCCCGTTGGTTATTTCATGGGCAATGGTGTCGGCCAGAGACCGGCGGTGAAACTTAACCTGCAACGGAGGCAGGGAAAGGGTGAGCTCATCGGGCAGGCCCTTTTGCTCAAAGGGCACCTGCGGGTAGGTTTCAAGCAGGGCGGTGAGGCTGGGCACCACGATTTCCCCGTGTTCCAGTCCGGTTGAGTGGCGTTTACCCGCTTTGGGGGCGGCCAGCTCCAGGCAGGGTACGGGGCCAAAGGGGCTGGCCAGCGGCCGGTGCAGGGCATAGGTGATAATGGGCCGACCGCCGATCATGCCTTCCACCAGCACTTGGCCATGGGCCGATAACCCGTCTTTCAGACTGATATATTCGTCATTGCTGGCGGCGCGGTAGCAGAGGTGATCCATGGGGCCCAGGGTTGCGGGCAGGCCATGGTCGGCCAGGCCGTTGGCCAGCTCGGCAAAGAAGGCGTCGGTATTGCCCAGCAGGGCATGGAGGGAAGGCATGGGGCTTACCATTTGCGTTTGGGCTCAAACAGCATGTCGAGCTCGGACTTTTCGTTTTCCTGCTCTTCCTTTTGCTGAACCGCCTGGAGTTGTTTGGTGTCGAGATCCCTCAGCCATTCCTGCAGGGTTTCTTCTACCTGCATCAGCTGTTCGTCCTTGTCGGGCAGATCCCGCAGTATCTTCTGACCCTTTTCCAGCATCTGCCGGGCGAGGGCGGTCTCGCGATTGCCGATGGCCATGCGAATGCGTTTGAGCAGGTTGGAGAGGTTAATCTTGAGTTGCAGCAGTTCCAGCCGGCGGTCTTCCAGCACAAAGGCCTGGGTGCCTACCTTGCCCCTGTTGTGCTCCAGCCTCACCACGTGGCGCAGGCGCTTGACCAGTTTGAGCATGTGCAGGGCCTGCTGATCCGAGTCGGGCTGCTTGAAAGAGCCCTGCACCGGCGGGTAATTCTCCTTTGCCTCGGTCAGCTGCTGGCGCACGCTGTTCAGGCGGGCCTGATACTGGGCGTTGCCCGGGTCGGCCTCGGCCATGGCGCGCAGGCAATGGTGGATGCGCTGGTACAACAACAGAACCAGGGCCCGGCTGAAGGGCAGCTGGCCGGCATTGAGCAACAGCTCCTCGGTTTCACTGATAATCTGGCTGTTTCGCAGCAGCAGGCTGCGCTTTTCCGCCGTCTGCTTCTGGCGGTATTGCTGCAGTATGTTGTACACGATCACAAGAAACAGCAGGGCGCCTATGGTTATCAGTACCAGAGTCAGGATCATCGGCAAACGGCTCGCTTAAAATGAGTCAGCGTGAATGGAAATGTTACCCCACTGGTGAGGCTTTGGCTAACGCCGTCCGTTAATAAACGGAGTTGATTCAGTTCGTTAGCACCGCATTAATATTCCCGAACGACACCAATGCAGAGGATCTTTTGCCAAGGTCTGATAGTATTTACACAAGTCACCAAGAATCTGGACCACCATGAAACTTCAGCAGTTGCGCTACATCGTCGAAGTTGCCAACCATAATCTCAATGTTTCCGCCACCGCCGAGAGCCTTTACACCTCCCAGCCCGGTATCAGCAAGCAGGTGCGCATGCTTGAAGACGAGCTGGGCATTCAGGTATTTGAACGCAGCGGCAAGCACCTGACCCAAATCACCCCGGCCGGTCGTGATATTATTCGTATCGCCGGCGAGATCCTCGGCAAGGTGGAAAGCATCAAGGCCGTGGCCAGCCAGCACACCCACCCGGATCAGGGCTCGCTCAATATTTCCACCACCCATACCCAGGCCCGTTATGCCCTGCCCGAGGTGATCAAGGGCTTTATTGAACGCTACCCCAGGGTGTCGCTGCACATGCATCAGGGCACACCGGTGCAGATCAGCGAGTCGGTGTCCAAGGGCTCCTCCGACTTTGCCATCGCCACCGAGGCCATGCATTTGTATCAGGACTTGATCATGCTGCCCTGTTACCACTGGAACCGCTGCATTCTGGTGCCCAAGGATCATCCCCTGGCCACCATCAGCAAGCCCAGTATCGCCGACATTGCCGGCTTTCCGCTGGTAACCTATGTGTTTGGTTTTACCGGTCGTTCCCAGCTCGATGTGGCCTTTAATCGGGCCGGCTACGAGCCGCGGGTAGTGTTTACCGCCACCGACGCCGATGTGATCAAGACCTATGTGCGCCTGGGGATTGGCATCGGCGTGCTCGCCAGCATGGCGGTAGATCCGAAGGAAGACAGCGATCTGGTGGCCATCGACGCCGGTCACCTGTTCGCCCCCAGCACCACCAAAATCGGTTTTCGCAAGGGCACCTTCCTGCGCAGCTACATGTACGACTTTATGGAACGCTTTGCTCCCCACCTGACCCGGGAGCGGGTCGACAAGGCCATTACCCTGAAATCCCCCGACGACATCGAAAAGCTGTTTGAGGATGTCGAACTGCCCATGCGCTGAACCCCTTCGGGGAGCTGTAAGCGGTCAGAAGTAGGTTGTGATGAGCGTAGCGAATCGCAACACGAAGGCGGCTGTGAAATGTTGGAATTCGCTGCGCTCATTGCCAACCTACAGCCCTCGGAGGCCGGAATGACAACAAAAAGGCCTGCAGGCACGGTATTGTGCCTGCAGGCCCTTCGTTCGGTTTAAAGCTGACAGCTGGGGTTATTCCCCGAGCCCCTGGCCGGCGTCCTTTTTGGCGATCAGTTCGATCTTGTAGCCATCCGGGTCTTCCACAAAGGCAATCACGGTAGTGCCGCCCTTGACCGGGCCCGGCTCGCGGGTAACCTTGCCGCCGGCGGCGCGGATCTGCTCGCACATGCCGACAATGTCTTCCGCCTCAATGGCGATATGACCGTAGGCGTTGCCCAGATCGTAGTGTTCGGTGCCCCAGTTGTAGGTCAGCTCCAGTACCGCTTCGTCTTTCTCGTCGCCGTAGCCGACAAAGGCCAGGGTGTATTCATATTCGGTGTTTTCGCTGGTGCGCAGCAGTTTCATGCCCATGATGTCGGTATAAAAGGCGATGGACTTGTCCAGGTTACCCACTCGCAGCATGGTGTGCAGAATACGCATGATCATTGCTCCCGTTATTGTTCGGTTAATGTAAAAGGGCACGCCGGGGCGCGCTTATTCTCCCGCCGGGTATTGCTTGTCCTTGAATTCGCACAAATCCTCGATCACGCAGGCACCACAGCGGGGCTTGCGTGCGGTGCAGACATAACGGCCGTGCAGAATAAACCAGTGGTGCACGTCGAGTTTGAACTCGGCGGGCACCCATCTCAGCAGTTTTTGCTCCACTTCGTCCACGTTCTTGCCGGGGGCAAAGCGGGTGCGGTTGGCCAGCCGGAAAATATGGGTGTCCACGGCAATGGTGGGCCAGCCAAAGGCGGTGTTGAGCACCACGTTGGCGGTTTTGCGGCCCACGCCGGGCAGGGCTTCCAGGGCTTCGCGATTTTCCGGCACCTCGCCGCCGTGCTTGTCCAGCAGTATGGCACAGGTCTTGATGACGTTTTCGGCCTTGGAATTGAACAGGCCGATGGTCTTGATATGCGCCTTCACCCCGTCCACGCCCAGGGCCAGCATGGCCGCCGGGGTGGGGCCGGCGGCAAACAGCCCAATGGTGGCCTTGTTTACGCTCACATCGGTGGCTTGGGCCGAGAGCAGCACCGCAATCAGCAGTTCAAAGGGGTTGTTAAAGTTGAGCTCGGTGGTCGGGTGCGGGTTTTCCGCCCGCAGCCGCTCCAGAATTTGCCGGCGTTTTTCCATGTTCATAGTGAGGTTACTCGTGCTCGGGTGACTTCGGCCTTGGGGGCGGGAGCGCGGCGGGCCGCCAGCCGGCCGTCGAGCCAGTTTTTGGCGGCGATCAGCAGGCCGAGGCCAATAAAGGCGCCCGGGGGCAGAATGGCCAGCAAAAAGCCGTTGTCCAGGTGCAGCACGTCCATACGCAAGCCTGCGGCCCAGTCGCCCAGCAGCAGCTCGGCGCCGTCAAACAGGGTGCCCATGCCCAGCAGTTCGCGCAGGCCGCCCAGCACCAGCAACACGGCGGTAAAGCCAAGGCCCATCATCAGGCCGTCCAGCGCCGCCAGGGGGGCACTGTTTTTTGAAGCAAAGGCTTCGGCCCGGCCGATGATCACGCAGTTGGTGACGATCAGCGGAATAAAGATACCCAGCGACTGATACAGGCCATAGGTAAAGGCGTTCATCAGCAACTGCACACAGGTCACCAGGCTGGCAATAATCATCACATAGATGGGAATGCGCACCTCGCTCGGCACCCACTGGCGCACCAGTGACACGCTGAGGTTGGAGCCCACCAGTACCAGCAGGGTGGCAATGCCAAGCCCCAGGGCGTTGGTCAGGGTGTTGGTCACCGCCAGCACCGGGCATAACCCGAGGATTTGCACCAGTGCCGGGTTGTTGCCCCACAGGCCTTGGCGAATAATGTCTTTGTGTTGCTCGTTCATATCTGTTCTCCGCAGCGAGGCGCCTCGCTCAGCAGGCCGGGCTGTTCATTCACCAGCAGCAGCACTCTGCGCACCGCGCCTACCACGGCCCGGGGGGTAATGGTGGCGCCGGTAAAGGCGTCGAACTGGCCGCCGTCGTTGCGCACCGCCCAGCGTGGGTCCTCGGCGCCGTTCAGCTGCTTGCCGTCAAAGTCGAGCAGCCAGTCTGACTTTTTCAGCTCGATTTTGTCGCCCAGACCCGGGGTTTCGTTGTGGTTGAGCACGCGCACACCGGAAAGGGTGCCGTCGGCGTTCACGCCCACCACCAGCTTGATTTCACCACTGTAACCGTCGGGGGCAATGGCCTCAATGGCATGGCCCTGCACTTCGCCGTCCTTGACGGCGGTAAACGCCGGCAGAGGAGAGGCGCTGCCCAGGTATTGCGTGCTTTCCACCAGCACGCAATGTTCATACAACGGCTCGTCGTGGGTATGTTCCGGCAGCAGCTCATTCAGCACCGCCAGCAGCTGGGCCTGCTCCTGCTCGATAATGGTGTTGCGGGTCAGGCTGTTGGTCACCGCCACCAGGGCGGTACACACCAGGGCGAAGGCGGCCAGCACCAGGCCGTTTTTGCGCATCGTCTCCAGCATCAGCGGCGGACTCCGTAGGTGGCGGGTTTGGTCAGGCTGTCGATCATCGGCACCGTCAGGTTGGCCAGCAGCACCGCAAAGGCGATGGCGTCGGGATAGCCGCCAAAGGTGCGAATGAGGTACACCAGCAGGCCAATCAAGGCGCCGTAAACCAACCGGCCCTTGAAGGTGGTGGACGCCGACACCGGATCGGTGGCGATAAAGAAGGCCCCCAGCATGGTGGCGCCGGAAAACAGCTGCATCAGCGGGCCGGCGGTGGTGTCGGGCGAGATCATAAAGCCCAGCAGGCTGAGCACCGCCAGGGTTCCCAGCATGGCCACCGGAATGGGCCAGCTGATGAGCCGCAGGCGCAGCAGGGCCAGGCCGCCGGCCAGGTAGGCCAGGTTAACCCATTGCCAGCCGATGCCGGCCAGGCCGCCAAAAATGGGCTGCTGCAGCATCTCGCCGGCGGTATGCCCCTGGGTAAAGCCGGTTTTCAGGGTGTCGAGGGGGGTGGCCATGGTGGTGCCATCTGCCAGCTCCCGCAGTTGATGGGGGCTGAAGCCATCCAGGGTAAAGCCGGTAAAAATGGCCGACAGGCTGTCGGCCAGCCCCGGCGGATATTGCTGCAGCTCCAGCGGCGGTAGCCAGCTGGTCATGGGCAACGGAAACGACACCAGCAACAGCACATAGGCCACCATGGCCGGGTTGAACAGGTTCTGGCCCAGACCACCATAAAGCTGCTTGGCCACGATAATGCCAAAGGCGGTGCCGATCACCACCAGCCACCAGGGGGCCAGCGGCGGAATGGCAATGCCGATAAGCAGGGCGGTAAGCAGGGCCGAGTTGTCGCGTAAAATGCCCAGGGGACGCTGACGCAGCTTGAGCACCAGGCCCTCGGCGGCGTAGGCGGTGAGCACGGCCAGGGCAATCTGCACCAGGCTGCCCCAGCCAAAAAACCACCACTGCACGGCAATGCCCGGCAGCAGGCAGTAGCAAACCCGGCGCATCAGCGCATTGGTGCTGAGGGGGGCGTGATCATGGGGTGAACTGCTGATGTGAAAACCCATTAGGACTCGTCTTCCGGTTCTGATTGGTTGGACGCCGCGGCACGTCGCGCCTTGGCCTTGGCCACGGCGGCACGAATGGCGGCCTTTTTGTCGTCATCGGCGGGCGCGTCCTTGCCCTCGACCTGCTCTGATTCCTTGGCGGCTTTGCGCGCCTTGGCGGCCGCTACTGCGGCTTTCTTGTCGACGACGGGGGCGTCGGCCTCTGCGGGTTCGCCTTGCTCGGCCTGCTGTGCCGCCTTGCGGGCCTTGGCGCGAGCGACGGCGGCGGCCACCGCGGCTTTTTTGTCGTCGACGGGGGCGTCGGTCTCTGCGGGTTCGCCTTGCTCGGCCTGCTGTGCCGCCTTGCGCGCCTTGGCGCGGGCAATGGCGGCCGCTACTGCGGCTTTCTTGTCGTCGACGGGGGCGTCGGCTTCGGCCGGTTCATTTTGCTCGGCCTGCTGTGCCGCCTTGCGGGCCTTGGCGCGGGCGACGGCGGCGGCCACCGCGGCTTTTTTGTCGTCGACGGGGGCGTCGGTCTCTGCGGGTTCGCCTTGCTCGGCCTGCTGTGCCGCCTTGCGCGCCTTGGCACGAGCGACGGCGGCAGCCACCGCGGCCTTTTTGTCGTCGGCGGGGGCGTCGGCCTCTGCGGGTTCGCCTTGCTCGGCCTGCTGTGCCGCCTTGCGGGCCTTGGCGCGGGCAATGGCGGCCGCTACTGCGGCTTTCTTGTCGTCGGCGGGCGCGTCGGCCTCAGCAGGTTCGCCTTGCTCGGCCTGCTGTGCCGCCTTACGGGCCTTGGCGCGGGCTACCGCAGCGGCCACGGCCGATTTTTTATCGTCGTCGGCAGCGCTGGCCGGCGCCTCGCTGCCGGTGTCGGTCTGGGCGGCCTTGCGCGCCTTGGCCCGGGCGATAGCAGCGGCTACCGCAGAGGATTTGTCATCGGTCGCCGGTGACGCGGCAACGGCTGCCTTGCGCTCCCGGTTGCGACGGGCTTCTTCCTTGCGGGCGGCGCGGGCGGCGGCCATGTCGTCGGTGCTTTCAGCCTGCTGGCGGGCCTTGACCCGGGCCAGGGCTGCCGCCACCGGATCTTCGCCACCGGCGGCCGCCTGTTCGGCCATGCGCGCCTTGCGTTCGGCGGCGGCCTTTTGCTGGCGCTCCTGACGCTCCACCTTTTCCCGTTCCAGCCGGGCCTGGCGGGCCTCAAAGCGTTTCTTGGCGTGCTCGGCCAGCTCCGCTTCCCGCTGGGCCTGACGAATGTCGGCCTTGGCTACCCGGTAATACTGCACCAGCGGGATCTGGCTGGGGCATACCCAGGCGCAGGCGCCGCACTCGATACAGTCGAACAGGTTGTGGCTGTTGAGCTTGTCGTGTTCATTGGCCCTGGCATGCCAGTACAACTGCTGGGGCAGCAGGCTGGCCGGGCAGGCATCGGCACACTGGCTGCAGCGAATACAGGGCTGCTCTTCCACCGGCGGCGACAGCTCATGCTGGCTGGGCGCCAGCACACAGTTGCTGCCCTTGATCACCGGGGCGGCGGCGGTATGCAGGGTAAAGCCCATCATGGGGCCGCCCATGATCACCCTGGGCTCGGGGCCGGGGGTAAAACCAAAGCGCTTGAGCAGGTAGCGCACCGGGGTGCCAATGCGTACCCAGGCGTTGCATTTTTCCGCAAAACATTCGCCGGCAATGGTGACCACCCGCTGGATCAGCGGCTCGTCGTCGATCACCGCGCGTTTCACTGCAAAGGCGGTGCCCACGTTCTGCACCACAATGCCAATGTCGGCGGGCAGGCCGTTGTGGGGCACCTGCTGGCCGGTAATGATTTCAATCAGCTGCTTTTCACCGCCAGAGGGGTATTTGGTGGGCACGGGCACCACCAGTACCTGCTCGCTGGTATTGGCTTCACGCAGCGCGTCCAGGGCCTCGGGCTTGTTGTCTTCCACCGCAATCACGGTCAGCCCGGGCTGCACAATCTGGCGCAAAATGGCCACGCCGTGAAGAATGTCACCGGCGTGCTCGCGCATCAGCCGGTCGTCGGCGCTGATATAGGGTTCGCACTCCACGGCATTGATGATCAGGGTTTCAATGGCCTTTTTGCGCGGGCGCAGTTTGACGTGGGCCGGAAAGCCGGCGCCGCCCAGGCCGGTGATGCCGGCCTCGTGAATGCGTTCCAGCAGCACGTCGGCGCCGAGGGCCTCGATATCGCTCATGGGAAAGCGCGGGCGCCATTCGTCCTTGCCGTCGGGGGCGATAATGACGCACTCGCCATCCAGTCCGGACGGATGACACAACGGGCGGTGCTCAATGGCGACAACGGTGCCCGAGGTGGGGGCATGCACCGGAATCATCATGGGGTTGTCGGCGTCGGTCAGGCGCTCGCCCTTGAGCACCCGGGAGCCCACCTTGACCCGCAGCCGGGCGGGCTGGCCGATATGCTGGCGAATTTGCAGCACCAGCTCGTCGGGCAGGCCGGCGTCGACGATGGGGTTGATATTGGCCGGCGCCTTGCGCTCGGGCGGATGAATGCCGCCATGAAAGTCGTGCAGTTTGCCTGCCTGAAGATTCGCTAACAGCGACATTTAATTTACCTGCTTGATGGCAATGGGCTCGAGCTGCCATTTCCAGTTGTCGGGGGTAACCTTCACCGGCACCATTTCAATACAGTCGGTGGGGCAGGGATCCACGCACAGATCACAGCCGGTACACTCACTGACAATCACGGTGTGCAGCGCCTTGGTGGAGCCGACAATGGCGTCCACCGGGCAGGCCTGAATACACTTGGTGCAGCCAATGCACATGTCTTCGTGAATAAAGGCGACCTTTTTCACCGGCTCGGCGGCTTCCTCGCCCATGGCCTGGGGCTCGACCCCCATGAGGTCGGCCATCTTGCGCATGGTGGCGTCGCCGCCGGGCACACATTTGTTGATGTCGTCACCGTTGGCCACGGCCTCGGCATAGGGACGGCAGCCGGGATAGCCGCATTGGCCGCACTGGGTTTGCGGCAGCAGTTCGTCGAGCTGCTCGACGATGGGATCCGACTCCACGCGAAAGCGCACGGCGGCAAAACCGAGCACCAGCCCGAAGATCAGTGCCAGCAGCGCCAGCACAACAATGGCGATAAGAATGTGTGTCATCTCAGAACCTGACCAGTCCGGTAAAGCCCATAAAGGCCAGTGACATCAGGCCGGCGGTGATCATGGCCAGCGCCGGGCCGCGAAAGGGGGCGGGCACATCGGCACCGGCCAGGCGCTCGCGCATGGCGGCAAACAGCACCAATACCAGGGAAAAGCCCAGCGCCGCGCCAAAGCCGTACACCAGGCTCTGCATAAAGTTGTGCTGCTCGTTGATGTTGAGCAGGGCCACCCCCAGCACGGCGCAGTTGGTGGTGATCAGCGGCAGAAAGATGCCCAGCAGGCGATACAGGGTAGGGCTGGTTTTGTGCACCACCATTTCGGTGAACTGCACCACCACGGCGATCACCAGAATGAACGACAGGGTGCGCAGGTAGAGCAGATCCAGCGGCATCAGTATGTACTGGTTCACCAGATAGGAGCAGGCGGCGGCCAGGGTCAGCACAAAGGTGGTGGCCAGGCCCATGCCAATGGCAGTTTCCAGCTTGCCCGACACCCCCATAAAGGGACACAGGCCAAGAAACTTCACCAGAACGAAGTTGTTGACCAGCACGGTGCCGACAAACAGCAGCAGGTATTCAGACATGATCACTCGGCAATCCAGAAAGACGGCCGGTATTATCGGACTTTATGCCTCGTTTAACAATGGCGGTGGCCCGCAGTTTCAGGTCAAGGTATTGATTAACATACCGATCACGGCAAGGGTACAGAGCGACAACGAGCCATAATGCATGACCGGGCGCGACACCAGGTGCAGGCTGCGCACCGCCACCCAGTTGCCCAGCAGGGCGGCGGGGGCCAGGGGCAGGGCCATCTCCAGGTGCGCCTGGGTCAGAAAACCACCCGTGGTCAGGGCCCCCACCGACATCAGGGTCGACACCACAAAAAAGCCCGCTAGGTTGGCACGAATGCGGTGCATGTCGGCGCCGTGCATCACCAGCACCATGGGCGGGCCGCCTATGGTGGTGCTGGTGCCCATCACCCCGGAGAGAAAGCCCCCCAGGGCCATATTGGCCTTGGTCATGGGCAGGGCCACGTCTTTCAGCCGCACCACCACGCCCAGCATGATGGTGATGGCAATCAGCACCGCCAGCCACTTGATGGGCAGCACCATCAGCAGCCATACCCCCACGGCACTGCCGGGTACGCGCGCCAGCAGCGCCGGCGCCAGCAGGTTGAGCTCCAACCCCTTGCGAAAACGCCAACCGTTCACTAGGCACATGACCAGCAGCACCAGCATCAGCGGGCCGGGTACCAGGGCGGGATCCAGATAAAACAGAATGGGGGCGGCCACCACCGCCATGCCAAAGCCAATGGCGGTCTGCACATAGGCGCCGGTGAAGCAGGCCAGGGCGGCCAGAACAAGAGTGAAAGTGTCCACTTGGGTCATGGTTGGCTCGGCAAAAATAAGGGAATGGGGCCATTATGGCCATTGCCTGTGACAATCAGAAGCCGAATCGGCGCTGGTATTATCAATAATGTGGGCTGGCACCAAATAAGCTATCAGCGGTAGGCTGTCAGAGCGGTAGGTTGTGATGAGCGAAGCGAATCCCAACAGTCCGCAATCGCCTTTGTGTTGGAATTCGCTGAAGCTCATTCCAACCTACCCAAGGGCCGAAGAGCTCAGCACTCAGAACAGCGTGTTCGACAGCTGATACATTTCTTCGTTGAACGGACGGCGCAGGTGCTTGATGCAGTCGATAATATCGTGGTGCACGATATGGTTGTTCTGCAGCCCCATGCAGCGCCCGCCCAGGCCTTCCAGCAGCAACTCCACGGCGTGGGCGCCCATGCGGCTGGCCATGATGCGATCCGCCGCCGTGGGCGTGCCGCCGCGCTGAATGTGACCCAGAATGGTGGCGCGGGTGTCCCGGCCGGTGGCGGCCTGAATGTCCTTTGCAAGCTGATTGACGTCACAGACGTTTTCGCAGATGGCCACAATGGCGTGCTTTTTGCCTTTGGCCACCCCTTCGTGGATCTGCTGGATCAGCTCGTGCTGATCAAAGGCCACCTCGGGCACGATCACGTATTCCGCGCCCCCGGCCACGGCGGCAGAGGAGGTGAGATCGCCACAGTGGCGGCCCATGATCTCCACCACCGAAATGCGGTTGTGCGAGCTGCAGGTATCGCGCAGCCGGTCAATGGCTTCCACCGCCACGTTGAGGGCGGTATCAAAGCCAATGGTGTAGTCGGTGCCGGCAATGTCGTTGTCGATGGTGCCGGGAATGCCGATGCAGGGAAAGCCCATCTCGGTCAGCCGCATGGCGCCCATGTAGGAGCCGTCGCCGCCGATCACCACCAGGCCATCGATGCCGTGTTTTTTCAGGTTCTGCACCGCCTCGACCCGAACCGCTTCTTCCTTGAATTCGGGAAAGCGGGCCGAGCCCAGAAAGGTGCCACCCCGAGTGATCACGTCCGACACACTATGGCGGTCGAGGGGAACTATCTGATCCTGATGCAGCCCCGCATACCCGTTCTGAATGCCAAACACCTCCAGCCCGTGATGCAGGCCGGCACGCACCACGGCGCGAATGGCGGCGTTCATGCCGGGGGCATCACCGCCGCTGGTGAGCACACCAATTCGTTTGATCATATAGTTCCTCGCTTTCATTCCGTCATGCAGGCGTTGCGCACAGAATGTTGGAATTCGTGCCTCATTCCAACCTACCAGGACCGGCGTAGGTTGGCGATGAGCGCAGCGAATTCACAACATTCGAACCTTATGCGCCGGCGCGAATAATGGCGGCAAACTCGTCGGCCTTCAGCGCCGCGCCGCCCACCAGGGCACCGTCGATGTCTTCCATGGCGAACAGGCCGGCGGCGCTGTCACCCTTGACCGAACCACCGTACAGAATCTGCACGCCGGCGGCCACATTGGCGTTCTGTTTGGCCAGAAAGGCGCGAATGGCACTGTGCACACCCTGCGCAATCTCGGGAGTGGCGGTTTTGCCGGTGCCAATGGCCCATACCGGCTCATAGGCAATCACGCTGCGGCCCAGGGCCTCGATGCCACACTGATCGATCACTGCCTGCAGCTGGCGTTCAACCACTTCTTGAGTCTCACCCGCTTCAAACTGCTCCAGGGTTTCGCCAATGCACAGCACCGGCACCAGCGCCTGCTCGAGCACGGCGGCGAACTTGGCGGCCACCACCGCATCGGACTCGCCGTGCAGGGTGCGGCGCTCGCTGTGGCCCACCAGCACGTATTTCACGCCGAATTCCTTGTACATGGCCGGGGCGTTCTCGCCGGTAAAGGCGCCGCTGTTGTGCACATCGGCGTCCTGGGCGCCCAGGGCGATGACACTGCCGGCGAGTTCTGCTTCGGCCTGGCCGAGGAACAGCACCGGCGGGCATACCGCCACGGCTATCTTGTCGCTTTCGGCGGCGGGGGCCTTGAGGGCAGAAATCAGCTCGCTCACCATGGCCTTGCTGCCGTTGAGCTTCCAGTTACCCATTACCAGAGTCTGTCGCATAAGTGGTTTCCTTTCAGTCAAATGGGGGCATTATAGGGATTCGGCCCGCGCCAAACCACGAGGCGGGCCAAAGTTTGATGTAATTTTTCAACCAAGTCGGCTCATTGTCCACCCAGGCGCATCCACAACCGGCCCAGGTATTCGTGCCAGGCCAGCTCGCTGCGCTCCAGATAGCGGGCCCGCGGCAAATAGGTATAAAGCGGCAGGGTGCCGGCGCTTTCCCTGGCCTGATGATCTATGGGGGCGGGAACGGGATGCCCCCCTTCGGCGGCAAACAGCGACATGGCTCTGGGGAGGTGGCTGGCCGAACTCACCAGCACCGCCCGGCGGCCGGCGATCAGTGGCGCGATGGCGGCAGCTTCCTCGGCGGTGTCCTTGGGCTCGGGCAGCATCACGATGCGGGTGGCCTCAATACCAAAGGCTTGCGCCACTTCGCCATAAAGCTCGGCGCTGGAGCGGCCTTCGCCACCGGCATAGCCGCTGACAATCAGCCGGGCCTCGGGGTGGGCATGAGCCAGCCTGATCCCTTCGCTGATGCGCGCCAGGGCGGCATTGCCCAGCTGGCTTAACAACGGCAGGCGCGGATCGGCGACCTGGGCCGCCCCCAGCACGATAATGTCATCCACCGGTCCGGTGCCCGCCTCAAAGGGGGCATAGGTGCTTTCCAGCGGAGCCATCAGCGCGTTGGCCACGGGCCGCGTGCCGAGCAGCATTAATGCCAGAAACGACAGTGCAACCAAGAGTATTCCACTGCGTTTATGGCGCATCAGCAGCAGGATTACACCAAACAACGCCAAAAAAAGCAGCAGGGGCAGGGGTAAAAGCAGGCTTCCCAGCCATTTTTTCGCCAAAAAGAGGAAGGGCATGCACTCTCGCATTTGTTAACCGTAGCGGTTGTGCCAGAATAGCCTTCTTCTTTATCACAAGAAACACCGGTTTTGACGCGTAACACCAGCTTCGACGGCAAAAGCCGCACCTTTTCCCGCAATATCTATGGCACCACCAAGGGGCAAATTCGCCTGCGGGTGCTGACGCGGGATCTGGCCGAATGGCTGCCCGTTTCTTCGCGTCCGCTGCGCATTCTGGACGCCGGCGGCGGCTTTGGCCCCGTCTCTCAGCGCCTGGCCGCCGAGGGCCACCATGTGGTGTTGTGTGACCTGTCGGCGGAAATGCTGAATGAGGCGCGCGAGCAGATCGCCGAAAAAGGCCTGAGTGCGCACTTCGATTTTATTCACGGCCCCATTCAGTCGTTAACCGTCGCCGATCTCGGCCAATTTGACCTTGTGTTGTGCCACGCCGTGCTGGAGTGGGTGGAAGATCAGGCCAGCCTGCTGGCCGGCCTGAATGCGCTGCTAAAACCCGGCGGCCACCTGTCGCTGATGTATTACAACCGCGACGGCCTGCTTTACCACAGCCTGGTAAAAGGCAACTTTGATTACGTGCACGCCAACCTGGTCAGAAAACGACGCCAGAAACTGACGCCGGGCTGGCCCTGTCGGCCTGTCAAGGTAGACGGCTGGCTGAGTGAGCTCGGCTTTGTTATAACCGGGCGCAGTGGCGTGCGGGTATTTCACGATTACATGTCGAACGTGCACGGGCCCTTTCCCACCGAGGAAGAAATGATTGAGATGGAGCTGGCCCACTCCCGCACCGAGCCCTTTATGCACCTGGGGCGTTATATGCATATCTTTGCGCACAAGGCGTTGTAGGCCCCGTTTTAACGGGGACATGGGTGCTTCATGTTGCACCGCTGCCCCAATAAATGGGGGCCTACAAACAAGCCGTAGGTTGGCGATGAGCGCAGCGAATCCCAACAATGAGGCAACGCCGGGATCTGCGGAATGGACTCCCGCCTTCGCGGGAGTGACAAATAGCAAAAAACACGCGCCGCCGGGCCTCTGACCGGGCGGCATTCAAAGTGAAGAGAGCAACACCATGACGGAAATGTCCCGCACCCTGCCGGACTGGATCGGCTGGGTCAGAGAGGAAAACCTGGGGCTGCATCTGCCTCCCGACCGGCTGGCCTTTTTGCTGGCGGCGCATATCTTTGGCCGGGGCGGTGAGCAGCCGCAGCTGTCCGAGGCCGAGCTGCACCACGCCTTTGGCTATGTCAGCAAGGGTTTTGAGCAGGCCGACGACACTCAGGTCAGCCGGGCCAACAATGCCATTAACGATCTGGTGCGCCAGCGCCTGCTGAGCCGCTTTCAGGGCGACGGCGGTGAGGGGGAAAGCCTCTATCGCCTGACCCGGCTGGGGCTGGCCATTGTGGAGTTCTTTGCCGCCCAGCGGGAAGTGAGCCAAATCAAGCTGTCGCTGTTGCTGGAGCACATCGGCCAGGAGCTGGACAAGGTCGCCGAGGCCATTGCTGCCAACCCCGACGACAAGGGCTGGGCCCAGAACGTGGAAGGCCGGCTCAAATATTCCGTGGCCGAGCAGCTGGCGCGCATCGACGACACCCAGCGCACCATGGATGAGCAGCAAAACGCGGTCAAGGCCAACATTGCCGCCCTGCTCAACAAAAACTGGCACGAGGCTATTCACGCCTGTGAACAGCTGCTGCGGGAAACCGGTGTGACCCTGCGCGAACTGCAAGACACCCTCGACCAGGCCGGCCACGGCCTGCAACAAAGTCTGCTCAATATTGAAGAGCAGTTGCAGCAAAGCCCGCGCGGCGCCGAGGTGGCGATATTGTGCCAGCAGCTGCAGGCCCGGCTCGATGCCATTATTCACTGGGGCAGCCAGTGTATTGAGCTCTGGTCCCGTTACGACCGCCACGTGCACCGCTTTATACGCACCGCCATCGACATGGACAAAAACCGTGCCTTCAGCCAGCGGCTGCGCGAGTCCATTCGCCACTTTGAACACCACAACTGGCGGCTGCGGGTGAGCCAGACCCTGCCGCTGCTGGAGCTGCGTGATGAAACCATGGCCGCCTACGCCGAGGAAGTGACCGGCGAGCTGCCGGTGGAGCTGGAATATCAGGACATGACCGACGTGGCCGCCGAGCTCTCTGGGCGCATTCGGCAGCACCTTGAAGTGTTTTCCACCGCCGGCAAGCCGCTGGATCTGGCCGGCGTGCTGCGCGATTACCTGAACGATTACCCTTATTACCAGCACTTTGACATTGCGCGCCTGCTGATTGACGAAGCGGTCAAGCTCGGCCATGCCGACGGCGAACTCGCGGGCGCGCCCATGCCCGACTGGCAACCCATTAATGCCCACGGGGCCAAGGTACAAGCACATGTTATCGACCAATACTGAACAGGCCCTGGACTCAAGACTGGTTCAGGCCATTGCCAACCCGCTGTTTCCCGCCCTCGACAACCAGCTGCGCGCGGGCCGGCACATTACCGCCGACGAGCTGGAGCAGCATTCGCTGCTGCAGGAATACTACGCCGAGCTGGACGCCTTTTATCAGCGTTACCAGGCCGAGCTGGTGCGCGCCCCCGAGGGCTTTTATTACCTGCGACCGCGCTCCACCAGTGAGCTGGGCACCTCCATTCTGTCCGAGCTGGAAATGCTGGTGGGCAAGGTGCTGTGCTACCTCTACCTGAGCCCGGATCGGCTGATCAACGAAGGGGTGTTCTCCGTTGAAGACCTGCAGGAAGAGATTCTGACCCTGTCCAACGAGCAGGCGCTGCTGCGCATGGTGAACCAGCGCGCCGGAGGCAGTGATCTCGACAAGCGCAAGCTGGCCGACAAGCTCAAAAGCGCCATTCGCCGGCTCAAGCGTATTGGCATGGTGAGCAGTGTGGGCAGCCAGGACAAATTCCGTATTACCGAAGCGGTGTTCCGTTTTGCCGCCGACGTGCGCAGCGACGAAGACCCCCGCGAGCTGCAGCTGCGCATGATCAGGGAAGGCGAAGCCGTGGCCGGCACCGACACCCATGCCGACACTACCGCCAATGAACACCAGGACGAGCAGGAGAACGAGCAGTGAGTGTGACCCGAGGCAAGTTTCAATCCCTGACCATGGTCAACTGGAACGGCTTTTTCGCCCGCACCTTTGATCTGGACCAGCTGGTAACCACGCTGTCCGGTGGCAATGGCGCCGGCAAGTCGACCACCATGGCGGCCTTTATTGCCGCGCTTATTCCCGATCTCAGCCTGCTGCACTTTCGCAACACCACCGAAGCGGGCAGCCAGTCGGGCAGCCGCGACAAGGGCCTGTATGGCAAGCTGCAACGGGGCCACTGCTATTCGCTGATTGAGGTGACCACCTCACAACAGGAGCGGGTATGGTTTGGCGTGCACCTGGAGCAGGTGGCCAACCGCGACAACAAGGTCAATATGGTGCCCTTTGCCCTGCAGGGAGTGGCCAAGGGCGCGGCGCCCACCGAGCTGCTGCTGCAACGCCTGCAAGACGGCCGCGGTCAGGTGCGCTCGCTCAACGAGCTGAAGGCCGCCGCCGTGAATGCCGGCCTGCGCTTTGCCCGTTTCAATACGGTGAGCGAGTATCACAACTTTTTGTTCGACATGGGCGTGACCCCGCGCAAGCTGAAAGATCAGCGCGACCGGGTGAAGTTCTATCGCCTGATTGAGGCGTCGCTCTATGGCGGTATTTCCAGCACCATCAGCCGCAGCCTGAAAGACTATCTGCTGCCGGAAAACGCCGGTATTCGCAAGGCCTTTACCGACATGGAGGCGGCGATTTTTGAAAACCGCCGCACCCTGGAGTCGATTCGCGAAACCCAGCGCCAGCGGGATCTGTTCCGCCAGCTGATCACCGAAACCACCCACTACGCCGCCGCCGACTATGTGCGCAACAGCGCCGAAAAGCAGCGGCTGTCGGATCTCGCCCTGTCGGCCCGCAAGGCCCTGGCGGAAGAACGCCGCATTCTGGCCGAGGAAAAGGCCCGGCTGATTTATCTGGCCGATGAATACGAGCACCTGCAAGCCAAGGAGCGCATGCTGACCGACGAGCTGGATATCGCGTCTGAGCATCTGGCCAAGGTGCTGAGCGGGGTCAAGCTTAATGAGAAAATTCAGGCCTATCAGCTGGAGCTGGACGAGCTGGAAGAAAAGCTCGCCATTCAGGAAGAAATGCTGGCCGAGCTGCAGGACGAACATCAGCAGGCGCAAGACGCCCGCACCGAGGCCGACGCCGAGGTAGACAGCCTGAAGAGCCAGCTGGCGGATTATCAGCAGGCGCTGGACACGCAACAAACCCGCGCTATTCAGTATCGCCAGGCCCGCCAGGCGCTGGAAGACGTGCGCGCCCGCTGCGAGCTGCCCGGGCTTGAGCCCGAGCAGGCGAAAGAACAAGAGCAGCGCCATCAGCAACGCGAGCAGGAACTGACCCAAACCGTGCTGGAGCAACGCCAGCAGCTGAGTCTGGCCGAAGCCGCCCGGGCCCAGTATGACCAGGCACTGGCGCTGCTGGAAGCCGTGGCCGGCCCGGTGGACCGGGCCGCCGCCTACGGCAAGGCCACCCAGCTGATAGAGCAGGGCCGGGAACACCAGAGCCTGCTCGGCCGGGAAGAGGGCATTCGTCGCAGCCTGAAAGACGCCGAGCAGGCCGAGGCCCGGCTGCACAAGGTGCGCGAGTTGCAAGGAGAGCTTGCCCGCCACAACCGCCGCGTGCACAGCGAAGACGAGCTTGAGCTGCAACTGGCCGAAGTGGAAGAGCAAAAGGCCGAGGCCGAAGAACAGCTGGCCGAATGTGCCGAGGCCCAGCGCCAGCTACAGTCCGCCGAAGGCCAGCTGGCGCCGCGCATTAAAGCATTGAAGGTTCAGGCCCCGGCCTGGCACAAGGCCCAGCAGGCGCTGGAGCGGTTGCGGGAGCTGGCGAACAAGCCGCTCACCGACAGCAGTGAAATCACCACCGCCATGCAGCAGGCCCTGCGCGACGAGCATCAGGCCGAGCAGACCAAGCAGCAGGCGCTGGCCGCCAAACAGCGCCTGGAGCAGCACATTCGTGTGCTGAGCGGCGGCAGCGATGCCTCTCCCGAGCTGGTGTCTTTGTGCGAGCACCTGGGCGGCACTTTGCTGTGCGAGGTGTATGACGACATTGCGGTGGAAGACGCCCCGTACTATGAGGCGCTCTACGGCCCGGCCCGCAATGCCATTGTGGTGGCGGACCCAGAAGCCGCGCTGGAAAAACTGCAGGCGCTGGAAAGCTGCCCACCCGACGTGTATCTCATTCAGGGCAACCCCGACGCCTTTGATGAAGACCTGCTGCAGGCCACCGAGCTGGAGCGGGCCGTGTATGTGCAAAACGGCGAGCGCCAGCTGCGTTATTCCCGTTTTCCTGCCGTGCCGCTGTTTGGCCGCGCCGCCCGGGAAGCCCAGGTGGAAAAGCTGCGCGACGAGCTTGAAGCTGAGAGCGCCCGTTATGCCGAAGCGGCCTTTGCCCAGCAAAAACACAGCCGGCTCTACCACCAGCTGAGCGACTTTGTCAGTGACGGCCTGCAACAGGCCTTTGCCCCCAGCCCGGAAGAATTGCTGGCGGAGCTGGCCGAGCAACAAAGTGAGCTGGAGCAGGAGCGGGCGGTGCTTGCCGAGCAGCGCACTCAGTGGGCCAGCAAGGTGGACAGCCTGCGCGAGCAGCAGGGTTTGTTGCACAAGCTGCTGCCGCTGGCTTCACTGCTTGCCGACGACGGCGTGGCCGAACGGCTGCAAAGCGCCAAGGCCGATGCCGACAAACTCACCGAGGCCCGCAACTTTATGGCCGCCCACGGCCAGCGCCTGGGCCGTCTGGCCGAGCAGGTGCAGGTGCTGCGCCAGGATCCCGCCGGTTTTGACGCCCTGAAAGCCGCCACCGAGCAGGCCGAAAGCGATCTGACCGAGGCCCGGGCCCGCACCTATGCACTAAACCAGCTGGTGGCACGGCTGCCGCACCTGGCCTATGCCGATGCCGAGCAGCTGCTGAGCCAAAGCTCCGCCATGAACGACAGCCTCAAGGCCAAGCTGGCCCAGGCGGAAGAAGCCCGCCGCAAGGCCGGCCTGCGTGCCGAGCAGCTTTCCGGCCGGGTAAGCGACGCCCTGCAGGCGCGCACCGCCCTGGTTACCGGCCGCGATGCGCGCAACCGCACGCTGGGCGAGTTCCGCGAGGAGCTGGCGGCCCTGGGCATTGCGCTTGCCGACGACATGGAGCAAAAGGCCCGGAACGCCAAGCGCGAGGTGGAAAACGAACTGGTGCAGACCCGCAACAAGCGCAGCCAGACCGAGGCCCAGCGCCAGGTGACCAAGCGCGAGATAGACTCCCTCAGCCAGCGCCTGTCCAAAGACGGCCAGGGCTATTTTGCCGCCCGCAAGGCGCTGGTGGCCCACAAGGCCAACTGGTCGAAAGTGGAGCGGCTGGCGCGGGATCACGATGTGGAGCGCCGGCTCAAGCGCCCGGAGCTGGCTTATCTCGATGCCGACGAGCTGCGCTCCATGTCCGACAAGGCCCTGGGCACCCTGCGGGTGGCGGTGGAGCACGACGAAGAGCTGCGCGATGCCCTGCGCCTGTCCGAGGGCAACCGCAACACCCTGCAAAAGGTGCAGTTCTACATTCTGGTGTTCCGTCACCTCAAGGCGCGCATTCGCCACGACATTATTCGCGCCGACGATCCGGTGGAAGCGCTGGAAGAAATGGAAGTGGAGCTGGCGCGCCTGGCCGACGAGCTCACCCTGCGCGAAGGCCAGCTGTCGCTGTCGTCCGTGGAGGTGGCCGCCAAGATCAACACCATTATTCGTCGGGAGCAGACCCGCATTCGCCAGCTCAACCAGGGCCTGCAGAACATTCGCTTTGGTCTGGTGGCCGGGGTGCGCCTGAACGTGAACATTCGCGACACCTATCAGCGCCTGCTGGATGCGTTAAGCGACCCCGAAGGCCGCCATCAGGACTTGTTCAGCAGCAAGGAGCTCAGCTTCTCCGAGGCCATGGGCAAGCTGTATCAGCGCCTGAACCCCGAGCTGGAGCGGGGCGATCGCAGCCCACAGGTGCTGGGCCAGGCCTTGCTCGACTACCGCAACTACCTGGAGCTGGACATTGAAGTGCAGCGCGGTGCCGACGGCTGGCTGCGGGCCGAAAGCGGCGCCCTCTCCACCGGTGAAGCTATTGGTACCGGCCAGGCCATTCTGCTGATGGTGCTGCAAAGCTGGGAAGAAGAAGCCCGCCACCTGCGCGGCCGCGACGTGCTGCCTTGCCGCTTGCTGTTCCTCGACGAGGCCGCGCGCCTCGATGCCCGCTCCATCGCTACCCTGTTCGAGCTATGCGAGCGCCAGGACATGCAGCTGCTGATTGCCGCCCCGGAAAACATCAGCCCGGAAAAAGGCACCACCTACAAGCTGATCCGCAAGGTGCACGGCAACCAGGAGCATGTGCATGTAGTGGGCCTGCGCGGCTTTGCAGGGGAGGCGGCCTAACCGCCTTCCAGCGCGTTTTCTTTCTGTCATCCGCGCGTCTTCTTGTTGTCATCCCCGCGAAGGAACGTCATCCTCGCGGGGACGGGGATCCAGAACAGACGGCTCCAAACCACCCCAAAACGCCCGCAACCGCGGGCGTTTTCATATCTTCGTCATTCATCCCGTCTTTCTGTCATCAACCGCGCCTCACTTTCGTCACCCCGAACCTTCCTTTGTTACCCCGAACCTTCCTTTGTTACCCCGAACCTTCCTTTGTTACCCCGAACCTTCCTTTGTTACCCCGAACCTTCCTTTGTCATCCCCGCGAAGGCGGGGATCCAGAACAGACGGCTCCAAACCGCCCTTTTTCTGCACACAAGTGTGTAACAGGGCGCCTTTTATCCAAAAAGCTACGCAAAAACACCATCCTGCAAAAGTTCCATTTGAATTCTTTCTTTCGGCAGGCACAATAACCGCTTCCATTCCAGCCAACGTCCAGTGGCCCGGTCGCCCGCAAGATCCGGGCGGTAGCGTGGCAGCAGAAAATACTGATGGTTTCTACAGTGTATTGGCCAGCTTGTCAGCACCCTGCGCACTATCAGCCGGGCGATGCGCGTGTACAGCAAACCGGGCGTAAAAAACGCTGTTATCTGAGTGGCTTATGGCAGGGCTTTGTGGATAGTGCGCAAGCGACCGTTGATAACGAGCATGCCTGTTTTTGCTCATCGCCAAAATGCTGTGTATTAGATTAATTTCAATTTTATCAATAAGTTAAGAGTGAAAGGTGAGTGGGCGTGTTGGAAGAAATATGCGCATGCTCATTATTATAATGTTATGTTTCACTTTGATTTAGAAGAAATAAAAGGTTTTCTGGCGCTTATTTCTTTGGTCTCTTTGGCAATTCGTTCGAGTTGCCTCAGCAATTCAATATTATCGACCTAAGTTCTTGAATTTCTCAACCGGTTATATGCTTCAAGGTTCGTGAGTTGCTTCAATTTGAAATCGCGTCTGCGTGTTGAAAATTGGTCTGGTTTAAAGTCGCTTTGGTTCTATTCCTCAATTAGCAAATCGGCAGCGAGGTTTTCGGCAATTTGAGTTTTGTCTTTCGCTGTTTTGAAAGGGATGCCATCACTTGCTGAAAGTCATCAAAGTTGCTTCAATCACATTCCCGAGAATTACACGTTTTGTATGTATCGCTTTTGTCGGATTATTCCACAAAGTCGTGTGACACAAGTTAAACAATTTCTTATGCAATTCAGTTCTTTGCCATGTGAGTGAGTCAGTTGTGGTAAAACATAACAAACTGTTCAAGCAGATTCGGCACGCGTGGCATTTTTGGTTTGCAGTGGTTTTTGTGTTTACGGAGTAGTGCAGAAGCATTTGTATTGCGTGCCTCACTACTTAACAGGGCGTTAGGCTTACAAGGAGTAATGATGAGACGTAGGGATTTTTTAGCAGAGCACATTATGGATAAATCATTTGTCGAGGACGTAATGAAATCCATCGCATGGACTACTTTATGTGGTGCTGTCTTTGCAATATCTATGGTCACGCTGAAAGCGGGTGAGTATTTTCAAGGTTTTGTAATCTTCGGCCTATTTTTAATGCTTTCAACTTTGGCGGTAATGTATGTGGCTCTACACGTAGTAATTCCAATGGATTCTGCCATGTACCCTGACGACCCGTTCTGGGATGAGAAGTCTCAAGAGCTAAAGGGGGTTTCTAAATGGAGCGAGGCAATTAAAATATTTGTCACTAGGCACAAGATTTTCTATTTGTCTTTATCAATGGGCTATTTCCTTTATGCCCATGAGGTTGCCAATTATCTTGCAGCTAAAGCCTAACAAGGCCATTAAACTCGTTCCGGCCGCAAAAAGCGCGGCCTCCACCGGACTGCCTACGAGTTGCTTCGGCATCCGTTTATGGCGGCGTTAAAGCCATTCACATTTGCGCCTGATTGAGTATTCGATAGCGTAATTATTGAAGAGAAACTTATGGAAGAATTTGATAACAGATTGGAAAACTTAAAGCAGTTTTTAAGCTCGCAAAGCAGACAAAACTGGCTTTTTGGTGCAGGGATAAGTTTCGGTTCAAAAATACCTTTAATGTATCCATTGACCAATCGTGTTGAGGAAATTGTCGAAGATCATTCGGGAGCGAAAGAAAAAGAGATTTTGGCATCTTTAAAGGCAGATCTAACCGATGACTGTCATGTTGAACACTACCTGAGCCATTTAGGAGACCTTCTAGCTATTGCAGAGAGGTCTAAGGACAAAGCTGCATATATTGGTGCTAATAGTTATACTTCTGAACAGTTAAAGCTGCTTTATCTAGAAATTATCAAGGCAATTGGAGGGATTGTTAGGTATGGATATGTTTGTGCCAATGCTGAGCGCGGAATAAAAGAGGAGGTTGGCAACGCTGCAAACCCAATTGTTGAAATAGAACCTCATTATGAATTTATAGAAGCATTATTGATTAACCAGTCAAATCTAGAGCGGCGTTCAAAAACGACATTCTTTACTACTAATTACGATACTTTACTCGAAGATGCCTTAGCTCTACACAAAAAAGTAGTATGCGATGGATTTTCAGGTGGTGCTGTAGGTTTTTGGAATGCCGAAAAGGAATTTTCAAATTCCGCTATAGATTCAAACACTTACCATCTATATAAATTGCATGGTTCGATAGATTGGCACAGAGATGATAATTTAGGGCTTGTACGTGCACGATATGGAACTAAATATTTGTCAAACCCTGAAAGTATCATGATTTATCCCCAGGCAACAAAATACGTTGAAACCCAGAAAGATCCGTTTGCCAGTTTATTTCTGGGTTTAAGAAAAACCCTAATGAATGGACAGCAAAATACATTAATAACCTGTGGTTACAGTTTTGGTGATGAGCATATTAATGCTGAAATAGAAAGCGCATTAAGAAGTGAGTCTAACCAAACGACGGTTATTGCTTTTATTCAAGAGGCGCCAAAAGATGGGATTGTGATTAACAAGACTTTAGATGCTTGGCTGAGCTGTCCAAAAATTGGTTCCAGAGTGTATGTCGCCGGTGAATTGGGGATTTACCATAGTTCAACAACTCCTTTATCTGAATCAGATACTAGTAAGTATACATGGTGGCGTTTTGATGGACTAACTCAGTTCATCAGAACAGGAGATGCGTCATGAATAATATTTTCCAAGCACGGAAAGAGCTAAAGGTAGGTAAAATTATAGAGGTATCGGGTAATAATTTACGTATAGAAGTTGACGAGAATGTCAATGAGCTTATTCGTGCCGTTGATGGTCAAGTTTATCCTGTAGGGCAAATGGGCAGTATCATTAAAGTGCATTTTGGTAGAAAGCTTCTATTTGCTTTTGTCCGCTCGCTTAAAATGAGATCCGATTTGATTTCTGATGACAGTAGCCAATTAATCAACGCAGCGGATGACGCTCGTATCCTAGAGGCAGACTTGTTTGGTCAAGGCATCTGGTCTAATAAGAATTCTCGTCTCGAGTTTTCTCGTGGTGTTGAAACTTACCCCTTACCTCTACAAAGTGCCTATATCTGCCTCAATGATGAATTAGAGGCTGTTTATAAAGCTGCAGAATCAAATGCTCAAGATGAAGCCATTACACCTATGGTTCCCATCGGGAATTACATCGGCGGTAACAATGCAGTATGCAGAGCGAATATTGATAAACTGTTTGGACATCATTTTGCGATATTAGGGTCTACTGGTTCAGGGAAATCAGGAACAGTGGCATCAATTTTACATTCTGTTCTAGACCATCGACCTGAAAACGCAACGTTAAAACCAAGAATTGTCATGATTGATCCTCATGGAGAATACGCTAGTGCTTTTGGGGGGAGAGCGAAAGTATACCGAGCGTATAATGATGCGTCTGTAGCGGAAGATGATGCAGATCTTTTGAAGTTGCCTTATTGGCTTATGTCTAGTGATGAATTGAGATCGTTGATCATTGGTAAGACAGAACACGAAGCTACCTCTCAAAATAATATTGTTTATGAAGCAATTACTTATTCTAGGTTGCTAGAGGCGGGCTACGTGCAAGATGTAGGTGTGGAGCCAAGCGGTGGAGTAGAAGCCGTATTTGCTGACGGTATAAATGAAGATCAGGTTTTGAATTTTGATAGAGACAAGCCCGTTCCTTTCAAATTGGCGCAGTTTGTTAAGCACATAGACAAGGTGCAAGGTCGCAAAGAAGGGAAACAGGAAAAGCTAGCTGCATCTTCAGGCCGCGATAAAGTTGATAACATACTTAAAAAACTCAAAGTCCTTCGCTCCAACCCCCAACTTAGTTTTTTATTAAAAGAATATAGTGAAGCTGACTCTCCAAAACTTAAGGATATATTGGCGCAGTTTGTAGGTGAGGCAAATGGAAACGATATTCGTATCATAGATATATCTGGCCTGCCAAATGAAGTTGCTGGACCATTAACCGCTTTAATATCTCGCCTTCTGTTTCAATACAAGCTTTGGCAGACACGGGGTGAAAGAGAGAAAGACCCCGTTTTGTTTATCTGTGAAGAGGCGCACCGCTATGTGCCAAACCACGGTGAGGCACAATACAAAGAAGCTCAAGATGCTATTCGACGCATTGCAAAAGAAGGACGGAAATACGGATTAGGGTTGGGACTTATTTCGCAACGACCGTCTGATGTCGAAAGTACTGTGCTTTCTCAGTGTAATTCTTGGATTGTTCTTCGATTGTCGAATTCGAGTGATCAAGAACATGTATCGAGGTTCTTGCCTGATAGTTTGATCGGTTTAACTAAAATGTTATCAGCCCTTACAAGACGTGAGGCCATTTTTGTAGGGGAGGCCGCAGCACTTCCAAGCAGAATTCGAATTCGAGAGTTATCGCCTGAACAGTTACCTAATTCTAACGATATTAAATTCGCAAGTGGATGGTCGAATGATGCGATTCAAGAAGCTGATTTGATGTCAATCGTAAATCGATGGTGTGGGATTTCGGTCGAGTAATTCGATGCTGTTGGTAAGCACAGCTTTAACAAGGCAATGTTGTCGGACTCGCTTTGCTCACCGCAAATTGCGGCGTTAAATTTCTAGGAAGGTTATGACTCAAACTGAAATTCTTGCATTGTGGGGCGCAGTAACCGGCACAATTGGTACCATTGCAGGTGTACTCGGCCTTTGGTTGAGATTTAGGCAGCATGGTATGGATAGGCCAAAACTAATGTGCGACTCGTCATTCGGTTTTGAATCTCCAAATAGACCCACCCATAAAATTACTATTCGCTCTGTTGGAAGAAGGCCAGTAGCAATAGATCAGATTAAATATTTCAATATTCCGAGAATTTGGTCACATAGACTCACCAAACGCTTTCAACATAAAAAAGGACGCTGGGTTTGGGGGCAAAGTCCTAAAAAGGCGATAAAGCTGGGAGAAGGTGAAAAAGCAGAGGTCAGTGTTTCTTTACCTGATAGTATTTCCATTACAGAGATTTACAAAGTTGTGGTTGTAGACCAAACCGGAAAAGAGTGGCCTGTTAAGTGGGTAGCTATTTCTAAACTCAAAAAGATTGCCATCGAAGAAATCTTGGAAGAGTTTTCAGAGGAAAATGACAAGAGGGTTGTTTCCGCAATAGGTCACCGTTTAGGAATAAGGTATTTTATAGAAACAAAATTCAATACCAAGCCAGGACGTACAGGTGTTCCATGTGGCAGAGGCTTTTGGTTCCTAGATATAAAGAAGTACCAAGAAAAGCTGCAAAACGTAAAATCTATACAAGCCACAGAGTTTTTGTCTGGTGAGTCAGAAGAAATACAGTAGCAATTTAACAAGCGCATGTTGTTCGCCCCTGCGGGGCTGGGACCTCCGTTCCGCTACGGCCCCAAATGCAAGCGTTACACGTAAGGAGAGATCATGGATGAAATATTAAATGCACTCACAAATTCCTCAGTATGGGCAGGAGTTATTTTGACTTTCTTGCTTAAGGCTGTTTTTAAACGCACCCCGCAAGTACTTAAAGGGTTTTCTCGGGGCCTAAAACTAAGGCATATCCGAAAAATCAAAAGACTACGGCACAACCAAGATGCCGTTACATATCACTCCATAAAGGCACATGCATATTTCTTGCTGTTTTTTGGTTGCACAGCATTCTTTCTAATGCTGGTGTCTATGGGACCCTTGGTTCCACTACTTAAGCTTCCGCAGTGGGTGTTTTTTATTGCTTTTAGCCCTGTGCTATTCATTGAAATCATGTGGCTGAATCAAAATTCTCTTGCCCAATCGCTTATTGAGCATCGAGGTAAACTACGTGTAACAAGGCGTTCAATTATGTGCCCTGTTGTACAGGGCACGGACCTACGCAGCGATGCTGCTTCGGCCCATTAACGCGGCGTTAGGCGAATCTAAACATCAGGAGTAACCTTTGAGAATTGAAGTTTTAGAATCAGATTTTTATGGTGGTTCAATCGCCCATCAAGCAGGTGATTTTAAAAAGTGGATGAAGCTAAAGCACCCTGATGTTGAAGTGCTAGTTCCAGAGAATAAAACAAAGTTTGATCTACACGACTTCTCACTAATTATGCCACTGGTTAACCTTGCAGCAGATATGAGTCTGGTCAATTATCTAGGACTGGTAGTTGAATATGCTAATTATTGCTTCAGAGGTAAACTAGAAGGTGAAAATGACGAAGTACAAATAAATGTTTTGTATGAAGATAATAAATCAGGAAAACGAAAAGAGTTCAATTTCAAGGGAAGTGTTGAAGCTTTGGAGAAAAGCGTGGAAAAATTCAACATTAATGAGTTCATGGGAAAATAACTGATGAACTCTATTAACGCACTTAAAGATAAATTTGATTCTGATGAAAGTCGTACTATCAGCATCCTGAGAGCAATCGATAGTAGAAAGTATGATATAGCAAAAGACAAAGCAAAGAGCACCATAGAAGAAATTGAAAACCTTAAGAAGGAATTAAAATCAGAGGGTGATCTCAATGCTGCTTACCTCACGAACTCATTCTACGAATTACTCCTCAGAGTATCTTTGTTTTGGCAGCATATTGAACGCGAAAGCTACTACCAATCGTGGTGGGCATTACAGGATGGGCTAGATCATCTAAGGCAACTTAAGAAGTTTTATTTAGCCAAAAACAAAGCACTGTCATTTTTCGAAAACCAATTGATAGAATTGGAAAAATTATATCCATATAAGTTGTTTTCAAGCCCAGGTTTTATTGTTGAAAGCTTTCAATGCAGTATATGCAAGAACGACATTGATTCTGATTTTTGTAGTCATATGAAAGGTGAATTATATAGTGGCGAGATAGCCTATGCAGTTGCTCAAGAAATAAAAGACATAGATCACTTTGCTTTTGTAACAAACCCAACAAACAAAAGACTGGTTATTGATAATAATGATAATCACATTCAGTTCAATTTATTCAAAGAGGTAGTGGAGCATTTCAATTCAAATAATCTTTCTCCGCTTGGATTTTCAACTTTAAAAAGATATGAATTCATGAGGCCAGACGAAGACTGGGTTAAGTTACCTAGAAACTCTGAGTGTTACTGTGGAAGTGGAAAGAAGTTTAAGAAATGTTGCATTGGTAATTCGCAGAAAAAGCAAATTCATGTAGATTTTATGGGCCATCACATATTCGCCTAACAAGCGCATCCAGGTGACGCCCTATGGCGCACCTGATGCTGGCGTTAAGCACTTTTAGAGAATATTGGAATGAGAAAGACAGATAAGAAGATAGACAATGCCATCAGGGTTGCATTGACCGAGGCGTGTGAGGTGGCGCAAGGTGAATCTGAGGGATTCATGTGGTTAACACACTTCGTGAACTATAACGCTTTCCCCGGCTCGCTCTCCGTGGTTTGTGTTTACGACACAAATGCACACTTAGCCAAGGCAGACCTGGACAGCATGCGTTCTCTAATCAAAAAGAAACTCGCATCAATCAACATAGATCTCAAAGATATACGACGACATGTTAGCTTTGACACCGAAGAAACATGCAAGATTGAAAACAATGGAAAATGGCAAGAGCGCCTACAGGCTTAAACCGTAGCCAAGACGCTTTGGTGACTCTGCATCACTATGCTATGCCGTCAGGCCTGATAGTGGCTTAGAAACAGCGCCGCGGTGCGCTCGGCGAGTTCATGGCGTTCACGAGCATCAAGCAGCGGCGTCACCTGCAGCAGCTGGGGCCAGAAGCAGTTGCCCTTGATCAGGTTTTGAAGCTGCTGGCCGGCAATGTTGCGGTCCAGCTCGCGCAGTCGCCCGTCTGCCGATGCGGCCTTTAACCAGCGGGCAATGCCGGTTTCGTTGGCCGACAGCTTTTCTACCTGCTGGCGTATTGCCTCCGGCTGATGAAAGAAATGCTCAAACGCCACGCGGTTCAGCTCGATATATTCACGGCTGCAAATGGCCTCAATTTCCGACTCGAGCAGCTTGCTGAGCTGGGGCTGTAGCTCGGCTGCGGCGTCATAGTCTTCCCCCGCACACAGGGTGGCCTGCTGCCAAAGCTCGGTCATCAGCGCCATGATCAGCGCCTCCTTGCTGGCGAAGTGGTTATACACGGTGCGCTTGGACACTTGCGCCAGTGCCGCCAGCTCGTCCATGCTGGTGTTGTGCACGCCTTTCTCCTGAAACGCTCGCTGGGCCGCCTGCAGAATGGCCCGGCGCTTGAGTTCGCTTCGTGTTGGCTTTTTCTCGTTCATTTCACACTCGGTTGTTCAGGGTGGTTCATCACCGAAGACATGATTTTACACTAGTGAGTTTACTTTTTCTTACTCACTTAATAAACTACACCGTGTAGTTTACTTTGGTGTTTAAATATGAAGTCACGCTGGTTGATCATGGCAGGGGGAGTCGTTATGGCCGTTAGTCTGTTAAAGGGCTGCTCAACGGAGCAACAGAAGTTCTACAACACGGGCATGAGCAACAGTGCCGAAAACAGCAGTCTGTGGGAGGTGGCCAAAATGTACTGGCGCACCGAGCGGGTGGCGCCCCGGCCAACGGCCACCTTGCCGCTGCGCAATATTCCCGCCGCGGAGCTGGCCGAGCCGTCGCCCGAGGCCAGGGTATACCGGCTGGGGCATTCCAGCGTGCTGATTCAGCTGGACGGGCAAACCATATTGACCGATCCGGTGTTCAGCGAGCGCGCCTCGCCGGTGCAGTGGATGGGCCCCAAACGTTTTCATCCGCTGCCCCTTGAGCTCTCGGCCTTGCCGCCCATTGCGGCCGTGGTGATCAGCCATGACCATTACGACCATCTGGACAAGGCCAGCATTCTTGCCCTGAATGACAAGGTCGCGCGTTTTCTGGTGCCGCTGAGAGTGGGCAACCACCTGCGCCGCTGGGGCGTTGATGATGACAAAATCATAGAGCTGGACTGGTGGCAGTCTCATTCCCTGGGGAGCATTACCTTTACCGCGACCCCGGCGCAGCATTTTTCCGGCCGAGGCCTGAGAGACAAGGATCACACCCTGTGGGCCGGCTGGGCCATTGCGGGGCAAGCAGCCAATCTCTTTTTCAGCGGTGACAGCGGCTATTTCGACGGCTTTCGCGACATTGGCGAGCGCCTTGGTCCGTTCGATCTCACCCTGATCGAAACCGGCGCCTACAACCAACTCTGGAGCAGCATTCACATGCTGCCCGAGCAAAGTGTGCAGGCGCATATCGACTTGCGTGGCGAGGTGATGCTGCCCATTCACAACAGCACCTTTGATCTGGCGTTGCACGACTGGTTTGAGCCGCTGGAGCGGGCCACGGCGGCCGGGTGGGACCGCAATGTGCGCGTGGTCACGCCGATGATCGGCGCCGCGGTCAGGGTGCACAATCCGCAGGTGACCGGGTTTTGGTGGCAGACCGACGTGGCAACCGAGCTGGCCAATGAGGGTGAGGCGCGCGCCGAGGTTCGTTAATATGCCGGCGCCACATAAAAAGGACGGGCTGATGTTAGAAACGGAACGACTGCTGCTTACACCGGTGACGGCGGACGACCTGGACATTTACACCACCTTGTTTACCTGCGCTGAAATGCGCGGCCAGGCTTTATGACACAGACCACCTGATCATCATATCTACCCGCTCTGGCAGATAACCACTGCGGGGGACGGCTTGTCACCTCATCAAAAAACTTGGGAACAAATCGCTTAAGCTAAGGCTTCGAGTGAGACACTGAAGGAATCCATCATGAAAATCAAACCGTTGAGCGCCCTGTTGGCCCTGGTTTTTCTGGCGTCGGGCGGTGCCAAGCTGGCCGGTCTTGAGTTTGAAGTGGCGGCGTTCGCGCGTTGGGGCTATCCGTCCTGGTTTATGTATTTCACCGGCGTGGTTGAGGTGGCCGGCGGCATTGGCCTGCTGATTGGCCGTGTTGCCGCGCTGGCCGCGGCCAGCATGGTGCTGGTGATGATCGGTGCCGTGACCACCCATGTGATCCATGCGGAGTGGGGCACCCTGATGGTGGCCACGGTGATTCTGGTGCTGGCCATCCTGCGGGCCTGGTTGGGCCGCAACGACCTCTTTGCCCTGTTGCAGCGCAGATAACTTCTTTTCAGCCACGAGGTACGCTTCATGCACAAGGCATTGCTGTTACTTTCCTGCGGCCTGTTCGCCGGCTGCACCAATGTTGTCAGCGATCGGGTGCAATATCTGCACCCCAATCAGGCGGAGGGTTATCACTCCACCAGGGTGTTTGAGCTGGCAAGGGAACATCTGGCCGGCAACGGCTATCACTGCGAACTCGACGGTGTGCATTTTGCCTCCTGCGCCAAGATCACGCGGGACTCCAGCCTGCACAGCACGAGGGTCATCATCAGACTGGAGCGGGAACATGACGAGGGCAACAGCGTTCTGTTGCTGGCGTCACGCTGGGATGAAGGCTTAATTCCCAGCGAATTCATTTCCAACCGCTTTGAAAGCGAAGATCTGGCAAGGCTGTGTCAGCACCTTGCCAGCAGGCACATCGCCACCTGCAAGGAAACGCCTTCATAAACGGCCGGGATCTGATTGTTTTTTGTTCAAAAATCGGCATTTATGGGGTGATTGTTCGCGTTCTTGGTGTCTTCGCCTCAAGCCCCGATTAATCCACTCGAAAAGTCGGGGAATTGCCGTTAACATAATCGCCAAATTATTTTGAAGAAGAAGCAAGTCATGTCTTTACCTCCTTGCCCCCAGTGCAACTCCGAATACGTATACCAGGATCAGCAGCAGCTTATTTGCCCCGAGTGTGGTCATGAGTGGAATCCGGCAGAGGTGGCCGCCGAAGACGCGCCCCTCACCGCCAAGGATGCCAACGGCACGTTGCTGCAGGAAGGCGACAAAATCACCGTGGCCAAGGATCTCAAGGTAAAGGGCAGCTCCATGGTGATTAAAATTGGCACCAAGGCCGTGATCCGCCGCATTGTCGACGGCAAGGATCACGAGCTGGACTGCAAGGTAGACGGCGCCGGCGAGATGATGGTGACCGCCGCCTTTGTGAAAAAGGCCTGAGCCCTGCCGGGCTGCCTGAAAAGGTGGCCCGTTTTTCTATGGAAAAGATCCTTGTCAGCGCCTGTTTAATGGGCGCACCGGTGCGCTACAACGGCAAAAGCCTGGGGTTGCAGCCCGATGATCTGGCCTGGCTGCAACGGCATTTCGCCATTAAAACCCTGTGCCCCGAGGTGGCGGGCGGCTTGTCCACACCCAGGGCGCCCGCCGAAATTGCCGGCGGTGAAGGGGCCGATGTGCTCCTGGGCACCGCCCGCATCGTGGACAACACCGGTGCCGATCAAACCAACGCCTTTGTGCGTGGCGCCGAGCAAACCCTGGCGTTTTGTCGCCAGCACGACATTGGCCATGCCATTCTGGCGGAAGCCAGCCCTTCCTGTGGCAGCAACATCATTTATAACGGCCACTTCAGCGGCGAGAAAGTCGCCGGGCAGGGCGTGACCGCCGCCTTGCTGCGCCGCCATGGCATTGTGGTGGTCAGCCAGCACAACATCGACGCGCTCAAGGCCGGGCGCTAACGCCATCAATACTCCGGCTGGTTATTGGGTTACTGCTCCCGCGATGAGCGGCGCCTGGGACTGAGCTTTTCCATATGGGTGCGCAGTTGCAGGGCCAGTTGCTCCACGGCCTCGTTGGTTCGCCGCGGGCTGCGGTGCAGGGCCAGCTCTACCATGGGCAGCGCCGGCAAGCCTTCTTCCACCCCAAGCTGGCGCATGCCCGGCTCCAGCATGGACGGGGTCAGGGCGGTAATGGCCAACCCTGACTTCACCGCGGCCGACAGCCCCGACAGGGTGGTGCTGGTATAGGCGATGCGCCAGTCAATGGCGGCGGCATCCAGGCTGGCCAGGGTGTGTTCGCGAAAAATGCACACACCGCGCTGGGTCACCGCCAGGGGCAGGGGCGAGCGGCGGCGTGTGTTGTGACCGGCACCACCCACCCACACCATGGGCTCCCGGCGCAGCACCTCACCGCCGGGGCTGCGGGGCTGGCGCGTGGTAATGGCCAGATCCAGGGCATCGGTTTTTATTTGCTGGATCAAGTCCACACTCAGGCCGCAATGCACTTCCAGCTCCACGTCGGGAAAGCGGCTTTCAAACTCGCTCAGCGCCTCGGGCAGGTAACCCAGGTAGTCTTCCGGCACCCCCAGGCGCACCACGCCGGCCAGGCGTTGTTGCAGTATGTCCTGCCAGGCCAGGGAGTTCTGGCGCAGCATTTGTCGGGCATGCACCAGCAAGCGTTCGCCCACAACGGTGGGCACGGTGAGTTGATGCTGGCGCTGCAGCAGGGGGCGTTCAAGCACGCTTTCCAGGCGTTTGATGTGGGCGCTGACGGTTGATTGCGCCAAATGCAGATGGCTGGCGGCGGCGGTAAAGCCGCCCTTGTCGGCCACGGTAACAAAGGTGTTCAACAATACCAGGTCGAGGGGGCGATAGGTTGCGGGCATGGCTATTACGTTTCGTGATGGATGTATCAGGACTCTTCGTTTCCTTGATGGATGTGGTTTGGTCAGAATGCCCGTTTTAACACAAGTCAGGGGTTTTCCACTTCTCCCGCCTTCGAACAACTGAACGCATTCAGCCGACAGGTACATCATGAACGACACCTATTATCAACCACAGACGAGCCGCACATCCGATGCAGCTGCCGAGAGCATTCCATCGCCCGACGGGCATTCCAATCTTATCAACACCGATTATACCATTGGCCAGGACAACATTACTTCCGGCTTCTGGGGGTTAAAGGTCGACCTGCACAGCCAGGTGTTTGCCTGGTCGTCACTGGTGATCCTGGCCTTTGTCACCATTACCCTGGCACTGCCCGATGTGATGGGGCCATTTTTCGGCGGCATTCGCAGTTACCTCACCAGCAACCTGAGCTGGGCCTTTATGCTCTCCACCAATGTATTTGTGGTGCTGGCCATTGTTTTGATCTTCTCGCCCCTGGGCAGAGTGCGGCTGGGCGGCACCAAGGCCACGCCCGATTTCAGCTATCCCGGTTGGTTTGCCATGCTGTTTGCCGCCGGCATGGGGGTGGGGCTGATGTTTTACTGCGTGTCCGAGCCGCTGACCTACTTCAACGATCTACGCTCCGGCACCACGGGCCCACTGGGTCAGCAGCTGAGCACAGATGAAGACGCCAAAGCCCTGGGCATGGCCGCCACCATCTTTCACTGGGGCATGCACCCCTGGGCCACCTACGCCATTATCGCCCTGGCACTGGCGCTGTTTTCCTTCAACAAGGGCTTGCCGCTGACCATGCGCTCGGTGTTTTACCCGATATTGGGTGAACGGGTATGGGGCTGGCCGGGCCATGTGGTTGACGTGCTGGCGGTGTTTGCCACCCTGTTCGGTTTGGCCACGTCCCTGGGGCTGGGCGCCTCTCAGGCCTCGGCCGGGTTGAATGCCCTCTTTGGTGTGCCCAACACCAGCACTACCATGGTGTTGCTGGTTCTGGGTATTACCGCAGTGACCCTGGTGTCGGTGATTGCCGGGGTTGAGAAAGGGGTGCGCCGGGTGTCTCAGGTCAACATGATGCTGGCCATTGTGCTGATGCTGTTTGTGCTGGTCATGGGGCCAACACTGCTGATTGTGACCGGTGCCGCCGACAACCTGATGAACTACCTTCAGGAATTGCCGGTGCTGGCCAACCCCTTTGGCCGTGAAGATGACGCCTTTATTCATGGCTGGACCGCCTTTTACTGGGCCTGGTGGATCAGCTGGTCACCCTTTGTGGGCATGTTTATTGCGCGGGTGTCTCGTGGACGCACCGTACGCGAGTTTCTGATTGCGGTGCTGCTGGTGCCGACCCTGGTGTCGGTGATCTGGATGAGCACCTTTGGTGAAACCGCGCTGTGGCAGCTGTCTCAGGGCTACGAAGGCGCCAACAATGCGGCACTGGAGCTGCAGCTGTTTGCCATGCTCAAGGAGCTGCCCCTGGCCTCGATTACGTCACTGGTGGGCATCGTGCTGGTGATGGTGTTCTTTATTACCTCATCGGACTCCGGCTCTCTGGTGATCGACTCCATCACCTCGGGCGGCAAGGTGTCATCGCCGCGCACCCAGCGCATTTTCTGGGTGATGGTGGAGGCAGCCATTGCCATCGCACTGTTGCTGGGCGGTGGCCTCACGGCCCTGCAGGCGGCGGTACTGATCACCGGTGTGCCCTTTATGCTGGTGGTGCTCACCTCCGGTTACTCCGTGGTGCAGGGCCTGCGCAGCGAGCCTCGCGTGTAGCACCGGCCAGGGCGATTGCCGCGCCGTTTGGCGAGCCCATGCACGATTAACATCCTCCGCCCGTGGCGGGGGATTTTTTTATGCTGCAAACCGAGGGAAACACTTCCTGTTTCTGTCGGCAGTCTCAATGGCGGCAATACCTTCTTGGCCATGTTTGTTTAAGTATTGTACTTGCCCGCTTCAGGCGAATCCTTTAGCATGCCGAACCTGACTTAATGGTCAACAATTGTTCTACAGTTTAGGTCTCACCCTGCCGTTAAAAATAGGGTCTAAGGAATTCTCGCCTGGAGCCGGCATGCACAAGTTCAAGTTAACCACCATTCTTATCGCCTTTGTGGCGCTGTCGCTGGCGTTGCTGACACTGGTGTCCACCCTGATCAACGTCAATCGTTTCTCTGGCCTTTATTATGGCCAGACCGAAACCGAATACCTGCCCAACAGCGTGGGCCGGGTGGCGGAGCAGGTGCGCGCCGAGTTGCTGCCGGCCATGCTACTGTCCGACAGCCTGGCGGACAACGGCCTGGTGCATGACTGGATGCGGGAAGGCGAGAATGCCTCGCCCATGCACGGCCGTGTGCTGCATTATTTCAATGAGCAGCGGGCGCAAACCGGCGCGTCCACCCTGTTCTGGGTGTCGGGCGAGAGCAACACCTACTACACCGACGCCGGCGTGTTCAAACACATTTCTCCCTCGGATCCGCTGGACCGCTGGTATTACGACTTTATCAACGGCGATGCGCAGCGGGTGCTGAACCTGGATCCGGATGAGCGCACCGGCAAGCTCACCCTGTTTGTGAACTCAGTGGTGGAAATAGACGGCCGGCGAGTGGGCGCCGCCGGCATGGGCCAGGACGTGTCGGCCATTGTGGAGCTGGTGGCCAACTACAGCCTGGGTGACAACGGCTATCTGTTTCTGGTGGATGGCAATGGCGTGATCAATGCTCACCCCGATTCCAGCCTGGTGGGCAAGGCAGTGAATGGGCTGGACGGCTTTTCGCCAGTGAATACGCTGCTGGCCGGTAACCACAGCGGTTTTGAATTCAATCAGGCCGACTTTGCCGGCGAGCAGGTGTATCTGGCGGCGCAGGAAGTGCGCGACACCGGCCTGCGGCTGGTGGCGGTGCTGCCGGCGGCGGAGATCAGCGGCGCCATCAACGAGGCCATTTCATCTTCTGTGGTGGTCAGTGTGCTGCTGGCGCTGGCCTTTATCGTTATCACCGTTCTCTTCGCCCGTGCTTTGGGTCGGGCCATTCGCCGAGTGGGAGACGATCTACTGGCCATGTCCGGCGACGGCGGCGATCTCACCAAACGCCTCGACGACAGCCACAACAACGAGCTGGGCCACCTGGCCCGGGGCTTTAACGCCATTATCGGCAAGATTCGCGCACTGGTGGCGGAAATTCAGCACACCGAAACCGCCATGAAAACCGGCATTGAGCAACTGGCCCAGCTGGCGGACGACACCTTCAAGGCCACCGAGGTGCAACGCGGCCAGACCGAGCAGGTGGCCACCGCCATTACCGAAATGGGTCAGACCGTCACCGAGGTGTCGGGCATTGCCCAGCGCACTGCCAGCGACACCGAGGCGGCGGTGGGTGAGGCCAACCACACCAACCAGAACATGGCCCTTACCACCGAGACCATGGCCCAGCTCAATCGAGTAATGAGCGACATTGAAAACACCATCAACGACTTTGCCGGCCAGGCCGACGCCATCAACTCGGTGGTGGAAGTGATCAACGCCATTTCCGAGCAGACCAACCTGCTGGCGCTGAATGCCGCCATTGAGGCGGCCCGGGCCGGTGAGCAGGGCCGGGGCTTTGCGGTGGTCGCCGACGAGGTACGCAACCTGGCCAAGCGTACTCAGGCCTCGACTCAGGAGATCAGCGAGCAGATTGCCCGGCTGCAGCAAACCGCCCGGCAGTCTACCGCCGCCATTCGGGAAGGCACCGACAACAGCCGGCGGGTGGCCGAAAGCACCGAACAATCGGCCCAGGCCCTGGCCAGCATTCAGCAGCGGTTTGAGGCCATCAGCTCGGGCAGCCATCAGGTGGCGGCGGCTACCGAGGAGCAGGGTGCGGTGGCGGATCACATCAACCAGTCGGCCCATGTGATCTCCGACAGTGCCGCCGGCATTCACAGCAATGCCGAGCAGCAGCTGGCCGCCATCAGCCAGCTGCAACAGCGTGCCGAGCATTTGCGCAGCCTGGTGGGGCAATTCAGGGTGTAATGGTTAAAACTGTTGTTCCATTTACTATTGGTTCCTGGTGTCGACATGGAGTGTCCGATTCACGATAATTCGCTGTTTTAATTCTGAGGTTTGTTGTTGCAGTTATGACTCAATCAGTATCTGTGATCGTTGGGGGGTTACTTCGCTTTCTGTCGGTATCCTTGGGGTTGTTATTGGTACCGGGCGTCGTTTTTGTCGATATCGCATGGCTGAACAACGGACTGTCAGAGTGGGGCGTCACCGAGGGATTGCAAAGCTTACTGATTTTGCTGTCGGCCCTGATTGGTTTTCAGGGCGCGCTATCACGGCCAGAACAACGCAGTTTCCTTATTCTGGTGGCTGGTTTTTTCCTGTGCATGTTTTTTCGGGAGCAGGATCGGCTGCTGGACCTCGTGTTTGATGGCCTCTGGCAGTTGCTGGTTTTTGCCACGGCCACTATCAGCATCGTAATGTCGCTGCGTGACAGGCGCACCCTGATTTCGGCCATGGCTGCGGCCTGTCAATCAGTGGCATTTAGCCATGTGCTCTTCGGGATAGCCCTGTTGTTGTGCTTCAGCCGCGTTTTCGGCACCGGGGCATTGTGGGAAGAGGTGCTGGTCGGCGTCGATGCCGATGTGCTGCACCAGACCAAAACCGTAGTGCAGGAAGGGCTTGAACTTTGCGGTTACTATTTTATTTTTTACGGTAGCCTGATGTTCTGGCTGCAGCATCGTCGGCCCTCAATGGCCACTAAGGCATCGAAAACCCGTGTTGATATGAGGGGGTACTCGGCACAACACGAGCTCAATGCCGGATAATGGCAGTGCTTACCGGCAGTTGCATCAGGCTGCCGGCAGGCGTTAGCCTGCTAGGAAATCGGCAAACACGAAGCCGTCCCGTTCCACCACCTCGCCGGGCGTAATGGCCACCGGCTCCCTGAACAGGGGGCCGTCAAACACGAAGGTATGGAACTCACCGTTCTCGCCGCAAAGATCGGTGCCTTCAGGCAGCCCGGCCAGCACCTCTGCGGTCAGCTCCCGGCCGGCAAACGCCACCGGCACCTTTTTGGGATCCAGGCAGGTAATCACCGCCCGCAGGCCGTGTTTCAACATCTCGTAAGGCACCTCCCGCGTGGGCGTGTGCCAGATGGGGAATACCGCTTCAATGCCGCTGCCTGCCAGCTGGTTTTCACGGTACTGCCTGACGTCTTCCAGCAACAGATCGCCAAAGCCGAACGCCGCTATACCTTGAGCCTTGGCGTGGGTAATAAATGCGCCCATGCGTTGCTGATAGTCTTCGTTGGTGCAGGGCCATGGCAGGGTAATGATCTCCAGCGGCAGGCCAATGGCGTCTGCCTGCCGGCGCAGCAATTCTGCCCGTACTCCGTGCATTGCAACCCGCTCAAAGGCCTCATTGATCGTGGTAAAAAGGCCCACCACGTCGTAGTCGGGGTGCTGCATCAGCTGGTGCAGGGCCCAGGCGCTGTCTTTGCCGCTACTCCAGGACATTAACAATCTTCGTTTCATGGCGTCGCTATGCTTTATAAAAGGGGCGCCATGGTAGCACGGGCGCAGCATTCGGCGAGTAGCAGGGCAGGAGGCAGTCATGTTCAAGGTAACGGTAACCGGTGAAAACCAACTGGAGCTGGAGCTCAGCGGCCGGCTCGACAGTGAGGCAATGAAGGCGGCGCTGGATGAGCTGGTCGAGGCAAGCCGATACATGGTGCACGGGCGCATGTTGTATCGCATCGGCGATTTTGAATGGCCTACCCTGGGCGCCATGGGGGTGGAGCTGTCACGGTTACCGGCCCTGTTTGGCATGATACGCCGGTTCGATCGCATTGCCGTGGTGGCGGCAAAGGGCTGGATCCGCTCGGCCAGCAAGCTGGAAGGGGCGCTGATCCCGGGGCTGGAAATTCGCGCCTTTGTGCCCGCCGAAGAAGACCATGCCCGGCAGTGGCTGGCGCAACGAAGTGATTAACGACAACCCCCGGCAGATTGCGGCTTCGGCCGGTTGTGCGCATGCCACCTGCTGGCTAGGCTATGAACTGCCGGCGGAATGATGGTCGCCGGGGCGCTGCCAGGGCGCCTGCTTTCAATCACGACAGGAGGAATCACCCCATGAATGAGAGAGAGCTGTATCAACAAAAGGCCGAAGCCAAGTTGAGCGAATGGAAAGCCGAGCTCGACAAGCTCAAGGCGCAGGCCAGGCAGGCCGATGCCGACACCCGCATTGAACTGAATCGCCAGATAGAAGCCATGGATGCCCAGATTGAACAGGGCGAGAGCAGGCTCAGGGAGCTGTCTGAAGCCAGCGAGCAGGGCTGGCAAGAGCTGAAGCAAGGGTTTGAAACTGCTTGGGGCAACCTCAGCGACGCCTTTGACAGGGCCGTCGACCGGTTCAGACACCACCGCTAACGACGCCCTTCTCGCTCACCTAAACCGCACATGCACATGGCGGTGTAGATCACGAAGCCCGGCAGGCCGGGCTTTGTTTTTTGTGGCGTGGCCATGGCATCATAAGGCCCGCATTGATGAATCCGCTGTATTCACAGCATTGTTGGCGAGAAAACATGAAATCACTGAAATACGGCGCCTGCCTGGCCCTGACCCTGTTGCTCACGGCCTGCGATCACGGTTTTGAGGGGGTATACCAGACTCGTGCCAGCTCTTCCAACGCCATGATGGCTCAGCTGATGAGCGATTTTACCGGCCTGGTGGGCAGCGGGAAAATCGTGATTGGTCGCGATTATGTGGAACAAAACGGCGAGCGCACCCGTTTTGACGACATCCTGGTGCGGGAATCGGCGGGCGAGCGTTATCTGGTGTTTGTGCAGGGAGAGCAGGAAGAAGTATGGAAGATTGTGGACGACAATACCCTGATGAAGGGCACCGAGCTGGTGAACGTGATCATGGAGCGGGTGGATGACTAAGGCCGTCCCCAGCCCCTGCATTGGCCTGTGCCGGCTGAACGAGCAACGGTTGTGCATCGGCTGTTATCGCACCGTTGAGGAGATCACCGGCTGGCGCGATCGCAGTGAACACGACAAGGCCGCCATAGTGCGTTGCATCGAAGAGCGTCGGCAACAGCACAACACCTAAAAAAGCAGCCCCTTTTGGGGCTGCTTTTTATTATGGTGTTAGGGCTGGATCAGAAGTTAAGACCCATACCAAAGGTGTAGGCCCAGGCGCCATCGTCGAAGTTGTCTTCGGCGCTGTCGCCACTGTCAAACAGGAACTGATATTCGGCCCGGGCTTGAATAAAGGTGGTGGGCAGCAGGTAATATTTAAGACCCGCTTCCAGGCCGGCGATGCCGGTGTCTTTTACGCCGTCACCGTAAATGCCACCGAGCGAGGCGCCCACAAAGGGCCGGGCCGCATTGTGGCCAAAGTGATAGTCGGCAAAGAGGCGGGTACTGCCGTTCCAGAAGTCATCGCCAATGTCTTCGCCTTCCACGTCGGCGTAGCTGATGCTCTGGCGAATACCGGCCAGGGTACGGTCAGACAAATACCAGCCGTAGTCGCCGGAAATACCAAAGCTGCTGTTATCGAAATCCTTGCTGCTGCTACCGGTACCGGAGAGCGAGAACTCCCGGTCACCTTCGCTTGGACCAATCGCACTGTGACCACCCATGTGAGCGTGAGCCATGGCATAGGCGGGCAGTAAGGTGGCGCCAAGAAGAATGGCCAGCGGCGCTTTTTTTAGCATTTTCATGATAACACCTCGGATTAATCATTGGTTTCAATCAAGCACTTGCAACTCTTCGAATATACTACGCACCGCACCCTTGCCTGGGCCCGGTGAACGAAGCGTGCCACTGTTTTGCTGTCAATCCATTTTTGTTTTCAATCCTTGCCGTTGCCACGGCCAGCAGGTCCGTAGCACTGGAAGTATAGAAGCCCGTATAAAAAAACGTCGGTTTTTCGACAACCTACCGGTCAATAACTGTCCAATGTGATTCGCTTGGGTCGTAAGCAAACGGGGCTGTATTCCGACGCTGACTGCTATAGTTTCAGCATTCGGGCGGCCGCCCGATCAGGCTCAAAGGAAGGTGCCCTGATGAACGACGCCGACATCGCCTTGTTATGGCAACAGTTTCAGAAAAGCCTGCTGGAAACCGGTAATGCCCTTGGCATCAGCGGGTTTAACTGGCAGGAATGGCTGGTTTATGGTCTGGGTCAGTTGCTGGTCACCCTGATGATAGTGCTACTGTTTGGCCTGGTGTACTGGATGGGGTGCGCCCTGATGCGCCTGGTGCTGACCCGTCTGGGATACGGTCATGCGCCCTTCCGCACCGGCCGGGTGGTGTTGCGCTATTTGCTGGGGCTGGCCACCCTGGTGGCGATACTGGCCCAGTACGGCGCCGAGGAAGGAGTGATAAAGGGCATGGCCCGGGCCGGGTTGATGGCGCTGGCCTTTTACCTGGTGTGGCAGTTGCTGTCGCGCGGGCTTATTCACCGGCTTTCCCGCCATCATCTCGATTCTTCCCTGGTACAGCTGTGCAAAAACACCCTATCGGTGTCGCTGATGGCACTGGGTGCCATTACCGTGATGGCCCAGTTCGGTTTTGACGTGCTTTCCATTATTGCCGGTCTGGGCATAGTGGGCATTGCCGTGGGTTTTGCCGCCCAGTCAACCCTGTCGAACTTTATTGCCGGTATCACCCTGCTGATCGAGCGGCCGTTTCGCATTGGCGACTGGGTCAGCATTCATGGCGAAGAGGGCAGGGTGGTGCGCATTGCCTTTCGGACCACCTGGCTGCGTACCCGTGACAACATTTTTACCATGATTCCCAACGACAGCGTGGCCACCTCTGACATTATCAATTACAGCGCCGAGGGCCCTACCCGTATTCGCATTCCGGTGCACATTGCCTATAAAGACTCGGTTGAGCAGGCTCGCTCGGTGATCATGCCCATCTTGAGTAACCATTCCATGTCGATCAACAATGACAACCTCAAACCCAGGGTGCAACTGCGGGAAATGGCCGACTCTTCGGTGGTCCTCAGTGCCCAGGTATGGGTCAGCGCCCAGGATGTGGAAGTAAAGGGACGCATTTCCTGCGAGCTGCTCGAAGCCATCAAACAGGGGCTGGATGAGGCCGGCATTGAGATTCCCTTTCCGCACCTGCAACTGCACCTGGATGAAGTCCGAGGGCTGGAGCCGGTGCTTGGACGGCCCGTCCACGGTGATGATGCATCCCGTTCCCAAGGAGCCAATGAATGAAACCCCTGTTATTTGCCTGTGTGCTGCTGCTGGCCGGGTGTGCCGGTAAGCCGGAAGGCATTAGTCCGGTGGCGGGCTTTGAACTGAACCGCTATCTGGGCACCTGGCATGAAATTGCCCGGCTTGACCATTCCTTTGAGCGGGGGCTCAGCCGGGTGACTGCCGATTACAGCCTGCGTGACGACGGCGGTGTGCGGGTAATCAACCGGGGTTATGACGCAGCAGCTGGGGAGTGGCGGCAGGCCGAGGGCAAGGCTTATTTTGTGCAAAGCCCCAATCTGGGCCATCTCAAGGTCTCGTTCTTTGGACCGTTTTACGGCGCCTATGTGGTGTTTGAACTGGATGACAATTACCAATATGCCCTGATATCGGGCCCTAGCCGCAATTACCTCTGGCTGCTGGCGCGAACCCCCACCCTGAAGCCCGCCGTGCAACAGCGGCTTATTACCAAGGCCAGCGAGGCGGGATTTGATACCGACCGGCTGATTTTCGTAAAACAGCAGTAAGGCTTTTTACTAGGGTCGAATGCTGGCCATTATCCTGACTCGCTCTTCCAGTGGCAATGCCAGAATAAGTGCTTCTCCCGAAGCCGGAAAACGGTTGGTGAGGGCGGTGATATTGACCTGATGACTGACCAGTACCACCGGCAGGCCGGGCTCAATATTAGCCACAAACCGGCGCAATGACCGGGTTTGTTCGGAGCGTCGGCTTCGTCGGGAAAAAAACGAATTCAGCTCGGGGGCGGGAATGACCTCACCCACATTCAGTAGGCGGGCGGTGTCGAGGCTGCGGCAAAACTGACTGCTGTAGACCCGCGCCCGAGTAATGCCGTGCTGACGCAGTCGTTCGCCCCAGGCTTCTGCCTGGGCCCGGCCGCGGGCATCCAGGTTGCGTTGAGTGTTGCAACGACCCAGCACATAACCGGGTGGATCCCCTATGCCGGGAGCATTGGCATGGCGCATTAGCAGCATGGCGCGGCCTTGCTGCAGGGCCTGCCAGGCGTCGTCATCGGTGACGGCCCGGACCGTGCCGGGTAACAGCAGCATGAACAGCAAGTGCAGTATCAACAGGGGCATGGCGTGTCCTTTTCTGTCTGTGGGCAACCGAATAATGGGATTACCATTTTATGCCAACATACATGTGTCTGTTTAAATAACGTCCGTCCCTTGAGTGTATGGGGTAAATGCCGGTTTGGCGGGAATTTTATCGTGTTGATCAAGGCGTTGCAGTCACTAAGGGAGTGAAGGCAGCTCTATTCCCCGTACCTGATTGCGCCCGGACTGTTTGGCGTCATACAGCTGCTTGTCGGCGGCGTTCAGCAGGGTTTCGGGAGAGTCGCCGGCCTGGGGAATCATGGTGACGGCACCGATACTGATGGTGACCACTGCCGAGGCCGGAGAGTGGGCATGCTCAAGTCCCTGGTCTTGAACGGCGTGGAGCATGGCCCAGGCTCGACCCTGTGCGCCCTCAAATGCAGTATTGGGCAGCAGACAAATAAATTCTTCACCGCCGTAACGGGCCAGCAGGTCGTCCGGACGGCGTATGGTCTCATTAAGTATACCGGCGACCCGAGTCAGGCACCGGTCACCCGCCGGGTGGCCGTAATGATCGTTATAAAGTTTGAAGTGATCCAAATCGATCAGCAACAGCGAAAGTTCGAGCTGCTCTCGCTGGCAACGGCGCCAGGCGGTCAGGAACTGCTCATCAAAGCGGCGGCGGTTGGCGACGCCGGTCAGGCCGTCCACCAGCGCGATGGAGCGCAGCAGATCATTTTGCAGCTTGAGCGCCAGATGGGTTTTGACCCGGGCCATCACCGTGGCCGGATTAATCGGCTTGGTAATAAAGTCGACGGCCCCCGACTCCAGCCCCAGTACTTCATCTTCCGGGGTATTTTTCGCGGTCACAAAAATGACCGGAATGTCCCTGGTTTCCGGCAGGGCCCGAAGCTGACGGCAGACCTGGTGCCCGTTCAGGCCGGGCATGACCACGTCCAGCAGCACCAGATCCGGGTTCTGCTCCCGGCAAATGGTGACTACCTGTTTGGAATCCGTGGTCATCAGTACTTCGAATTCGTTGCGAAACACCTCGTGCAGAATACGAATGTTCAGGGGCTGGTCATCGGCAACCAGAATGCGCAGCGGCGCCTGCCGTTTGGGCTGACCGGCCAGCAGAGTGTCAAACATTATACTTCCTCCAGGATATCGCTAACGATACGGCGTGCTGCGACAAAATTGAGTTGTTGTACCTTGGCGATCAGCTCCTTCATGACCGGATCGTCCTGGGGGCGAGACTGGGCGAGGGTATCGACCATGTCGACGGCTCGCATATTGCCGGCATCCAGCAATACCAGCAGGGACTCAAATTGCTGGTGCAGGCTGCCCGACTCCGCCTGAGGGGCCCTTGGAGTATCGGTTTCGTCTGCTTGCTCGCCGTTGGTTACGGCGTCCATCAGGGCCGTATGATTCTGCAAAAGCTGTTGATCCAGGTTTGCCAGCGTGGCTTCATCGAGCAGGGCAAGGCCCTGAGCACTGTTCTTGCGCACGGCACGGTCGAGGGCGGAGAACCTGGCCGAGAGGTGGGACAGCCCCATGGTGCCGGTCATGCCTTTCAGAATGTGCAGGCTGGAAGCCACCGCCTGCATGTCCTGACTATCCAGCCCGGCCTTCAGAGCGGAGATCTCCATGCCGGCATTTTCTGCAAAGCCCGACAGCATGCTGAAATAGAGGCGACGATTGTTGCCGAAGCGGCGCAGAATGTTCTCCAGGCTTTCTATCTCGCTGTTCTCACCGCAGGGTGATGCCGGCCGCGCCGCCTGCTCCTGATTGAGAGTCAGTATCACCCTGACCAGTTCATTCAGGTCGATGGGTTTGCCCACATGGGCATTCATGCCGGCTTCCAGGCAGGCCTGTTGATCGGATACGGTGACATTGGCGGTCATGGCCAGTATGGGCAGGTGATGGCAGTCGGCATGCCGGCGAATGCGCCGCGTCGCTTCCAGGCCGTCAATTCCGGGCATCTGCATGTCCATCAGCACCACGTCAAAGGCGCCGGTGTCGTTAAATACCTTGTCGATGCCTTCCTGCCCGTCTTCGGCCTGAGTAACGATGGCGCCTTCACCGACCAGCAGTTCGCACGCCACCTGACGGTTAAAGGCGTTGTCTTCCACCAGCAGTAAGCGAACTCCTTCCAGCCGTCGGTCTTCATCGGCCAGGGGCAGGGTTTTTTCCGGCTCAAAGCGCTGGCCGGCAAGGGCCCGCCCGATGGACTCGTTCAGCTGCAGCGTGGTTACCGGTTTGGTCAGCAGGTCAACAAAGGGCGGATTGGGCTGATTCTGGGTTTCTGCCAGCTCTTCATGGCCATAGGCGGTCAGCATGATGATGGTGACCGGACCGTGACGCTCCTGAATGCGTTTGGCCACCTCCAGGCCACTGAGATCGGGCAGGCGCCAGTCCATCAGGATCAGGTCAAAACGGTGTTGTCGTACTTCGGTCAGGGCTTCCTCTCCATTGGCGGCGCAGTCTACCCGGTAACCCAGTGCACTCAGGGTGTTTTCAAGAATACCGGCGGATACCTCGTTGTCATCCACCACCAGAATGCGCGTATGGGTGTCGGCCGGCATGGGCGTGGCACCTTTGGCCAGCCCCAAATCAAGGTCAAACCAGAAACGGCTGCCCATGCCTGGAGTGCTCTGCACATGCAGCTTGCTGCCCATCAGGCTGACCAGACGGCGGCAAATCACCAGGCCAAGACCGGAGCCACCATAGCGCCGGGCGGTAGAGGCTTCCGCCTGGGTAAAGCCGTCAAAGATGTGTTCAATTTTTTCGGCGTCAATGCCAATGCCGGAGTCAGTTACCGAAAAGCCGAGGCGAACCAGATTTTTCCTGAGCTGGCGCACCTGCACCTTGACCACCACCTCGCCCCGCTCGGTAAATTTGATGGCGTTACCCGCCAGATTGATCAGGATCTGCTGCAGTCTCAGCCGGTCGGCGATAATTTCCCGAGGCAGGGACGAGTCCAGATCGAACATCAGCTCAAGGGGTTTGCCGGCCAGGTTGCCCGCCAGAACGGTGGCCAGGTCCCGTAACATGGCATCCAGCTCGAACTGCACCGGATCCAGTTGCAGCTTGCCCGCTTCTATCTTGGAATAGTCGAGAATGTCGTTGAGCAGCCCCAGCAGCGAACGACCGGCGGTTTGTGCCTTGGTGATGTAGTCGGACTGCTGCTGGTTGAGCCGTGTTTTCTGCACCAGCATCAGCATGCCCAGTATGGCGTTCATGGGGGTGCGGATTTCATGACTCATGTTGGCCAGAAACTGGGACTTGGCCTGGCTGGCCTCGTCCGCCTGCTGTTTGGAGCGGCGCAGGCTGGTTTCCAGCTCGCGTTGGGCGGTGATATCGAAGTTGATGCCGATGAGCTGCTCGGCGGTTCCTTCGGCATTGCGCATGACCTGGGCCCGGGCCTGGATAAAGCGGATCTGGCCGTCCGGCAACACCAGACGAAACATGGGTTCAAACACATCCTTACCGCCGATGGCGGCCTGCAGGCAGGCGGTGGTGTCCTTTACATCGTCCGGATGCAGCCGGGACAGCCAGTGCTCATAGTTCAGCCCGTGTTCCCGCAACGACATCGACTGCTGATACAGTTCGAACATTCTGTCGTTCCAGGTGAGGGTGTCATCCGCGAGGTTCCAGCGCCAGACTCCCAGTTGCGCTACTTCGGTGGCCATCAGCAGTTCGGTGGTCCGCTGTGCAACCTGAGTCACCTGGGCTTCCAGGTGTCGGTTCAGCTCCAGTATCTTGGCCTCTGCTTCCTTTTGCGGGGTGATGTTGCGTATGGTTTTTGACGAGCCCACCACGGCGCCGGAGCTGTCTCGCAGCGGAGATACCGTGAGTGAAACATTGATCAAATCGCCATTCTTGCAGCAGCGCAGGGTTTCAAAGTGAGGCACGGCCTTGCCGGTTCGTACCCGGGCGAACACCGCCGTTTCTTCGGGCCGGCATTCTTCCGGCACCAGCAACTCGGTGGTGGTCTTGCCCAACACCTCGTCGGCGCGAAAACCGAAAATACGCTCCGCACCCTGGTTCCAGGAGGTAATGCGGCCGTCCATCGACTGGCTGATAATGCCGTCCGTTGAGCACTCCACTATGGCGGCCATGCGGGCCTGCTCGGTTTGCACCTGCCGGCGACTGTTGTTACTGAGGTTAAACATGCCGGTAAGGGTAGCCACCAGTACACTGATAAAGCTGCCCAGAAAAAACAGGTTCAGCGGTGAAAACAGGTGCAGCTGTTGCACAAAGGCGGGCTGGATACTGAATCTGGACTGCCATTGGCGACCAAACATGTCAAATTTCACCAGGTGGGTTTGCAGCAGCGAATTTGTGCTACTTCCGGTGTCGTAGAAGGCCTCTTCCCGGCCCGGCTCGGTCACATCCCACAAGGCCAGGTGAACGGCATCGGTATCCAGTTGCAGGTCTGCCAGCACCTCCTGCATCAACAAGGGAGCATAACTCCATCCAAAGGCCTTGGCTCGGCGCTCCGCCAGGGTATTTGGGGTATCGCCGCCCTCATAGATGGGCATCAGGATTAGAAACGATTGCAATGGGTTGCCGGTAGCCTGCACCAGGGTGATGGGGCCGGTAATGCGCACCTGGCCGGTGGCGATGGCGTCGTCGGCGGCGGTCCGACGGTTCAGCTCGGAACCGATGTCCAGTCCCACGGCTTCATCGTTGCGGTCTACCGGCTCGACATACTGAATAACGTAATGCTCGTACTGGTGAGGGGTAAGCTCCTTGATGCGAAACCCCGGCCAACCATCGGCGCGGGCCGACTCGGTAAACGTCGCGGCGTTTTCCCGGGGAACCCGGCGAATAAAGCCAAACCCCCGGGCGCCGGGAAACTCCTCGACGATATGGCGGGAGCGACTGTAGCGGCGGAACAGCTCCCGGCTGATGCCATGCTGACCGGCGGTCAGTACCGCTCCCCGTGCTCCGGCCAGGCCGAATTGATACAGGGAAAGCCGTTCTCGAACGGCCTGGTTGGCCTGGGCGGCGGCATCGCCCACGGCATCGTCGATGATACGCTGGTTGTTGATGTGCAACTGCCAGGTGGCCAGGGCACTCAGGCACAGCCCGATGATCAAGGTAAGCAGCGTCCAGTGGCTTATCAGTGAACGGCTCAGGCTAAGTGGCATTCAAGGAATCCTTATTGTTGTTATTCATTGCCATGCCTTAATGGTGGTAAAGCCGGCGATGCCCGAGGCGAGTTGCTTGTCCACTTCGTCATGGGGAGCGGGCCGGCAGTAATAAAACCCCTGCATTACGGTACAGCCCAGTTTTATCAGGCCCTGTTCCTGCTCGCGGGTTTCAACCCCTTCGGCAACCAGTTCCAATCCCAGCGCCTTGCTCAGCTTGATAATGGCTTCAATGATCACGGTATCGCTATGATCGACCATCATGCCGCGCACGAAGCTCTGGTCTATCTTGAGCACATCCACCGGAAACATCTTGAGGTAGGCGAGATTGGAATAGCCGGTACCAAAGTCGTCAATGGCGATACGCAGGCCAAGTCGCTTCAGGGCGAGCAGGGCATCCTGGGAACCGTGTTCGCGGGTGGCCAACACTCCCTCGGTGATTTCCAGCTCAACCAGGCCGGGATTGACCCCGGTCTCTTGCAGGACTTCCCTGACATCGGCAATAAAACGGTCATGCTTCAGCTGCACCGCGGAAATATTGACACTGACACAAAGCCGGTGTCCTGCCTGGTGCCAGGCGTGTGCATCCAGGCAGGCGCGATGCAGCACCAGGCGGCCGATGGGAATGATCTGGCCGGTTTTCTCCGCGAGGGGAATAAAGTCGGCAGGGGAAATCAGGTTGCCCTTGTTGTCCCGCCAGCGGATCAGGGCTTCCACACCGATTATTTTCTTTTGACTGGCTTCCACCTTGGGCTGATAGAAAACTTCAAAACCGCCGTGTTTCAGCGCTTCCTGGATCAACCGTTCTTGATGCTGGCGCGCACGCATGCAGGACTCTATTTCCGACGAAAAAAAGCTGTAGCGGTTTCGTCCACCCGCCTTGGCCTGGTACAGGGCGGTCTCGGCATGTTGAAAGATGGACTCGGCATCATTGTTGTCGTCGGGATAGAGGCTGATGCCAATGGTCACGCTGAGCGTATAGGTGCCCGAGTCCATGACAAAGGGCTCGGACAACGCGTTGAGCAGGCGTTGGGCGAAATTACCGACGGCGCCGGCACTGCCGACTTCCGGCAGTAGAATAATAAACTCGTCGCTTCCCGAGCGGCTGACGGTATCCTCAACCCGGGAGCACTCGCTAAGCCGGCCGGCCACCCGTTGCAGCAATTTGTCGCCAACGGCAAGGCCTTCGGCGTCGTTGATCTTGCGAAAGTTATCGAGATCCAGTGTCATCAGCGCCACCCGTCCGTTGTGGCGGCGGGCCTTGTGAATGGCCTGGGAAATACGATCCTGCAGCAGCAGGCGGTTGGGCAGCCCGGTCAGGGCGTCCTGATTGGCCAGGGCCCTGGCCATTTGTTGCAGCCGGACATGATTGCGGATCCGCGCACGGGCAACGGGAACATTGATGGGCTTGGTAAGAAAGTCGACCCCACCCAACTCCAGGGCATGCACCTCATGCTCGGTATTGTGGTGGGCGGTAACAAAAATCATCGCGGTGTTGGCGAGTGAGGCATCGGATTTCAGCGCTTCACACAGCTGAAATCCGTCCATACCGCTCATTTCAATGTCGAGCAGCACCACATCAGGCCTGACCTGCCGGGCAAGCTCAAGGGCCTGCACCCCGTCGGAGGCAAAATGGAGCATACCCAATCCCTTGGCCGCGTCACCCAGTAACTGAATGTCGCTTACCCGATGATCGACGATCAGAATCACCGATTCGTGACAGAGCAAAGATTCATACATCCCATCGTCCTTGATGAAGGTTTGAGCCAATTGAAAATGACAAAAAGTGGCGAAAGACCAATCACGTTATGAATTGAGATTTGACCTCAAACGGCTCCCCGTCAAGGTCGTTTTGTTGAAAGGTTGGAATCGTGCGGGGCAAAAAGCGAAATATGGGTCAGGGGGAGAAGGAAATAGCACACGCCTTCGATAGAGGGCCGAAGGCGTATGGGTGGAGTCAACGCTGGCGTACGAGCTCGGTGGCGATCCCATCGGCCAGTTGTTCCCAGCCGCTGGCCAGGGAACGTACCAGCGCCGGATAGCCATCTGCGCTCAGCGGCGTTTCAATACGAAAGTCTTGTTGCTCCAGCAGTACGCCGGCATGGTTAAGCAGTTGCCATTGCCCTTGAATCAGGGCAATGCCGTCGTAGCGTCCCTGAAAACGATCCAGCCGCAGGCGAAGTTCACGGCCCTCGCCGGCAGTGCTGGTGGCCTGGACTTGGCCTCGAGTCACTACCTGGGCCTGTGGCAGGGCTGAGCTAAGCCGGCGTTGCAGCAGGTGTTGCAGCTGGTTGGGCAGGGCTTCGGCCCACAGGTGACCACGAGCCTGATGCACTTCGAGCTCGTTCAGCTGCATCACAATACCCTCGCCGTCGAGAAAGGCGGCGGTGTGAATAGGGGCCAGGTTTACAATCAGCCGGCCATCGTGCTGGCGCGCCGCCGGGCTCGCCGGCAACAGGTAGCTGCTGGCGCCGCTGCCGGCGGGGCCGCCACATCCGGCCAGAGTCAGTGCCAGCAGCAAGGGCGCAAGTCGCAGAGGGTTTGAAGAAATGGTGGTCATTGGGCCGCCTTAGGTTGTGGATCTCGAGAGGGTTTGCGATCGAAAATCAGAGCGTTGGGCTGATCGTTAAGGGTTCGAACCACGGGCTGCAGCTCCCGCATCAGCTGTTCCAGCCGCGACAGGGTGCCGGTCAGCTCGCCATAGCCTTCGGATCCCGGGGCAAAACCCTGCAGGGTATCGCTGAGCTGGCGCAGGGTCTGGTTGACGTTGCCGGGCAGGGCCGAGGTGTCTGGGCTGTCCAAAAGGTTGTCTACCGAGGCGGCAATCTGGTTCACTTTTTCCATGGTCTGGTGGGTGCTGGCCAGGGTCTGGTTGAGGTTGTCGACCACGGGTTCAATCTCCAGGTTGTTGAGCTTGTCGAGCAGGTTGGAGACCTTCTGTTCAATCTGGGCAAATCCGCCCGTGGTGGTGGGGAACACGCGACGCTTCACAAAGGTCAGGGAGGTATAGGGCTCGGCTTCTTTCTGAAAATTGAGATCCACGAAAAGGGCGCCGGTCAGCAGGTTGCCGGCCTTGAGCGAGGCGCGCAGGCCATGGCCGAACATGCGATCCAGGCGGGCGTACCAGGCCTTGGTGTCGATAATTTCGGTGGTGTTGTCAAAGCGCTGGGGCTCTATGCGGATCAGCACCGGAATGGCGAAACGACTGAGAGAGTCCGGTTGGGGGGCGGTAAAGTGAAAGGGCACGCTGACCACGGAGCCGATGCGCACGCCCCGATATTCCACCGGGGCGCCGGGTGTCAGGCCGCGCACGGTGTCGTCCACCAGCAACACGTACTCCAGGTACTGGTCATAGCTGCCTTCATTGGCGCTTTCCGCATCGGCAAACAGCATATAGGTGGCTCCGGCCTTGGCCTTGTGACCCATGGCGGTATTCTCGGGCACCCCAAAGGTGACGCCGCCACCCACCAGGGATTCCAGCGAGCCGACATTCACGCGAAAACCCTGAGAGTCCAGGCGCATGTCGATGCCCGAGCTGGTCCAGAAGCGGGTGGTGCTGGTCACCAGCACGTCGTAAGGTGACTGAATGTAAAGCCGGTGACGCATTTCGCGTTTTTCCGGATCAAATTCGCTGTGCTCTACCCGGCCCACGGTGTAGCCCTGGTAGCTGACCGGATCGCCGGTGGACACGGCGTTGCCCACCTGGCTTATCAGGTTGATGCGCAGTCCGGCGGCATCGGGCGGAGCCACCGGCGGCTGCTCCAGCACCTGAAAGCGCCGCTTCGACTGTTCACTGCTGCCTGGCAGCAGTTGTATATAGGCCCCGGAAAGCACGGTGTTGAGTCCGCTGATACCTTCCCGGCCGATGCGCGGCTTGACCACCCAGAAGCGGGTTTCGGCGTTGAGCATGTCTTCCGCCTGGGGGCTCATGCGTGCGGTGATCAGCGCATGTTGCAGATCATCCGACAGTCGCACCTTTTCAACCCGGCCCACTTCCACGTTGCGGGTCTTGATCAGGGTTTTGCCCGCCTCAATGCCCTCGGCGTTGTCCATTACCAGGGTAATGGAAGGCCCGAGCTTGCTCAGGTTGTCATAGATCATCCAGGAGCCGATCAGTACGGCCACCAGGGGCACTATCCAGATCGGCGACAGGGAGCGCTGGGTTCGGCGTTCGGCGCGGGGAGATTCAGACATATTCGGATTCCTTGGCGTTATCGTTGTTATCCTGTCCGGTATCGGTGCCGGCCCAGATACTGCGCTGATCAAACAGCATGGCCGCCAGCATGGTGAGCACCACCACGGCGGCAAAGGCCAGGGCCGCCGGCCCGGGCTCAATGGACATCAGGTTGCCGTTGCGAATAAGGGCTACCAGTATGGCCACCACAAATACGTCCACCATGGACCAGCGGCCCACAAACTCGGTCATGCGGTACAGTCGAATACGGCGCAGGCGATCCAGCTGGTGTTGCTCCCTGCTGACCACACGACACAACCACAATAGCGCCAGTATCTTGCTCACCGGCACCACCACGCTGGCGGTAAAGATAATAAAGGCGATGGGCCAGTCACCGTGCTGCACGAACAGCAGCACGCCACCCAGAATGGTTGAAGGAGAGCTGCTGCCCAGTGAGGTGGTGATCATGATGGGGTAGAGGTTGGCCGGCAGGTACATGATCACCGCCGCCGCCAGCAGGGCCAGGGTGGCCTGATTGTTGACACCGTGCCAGGGGTGCAGGCGTTCATCGCAACGCCCGCAACGGGCCTTGCCGCCATCGTCGGGCAGGCGGTTGATCATGCCACAGGTAGGGCAGCCACACAGGCCTTGCGAACTGGCGGTGTGGCCGGGTTTAGCCTCGGGGGGCGCCATGCTCTGGCTATCGAGAAAAAACCACAGCCAGTCCCGATCCACCGACTGGGTGGTCAGTAGCAGCAACAGGGCAAAGGCGCAAAAGGTCCAGAACGACAAGCCAAGTTCAATGTCGGCCATGCCGATCACCTTGATCAAGCTCACCAGGGTGCCTATCACGAAGACGTCGGCCATCATCCAGGGGGTAACGTGGCGCAGGGTGCGGGCAATCTGGTGGCTGCTGGGCAGGGGGCGGCGCAACAGCGCCCCCGCACACAGCCAGCCCAGGCTGCACAGGTAGACCGCGGGCAGAATGATTACCGTCAGCAGCACGCACAGGGCCATTAGCGGCTGGTGCAGCCCCATCAGGGTGGCGGCGCTGTCGGTCAGTTCAATGCGGTTGCCGATGCCACTCAGTTCAAAGCCGATAAAGGGAAAGGCCACCGACAACCCCAGGGCCACCAGGGTTGCCAGCACCAGCGCCAGGGTACGCTCCGCCGGATTGGCATGACGGCGCACCAGGGTGTGGCCGCAACGGGGGCAGTCGGCCTTTTGCCCGACGGCCAGTGGCGGCAGTGCCACCAGCAGATCGCACTCGTGGCACACGCGCAGGCGCCGGCGAGAAACGGGCGCCTGCCGGTGGTGATGCGAGGCTGGCGTAGGACGGGGTGCGCTCAAACAAATGCCCATAAAAGATGAAAGATCAGTCGCTTGATACTACGACAGGTGTGAGGCCCGGATAAAGGCAGATCGTGCTCGCCACAGCAAAATATGAATGATTGTATACATTGATATTAAAAGTTGTTTCAGATTTGCGGCGGGCAGTCGATAACAGGGTTTCTAGGGATCCTGAATAAAGTCGTAGGAGAAAAGGTGTTTCGAAATATCAATATTGGCCTCAGAGCGGCGCTGGCATTTGGCGCTATTGGCGTGCTGATGCTGATTCTGGGGGTGCTCAGCCTGGTGCAGCTTGACAAACTGAACGACCAAATTACCGTGCTGGCCACTCAACGAGTGCCCAGCCTGACTGCGGTGGAAAACATCGACAAGGAATTCTTGCGTATTCGCCTGCACAGCCTGGCCCTGGCCAACTCTGCCGAGCCGGAAAAGCGGGCCGAGTCCCGCGCCAACCTGGAGACCGCCCGGCGGGAGCTGGAGCGCTTTCGCCAGCAATATGATGACTTGGCCCGACTGTCCGCCGCCCGGGAACTGCTGGAGCGCTTTGAGGCGGTAGAAGCCCGTTACTGGCAGGCCCACGGCCGCATCATGCGCCAGGCCGAGGTGGGCGATGTGGCCGGGGCCAACCTGGCATCACGCCAGGAGCTGGCTCCGCTCGCTGAGCAGCTGGCGGAGCTGCTGCATCGCATGAATGGCATTCAGCATCAGCGCATTGATGACACCAACAGCGAAACCGATGCGCTGTTTGCCTTGTCCCGCAATGTCATTATCGCCCTGCTGCTGCTGGCCCTGGCGGGCATGGCGGCGCTGGCCTGGCTGCTTACCCGCAGCATAGTCCTTCCCCTGAACGATGCGGTACGGGTGGCCGAGACCATCGCCAAGGGCGATCTGACCCGCTCCGTGCACGTAAACGGCAAGGATGAGCTGGCACGGCTGCTGACAGCGCTGCGCAATATGCAGCAGAGCCTGCAGCAGACGGTGAAGCTGATCGCCGACTCTTCCCACCAGCTGGCCTCCACCTCGGAAGAGCTGAGCTCGGTGACCGCCGACTCCACCCAGGGACTGCACCGCCAGAATGAGGAGCTGGAGCAGGCGGCTACCGCGGTTACTGAAATGACCACGGCGGTGGAAGAAGTAGCGCGCAACGCCACCACCACCTCTCATGAGTCGGAGCAGGCCGATGAACGTGCCCGCTTTGGTCGGGAACGGGTGTCCACTACCGTCAGCTCCATCGAAGGCCTGGCCGGAGAAATTGGTGACACCATGCAGGAAATCGAATCCCTGGCCGCCCGGGTGAACGACATTACCTCTGTGCTTGACGTGATCCGTGCCATTGCCGATCAGACCAACCTGCTGGCACTGAACGCCGCCATCGAGGCGGCCCGGGCCGGCGAGTCGGGCAGGGGCTTTGCAGTGGTCGCCGACGAGGTGAGGGCGCTGGCCCACCGCACTCAGGAGTCCACCAAGGAAATCGAGCAGATGATTCAGGCGGTGCAGCGCGGCTCCCAGGCGGCGGTGTCGGCCATGCAGAGCAGTAACAGCCGCACCGGCGACACCCTGCACATTGCCCGGGAAGCGGGCGAGGCCCTGGTGCAGATCGCCAGCGCCATCGCCGGCATTAACGAGCGCAACCTGGCCATAGCCAGCGCCGCCGAAGAGCAGGCCCATGTGGCCCGCGAAGTAGACAGCAACCTGCTGAACATTCGCGATCTGTCGGCTCAGAGCGCCGCCGGTGCCAGCCAGACCAGCACCTCCAGCCAGGAGCTGGCTCGTCTGGCCGGCGAGCTGCACACCGTGGTCAATCGCTTCGCGATATAGCCTTGGTACCACCCATAAATTGGTGCCAGCCATAAAAAAGCCCCGCATTGGCGGGGCTTTTGCATTCAGCACAAAGGATTACAGCACGGCGGCAATGCCGTCACACAGAGCGTCGATGTTGGCCTTGGTAATGCCGGCCACGCTGATGCGGCCTGAGCCCACGATGTAGATGCCGAATTCGTCCTTCAGGCGCTCCACCTGCTCCTTGGTCAGGCCGGAGAAGGAGAACATGCCGTTCTGGCGGGCGATAAAGCTGAAGTCGCGGTCAACGCCGCGGGCCGCCAGCTTTTCCACGAACAGGGTGCGCATTTCCTGAATGCGGTCACGCATTTCAGCAAGCTCGGCCTGCCAGTCGGCGTAAAGCTCGGGATCGTTGGCAATAATGGCCACCACGTTGGCGCCGTGAGACGGCGGGTTGGAGTAGTTGGCGCGAATGATGCCCTTGACCTGGCTGAAGCTGGTATTGGCGGTATCGGCATCCTTGGCGACCAGGGTAAAGGCACCCACGCGCTCATTGTAGAGGCCGAAGTTCTTGGAGAAGGAGCTGGCGATCAACAGCTCGGGGTTGTGCTTGGCAAACAGGCGCAGGCCATAGGCGTCTTCTTCGGTGCCCTGGGCAAAACCCTGGTAGGCGAAGTCGAACATCGGCAGCCAGCCCTTTTCGGCGGACAGCTCGGCAAGCGTTTGCCACTGCTCTGCGGTGGGATCGATGCCGGTGGGGTTGTGGCAGCAACCGTGGAACAGCACCACGTCACCGGCCTTGGCGTCTTGCAGGCTGGCCAGCATGGCGTCAAAGTCCAGATCCTTGGTTTCGGCGTTGTAGTAGCCGTATTCCTTCACTTCCAGGCCGGCGGCGGTAAACACGGCGCGGTGGTTGGCCCAGGTGGGGTTGGAAATCCAGATGGTGTTGGTGTCGAGCTGGCGGGCGATAAATTCGCCGGCGATGCGCAGGGCACCGGTGCCGCCCGGGGCCTGAGCGGTGCGGGCACGCTGCTCGGCGATGATGGCCGCGTCGGCGCCAAACAGCAGCTTCTGCACTACCTGACCATAGGCCTCAATGCCTTCTATGCTGAGATAGTTTTTGGTGGTTTGCTCCTGCACCAGGCGGGCTTCGGCCTTTTTCACGCAGCGCAGTACCGGGGTCTGACCGGCTTCGTCTTTGTAGATACCAACGCCCAGGTTGATTTTGTCGGTACGGGTATCTTTACGGAACGCATCGGTCAGGCCCAGAATGGGGTCGGCCGGTGCAGCAGTGACCTTCTCGAACATAGTCTTGTCAATTCCTTCTTGTAAAAGCGAGTGTGGTCGCCAAGCGACGGCTTTTAGTTATATCACTTGCGCCCTGCCGCTGCCAGCGCGGGCCGCACCAGCAGCCAGTAACTGGCCAGGGCTAACCAGGCGCACAGGCTCATCACCAGGGTCATGGGCAGCGCCGACACCGCATGGCTGGCATTAACCGCAAAGGTGGCCACGGCGCCCAGACCAAAGCGGGTGGTGCCGGCCAGCGCCGAGGCGGTGCCGGCAGCCTCGGGAAAATGGCTGAGCAGGCCGGCCATGGAATTGGCCCCTACCAGGCTGATTTGGGCGATCAGCACCATCACCGCCGGCACCAGTGCCCACAGTCCGCCAAACCCGGTGAAACCACAAAACAGCAGTACCACGGCGGCCAGTGCCGCCGTGGTCAGCCCCGCCTTGAGCAGGCGATCACTGCCAAGCCGGGGCACCAGCCGGCTGTTGCCAAAAGTCAGCACCATCATCAGCACGATATTCATGGCAAACAACAGGCCGTAGTGTTCGGCGGGCACGTCGTAAAGTTCGATATACACCAGTGGCGAGCCCGAAATGAAGGCAAACATGGCAGCGGTGGTCATGGCGCCGCAGCCGATATAGCCCAACGCCGCCCGGTGGCGCAGTACCCGGCCGTAATTCTGTAGCACCGGCCACAACCGGAATGGCTGGCGATGTTCGGGTTTGAGGGTTTCGGGAATGCGCAGGGCCAGTGCCACCGACACCAGGGCACCAATGATGGCCAGCAACACAAAAATGCTGTGCCAGTGCCCCACCAGCAGCAGATAACCACCGACGATGGGGGCGACCAGGGGCGCCAGGGTCATCACCAGGATCACCATGGACATGATGCGGGCGAACATGTCCCGTTCAAACATGTCCCGCAACAGGGCGTTGAGCACTACGGAGCCGGCGGCGCCGCCGATGGCCTGCAGCAGGCGAAAGGCCATCAGGGTTTCAATGCTGTTGGCAAAGGCACAGCCAATACTTGCCAGGGTAAAGAGGCCAAGCCCGCCCAGCATGACCGGCTTGCGTCCGACCGAGTCGGCCAGGGGTCCATAGAGCAGTTGACCGAGGGCAAAGCCCGCCAGAAACACGCTGATGGTCAACTGGGCCTGGGATACGGGTACGTCCAGATCCCGCGCGATGGCAGGCAGGCTGGGCAGATACATGTCGATGGCCAGGGGGGTGAGGCCGGCCAGGCTTGCCAGCAGAAGCAACAGGGAAAACGGCAATGCCATAACGCCATCCAAAAGTTACAAAAGAAACATCAGGCCATGATAGCACCGCCGCCAAGGCCAGTCTCAGGGTTGGTAGGGATAAATGTGCAGCCTGGGAATAAGTGGCTCCCCACCGATGCGCGCGGCGCGCCGCTTTCGGGTTTTCGCCGGCGGGTAGTCGGTGAGGTGGGAAATGGCGGGAACTTCATCCTGACACAATATCAGTGGGAGGTGCGCCTTGAACTGCTGCTGGCGGGGGGACAATGGCTGGCTCCAGCGCACATTGACCATGGGGTGGGTTTTCACCGGCCGGCGCAGGCGCAGCTCTACCCCGGCCGGCAGCCGTTTGACGTCGTAGATTTCCCGGTCGATGCAGGTTTGCCAGGTAGTGGCATCCACCAGCGGGGGAGGGCTTTGCCGGCTTTGCATCAGCTGCGCCACCAGTTTGGTCTTGTCGACTTTCTGAATGATCTGTTTGTTGGCCCAGGTAAATCCGAGCCTGGACGCGGTATAAGGCAGCAGGGTGAGCTGGCGGTAGACCTGCAGGGTGATAAGACCGGGAAAGGTGTCGTGCACCAGCGTAAATTTTTTGTCTTTGTCGTCCAGTTGCTGCACCAGGGCACGAAAGGCTTGCTTGAGCCGGTTGATGTCGTCGATCAGCGGAGCGATGGCAGCACGGCTGTCGGCCGGTAACAGCACAAAACCGGGCAGGCGATAACTGGCCTTGGCGGAGCAATCGGGCTTGATATGCCAACGGCTGAAACCGATGAGGCTGGCTTTCAACGCCTCTTCACCGGTTAACCGGTGTTCAATGGTAATGTGTTCGAGAGGATCGTGCTCCTTGCCCTGAGCGACCTCGGGCAATTGGTAACAGGTTGCCTGAGTATCGGCATGGGTGCGAAGTTGCTGAGCCAGTTCGCTTATAGCGGTTTCCAGCAGGGAGAGGGTATGACGAAGTTTGGCGGCCAGGGTAAACATAATAATCTATTATGCCAACATACAATAATGACTTAATCATAATCTCGATTGGGGAATGTGCAACACCCAAGAAGGGGTCTTCAGGGAAATGAATCGAAATTTAACATAAGTTGATGGTCTGCGTAGATTGAATACAAAAAAAGCCAGGTACAAAATCCGTGTACCTGGCTCAGGGGAATGGCTCATTAACTGAGCCGTGCGCTAGTAGAGACCGCCCGAGGCCGGGCGCCCTCTGTGTAAATTTTAGACTTTAATCGACCTCTCGCCAGCCCATGTGGCTAAAAACACCTACTTACGAGCGGCTTGCAATTGAAGGAAGAGCTGATTACTGTGTTTATATACAGATAAAAGGAGTCCGCCATGGCCGTAGAAGTGCAATATCGCGTAGTACGTAACGGAATCGAGAAAATGACCTTTACCAACAAAAAAGAGGCCGATGCCTACGATCGCCTGCTGGAGCTGGCTGAGCATATTGAAACCGTGCTGGAGCAGGGGCCGGTGAACCTTGAAGAAACGGATAGAGAAGCGTTGGCATTGTTTCTGGCCCAGCACCAAGCCGAGCTGACCGGCCCGAAAAAAAAGCCCGCCAGAAAGGCGGACAAGGCTGAAAAAGCCGGCGATGACGCGATCAAGGCCGTCGCCTGATATCTAACAGGCCGTTCACGGCACCTTGTTTTATCACTCGGCACCCGCCCGTAAATCAATAATTTCAGCTGTATAAGGTTCGGTACAGACCCGGCTGCTCCAGCAGCTCGTGGTGAGTGCCGGACTGGCTGATCTTACCATCCTCAAACACGATGACCCTGTCGGCCTGGCGTACCGAGCTCAACCGGTGCGCCACTATCAGGGTGGTGCGATCCTTGAGGAAGCCCGACAGCGCCTGGTGCAGGCGCTGCTCGGTATCGGTATCCAGTGCCGAGGTAGCCTCGTCGAGAATGACGATGGCCGGATCCTTCAGGATCATTCTTGCCACCGCCAGGCGCTGTTGCTGGCCTCCCGAGAGCCGAACGCCCCGTCGGCCAATTTCGGTATCCAGGCCGTTATCCATGGCCGCAATTACGTCATCCAGCTGTGCCACCCTGAGAGCCTGCCAGATGGCTGCGTCGTCGTGATCATCTCCCAGGTTCAGGTTGGCGCGCACGGTATCGTTGAACAATACCGGTTGTTGCAGCACCGTGGCCACGTGTTCCCGTATGGTGGCAAAGCCGATATCGGTGCTGCTGGCACCGCCAAAGCGAATGTCGCCGCTGTTGGCGGGGTAGAGGCCCAGCAGCAACTGAATAAAGGTGGACTTGCCGCCACCGCTGGCCCCCACCAGGGCGACTTTTTCGCCGGCGCCGATGCTGAGACTGATGTCGTCCAGCACGCGGCGTTCGCCATCGTAGGAGAAGCTCAGGTTGCGCACCTCCACCGGCAGGGTAGTGCTACCGAGGAAGGGGTTGATGCCACCGGCCGGAGCGGGAGCCTCTCCCAGGGCCAGCATGGCATTGATGCGCCGGCGGGCGGCATCGGCGGCATAGAAGGAATACTGCATGTTGAGCAGCTCCTGTACCGGCCCCATCATGAACCAGAGGTAGCTGAACACCGCGAAAATCTGACCCACGGTCAGGTCTGTGTACAGCACCATGATCATGCCCACGGCGCGAAACAGCTCCACTCCCGATAAAAACAACAGAAAGCTGGCCTTGCCGGCGGCCTCGCTCTTCCAATGATACTCAATGGCGGTATCGCGCACGCCCCTGGCCTTGTCGATGACCCGCAACAGGTAGTGACGTTCACGATTGGCGGCACGAATTTCCTGAATGCCGTCCAGGGTTTCCACCAGCGCCTGCTGAAACAGCTCAAAGGCCTTGTTTTCATCGCGCTTGAGGTGCTTTACCTTGGAACCCAGCCGGCTGGAAAAGAACACCACCACCGGATTGAGCAACAGAATAAACAGGCCCAGCTGCCAGTTCAGCAGCAACAGCACCACGGCGGTGCCCAGCACGCTCAACAGGCTTATCAGCAGCCGGCTCAGGGTTTCCCCGAGAAACTTGTCGAGGGTTTCAACGTCGGTGATGTAGTGGGAGCTGACGCTGCCGGCACCCACCGACTCAAAGGCGCGCATGGGGGTGCGCATCAACTGACGGGTAAGGCGGCGGCGGATCTGAAAGGTGATGTGTTTGGCCACATGGGCAAATTGCCGGCCCTGCAATATGTTGAACACCAGGGCCAGCGCGCGCAGCAACAGGGTAACCAGCAGCACCGCCAGAATATAGCCCACGCCGGTCTGCCAGGCCGTGGGTAACAGCGGGTCGAGCCAGGCGATCAGGGTCCCCGGCTGCTCAAGCAACACCTCGTCCACCAGCAGGGGCATCAGCAGCGGCACCGGTACCGCCAGCAGGGTGCCGACAATGGCCAGCAGGTGGGCATTGATCAACAACCGCTTGTGGCGGCGCATCATGCCGGTGATCACCGGCCAGTGCAAACCCTGCTCGTTCGCTTTATTTTTATTCATTCACCACCATCATTGGTTTTCATTTTCCCAAAGGGCAGGTAATTTAGGCCAAAATCACCAACCCTCTGACACCATGAGTGAAAAAAACGCATTTTATCAAAGCCTGACCGCTCAGGCACTGGCGCTGTGCGAAGGCGAACCCAATCGCATTGCCAAACTGGCGAACCTGTCTGCCCTGCTGAACCTGTCCCTGGACGACATCAACTGGGTGGGCTTTTATCTGCGTGAACAGGACGAGCTGGTGTTGGGTCCGTTCCAGGGCAAGCCCGCCTGTGTCCGTATTCCCATGGGCCGAGGCGTGTGTGGTACCGCCGCCGCCAATGGCGAGGTGCAGCGGGTAGCCGATGTGCACGCCTTTGCCGGCCACATCGCCTGTGACGCCGCCAGCAATTCCGAAATTGTGCTGCCGCTGGGCGAGGGTGACAAGGTCTGGGGCGTGCTTGATATCGACAGCCCCAGCCATGGCAGGTTTGACACCGAGGATGAAGCCGGTCTTTCGGCCCTGGTGCGTGCCGTTCTGCCGCTGCTGTAACAAAGCCGGGGGTCGCTTTTGTCGGTGCGGCCCTTATAATGTGAAGGTTTCAACGGGCGGTGCGCCCACAGCTTTCAAAACCAAGGTAATTCATGGAAAACTCTGAAAAACTGAAAAACAGCAAAGAAGTCATCGCCTACCTGGCCGAGCGCTTTCCCCAGTGTTTTGTGGCGGCCGGCGAAGCCAAGCCGCTCAAGATAGGTATCTTTCAGGATCTGGCCGAGCGCATGGAAGATGACCCCCGGGTCTCACGGACCCTGCTGCGCACCGCCCTGCGCCAGTACACTTCCAGCTGGCGTTACCTGCATGGTCTCAAGGCCGGTATGAGCCGCGTGGACCTGGACGGCAACCCTTGTGGCGAGCTGACCCAGGAACACATCGATCACGCCAAGCAGGCGCTGAAGGAAAGCAAGGAAAAGGTGTTTGGTCCCCGCAAGGAAAAACCCGCCGGCAACAAAAAGCCCCGCCCGCGCGCCAACAAGAAGGTTGACCCCGCGAAACTCGCCGTAGAGCAGAATGTCAAAGTTATGCTGGGTAAGTCTCCGGTACCCGCTACCATTATGGAAGTGACCCGGGACGATGTTCAGGTGCAGCTGAAAACCGGCATGTCGGTTCGCGTCAAGTTCGAACATATAGTTCTCTGAGGAGTAGGGTTTGATCAGTCACGGAATTCGTTTGTCTCTGGTGGCCGCCGGCATGCTGGTCGCCGGGGTTGCCTGGGCAGTGCCGCCGGCCATTGAGGCCGATGCCATCCCCGTTCTGGCACCGGAAAGCCAGCATGCCGCTGCCAGCAAGCGGATTACCGCGCTGTTCACCCGCTCTCATTACAAGCAGTTCATGCTTGACGATGCGTTTTCACAGGCGATTTTTGATCGTTACATCGAAAGCCTGGATTACGGCCGCAACATCTTCACTCAGCAGGACATTCGCCGCTTTGAGCGCTATCGCGATCGGTTTGACGACCTGTTGCGAGCCGGGCGGCTCGATGCCGCCTTTGATATGTTCAACGACAGCCTCAGGCACCGTTACGAGCGCTTGAGTTATGCGCTGTCGCTGCTCGATACGCCCATGACCTTTGATGGTGACGAGGACTATCAGTTCGACCGCACCGAGGCGGACTGGCCCGCGGATCAGCGCGAGCTGGACGAATTGTGGCGCAAGCGGGTCAAGTTTGACGCCCTGAGCCTGGCTCTGGCCGACAAGGACTGGAGCGAGATCAAGGACACCCTGACCAAGCGCTACAACAACGCCATCAAGCGCCTGGCCCAGAGCGAAAGCGAAGACGCCTTTCAGAGCTTTGCCAACGCCTTTGCCCGGGCCATTGAACCCCACACCAGTTACCTGAGCCCTCGCAACGCCGAGCGCTTCGAGACCGAGATGAACCTCTCCCTTGAAGGCATAGGCGCCGTGCTGCAGGCGGAAGACGACTACACCGTTATTCGTTCCCTGGTACCCGGCGGCCCGGCGGCCAAGTCCAGCGAATTGCAGCCCGATGATCGCATCATTGGGGTGGGGCAGGCCGTCGACAAGATCACCGACGTGATCGGTTGGCGGCTCGACGAGGTGGTGGATCTGATCAAGGGTCCCAAGGGCACCAAGGTATGGTTGCAGATCCAGCGGGGTCAGGCGGTGGCCAACACGCCGCGCATCGTTGAACTGACGCGGGATACCGTGCGCCTGGAAGACAGGGCCGCCAGCGGCAAGGTGCTGGAGGTAAATGATCGCCGCATTGGCGTAATTGAGATTCCCAGTTTCTATGTCAACCTGAGCGTCGACGTGGCCCGGGAAATCGACAAGCTCAAGCAGCAAAAGGTGCAGGGGCTGGTGATCGATCTGCGCGCCAACGGCGGCGGTGCCCTGACCGAAGCTTCGGCGCTCACCGGGTTGTTTATCGACAGCGGCCCTGTGGTGCAGATTCGTGACGGCCTGGGCCGTATTTCGGTGAATGGCGATGATGACGATCGCACCAGCTATGATGGCCCCATGGCGGTGCTGGTGGATCGTTACTCCGCCTCGGCCTCGGAAATTTTTGCCGCCGCCATGAAAGACTATGGCCGGGCGGTGATCCTGGGTGAAAACACCTTTGGCAAAGGCACGGTACAGCAGCACCGCAGTCTGTCACGCATCTATGATCTGTATGAAAACCCCATGGGCTTTGTGCAGTTCACCATCGCCAAGTTCTATCGCATCAACGGCGGCAGCACCCAGAACCGCGGCGTAAGCCCGGATATTCCGTTCCCCACCGCGGTGGCCGCCGAGGAGACCGGTGAAAGCCTGGAGAAGAACGCGCTGCCCTGGGATCAGATAGAGAGTCTGGACTTTGCCCATGTGCAGGACCTGTCGCCCTTTCTCGGCCAGCTGCGTCAGCGTCATCAGGCCCGTATTGAGCAGGATCCCGAGTTCGCCTATGTGTTTGAAGACATTCGTGAATACCTGAAGCTGAAAGACAAGGACTCGGTGTCACTCAACCTGGCCGAGCGTAAGGCCGAGCTGACCGAGCAGGACGCCAAGTCCCTGGCCCGCCTCAATGACCGCCTGCGTCGGGCCAACCTTGATCCGGTGCAGACCCTGGATGAAGCGCCAAAGGACTTTGAACCCGAAGACAGCTATTTGCTGGAAGCGGCCCGCATTACCGCCGATCTGGCCGACATGCTGGGCTGAGCCATTCTGTTCACGGGGCCGCTCTGGCCCCGTTTTTTCATCACTGTTTCTTTTTCACCTTGCTACGGGATCCACTATGAGCCAAAACCAACCTCAAGTGCAGTATCGCGACGACTACCAGCCGCCCCATTACTGGATTGATACCCTGGATCTGGACATTCAGCTGCATGACAGCGCCACCGAGGTGGTGGCCATCAGCCGAGTGCGCCGCAACGGCGAACACAATGAAGCCCTGGTGCTCGACGGCGAGCAACTGGAGCTGTTGTCGGTGTCGATTAACGGGGTGGAGACCAGCCAATACGAACTGGGAGAGGGCAGCCTGACGTTGCCCCAGGTACCTCAGGAATTCGTGCTGACCATCAAGAATCGTATCAATCCCGCCGCCAACACCGCCCTGGAAGGGCTGTACAAATCCGGTAACGCCTATTGTACCCAGTGCGAGGCGCAAGGGTTTCGGCGCATTACCTTTTATCTGGATCGCCCGGATGTGCTGGCCCGGTTCAGTACCCGCATTACCGCCGATGCCGAGGCCTGCCCCTATTTGCTGTCCAACGGCAACCGGGTCGGTCAGGGCGTGCTCGATGACGGTCGCCACTGGGTGCAATGGCAGGATCCCTTTCCCAAGCCGGCCTATCTGTTTGCCCTGGTGGCCGGAGATTTTGATGTGTTGCGCGACCGTTACACCACCCGTAGCGGCCGCGACGTGGCGCTGGAGATCTTTGTCGACAAGGGCAACCTGCACCGTGCCGGCCACGCCATGGACAGCCTCAAGGCATCCATGCGCTGGGACGAGCAGCGCTGCAACCTGGAGTATGATCTCGACATCTACATGATAGTGGCGGTGGACTTCTTCAACATGGGCGCCATGGAAAACAAGGGCCTGAATGTGTTCAACGCCAAGTTCGTGCTGGCCGACGCCCAGACCGCCACCGACGATGATTACCTGGACGTGGAGCGGGTGATCGGTCACGAGTATTTCCATAACTGGACCGGTAACCGGGTGACCTGCCGGGACTGGTTCCAGCTGTCTCTGAAGGAAGGCCTGACGGTATTCCGGGATCAGGAATTCTCCTCCGACCTGGGCTCTCGGACCGTCAACCGCATCGGCAATGTGCGCATCATGCGTGGTCCCCAGTTCGCCGAAGACGCCGGCCCCATGGCCCATCCGATCCGGCCCGATGCGGTGATCGAGATGAACAACTTCTATACCCTCACCGTGTACGAAAAAGGGTCGGAAGTCATTCGCATGCTGCACACCCTGCTCGGCGAGCAGGCATTTCAGGTAGGTCTGGCACTGTATCTGCGGCGTCACGACGGTGAAGCCGCCACCTGTGATGATTTTGTCGCCGCCATGAGTGAAGCCAGCGGCCGGGATCTGACCCGCTTCAAGCGCTGGTATGGCCAGTCCGGCACGCCGGTGCTGACGGTACGGGACAGTTACGACGCCGACAGCGGCCGTTATACCCTGAGTGTGCGCCAGCACACGCCGCCGACACGGGAGCAGCCGGAAAAACTGCCGCTGCACATTCCCCTGAGCATGGCACTCTATACCGAGCAGGGTGAGCCGGTTCCCCTGATCCTTGAAGGCCGGCCGGCGGATTCGGTGCTGGATGTGCTTGAAGCCGAGCAGGAGTTCGTGTTTGAACGGGTACCGTCCCGTCCGGTGCCGGCACTGCTGCAGGGCTTTTCTGCACCGGTCAAGCTCGACTATCCCTACAGCGACGAACAGCTCGCCTTGCTGGCCCGGGTCAGTCAGGATGAGTTTGTACGCTGGGACGCGGTGCAGATGCTGATCAACGACACCGTGCGCCGCAACATCGCCCTGCTGCAGCGTCGTCAGACTCCCGTGCTGCCGCGCAGCCTGCTGAATGTATTTCGCAGTACCCTGGAAGATAACGCCATGGATCGGGCGCTCAAGGCCGAGATGCTGACCCTGCCGGATGTGGCCAGCCTGCTCGAGCTCTTTGAACAGGTGGACATCGATCAGCTTGCCGAGGTACGCCATCACCTGGCCCGGGAATTGGCCGAGGCCCTGGCGCCGGCCTGGCAGCAGGCCTACGACGACAACCTGACCCCGGAATACCGCATTGACCACCAGGACATGGCCCGGCGGGCGCTGAAAAACACCGCCCTGGGTTACCTGGCGTTGATGGGTACCGAGATCCCGGTGGCCCATCAGTACGATGCCGCCGACAACATGACCGACACGCTCGGAGCGCTACGCGCCGCGGTGCGGGGCGAACTGGACTGTCGTCACGCCATGCTGGCGGATTTTGAGCGCAAATGGCGTGACGACGGCCTGGTGCTGGACAACTGGTTTAGATTGCAGGCCACGGCCCCCGGCGCCGACACCTTGGGCCGGGTGCGTGAGCTGATGAGCCACCCCACCTTCAGCCTGGGCAACCCCAACCGGGTGAGGGCGCTGATTGGTGCCTTCTGTCAGGTGAATCCGGTCCAGTTTCATCGTCTCGACGGCAGCGGCTACGATTTGCTGGTGGAGGTACTGGAACAGCTTAATCACAGCAACCCACAGGTGGCGTCGCGGCTGCTAACCCCGCTGATCCAGTTCAGTCGGCTGGATGACGCCCGTCAGGGGTTGATTCGCGCCCGGCTGGAGCGGCTGATGGCACTGCCCGAGTTGTCTCGGGATCTGTTTGAAAAGATCAGCAAGGCCCTGGCTTGATGCAACGGTTGCGCTTTCGGCTGGCCATTTCCGCCGCCGAATTGCAGCGCTACTACTCCGGCCGAGTATCGGCGCTTACGGTGATGACCGAACAGGGGCTGAGGCTGCAGTTGCCCCTGCATCATTTTCGCCGGTATGTGGGGCACGCCGGGCTCAGTGGTCGTTTTGAGGTGGTGCTGAATGAGCACAACCAGTTGCAACGGCTGGAGCGCCTGGCCTGAAAAACCGTAAAAAGCGAAGCCCTGGCTTCGCTTTTTTGTTGAGAAGGTCTGTTAAATATTTTAACGATAGAAATATGTTGGCTTTCGGAATATAAATTCACTCATAAGCAGTCTGTCATTATATATATTCGGACCATAGTGATCCGGTCGATATTTTCGAATTAATGCCCTGCTCACCGCTCGCATTCCCACTTTGGCAGGCATAAACTGGTGCCATTATCGGGGTCAAACGGACGCGCCCCTTGTTCCCATGGTTACTGCCTGTCTTCGAGGAATTCGATACCATGACACTGAATGATGCCAGCACTTCCGTATTGTTGGAAAACGTAGAACAACTGGTCAGCGAAAAATTTCCTGAGCAAACCGCTCCCCTAGTGCAATCCTTTGTGGCCCGCCTTTATGGCAGCATGACTCACGAGGATCTTCATTACCGCAATGACAGCGACCTCTATGGCGCCGCGATCAACCTGTGGAATTCCTTTGAAACCCGGCCCGACACCAGCCCCCATGTGCGCGTTTACAACCCCGAGTTGTCCCGTCACGGCTGGCAGTCCCCCCATACCATCGTGGAGCTGGTGTTGCGGGACGCCCCTTTTCAGGTGGACTCCATTCGCATGGCCCTGACCCGCATGGGCATTACCGCCCATCTGATGCTACACCAGCCCATGCATCTGGTGCGCAATGAACAGGGCCGGCTGGAACGCATTCTCAGCAGCAAGGACAAGGCCAAGCAAAACCGGGTGGAAACCGCCTTTCTTATCGAGATCGATCGCCTGCCGGCCAAGGAGCGGCGTGAACAGCTGCATCAAGAGCTGATGTCGGTAGTGGAAGAAGTGGCGCTGGTAGTGGATGACTGGCAGCCCATGGTGAAAAAGCTCAACGAGGTGATAGAAGGACTGCCGGCCCAGCTGAGCCAACACGACAAGCAGGACTGCAAGGAAAATCTGTCATTTCTGCACTGGGTAGCCGATCACAATTTCACCCTGATGGGCTATCGCCGCTACCATATTTCCGCCATAGAAGGGGACCACGAACTGGTGCCCGAGCATGACACCAGCCTGGGGTTGATGCGCCACATTCAGCACAGTGACGGCCTGCGTTTAAGCAGCCTGACCGCCACCGCCCGGGAAGCGGCCCTCAGCCAGAACATTCTGGTGCTGACCAAGACCAACCACAAGTCCCGCGTACACCGGCCTGCCTATATCGATTACATCGGCGTCAAGCGTTTTGACGACAAGGGCAGGGTGGTGGGTGAAGACCGCTTTATCGGCCTGTATGCCTCCAGCATCTATAACACCAGTGCCACCCAGATCCCGCTGATCGGTGAGAAGCTGCGTCGCATCATCAAGGCATCCGGGCTTGAAGCCGGCTCTCATGCCTACAAGGCGCTGCTCAATATTCTGGAAACCTACCCTCGTGATGAACTGATCCAGGCTCAGGAAGACGAGTTGCTGGAGATTGGCATGGGCGTACTGGCCATGCAGGAGCGGGACATGACCCGGCTCTTTGTGCGCCGGGATCTGTTTGGTCGTTTCTTCTCCTGCATGGTGTATGTCACCAAAGACAGGTACAACACCGCATTGCGGGAAAAGACCCAGCGTATTTTTCAGCGCTGTTTCGGCTCCGACGAGGAAGTGGAATTCACTACCTATTTCTCGGAAGGGGTGCTGGCCCGGACCCATTACCTGATCCGTGTACAGAACAATTCAATGGACATCAATGTGAACGAGATCCAGGCAAACCTGATCGAAGCCGCTCGCAGCTGGGACGACAAGCTGGAGCACGCACTCTCTGCCAACTTTGGCGAGGCCGAAGGCAACCGGCTGAAAAACAAGTATCACCATGCTTTCCCTCGGGCCTATACCGAAGACGTAATGCCAGGCTCGGCGGTGGCCGATATTCAGCAACTGGAAGCCTTGAGTGACGACAATCGTCTGGGCATGCTGTTTTATCGGGCCCAGGAAGAACAGCGTGACTCCAACCGGGTGCGGCTCAAGCTCTATCACAGGGCCGAGCCCATTCACCTGTCCGACGTGCTGCCCATGCTGGAAAACCTGGGGCTGCGGGTCATCGGTGAAACGCCCTATGAAATCGATTGTGGTGACGAGACCTTCTGGATCCTCGACTTTTCCATGCTGCACCCGCGCGGACCGCTCGATCTGGATGCCGGCCAGCAGCGTTTTCAGGAGGCCTTTGCCCAGATTTGGCACAACCAGCTTGAAAACGACGGTTTCAACCGCCTGGTGCTGGCCACCCAGCTGACCGGCCGGGAAGTGAGCGTGCTGCGTGCCTATGCCCGTTATATGCGTCAGACCGGGGTCAGCTTCAGCCAGGCGTATATTGAGGAAACCCTGTCCCGCTATCCGCACCTGGCCTGCCTGCTGTTCCGGCTGTTTGAGCAGCGCCTGAACCCGGCTTGCAAGCAGAGCAGCAAACAGCTGCATGCCCTGCACCAGGAGCTGGTGGAAGAGTTGGACAAGGTGGCCAACCTGGACGACGACCGCATCATTCGTCGTTACATGGAAATGATAGAAGCCACCCTGCGCACCAACTTCTACCAGCCCGCCAGTGATGGCAGCGACAAGGATTACATTTCCTTCAAGCTGGCTCCCGAGTCCATCAGCGAAATGCCGCTGCCACTGCCGAAATTTGAGATTTTCGTGTATTCGCCGCGAGTGGAAGGTGTGCACCTGCGCTGGGGCAAGGTGGCCCGGGGCGGCCTGCGCTGGTCCGACCGACGCGAAGACTTCCGTACCGAGGTGCTGGGACTGGTCAAGGCCCAGCAGGTGAAAAACACCGTGATCGTACCGGTGGGCGCCAAGGGCGGTTTTGTCTGCAAGCAGCTGCCGGAAGGCGATCGCGCCGCCTTCCTGAAGGAAGGCCAGGACTGCTACCGGCTGTTTATTCGCGCCCTGCTGGACGTGACCGACAATATCATTAACGGCGAGGTGATTCCGCCCAAAAACGTGGTGCGCCACGACGAGGACGATTACTACCTGGTGGTGGCCGCCGACAAGGGCACCGCCACCTTCTCCGACATTGCCAACGGCATCAGCGCCGAATACGGCCACTGGCTGGGCGACGCCTTTGCCTCGGGCGGCTCCGTGGGTTATGACCACAAGAAAATGGGCATTACCGCCAAGGGTGCCTGGGAGTCGGTCAAGCGCCACTTCCGCGAGCTCGGTATTGATTGCCAGACCACCGACTTTACCTGTGTCGGCGTGGGCGACATGGCCGGTGACGTATTCGGCAACGGCATGCTGCTGTCAAAGCACATTCGCCTGGTGGGTGCGTTTAACCACCTGCATATCTTTATCGATCCGGAGCCGAATGCGGCATCCAGTTTTGAAGAGCGCCAGCGCCTGTTTACCTCTCCGGGCACCACCTGGGACGACTACAATCGGGAACTGATTTCCGAGGGTGGCGGTGTCTTTGCCCGCTCCGCCAAATCCATCACGCTGACGCCCCAGATGAAAAAACTGCTGGGCACCCAGAAGGCGGCCCTGCCCCCCAACGAGGTCATTCGGCACCTGCTCACGGCCCAGGTGGATCTGCTGTGGAACGGCGGCATTGGTACCTATGTGAAATCACGCCGGGAAACCGACGCCGATGTGGGTGATCGGGCCAACGATGCGGTGCGGGTCAACGGTGAAGATCTGCGTGTGCGTGTGGTGGGCGAGGGCGGCAACCTGGGCTGCACCCAGCTGGGCCGTATTGAGTACGCCGGCAAGGGCGGACGCATCAACACCGATTTTACCGACAACGTGGGCGGGGTGGACTGCTCCGACAACGAGGTCAACATCAAGATCCTGCTTAACAAGCTGGTGGCCGAGGGCGAGCTGACCAAGAAGCACCGAGACGAGTTGTTGTACGACATGACCGACAAGGTCGCCGACATCGTGCTCACCAATGCCTATCGTCAGTCCCAGACCATTTCCATTACCCAGCACAGGGGCGCGCGCACTTTGAAAGAGCATCAGCGCTTTATGCAGTGGCTGGAGCGGGAAGGCCGTCTGGATCGTAACCTGGAATACCTGCCCAACGATGAGGAGCTGGGTGAGCGCATGGCCGCCGGTCGTGGCCTGACCCGGCCGGAAATGGCCATTCTGGTGGCTTACGGCAAGATGGTACTGAAGGACATGCTCAACATTCCCGAGGTAACCAACAACGAATACATCGCCCGCCTGCTGCCCGACAGCATGCCGGAGCAGCTGGTGTCGCGTTTTGGCGATGCCCTGATGGACCATCCGCTGCGCAGTGAAATCATCGCGACTCGGCTGGCCAACATCATGGTCAATGACATGGGCTTTAACTTCGCCAACCGCATGCTGGATGAAACCGGCGCCGGTATCGGCGATATTGCGGTGAGCTTCATGATCGCCCGGGAAGTGTTTGGCATGGATCAGTTGCTGCGCGACATCGAGGCCCTCGACAATCAGGTGCCGGCACCGCTGCAACTGCAGATGTTCTACCAGGCCCGGCGCATGGTCCGTCGTGCCACTCGCTGGTTCCTGCGTAACCGCAACCGCAATCAGGGGCTGGAAGATACCATTGCCCAGTTCCGTCCTGCCTACCAGGCCCTGTCCGAACACCTCTATGAGGTGATGGTGGACGGCGAAGTAACCGAGCACAAACGCGAGCTGGCCAAGCTGGTGGAGCAGGGAGTGCCCGAGGCCCTGGCGGTGCGCGTGGCACATATGAGCAGCCTGTTCTCGGCACTGGATCTGGCCCAGGTGGCCAACGAGCTGCAGCGGGACATCAAGGTCGTGGCCCGGCTTTACTTCCACCTCGGCGCGGCGCTCGAACTGCACTGGTTCCTGGATCAGATCAACCAGCAGGCGGTGGGCAACCACTGGCAGGCGCTGGCTCGGGCCTCGTTCCGGGAAGAGCTGGACTTCCAGCAGCGCAGCCTGACCGCGGTGATCCTTAAAAACTGTAAAGCCCAGGGCGAATGCGATACCATGCTGGATCAGTGGCTTGATGAGCATGAGCAGCTGCTTAACCGGTGGCGGCACCTGCTGGCGGATTTCAAAACCTCCGGCAGCCATGAATTTGCCCAGTTCTCTGTCGCCCTGCGCGAACTGAACCTGCTGCATCTCAATTGTGCGAACGCCGCCTGATAAAGGCGGCCACGACAAACAAAAGCCCCGGCCCAGACCGGGGCTTTTTTATAAGGAAGCTAAACGTGTACTCCCTGGTAAAACCCCTGTTGTTTCAGTGTGACCCCGAACATTCCCACGAGCTGACCCTGGAGGCGCTGGCCAAAACCCAGCACACCCCGCTGGCCGCCCTCTATCGCCGCCCGGCCATTCACAACCCGGTTGAGCTGATGGGGTTGACCTTCAGCAACCCGGTGGGCCTGGCCGCCGGTCTCGACAAAAACGGCGAGTGCATCGATGCCTTTGCCGCCATGGGATTTGGCTTTGTGGAAGTAGGCACGGTCACGCCACGGCCACAGGACGGCAACCCCAAGCCCCGGCTGTTTCGGGTCAAGCCCGCGGAAGGCATTATCAACCGCATGGGCTTTAACAACAGGGGCATCGATTACCTGGTAGAAAACGTGAAAAATGCCCGTTTCAAGGGCGTGCTCGGTATTAATATCGGCAAGAACAAAGACACGCCCATTGAACACGGCAAGGACGATTACCTGGTGTGCATGGAAAAGTCTTATGAACACGCCAGCTATATTACCGTGAATATTTCCTCGCCCAATACGCCGGATCTGCGATCCCTGCAATATGGTGATGCGCTGGATGATCTTCTGGGATCCTTAAAAGAAAAACAGGCCGAGCTCGCCCAACGCCATCACAAGCAAGTGCCGCTGGTGGTAAAAATTGCTCCGGATCTGAATGAAGCGGAAATTGAGCAAATCGCCGACAGCCTGGTGCGCTTTAATATTGATGGAGTGATCGCCACCAATACCACCCTGGATCGGGAACTGGTGTTTGAACTGCCCCATGCCCAGGAAGCGGGCGGCCTCAGTGGCCGGCCGGTGCAGAACAAAAGCACGCAAGTGATTGCCGAGCTGTCCCGTCGACTGAATGGTAAATTGCCGATTATCGGCGTAGGCGGTATTGATTCCCTGACCGCCGCTCGGGAAAAAATGACCGCCGGCGCCAGCCTGGTGCAGGTCTATTCCGGCTTTATTTATCACGGCCCCAAACTGGTACAGAACTTGGCGCGTTACCTCTAATTGTGATAATAATTTGCCCCCGATGGCAAAATTCCTTATATATTGAAGGTATCGGGGGAATTTTTATTTTCACAAGGTGCGTGAATGCTGCTTAAACCAAATGATCAGTGGTGCTGGTTTGTCGGCGCAGACCGGCACCTGATGCTGGATCTGGGAGAGGAAATGCTGTTTGCCACTCCCTACCTACAAAATAAACTGATTTTCGCCGACAACCTGCGGCAGAGTTTCTCGGTGGAAGACACCGGGCTCTATTATGCCTTTCTTGACAAACTCAGCTGTGTGGCAACGCCTTCCCGGCGGGTGCAGGCGGCGCTCAACGGCGTGGCCGTGGCCCGCTTCTACAAGCCGCTAATGCCCCAGAGCTGGTTTTTTGAACCTCAGGCCGACTACCACCAGCCCCAGCTGGGCGAGTTGATCGGGCTGGACTGCGGCGAGCGACACTTAACCATGATGGTGGTGGAAACCTCACCGTCGACGTCGTTGTGCATTTCGCTCTCGGCAGACGTGGTGCTGAACGACAGCAAAACCCTGCCGGTGTTTGGCGCCATCAAGGTGATGAACGACAGACTGTTCAGCCTGGAGCCGGCTCACGGCATGGAAGAAATGCGTCGGGTCGGCTGACGCCGGCGTGTTTGTGACTCGGTTGAGCAGACGGATGTGTGCCATGCAAGACAGGAATATTGAATAAGGGAAGATAAAACAGAAAGCGGTATAAGCTGCGAGGGTAGGGGAGTGCAATTGTCACCGGATTGGTTGCGGGAGCCGGATTTGAACCGACGACCTTCGGGTTATGAGCCCGACGAGCTACCAGGCTGCTCCATCCCGCGGCCGGTGTATTGCATCTTTATTTCACTTCACATCAAGTTGGTTGCGGGAGCCGGATTTGAACCGACGACCTTCGGGTTATGAGCCCGACGAGCTACCAGACTGCTCCATCCCGCGCCAGGGTATTACGTCTTGATGCTGCCGTACTGAAATCAAGTTGGTTGCGGGAGCCGGATTTGAACCGACGACCTTCGGGTTATGAGCCCGACGAGCTACCAGGCTGCTCCATCCCGCGCCAGGTGCTTGATTTCTTATTTGCAGTACCGAACCGGATTGGTTGCGGGAGCCGGATTTGAACCGACGACCTTCGGGTTATGAGCCCGACGAGCTACCAGGCTGCTCCATCCCGCGGCCGGTATCGTACTTGCAAATTTTACAGCGTCTGAGAACTGGTTGCGGGAGCCGGATTTGAACCGACGACCTTCGGGTTATGAGCCCGACGAGCTACCAGGCTGCTCCATCCCGCGTCCTCAGGTGGTGCATACTAGTGATCAGGCTCACCAAAGGCAAGCCCTTGATTGAAACTTTATTTTGTTTGCTCGTTAAACCAGCGGTATGTTTACCTGTTACCCATGTTGCCTTTATTTTGCCCGCTCACTACCCCGTTGGCCGCCATTAATCCGCAGAAATCGCATTACCACTCATGTATAATGTGCCCTCTCTTTTGTTTGACCATGCGTGATTATGCTGCCGTTTTTTGCTACCTGCCCCAAGGGGCTGGAATCCTTACTCTCCGACGAACTGCAAGCCCTGGGCGCCAGCCAGGTGCAGGAAACCGTGGCCGGTGTTGCCTTTCAGGGTGAACTGGACGTGGCCTACCGCGCCTGCCTGTGGTCTCGACTGGCCTCGCGCATCATGCTGCAACTGGCCGACTTTCCCATGCGTGACGACATGGACCTGTATCTCGGCGCCAGTAACGTGGAGTGGGAAAAGCACATTCAGGAAGGCCAGACCTTTGCGGTGGACTTTTCCGGCAGCAACCGGGCCATTACCAATACCCAATATGGTGCGCTCAAGATAAAGGACGCCATTGTTGATCGCCTGAGCAAGCGCCGGGGTGAGCGGCCCAGCGTCGACAAGCGCTTTCCCGACATTCGTATTCTCGCGCACCTGAAGCGCGAGCGCCTGAGCATTACCCTGGACTTGTCCGGCCCGGCGCTGCACCAGCGCGGTTACCGTCAGCAGGCCGGCGAGGCGCCGCTCAAGGAGAACCTGGCCGCCGCCATTCTGCTGCGCAGCGGCTGGGACGCCAACAGCCCGCTGGTGGATCCCATGTGCGGTTCCGGCACCCTGCTGATAGAAGCCGCGCTCATGGCCGCCGATCAGGCCCCGGGCCTGCTGCGCCCGCGGTTTGGCTTTATGGCCTGGTCCGGTCACGACCGCGAACTGTGGCAAAGCCTGCATGCCGAGGCCACGGTGCGCGCCACCCGCGGCCTGAACAAGGCCGAGGCGGTGATTTACGGCATTGATCAGGACAAGCGGGTGCTGGGCTTTGCCCAGGACAACGCCGAAGCCGCCGGGGTGGAGCGGTTGATTCACTTCTCCCAAGGTTCGGTCGGTGATCTGCATAATCCGAGTGAACAACCGGGCTGGCTGATTTCCAACCCGCCTTACGGCGAGCGTTTAAGCGAGTTTCCGTCGCTGCTCGGACTGCATCAGGGGCTGGGCGATACCCTGCGGGAACAGTTCAAGGGCTGGCACGTCAGCCTGATCTCAAGCTCCCCCGAGCTGCTCAGCTGCCTGCGCCTGCGCCCGGAAAAAACCTACAAGCTGTTTAACGGCGCCCTGGCCTGTGAGCTGCGCAACTACCTGATTGCCGCAGACGCCCGTCCGGCGCGGCCATTGGCGGAAGACTTCGCCAACCGTCTGGCCAAGAACATCAAGGCCCTCGACAAGTGGGCCCGGGGCGAGGGCATTGACTGCTATCGCCTCTATGATGCGGATCTGCCCGAATACAATGCCGCCATCGACCGTTATCAGGATCACCTGGTGATTCAGGAATACGCGGCCCCCAAAAGCGTGCCCGAGCACAAGGCTCAGGCCCGCTTCTTTGATCTGGTGCAGGCCACCATGACGGTGACCGGCGTGCCCGGCAGTAAGGTGGTGCTCAAGGTACGTGCCCGCCAGAAGGGCCGGGAACAGTATGAAAAGCTCGACAAGCGCGAGCAGTGGATGGAAGTGCAGGAGCACAACGCGCAACTGCTGGTGAACCTGCACGACTACCTGGACACCGGCCTGTTCCTGGATCACAGACCCATTCGAAAGCGGCTGGGCGAACTGGCCAAGGGCAAGGACGTGCTCAATGTATTTGCCTACACCGGCACCGCCACCGTACATGCGGCCCTGGGCGGCGCCCGCTCCACCACCACGGTGGACATGTCCAAGACCTATCTCGGCTGGGCCGAACGCAACATGCAACTCAATGGCATGAACGGCCGCCGGCACCAGTATGTGCAGGCCGACTGCCTGAGCTGGCTGGCGAAAAGTGACGGCGATTACGATCTGATCTTCGCCGATCCGCCGACCTTCTCCAACTCCAAGCGCATGGAAGACAGCTTTGATGTGCAGCGGGATCACCTGGAGCTGTTGCACCTGCTGAGCAAGCACCTGCGCAAGGGCGGCCTGCTGGTGTTCTCCAATAACAAGCGCAATTTCAAAATGGACATGGACGGCCTGACGGCCCTCGGCCTGAGCGCGAAAGACATTACCCGTTCGACCCTGCCGAAAGATTTTGCCCGCAACCCGCAGATCCACAACTGCTGGGAAATTCGCTGGAGTGACCAATGAGCCTGACGCTGTTTTCCACCGACGGCTGTCATCTGTGCGAGCAGGCCTGGGGCCTGCTTGAACAGACCGGCCTGGCCGCGGCCACCGAAATAAAAGACATCATCGACAACGACCAGTGGCTTGAGGCCTACCGCATTCGTATTCCGGTGTTGCGCCGGGCCGACGGTGCCGAGCTGGACTGGCCCTTTGACACCGATGACCTTATTGCATTTAACCGGGAACCATCATGAGTCTGCTTACCCTGCAAAATGCCCTTCTGGCTTACGGCGATGCGCCGTTGCTGGATGGGGTTGAGCTTAACATTCAGGCCGGCGAGCGGCTGTGTATCGTCGGCCGCAACGGTGCCGGCAAGTCCACCCTGATGAAGGTGATCGCCGGCGACATTCAGCTTGATGACGGTCGTCGCCAGGTGCAGCAGGACGTGGTGATCGCCCGGCTGGAGCAGGATCCGCCCCAGGTGGACGATGATCAAACGGTGTTTGACTATGTCTCCGCCGGCCTGGCCGAGCTTGGCGAGCTGCTGGCCCGTTATCATCACCAGCTGGAAAAAGTCAGCCACGACAGTTCCGAAAAAGCCATGAACGAACTGATGCGGTTGCAAGAGCAGGTAGAGCATGCCAACGGCTGGCAGTTTGATACCCGCATCAACCAGAGCCTGACCCTACTGGGCCTGAACGGTGACACCCGGCTGCAGGACTTGTCCGGTGGCTGGCTGCGCAAGGTGGCCCTGGCCCGGGCCCTGGCCAATGATCCCGATATTCTGCTGCTGGACGAACCCACCAACCACCTGGATATTGACGCCATCGCCTGGTTGGAAAACTTTCTGGTGGAGTTTCGCGGCGCCATTGTGTTTATCAGCCACGACCGCGCCTTTATACGCAAGATGGCCACCCGCATTCTCGACCTCGATCGGGGCAAACTCTCGAGCTGGCCGGGCAATTACGACGACTACCTGGTCAACAAGGAAGAAGCCCTGCGGGTGGAAGCGGAGCAGAACGCCCTGTTCGACAAACGGTTGGCCCAGGAAGAAGCCTGGATCCGCCAGGGCATCAAGGCCCGTCGCACCCGTAACGAAGGCCGGGTGAGGGCACTCAAGGCCCTGCGCAATGAGCGCAGTCAGCGCCGGGAGAGCCTGGGCAAGGTGTCGGTCACCCTGGATGATGTGCGTCGTTCGGGCAAGATCGTGTTTGAAGCCGAGCACCTTGGCTTTGACTACGAAGACAAGCCGCTTATCACCGACTTTTCCGCCCTGGTGCAGCGGGGCGACAAAATTGCCCTGGTTGGCCCCAACGGTTGCGGCAAGAGTACCCTGATCAAGCTGTTGCTGGGCCGGCTGCAGCCCAAGCAGGGCAGCCTGAAGTGCGGCACCAAGCTGGACGTGGCCTATTTCGATCAGTACCGGGAGCAGCTCGACCCCGAGCGCACCGTGATGGACAACCTGGCCGATGGCAAGCAGGAAGTGGAAGTGGGCGGCAAGTCGCGCCATGTGCTGGGCTATTTGCAGGACTTTTTGTTTGAGCCCAAGCGCGCCCGCACGCCGGTGAAGGCGCTGTCGGGGGGTGAGAAAAACCGCCTGCTGCTGGCCCGGCTGTTTCTGAAACCCAGCAACCTTTTGGTGCTCGACGAACCGACTAACGATCTGGATGTGGAAACTCTGGAGCTGCTGGAAGAGCTGCTGGCCGATTATCAGGGTACCCTGCTGCTGGTGAGTCACGACCGGGACTTTATCGACAACACCGCCACTCATTGCTGGACCTTTGACGGCAAGGGCGGGGTGGAAGAGTTTGTGGGCGGTTATCAGGACATGCTGGCTCAGCGTAGTCGGCAACCCGTGGCCACGCCGGCGCCGGTCAGGGCGGAAACCGCGACACCGGCCAAGTCCCAGAAGCCCAAACCCGCGTCTGGCAAAAAACTGTCTTATAAACAGCAACAGGAACTCAACGGCCTGCCGGCACGCCTTGAGCAACTGGAGCAGCAGATTGAAGCCCTGCAGGAAGAAATCAACGGCCCAGACTTTTTCACCCAGGCCGAAGACGTGACCCAGGGCAAGCTGCAGCAATTGGCGACGGTAGAAAACGAGCTGGAAGAAGCCTTTGCCCGTTGGGAAGAGCTGGAAGAGTTATCTGCCGGCTGAGCCGTTTTTTCGCTCAATTGCGAATGTGTATGCCGGCCTGTGAGCCGGCATTTTTATCACCCCGTTTTCTGTAAGGTGATCGGGGTCACACTTCGGTGTTTCCCTGCTTCATCAAAACTTCATAAATATCAGTCGCTAAATAGCCAGACTGGCCTATGCTCTAAAATTAACCCTTGAGATCGGTACGCAACTCAACTATTTCTAAAGAGCGGCAGAACGAAACGCCGTGCACTTTTTGTTGATTAAACGAGGGTAATACCTATGAAGAGACAAAAACGTGACCGTCTGGAAAGAGCGCGTACCCGCGGTTACCAAGCCGGAGTCAGTGGACGTTCCAAAGAGCAGTGCCCCTACAATGATTTTGACGCTAAAGGCCATTGGCTTGGCGGCTGGCGAGATGCCATGGAAGACAAAGGTTCCGGCCTCTTCATCAAGTAAGTAATGCATTCATCATCAACAAAAAGGCCCCGCACTTGCGGGGCCTTCATCGTTACAGTGCCATGAAAAAGCCCCGCAGGTGCGGGGCGTTACATTGATATTGGCGTAGCCTCAGAAAGTGGAGGTGTCGGTAAACAGACCCACTTTCAGCTCCTTGGCTTCGTAGATGGGACGACCATCCACTTCCACCACGCCGTCGGCGATGCCCATGATGAGCTTGCGCCAGATCACCCGCTTCAGGGTGATCTTGTAGGTCACTTTTTTGGCGGTCGGCAGGATCTGGCCGGTGAATTTCACTTCACCCACGCCCAGGGCGCGGCCCTTGCCGGGACCACCTTTCCAGCCCAGGAAGAAGCCAACCAGCTGCCACATGGCATCCAGTCCCAGGCAGCCGGGCATCACCGGGTCGCCGGGGAAGTGGCAGTCAAAAAACCACAGGTCGGGAGTGATATCCAGCTCGGCCAGGATTTCGCCCTTGCCGTGCTCGCCACCCTCGTCACTGATGTGCACGATGCGATCCATCATCAGCATGTTGGGGGCGGGCAGCTGACTGTTGCCAGGACCAAACAGCTCGCCCTGGCTGCACGCCAGCAGTTCTTCTCTGGTAAAGCTGTGTTTACCCAGTTCTTTTTGTGAAGGCATTCCACTCTTCCGTTTTTCATCGGGCACGGGGCCCGGGTGTAAAATTGGCGTCACTTTAGCGAACAGCTGTGCGCCCGACAAGTCCGATCTGTCATCGACGCAACAATCGGCGCCAAAAACCGCTCTCAACGGTATGACCGTTAAGGTCGTCCAGACGTTCACGAATACGCCCGAACAGGGTATGGGGGTCATCCACCTTGCCCGCTTCGCAACCCATCAACAGGGCAATGGCGTCTTCCACCCGGGCGACCGGATGAATATGAAAACGCCCCTCGGCCACCGCACCTGCCACCTCATCCGACAGGTTGAGCTGCAGGCGGTTGCTGGCCGGGATCAACACACCTTGCTCGCCGGTGAGTCCCTGTAGTCGGCACAGCCGGTAAAAGCCTTCGATCTTTTCGTTCACGCCGCCCACCGGCTGCACATTGCCGAACTGATCCACCGCGCCGGTAATGGCAAAGTGCTGATAGATGGGCTCTCGACCCAGGGCCGAGATCAGCGCACAAAGGCCGGCCAGGGCCGCGCTGTCCCCATCGATTTCATGGTAGGACTGCTCAAACACCAGATTGGCCGAGAGCGGCGAGGGGTGCTCGGCACCAAACAGGTTGGCCAGATAACCGTGAATGATCATCATTGCCTTGGCATGAATATGCCCGGCCAGATCGGCCTTGCGCTCGATGTCGGCCACGTCGCCGTCACCCAGGTGCACGGTCGCGGTCAGCCGTACCGGCTCGCCGAAGTCATAGGGGTGGCCGGCAATCTGAATGACCGACAGGCCATTGATCTGCCCCACTTCCCGGCCTTTGGTCTGCAGCAGAAACTGGCCGTCGCGAACGCCCAGATCCGACTGCTCCACCAGAAAGTTGAGGCGGTGATCCTGCTCTTCCTGAGCCAGCCGCAGATGCTGTTCGGTAATGAGTTCGCTTTGTTCCCGGGCGGCAATGACGTCTGCCAGTTGCATCATGGCCACCAGCTGAGACTCCACCAATGACAACCGGTGCTGATGATCGGTGATGCGGCTGCCGTAGCGGCACAGCCGGGTTACGGCGCCAGCGTCCATGTCGCGCAGGCCGTGCTTGTGGCGCAGATGCGACAGGTAACCCAGATAGGACGGCAGATCGTCCTGAGCGTTCCACTCGGGAATGATATCGGCGCGCAGAAATGCCAGGGTGTCGAGCTCGCGATCAAGCATGTGCAGCTCGGCCACCGCCAGACGATCCCCCACCAAAATCAGGTGCACGTCCAGGGGCGGCGGCTCGGGCTGAAAGTAGAACGCCGCCATCTCATTGGGCCGGCTCCACTCCACCCGTTGCGTGGCCAGGGCGTTTTTCAGCCGGAACCAGAGGCCGGGCTGATCCAGCAGCTCTTCAATGGGCACAATGAGGTAGCCGCCATTGGCACGATGAATAAGTCCGGGCTCCAGTAAATGATGATGACTGAACACCGAGCCCTGCTCGGTCTGAAAGTGAATGGCGCCAAACAGCTGCTCCGGTGTGAACTGACGGGCATGCACAATGGGAATGGTGCTGTCAAAGCGGTGCACCATGAGGTTGATCAGTACCGGATGACTAAAGCCACCGCCAGCGGCCACGTGCTGGGCCAGGTCAGACAGGTAGTCGGCTACCTTTTCATCCTGGCCCTGCTTTTTAAGAATGCGCTCAACAATGTGCTCCGCCTCCAGGTGGCGGGAACTCAGCTCCAGCAGTTGACCCACCAGCTCGCAGAACTCGATGCCGGTGCCGGCCTTCAGCCGCAGCCAGATGGGCTTTTGCGGGTGATGCAGGTTTTCGGCGTAACAGAGGTCGAACAGATCGGCGTGATTGGCGTGGCGCTTGACCAGATCCTGCACCAGCTCTTCCACATCCATGCCGGCAAAGCCGTTCAGCAGCAGAATGGGATTGACGCTGTTCAGCCCCGACAAGGTGGCAAAGGCCGAGTCGGCCCGCTGTTGCAGGGCGCTGAAGGGCAGGGGAGCCGCATCGTTCAAGGTGGTGAGTTCGGGTAAGGAGAATGCGGGGGCCAGCTCGGCCGGGCTCAGTGGTTGCACTGGTTCACTCGTTCTTGGGACAGATGAGGCCAGTATACTTCAGCCGGCCCGCGGTTACAGCCGGCCCGGCAATATTCTGCCGGTTGTGCTCAGCACAGCGTCGCGCAACCGACCGCCTGAGTACCGGGATCATAAACGATGGGGCTATAGCTTTCTCGTTCCGCCGGTTGCACCCCGGCAATGCCAATGGCCTCACCGGCTTTGGCAATGGTCGCAATCAGCGCGGCGTGCATGTACTGCCGGGTTACCGGCGCGCCCCGATGCATCACAAAGGGTGGCGAGGGCGCAGGCTCGCTGCGGCCGATAATGTGCAGTCCCTGAGTATTGAGCAGCGGCCAGCTGTGGGCGTCGATGGCGGCCATATCGGCACGGCCGTGTCGCAACCATTCCAGGCTTTGGGCATGGGCGCCGCTGATCAGCACGCTGCCGGGCTCAACCCGTTGCCGGCGCAGCCATTCATAGAGCGCGGCGCAGCCGGAACGGGAGCTGGGAGCATTCACCACCAGCCGGGGCCGCGTCGGCAGCGGCCGGCTGGTCGTGACGATATGGCTGTAGTAATCACCGGGATTGCAATCGAGATCCATAAATACAGGTCGGGCGATGGGCACCAGGTGGCGGGCTGCCGGCGTAAACAAGTCCGGCCCGCAACACTGGCTCAGCAGCAAACCGGCGTGGGCCCATTGATCAATCAGCGGCATATCGCGCTCAAGGGCTGGGGGCAAGGGCAGGGCGCCGATGTGCTTTAGCTCGCCACGCAATACCTCCCAGAAGGCATTCAGGCCATCACGGGCCGGGGGCAAGTCGTACCAGGGCAGGCTGGCGATCAGGCGCACGATGTCTCCTTTGCGGGTGAACAGGGTCAAGAAAAGTCAGGCGAAGAGTGTAAACAGCGCCTGCCCGCAAGTAAACAAACGGCGGTTTAGGTAATATTTTCAGAATAATTCACTAAAGGCTCAAGTGTAGCCTCGGGAATATTTGAGACCGGGCAGGACAAAATGCTGGTTAAGGTGCCATGGGGAGCAACATCAGGGGTGCCAGATCCGGTCGGAAACGGCACTCCCTGACATTGCCTGGTGATGACGCTTTATCGCGTTAACCGCCCAGCTTTTGCTGCACGCTGGTGACCTTGTCGGCCATGGTCTGGTCGCGGTCGTTGCGGGTGCCCAGCTTGATATGGCTGGTAATGCGCACGGCACCGGCGTCGTGCAGGGTTTCATGGCAGCGCTTGACCGCCGCCATGACGTCATCCCATTCGCCTTCCACATTGGTGCCATAGCCATGCATGGTGTGCACCAGGCCGGCGTCTTCAAAAATCTGCTGACACATGGCCACGTAAGGCGACACCGACACACCAACGCCGCCGGGCGACACCATGATATCCATTAAAACGTACATAACAGCTCCTTGGTAAGAATGAATCGTTGCGTTAAACACATGCCATTCGAGCCAAAGCACGGCTGGGCCACAAGGGCCAGATTGGGAGTTTGGGTTGGCCAGTGAGAGGTATCTTTTTATTTATGTTAAACGCGCCAAGAGAGCTAGCTCAAGGCCAAGCAAGCACGGGCACAAAAACAGCGTCAGAAGCAAACGGCTTAGGCTGCGGTTATTTCCGCTGAACGTATCCAACAGTTCTCTGAGCTGCCATCATATTCTCCTGAACATTTGTATTTGCCTGTTCTCGTACAGGGTGTGCTTGCTCGACCTAGATTAAGTTGCAATGGGCTTGAACTGCTTGAACGCGTAGCCATGAACGCAACAATGTTTGCTTATTGGTCTACGACGGGTAAGACAGTGATATCTACAGATGAATGGTTTGCTGGCACAGAGCAGCTAAAGAAGGTACTGAGCGTTGGGTTCAATCATAAGCTCCTACATTTCGCATAATGTATATTATGTTAAATATGAAATTTGTAAGCTCAAGGCTGCAGGCAATATTGTGGGTTTCATGAGAGTTTCACCCTGCGATCGTCACTCCCTCACCTGCGGCCGGACCAACCGGCACCGGCTGCAATGCCAAACAGTCAATAACGTATGTCTCTGTCTCTGTGTAAGCCTGTGGTAATGCTCTTTAAGGTCGTCTGCGCGAAAACGCGCGGCACAAACCCCACAATGCAGCAATCAAGAAAAGGTGTTCCAGGGGGCTGTTACAGACGCGCTCCCGATTCGCGAGGAGCCGATCGCTAACGCACGATGCAAGAAGTTAATCTGTGGGACGGCGTGACTGATAGTCTGTAAAGGCGGAATTGTTCGCCCCTATAGCCGAGTCATGTTCATTAGACCGATTCTCGGCCTGAGCCGGTGGCAACCCGTTTGAGGTTGTTGTCGGCTTTCAGTTCTTTATCAGGTGATCGCTGATGTCGTTGTGACTTCAGTGGTAAAGGATGGATAACCGGCTGTCAGCTCGTATTCGATGGATGAGAGAACACCTAGCCGACCACGGTACAAGAATCATAATGGTAGCCAGATAACACCAGCGGCAGCCGGCCCAGATGACCAGGTGTGATTGGAGTGAAATATCTGGTTGTTCAACGGTGTCATCATGCAAACCTCAATCGTATTTCGGTAAGCGAAAGCATAAGATAACTGGCTGAAATAGCTGAATTATCTCACCTCCAATTAGGCGGAATGCCAGCTTTTTCCACCGTTTTCGAGCGGGTATGCTCTTTAAAATGCACTGTTTTATGGAGGATCCCTGCCTGGGTTGGTGAGCCTTTAATATACCCACTCGCACCAGGCCCAGCAGTAAGATGGAGAACTGGTCCGTGTAGGGCCTTAACACCAAATGCCGATAAACTGCATTATCGGCATTGAGACAGCATAAATTAACCTGTCAGGCTTTCCCCAGTTGCGTTTTCTCAGTCCACAGTCAAGGCAGCCTTCTTGTGGGCAAATCACGGTATGCCTGTCACTGTTGTTTTCCACGGTTATCCATGGTTTTCAACTGTTCAGTTGCTACCCGACTTCAAGTGATTGCAGTGTGGCGTGGTCGCTACGCCTGCATCTACGGTATTCCCCCTTCGCCAGAGAAAAATGCGGCTCCCCTGCCATGCCTGGCTTCAAACCGTTTGCTCGGGTAACTACAACCCACCCAAGGTTGCTCCAAGGCGGGCTTCGACTGGATGATTTACGACCACCTTGCCCCTGCGCTTGAGTTACCCATCGGCACCAACGGGCTAACAATCCTCTCTAAGCAGGTCGAATGGTAACGATGCCCTTGACCTGCATTAGCTCTCCCCTGCTGGCGTTGTTATCTACTGCTCTCGTAACCGGTCCAGTCGTTTGTTGGCGGCACTTTCGTGACGCTCAACCTTGCCGGTGTGCAGATATTGCGAGGTGGTGTCGATGCTGTCGTGGCCGGCATCGGCCTGCACGTGAGACAGTGGCCGGCCGTTGTAGTTGATGTCGTGGGTAATGCCGGTGTGACGAATGCCATGCACGGTGAGTGTACGCATTTCACCGGCATCCTGGTCAAAACCGTCGGCCATGGCGGCATCGGCGGCGGCGGTCAGCAGCTCATTAAGCAACTCACGCAACTGGCGAATGCCCAGATTGGCATTCACCATGCCCTGATCCCGCCCTCGCCCGGCAGCCCGGTGGCGCACAAACAATGGAGTGGCGTCATTGGGCGCAGGCAGTGGCGACAGCCCCAGGTGAGCGCGATAGCGTTTTAGCGCGTCCAGCAGCTCGCGGGACACGGCCACGGTGCGCTTTTTTCCGCCCTTGCTCACGGGAATGTAAAAGCTCCAAATCCCGGTTTTGGTATCCCGCCGAAACTGGCTCATCACCGGGGAAAAGCCCGGCCTGGCGGCCACTTCCGAAATCCGCAGATAACAGCCGTACATCAGCGACACCAGAAACAGGGTACGCTCGTGGCGCTCGGGTGCGACTTCGGCCAGCTGTCGGGCGGTGTTCATGACATAGGACCACTGCAGGTCGCTGAACACCCGCACCTCGTCTTCTTCATTGTGCCCTGCCACCAAAGGGGCCGCACTGCCAAAGCGGCTGTGACGCATCCACATGGTGGCCGGGTTGCGCTCGGTGACTTCCTCATTAATGAGGTAGCTATAAAAGGAAGACAATACCGCCATCTTGGTTTTCAGGGCCTTGTCGCTGAGCCGATACGGTTGTTCGATGCCGTCGATCTTCTTGCCGAGAAACGGGCGCCACAGAGGGTTGGGCCGGCGCTCGCCCAGCTCCCGATCGGCCACGAACTGGGCCACATTACGGTAGGCAATCAGCGCCCGTGGTGGTGCCTGGCAATAGTCCACATATCGATTCATGGTGCGGCGGGTTACCTCTGTGGGTGAAATCTGCTCCACCTCCAGGCACCAGTGCAAAAAGGTGGTGAGCTCACTGCGGTAGGTCTTGTAGTTGTTCTCGCTGTGGCGGCTTTCCAGCAGCCATTCCATGGCATGTTCATAAATAAAGGCGGCGTCGGGCACCCGGTTCAGGGTGATGTCGGCAATATGCTGATTGACGGCGCTGTTGCCTTCTTCCAGAAATTGCGGAGCGTCAAACAGGGGAAAAACCGGTGGCGTATCCATGGTGTGCGAAGGGTCAGAACGAGTGGTGTGCGCATAATGTCGATAAATCCAGGTTTCGGCAATGCGCCGCACGCAGGTGGGCTGCTCTATGCTTTATATTCACTCACTGACGGAGCCCATGCCATGAAGCCCCTGTTGTTGTTGCTGACCCTGATGACCTTTGCCGTGCAGGCCGGCCTGATAACCGAAGAGCGCCGCTACGAGGTCAACGGCAAGACCTATCGCGGTTATCTCGCCCTGGATGATGCCGCCCCGGCCCCCCTGCCCGGCGTGCTGGTGGTGCATGAATGGTGGGGACACAACGACTATGTGCGCGAGCGCGCTCGCATGCTGGCCGAGCTGGGTTATGCCGCCTTTGCCATCGACATGTACGGTGACGGCAAGACCGCCACCCACCCGGATCAGGCCGGCGCCTTTGCCAAGGCCTCGCTGGCGTCTCTGCCGGAAGCCGAGCAACGCTTTAATGCCGCCCTCGCCCTGCTGGCCGCCGATTCACGGGTCGATGGCAGCCGACTGGCCGCCATCGGTTATTGTTATGGCGGTGGTGTGGCGCTGCACATGGCCCGGGCCGGCGCCCAGCTGCAGGCGGTAGCCAGCTTCCATGGCTCCCTGGCTCCCAAGGCGGATCCCCTGCCTGCTCACAGCCCGGTGGCCATTGCGGTGTTCAACGGCGCCGCCGATCCTCTGGTGCCGGCCGAGCAGGTAACGGCCTTTCGTGAGGAAATGATGAATGCCAATGCCGACCACCTGCTGGTGAACTACGAAGGCGCCCTGCACGCCTTCACCAATCCCGATGCCGATCGCACCGCCGCCGAGTTTGGCCTGCCACTGGCATACAACCAGGCCGCGGATAGGGACTCCTGGCAGCGATTACAGACGTTCTTGAAGGAAAAACTTGAGCCGGAGAATGAGTCCGCTCAGTGACGCACTTCAAACAGAAAGCGGTAGGTCTGCGGTTGGCCCAGGTATTCCACCTCCACTACCCAGGCCCACAGCATGCGGGCCTCGGTGCAGCTGCCTACCAGCGCCTGCCCCTGCCACCGCCCTTTGCCGGCGGGTTGCAGCAGGGCCGGCAGGGTACCCATGTACATGGTTTCCCCTTCCAGCACGCTGCGCACAACAGTCACACTCGGATCTGAAAAGGTAATGTTCAGTTCAAAGGGCGATTCCGCCTGCAGCTTGTCGGCCTTAAGGCGGGCGGTGGCGATCAGCCCCCCTTGTTCCTGCCGACATTCATTGTGACTTACATCACAGTAATCAAGTTTTTCCTCGACGTTTTCGGTCGTTTGCTGCTCCGTACCGCAGGTACGCAGCCAGAAGGCCGCCGACAAAACGACCATGACCACCAGAATTTGCACCATTTTTGGGCCAGTCAGCCGGTCTCTCATGAAATAACTCTTCCTGTTTCGGGGTCAGTTACGAGGCTTGCTTGATCTCGATCAACACGCGTCGTTATGCCCTATGGGCGGGCTAAAGGGGTAATCATATTACTGTTTATACTGTTTTTTTGGCAGCCACTCATTTATCATCTGTGCCGGTTTTGGGGGGGTGCCTTTGCTTTGTTAACAAAGAGTTAACGAATTCTGGTGCGCGCCAAAGCCACGATAAGAGAAACCGGTAACACTTAATCCTTCCGATGTGAGCACCTAAACCGTGAGCACAAAACCTGAATAACAGCAGTGGAAGCGGAACTATAACGATGAGTCAAACTAATAATCAACCAAACTACAACTACACCGTAGTTCGTCAGTTTACGGTCATGACCGTGATCTGGGGCGTTGTAGGTATGTCGTTGGGTGTGCTGATCGCAGCACAGCTGATCTGGCCTGCCCTCAACTTCGAAACACCCTGGCTGACCTACAGCCGCCTGCGTCCGTTGCACACCAACGCGGTAATTTTTGCCTTTGGTGTCAGCGCGCTGATGGCAACGTCCTTTTACGTGGTGCAACGCACCTGTCAGGTTCGCCTGTTCGGTGGTCCGCTGGCCTCCTTTGTATTCTGGGGCTGGCAGGCAATCATCGTCTCGGCGATCATCACCCTGCCCATGGGCTACACCTCGAGCAAGGAATACGCCGAGCTGGAGTGGCCGATCGACATCGCCATTGCCGTGGTGTGGGTGTCTTATGCCATCGTCTTCTTTGGCACCATGTACAAGCGCGTGACCTCCCACATCTATGTGGCCAACTGGTTCTACGGCGGCTTCATTCTGACCGTGGCGGTGCTGCACATCGTTAACAGCCTGGCCATTCCGGTCAGCGGCATGAAGTCCTACTCGGTGTACTCCGGTGCGGCCGACGCCATGATCCAGTGGTGGTACGGTCACAACGCCGTGGGCTTCCTGCTGACCGCCGGCTTCCTGGGCATGATGTATTACTTTGTACCCAAGCAGGCCGGTCGTCCGGTTTACTCTTATCGTCTGTCCATCGTGCACTTCTGGGCGCTGATCACCCTGTATATCTGGGCTGGCCCGCACCACCTGCACTACACCGCCCTGCCCGACTGGGCCCAGTCTCTGGGCATGGTCATGTCCCTGATCCTGTTCGTACCGTCCTGGGGTGGCATGATCAACGGCATCATGACCCTGTCCGGCGCCTGGCACAAACTGCGTTACGATCCCGTTTTGCGCTTCCTGATCGTGTCCCTGTCGTTCTACGGCATGTCCACCTTTGAAGGCCCGATGATGGCGATCAAGACCGTAAACGCCCTGTCCCACTACACCGACTGGACCGTGGGTCACGTGCACTCCGGTGCCCTGGGCTGGGTGGCCATGATCTCCATCGGCTCCGTTTACCACCTGATCCCCAACCTGTTCGGTCAGCAGCGTATGTACAGCCTGACGCTGATCAACACCCACTTCTGGCTCGCCACCATCGGTACCGTGCTGTACATCGTGGCCATGTGGATCAGTGGTGTGATGCAGGGCCTGATGTGGCGTGCGGTGAACGAAGACGGCACCCTGACCTACAGCTTTGTTGAAGGTCTGCAGGCGTCCTACCCGTTCTACTTTGTACGTTTCCTGGGCGGCGTCTTCTTTGTCACCGGCATGCTGCTGATGCTGTACAACACCTACCGTACCATCAAGGCGCCGAAAGGCTCCCTGCAAGCCATTGCCCAACCGGCCTGATTTAGGAGACTCGTGAATGCAAAACCGTCATGAACTGGTCGAAAAGAATGTCACCTGGTTGGCAATCCTGACCGTTGTGGCCATCAGCTTTGGTGGCCTGGTTGAAATCGTGCCGCTGTTCTTTCAGCAGCAGACCAACGAGCCGGTAGAGGGCCTGCGTCCCTACACCGCACTGGAAATGGAAGGCCGTGACATCTACATCCGTGAAGGTTGTACCGTGTGTCACAGCCAGATGATCCGTCCGTTCCGTGCCGAAACCGAGCGTTATGGTCACTACTCCGTGGCCGGTGAAAGTGTGTGGGAGCACCCCTTCCTGTGGGGCTCCAAGCGTACCGGTCCGGATCTGGCCCGGGTGGGCGGCCGTTACTCCGACGAGTGGCACCGTGTGCACCTGCTGAATCCGCGTGATGTGGTGCCCGAGTCCAACATGCCGGCGTTCCCCTGGCTGGAAACCAATGTGCTGGACGGCAAGCATACTGCCGAGAAGCTGCGCGTTTTCCGCGACAACTTTGGTGTTCCGTACACCGACGCCGACATTGAAGGTGCCGAAGCGGCCGTGAAGGGCAAAACCGAAATGGATGCCGTCATCGCCTATCTGCAGTCCCTGGGACACGCCCTTAAATAACCGGAGTCGATATGGATCTCAGTACCTTGGAAGCCCTCAAGCCCATGCTGATCAGCTTTCAGACCCTGGCCCTGCTGGTGTTGTTTGCAGGCATCGTTTGGTGGGCCTTTAGCAAACGCAGAAAGGGTAAGTTTGACGATGCTGCTCACTCCATCTTTGACGAGGATGAGCGCAACAAGCCGCGCCGGGGTACTGAGCAGGATCGCGCAGGAGCTAACAAAAAATGAATACTTTTCTGAGCATATTTGTCACCGTGATCAGCCTGGGCACCATTTTCGGCTGCCTGACGCTGCTCATCTGGTGTAACAAAGACAAGATGGGAATGGAAGAAGGGGCGCCCACCGGGCACACCTATGACGGCATCTCCGAACTGAACAACCCTCTGCCCAAGTGGTGGAGCTACATGTTCATTATCATGGTGGTGTTTTCCCTGATCTACCTGGCTCTGTATCCGGGCCTGGGCAACTTCAAGGGTCTGCTGGGCTGGCAGAGCTCCAACCAGGACATTCGTTCCCTGGAAGAGTCTCGCGCCGCCTCCGCCGCCGCCCGTGAAGAAGGCCGTCTGGTGCAGTACGAGCGTGAGATGGTCAAGGCCGACGAGGTCTTCGGTGCCAAGTTCCGCGAGCTGGCCTATGAGGCCGATGGCAGCAGCTACCGTGCCATTGCCGATATCGCCCAGGACGAAGAGGCCACCAAGGTGGGCCAACGCCTGTTCCTGCAGAACTGTGCCCAGTGTCATGGCTCCGACGCCCGTGGTGCCCGTGGTTTCCCCAACCTGGCGGATGCCGACTGGCTCTACGGCGGCACCCCGGAAGCCATCAAGGCCACCATCATGCACGGCCGCAAGGGCGCCATGCCCGCCTGGGGCGACAGCCTGGGTGAGCAAGGCGTACAGGAAGTCACTTCCTACGTGCTGAGCCTGTCCGGCCGTAAAGTGGATCCCGTAGAGGCCCAGAAAGGCCAGGCCCGGTTCGCCATGTGTGCCGCCTGTCACGGCATGGACGGCAAGGGTAACCCCGCCATGGGCGCGCCCAACCTGACCGACAACATCTGGCTTTACGGCGGCTCCCGTGCCGCGGTGGAAGACTCCATTCGTCATGGCCGCGCCGGTGTCATGCCCGCCTGGAATGAAATTCTGGGCGAAGACAAGGTGCATCTGCTGGCGTCTTACATCTACAGCCTGAACGACTGATAAAGCCCGCCGGGCTTGGACAGAAAGCCCCGCTTGCGGGGCTTTTTTTGTTATATTAGCCGTCGACTTTTTTCGCAGTAGGAATTCCCGTTATGCATCGTCCCTGGTATCAGCAATTCTGGCCCTGGTTTTTGATCGTGCTGCCCCTGTGCGCCGTGGTGGCCAGCCTCTATACCCTGCACCTGGCAAGCACCAATGCCGATACCATGGTGGTGGATGACTACTACAAAAAAGGCCGCGCCATTAACCAGGATCTGAGTGAGCTCAAGGAAGCAGAGCGACTGGGCCTGATGGCCGAGCTCGGTTATGCCGACGGCCAGATCACCCTGCGCATGCAGGGCGAGCACACCGAGGGGGAGCCGGTGCGACTGCGTTTTACCCACCCCACCCTGGCCGAGCAGGACGTACAGGCCCTGCTCACCACCGATGCCGCCGGCGTCTACCGCTTCCGCCCGGATCACGTACTGCTGAACGGGCTGTGGAACCTGCAGCTGGAAGCCTTTGACCGGCGCTGGCGCATGCAGCAGCGCATTCGCCTGCCCATTGCCGACAAACTCGTGATCCGAGCCGGTCAGTAAGCATGGTCGGCTGTTTCCATTGTGGTGAGCCGGTTCCGGCGGCGGCCGGCTTCAGTGCCGTGCTGGAAGGGGAACCCCGCCAGTTCTGCTGCCCCGGTTGTCAGGCGGTGGCCGAAACCATCATCGACTGCGGCCTCGGCAGTTATTATCAACACAGAACCAGTACCCCGCCCAAGGCCGAGGCGGTGCCCGATGAGCTGCGCCGGCTGCAGCATTATGACCTGGACGACATTCAGCAGGACTTTGTGGTACAACGCGACGACATTCGCGAAGTGCAGTTGTCCATCGGCGGCCTGACCTGCGCCGCCTGTGCCTGGCTGATTGAGCGCCACCTGGCCCAGCTGCCGGGGGTGATGCTTATCCAGGTCAACACCACTACCGAGCGGGCCCGGTTGCGCTGGGATCCGCAACAGACCCGGCTCAGCACCCTGCTGGCCGGTTTTGCCCATATCGGCTATCAGGCCCGGCCGTTTCAGCCCCATCAGCAGGAGCAGGAATACAACCGCGAGGTAAAATCCTACCTGTTGCGCATGGGCCTGGCCGGGCTTGCCAGCATGCAGGTGATGATGGTGGGTTTCGCCCTCTATGAAGACCTGTTTCCCGACATTGATCCCGGCCTGGTGCAGCTGTTTCGCTGGGTCAGCCTGTGGCTGTCGGTGCCGGTGATGGCCTACTCCGCCCTGCCCTTTTACCGCAATGCCTGGCGAGGGCTGAAAAACCGGGCGCTGAACATGGACTTGCCGGTGTCGCTGGCCATGCTGTTCGCCTTTGTCGCCTCTGTCTATGCCACCGTGACCGCGACCGGTGAGGTCTATTACGAGTGCGTGTCGATGTTTGCGTTTCTGCTGCTCACCGGCCGCTTTCTGGAAATGCGGGCCAAGCGCCGGGCCTCGGAAACCACCGCCAACCTCACTCACCATATTCCCATGCTGGCCCGGCTGGAAAGCGACGGTGACGAGCAGGAAGTGGCCGCCCGCACCCTGCTGCCCGGCCAGGTGGTACGGGTATCGCCCGGTGCGGTGATCCCCGCCGACGGTGACATTATCGAGGGCCACACCAGCGTGGACGAGTCCATGCTGACCGGTGAACATTTGCCGGTGTCGCGCCGCCCGGGTGAGCCGGTGTTTGCCGGCACCACCAATGTGGAGTCACCACTGCGCATTCGTGTCAGCCGAGGCCTGGCCGATGCCCGCGTCTCGGAAATTTTGCGGGCCCAGGACGACGCCCTGCTGGAAAAGCCCAGGGTGGCGGTGCTGGCGGATCAGCTGTCCCGCTATTTTGTGGCGGCGCTGTTGCTGGCCACCCTCGCCACCTACCTGGTGTGGCTGCAGCTCGATGCCGACCGCGCCTTCTGGGTGATGCTGTCGGTGCTGGTGGCCACCTGCCCCTGTGCGCTGTCGCTGGCCACCCCCACGGCGCTGACCGTGGCCACCTCCCGGCTGACCCAGGGCGGCGTGCTGGTGCGCCGGGGTCACGTGCTCGACACCTTGCCCCGCACCACCCGCATGGTGTTTGACAAGACCGGCACCCTGACCCGGGGCAAGGTGGCACTGACCGAGGTTACCCTGCTCGGCGCCATGGACAAGAAGCAGGTCCTGGCGCTGGCCGCCGCCCTGGAAAGCGGCTCCGAGCACCCCATCGCCCGTGCCTTTGCCCCGTATTGTGATGCCGGCATTCCGGTGAGCCAACGGCAAAACCACGTGGGCCGGGGCGTCAGTGGTGTGATCGACGGCGAGACATGGCGGCTGGGCAGCGGCCCATGGCTGAATCCCGGCCACCAGGACAGCGAGCTGTGCGTTTATCTTGCCGGAGAGCATGGCCTGGCAGCCCGCTTTACCCTGACGGATCCCCTGCGGGACGAGGCCGCCGCCCTGATCGCCCGCTGCCACGAGCAGGGCCTGGCCACCACCATTCTCACCGGTGACGGCTCCGGCCAGGCGGATCGGGTGGCGCAGGTGCTCGGGGTAACCGAACTCGAAAAAAGCGCCACCCCCGACAACAAACTGGCGTATCTGCGCGCCCGCGCCGAACGGGGCGACGTCTGCCTGATGGTGGGGGACGGCATCAACGATGCCCCCGTGCTGGCCGGTGCCCATGTGTCCTTTGCCATGGCCGGCGGCACCGACATTGCCAAAAACAGTGCCGATGCCATTTTGCTGGGGGACTCCCTCGACCGCCTGCTGATGGCCCGGCGCATTGCCGCGGCCGCCCGGCGGGTGATCAAGCAGAATTTCGGCTGGGCCCTGGGCTATAACCTGGTGGTGCTGCCGCTGGCGGCGGCCGGTCAGGTCTCGCCCTGGTTCGCCATGCTGGGCATGTCGGCCAGCTCGCTGCTCGTTATTTCCAACTCCCTGAGGTTATCCCGGTTATGAATGGTGACACCATCTGGTACCTGATCCTGCCCATTGCCCTGATTTTGCTGGCGGTGGCCGTGGCGGTGTTTTTCTGGTCGGTAAGAAGCAACCAGTTCGAGGATCTGGATCGGCAAGGCAACAATATTTTGTTTGATGACGACGGCGGTGCCCATCGCCGCGCCCAGCATCGCGACTCGCGCAAGGATAATGATGACCGGTCAGCTTGATCCCGTAGCGGCCCTGCTGATCGGGCTGCTTGGCGCCGGTCACTGCATTGCCATGTGCGGCGGGGTGGCGGCGGCCTTTTCCATGGCCATTCCTCAGTCTCAGCGGCGCTGGCAGTGGCTGTATCTGCTTGGTTACAACGCCGGCCGCATTGGCAGCTATGCCCTGGCCGGTGCCTTGGTGGGGGGCGTGTTCGCGGGACTTGCCGACATCAGCCTGGGCAAACAGGGGCTCTTGTGGCTGCGGCTGCTGGCCGGGCTGATGATGGTGTTGCTGGGCTTGTATCTGGCACGCTGGTGGAACGGTCTGCTGGCCCTGGAGCGGCTCGGCAATGGCCTGTGGCGTCATATCAAGCCGCTGGCCGGGTGTTTTGTGCCCTTTCGCCACCCCCTTGCCGCCCTGCCCTTCGGCATGATCTGGGGTTGGCTGCCCTGCGGCCTGGTGTATTCGGCACTGACCTGGAGCGCGGTGTCTGGCGGCGCCGCCGAAGGCGCCCTGGTGATGGCGTTGTTTGGTCTCGGCACCCTGCCCACCCTGCTGGCACTGGGTGGCCTGGCCGGGTCGCTCAGGCACTGGCTGAACCATGCCGGCTTTCGTCGAGCTTCGGGCATCTTGTTGATTTGCTACGGTTTATTCAGCCTGTATCAGGCGTTGTCGCTGCTTTCGTGAACTATTAACCGGTTTTTATTGGTGCTATGATTCAGGTTGGATTACACACAAGCGACGGAGCACATGGGTAACATAATAAAAGCCGGCAAATCCGCCACAGGTCGCGCCATTCACTGCCAGGACTGCAGCATCAGCCAGTTGTGCATTCCCCTGGGCCTTAATTCCGACGAGCTGGATCAGCTGGACGACATCATCGAGCGCAAAAAGCCCATTCAGAAAGGAGAAGAGCTTTTCAAGGCCGGTCAGCCGCTGAAATCGCTTTATGCGATTCGCGCCGGCACCGTCAAGTCCTACACCCTCACCGAGCAGGGAGACGAGCAGATCACCGCCTTTCACCTGGCCGGGGATCTGGTGGGGTTCGACGCCATCAACACCGGGGCCCACCCTTCCTTTGCCCAGGCGCTGGAAACGGCCATGGTGTGCGAGATTCCCTATGAGGTACTGGACGAGCTGTCGGGCAAGATGCCCCGGCTCAGACAGCAGATCATGCGACTGATGAGCAACGAAATTAACGGTGATCAGCAGATGATATTGCTGTTGTCCAAGAAAACCGCCGAAGAGCGGCTGGCCGCCTTTCTGCACGGGTTGTCGACCCGCTTTGCCCAGCGCGGCTTTTCCCCCCGGGAGTTTCGCCTGACCATGACCCGCGGCGAAATCGGCAACTATCTCGGACTGACGGTGGAAACCGTGAGCCGGCTGCTGGGCCGTTTTCAGAAAAATGGCATGATAGCGGTAGACGGCAAGTACATTCGTATTCTCAAGCAACCCGAGCTGGCCTGCCTGGCAGGTGCGCCGGACGCAGACTGATCCACACCACAAGGAGGTGTCTATGATCAAGTATCAACATATTCTGGTGGTTATCGACCCGGTCGCCGAGGCCCAGCCCGCCCTGCACCGGGCGGTGTCGGTGGCGGCGCTGCAGGAAAACGCCGCCATCACCCTGTTTTTGCCCATTTACGACTTTTCCTACGAGATGACCTCCATGCTCTCCAGTGAAGAGCGGGACGAAATGCGCGAAGGGGTGGTGCAGGGCAAGGAGGAGTGGCTCAGGACCCTGCTTGAGCCTTACGCCGACAGCAAAATCAGCTTTCATGTGCGGGTGGTGTGGCACAGCCGGCCCTTTGAGGCGATCATTCAGCAGGTACAGGAGCAGGGCCACGATCTGGTGGTGAAAAGCACCCACAAGCACGCCATGATCCAGTCCTTTATCTTTACCCCCACCGACTGGCACCTGCTGCGCAAGTGTCCCTGCCCGGTGCTGTTGGTCAAGGAGCGGGACTGGCCCATGGGTGGTACCGTGCTGGCCGCGGTCAATTGCTGCAGCGACGACAAGGCCCAGGAAGCGCTGAATGAAAAAATCATCGGCGAGAGCGCCGAAGTGGCGCGGCTGCTTTCCGCCACTCTGCACCTGGTCAACGCCTACCCCATCACTCCGGTGAACATGGCGCTGGAGCTGCCCGACTTTGACCCTCACGCCTACAATGCGGCGGTAAAAAAACACCATGAGCGGGCCCTGTATGAATATGCGGTGCGTTTTAACCTGGAGTCCGACAGCCTGCACCTGCACGAGGGCCTGGCAGAGGAAGTCATTCCTAACTGTGCCGATGCCATTGACGCCAGCCTGGTGATTCTGGGCTCGGTGGGCCGCACCGGCATGGCGGCGGCGCTGCTTGGCAATACCGCCGAGCACGTGATCGACAAGCTAAGCTGCGACGTGCTGGTGCTGCGCCCCGACACCGACTGATCCCTCAGGCGCCTTGCCCTCAAGGCGCCAGTCACTATAATAGCCCCCAGTTTTTTCGCCGGGGGCATCATGTCTGTTCAAACCGCCAAGCAAGTCTATAACTTCAACAAGCTGCAAAAGCGGCTGCGTCGCAACGTGGGTGAGGCCATCGCCGACTTCAATATGATTGAAGACGGTGACAGGGTCATGGTGTGCCTGTCGGGCGGCAAGGACAGCTATGCCATGCTCGACATTCTGCAGAACCTGCAGGCCCACGCCCCCATTCGTTTCGAGATTGTGGCGGTCAACCTGGATCAGAAGCAGCCCGGCTTTCCCGAGCATGTGCTGCCCGCCTACCTGGACGGCCTGGGGGTGGAGTACAAAATCGTCGAGGAAGACACCTACTCCATCGTCAAGGACAAGGTTCCGGAAGGCAAAACCACCTGCTCACTGTGCTCGCGGCTGCGCCGGGGCATTCTCTATCGCACCGCCACCGAGCTGGGGGCCACCAAGATTGCCCTTGGCCACCACAGGGACGACATTCTGGAAACCCTGCTGCTCAACATGTTCTATGGCGGCACCATGAAGTCGATGCCTCCCAAGCTGGTGAGCGATGACGGTAAACACGTGGTGATCCGTCCCCTGGCCTATGCCAAGGAAAAGGATCTGGTACGCTACGCCGAGGCCCGGGAATTTCCCATTATTCCGTGCAACCTGTGCGGCTCCCAGGAAAACCTGCAACGCCAGGCCATCAAGACCATGCTGCAGGATTGGGACAAGCGTTTTCCCGGCCGCATTGAAAGCATGTTCCGCTCGGTGCAAAACCTGGTGCCGTCGCACCTGATGGATCATCAGCAGTTTGACTTTAAAAGCATTAACAGCGAGTCCGGCGTAATCGACGGCGGCGACATCGGTTTTGACAAGCCCGACGTTGCTCCTCGTTTTGAGCAGGATGATGACGACGCCCCCGAGCTGGGCGAGCGCCTGCAGGTGCTTGAAGTGAAGTAATAAAAAAGGCGCCGAGGCGCCTTTTTTGCTGATGTAGCCTGGCTTCCCAGTGCCGGGGTTACAACCAGGGCGTGACCCGAGTGGCGGGAATCTGCCAGTTGCCATTACCGGTCAGTGCGGCATCATCCAGAGACAGTTTGTTCAGGCCCTGAATAAGCTCTTGCCCGCTCAGCGGCTGTAATTGCACGCCCTTGATGCTCGGCACAAAATAGCGCCCCGGCCAGCCGGCCATTTCCTGCAGCAAGGCCTGCATTTCATCGCGAATGGCACGCAGCTGTGCCGCCTGCACCTCGCCTGCCGGCAGCAGGGTCTGAATTTGAATGGAGATTTCACAGCGCTCCGGCTGATCCACGTCGAGTCGGACCACGGCCTTGTCCAGATCCAGCTGCTTGTCAAAGGGCAACACGAATTCACCATGGGGCAGAACGGTCACTTCGCCCCGTGGTTGGCCGACAACCTCAACCGAGCCGTGATGAATGGTGCACCAGCCCTCGCCGTCGTTGCGGCTGAGGTAAAAACCCAGGGTGGCGTGCTCGACTTCGGCGTCGGCCACGGTATCCAGGTGCTTGTAAAAACCGCTGTAACCCAGATTGAGCGCGTCGGCGTGGGCCGGAACGGCCAGCAGGGCCAGCGCGGCCCCAAACAGTACGGATTTCATGCCTCGAAATGATCCCTTGAAGGTGAGGAAGCCGGGGCGGTGGCGTCACCGGCGCCACGAACGCCGCAGGCTTCCCGGTAAATGATGCCCTTGACCACCATGTACAGCGGCGCCACCCATACCAGGCCAATGCCAAAGCTGAGTACGGCGGCCATAAACAGCGCCACCAGTATCAGATGAATGGCAATCAGGTTGAGCCACTGGCGGGCGAACAGCCGCAGAGACACCAGAATGGCCTGAAACGGGCTCAGGCCTTTTTCCAGGATCAGCGGAAAAACAAACATCAGCGCCACGCTCAGCACCAGGGTGGGCAACATGGCCAGCACCGCCGGCAGGCCAAATGCTGCCCCCAGGGGCAGGAACAGGCTGGTCATAAAGCCCATGATCAGGCTGGCCACCGCCAGCGGCAGCACATAACGGAAATAATCAAAAATCTGATTGGCGCGAATGGGTCTTTCCACCGCCCGGTGAATGCCCATCATGTCGAGGCCGCCGCTCATGGGTGCCATGATCATGGAAATCAGCAGGCCCAGCAGGCTGGCACGCCAGTCGCCGGTCTCGCTATCACCGGCCACGGTCAGCAGCAGGTGATTGAGCAGCAGCCAGCTGCCGGCCACGCCGATGGCGGCCATCACCATGGTCAGCTTGGCGCCGTAAATGCGCTGCCAGCCTTCCTGCAGCACCGCCTTGGGAGCAAGGGAAAATCCGTGTTGCAGCGACTGCTGCAGGCGGGAAGATTCGGGTTCGTTCATCAAATACGATTTCTGGTTCAGGGAATGCGGCCATTATAGCGGCATCGGCCGGCTCTCGTAACCCGTTGTGAGCCGGTTAAAAGTTGCGCACATTCAACGGCTTCGCAAACAACAAAACCGTTTGTTGCGGCAATTTTTATTTGCTTTGCTTCATGCCGGACGAGTCCTAGAATGCGCGCTTTCCTTTCCCTGTGAACGCCGGGCGTTCCTATCGAGGTGCATTCAGGCACATGGCCGAACACAAAGCTCCCATTGTCACCCTTGCCGGCATCAGCAAGTCCTTCGGCGGCAAGACCATCATCGAACACCTGGATCTGTCTATCTACGATGGTGAATTTGTCACCCTGCTGGGTCCTTCCGGCTGTGGTAAAACCACGGTGCTCAGGCTGATTGCCGGGCTGGAGTCGGCCGACGGCGGCCGTATTTTTCTCGCCGGCGATGACATTACCGCGGTGCCCGCGGAGCAGCGTCATGTCAACACCGTGTTTCAGAGCTATGCCCTGTTTCCCCACATGACCATTTTCGACAATGTGGCCTTTGGCCTGCGCATGCAAAAGGTGCCCGCCGCCGACATCGCCCCGCGAGTGCAGGAAGCCCTGGCCATGGTGCAGCTGGAGCAGATGGCCGACCGTTATCCCCATCAGCTCTCCGGTGGTCAGCAGCAGCGTATCGCCATTGCCCGGGCGGTGGTCAACCGCCCGCGGGTGTTGCTGCTGGACGAGTCGCTCAGTGCCCTTGACTACAAGCTGCGCCGGCAAATGCAGGTGGAGCTGAAGGCGCTGCAGCGTCGGCTGGGCATAACCTTTGTGTTTGTGACCCACGATCAGGAAGAAGCGCTGTCGATGTCCGATCGCATTCTGGTGATGCAGGGCGGCCGTGTGGTGCAGCAGGGGTCGCCCCGGGACATTTACGAAGCCCCCGCCAACCTGTTCGTCGCCCGTTTTATCGGCGAAATCAACATTCTCGATGGCGAGCTGCTGGCCCCCGCCGAACAGGGGCGTTGGCACGCCCGGGTGGAAGGCCGTGACTGCCTGGTGCACAGCCGTCATCCGTTCAGCCCGGGCGATCGGGTGTGTGTATTGCTGCGCCCGGAAGATCTGCGTATGTCGGCCCAAGGAACTGAGCAGGCGGCTGCGGGAGTGAACGGGCGTATTCTCGATCGCCAGTACAAGGGGGCCACCCTTGAGTCCCGGGTGCAGCTCGACGCCGGCGGCGAGATCCTGATCTCCGAGTTTTTCGACGAAGACGATGCCGGCACCGACTACGCCCTGGATCAGCGGGTGTCGGTGAGCTGGGTGGATGGCTGGGAGGTGGTGCTGCCCCATGAACAACACTAACGGCTTTCGCAACCTGGCGGTGGGCCTGATTGTGGGCTGGCTGCTGCTGTTCGTGTTTCTGCCCAATTTGATGATCATCGGCACCAGCTTTCTGACCCGGGATCACGCCAGCCTGGTGAGCCTGGTGTTGACCCCGGAGAACTATGCCCGGCTGCTTGATCCCATGTACATCAAGGTGCTGTGGCATTCCCTGATGATGGCCGGCCTCGCCACCCTGCTGTGTCTGCTGATCGGCTACCCCTTTGCCTTTGTGGTGGCGGGGCTGCCCAAGGCCTGGCGCCCGGTTTTGCTGTTTCTGGTGATAGTGCCGTTCTGGACCAACTCGCTGATCCGCACCTATGCGCTCAAGGCGGTGCTGGGCACCAAGGGCCTGCTCAACCAGACGCTGTTGTCACTGGGCATTATCGAGCAGCCGCTGCGCATCGTGTTTACCGAGGCGGCGGTGATCATCGGCCTGGTGTATATCCTGCTGCCGTTCATGATCCTGCCGCTGTATGCGGCCATCGAAAAGCTGGACGGCCGCCTGCTGGAGGCGGCGCGGGATCTGGGGGCCGGTCCCCTGCCCCGCTTTGTGCGAGTGGTGTTGCCGCTGACCCTGCCGGGCATCGTTGCCGGCTGTCTGCTGGTGTTTCTGCCGGCGCTGGGCATGTTTTACATCTCGGATCTGCTGGGCGGGGCCAAGCACTTGTTGATCGGCAACATCATCAAGACCCAGTTCCTTAACATTCGTGACTGGCCCTTTGGCGCCGCCACCAGCGTGACCCTGACGGTGCTGATGGCGACCCTGATGCTGATTTACTACCAGGCCGGCCGGCTGCTGAACAACAAGGGAGAGGCCGAATGACCAGATGGCTGAAAGGCGCATTGCTGTTGCTGGTGTTTGCCTACCTGTATATCCCCATTGGTGTGCTGGTGGTGAACTCCTTTAACCAGTCCCGCTTTGGCATTCGCTGGGACGGTTTTACCCTGGACTGGTATCAGCGGCTGGCCGGCAACACCGCCCTGCTCGAGGCGGCGCGCCACTCGCTGACGGTGGCCCTGCTGTCCGCCAGTGTCGCCACCCTGATCGGCACCCTGGCGGCGGTGGCACTGTACCGTTACCGCTTTCGTGGCAAACGCTTCGTGGGGGGCATGCTGTTTGTGGTGATGATGTCACCGGATATCGTCATGGCCATTTCGCTGCTGGCGCTGTTCGTGGTCATTGGCGTGTCGCTGGGGTTCTGGTCACTGCTGTTTGCCCATGTCACCTTTTGCCTGCCCTTTGTGGTGATCACGGTATTTTCCCGGCTCAGGGGCTTTGATGTGCGCATCATAGAAGCGGCGCGGGATCTGGGCGCCGGCGAAGCGGTGATTTTCCGGCGCATTCTGCTGCCGCTGGCGCTGCCGGCCATCGCCGCGGGCTGGCTGCTCAGCTTCACCCTGTCGCTGGATGACGTCATCATCAGCTCCTTCGTGACCGGGCCGGGTTATGACATTCTGCCGCTGCGCATTTATTCCATGGTCAAGGTGGGAGTTTCCCCCGAGGTCAATGCACTGGCCACCCTGATGCTGGTGGTATCACTGATTCTGGTGGTGATTTCTCAATTACTGTTAAGGGACAAACGCTGATATGAATATTCGCACTTACTCGCTGGCGGTGGCCCTGGCCACCCTGCCCGCCTTTTCCGTGGCCCAGGAGCGCCTGGCCGTGTACGCCTGGGCCGAATACCTGCCCGAGGCCGTGTTGCATGCCTTTACCAAGGAAACCGGCGTGGCGGTGGATTACGCCAGTTTTGACTCCAACGAGGCGCTCTATGCCAAGCTCAAGCTGCTGCAGACCAGCGGTGCCAGGGAAAGCTATGACGTGATTTTTCCGTCCAGCTACATGCTGAGCAAAATGGCCCGGGAGAACATGCTGCAGCCCCTCGACAAGAGCCAACTGCCCCACTTCGGCCAGCTGGACTCTGCCCTGCTGAATCGGGATTTCGACAAGGGCAATACCTACAGCATGCCCTATGCCTTTGGCAGCACCGCCATTGCCGTTAACCGGGACGAGCTGCCTGATGCCAGCGTGACCGGCTGGGCCGATTTGTGGAACAGTGATTTCAACGGCCAGCTGATGCTGACCGACGACATTCGCGAAAATTTCCAGATGGCACTGCTGACCCTGGGGCATTCCGCCAACAGCAAGGATGGCCAGGAGGTGGCCGCCGCTTATGACAAGCTGGTGGCGTTGAAAGACAATGTGCTGCTGTATAACTCCGACAACCCGCGCATGCCTTATGTGACCGGTGAAACCAGCATCGGCCTGTTGTGGAGCGATCAGGCTTACAAGACCCAGCAGGATGGCCTCAATCTGGAATATGTTTATCCCGAGGAAGGCGCCATCTTCTGGGTGGACAGTGCCGCCATTCCCGCCAACGCCCGCTCCGTGGATGCCGCGCACCGTTTTCTGGATTATCTGATGCGGCCCGAAGTCGCCGCACAGATCATTACCGAGCTGGGACTGGCGGTGCCCAATCGAGGGGCCAAGGCGCTGTTGCCCGCCGACGTGGCGAACAACCCGGTGCTGTTTCCCTCGGCCGAGGTGGTGGCGAACGGCCATTTCCAGGACGATCTGGGCGATGAAGTGCTCGCCATCTACGAACAGTTCTGGGTCAAGCTGCGTACCCAGTGAATGAAAAAGCCCGCCAATGGCGGGCTTTTTTTTCAGCCGTGCATTCAACCTTGTTGCCGAATGGGGGCTCCGGCGAGACCGGTCAGTAACTCCTCCACCCAGGCGCCGACTTCCTGGGTGGCCGGGCCGTAGCGATGGGCATCGAAATGGGTGCGTATTTCGCTGGGCTGCAGGTTGATCTCCAGGGTATGGGCGTTGTGCATGGCCGCCTCGTGTACAAAGCCGGCGGCGGGATAGACATTGCCCGAGGTGCCGATGGCAACGAACAGGCTGGCTTCACTCAAGGCCTGGTAAATATGATCGAGCAGCAGCGGCATTTCTCCGAACCAGACCACATGAGGGCGCAACGGCTCGGGAAACTGGCAGCAATGGCACAGATCCGTGGTGCGCAGATCGCCGCTCCAGTCGACGGTCTGGTTGCTGTGGGGGCAGCGCGCCTTGAGCAGCTCGCCGTGCATGTGCAGCACATTGTGGCTGCCGGCACGCTCGTGCAGATCATCGATGTTCTGGGTGATCAGGGTTACGCGATCCGGCCACTCGGCCTCGAGCCGGGCCAGGGCCTGGTGGGCCGCATTGGGCGCAACGGTTTGCAACAGTGCGCGCCTTTCATTGTAAAAGCGCTGCACCAGCTCGGGATTACGGCGGTAACCTTCGGGCGTGGCCACGTCTTCGATATGATGCTCTTCCCACAGGCCGTCTGCGGCCCTGAAAGTGCGAATGCCGGACTCGGCGGAAATGCCGGCGCCGGTGAGGATCACGATGTTTCCTTTCTGCACGCTGTGCATGCCTCTGCTGATTTCATCCTGCCTCATAGGCTAACAGCCAGTGAGGCGCAGAGCCAATAGTGCCTTAGTCTAAACGCAAAAAGCCAGGCGGTTGCCTGGCTTTGATTTTACTCTGCGTCGTTCAGGGTGGCGTTCTCCACCCGGGCCTTGAGCTTCTGCCCCGGGCGAAAGGTCACCACCCGCCTGGCCGAAATGGGAATGTCTTCCCCGGTCTTGGGATTGCGCCCGGGGCGTTCTCCCTTGTTGCGCAGTTCAAAATTGCCGAAACCGGAAATTTTGACCTGTTCACCCTGTTCAAGCGCACTACGAATTTCCTCAAAGAACGCTTCAACCATGTCCTTGGCATCCCGCTTGCTGATGCCAAGTTTGGTAAACAGGTGCTCTGCTATGTCGGCCTTGGTTAACGCCATAAGCTCAATCCCTCAAGGAAGCATTAAACTCGTCGGAAACCGCCGTTACAATGCGGGCCACGGTGTCGGCGATTTCCTTTTCTTCCAACGTCCGTTGGGTGTCCTGCAGTACCAGGCTGAGTGCCAGGCTCTTTTTGCCCTCGGCAATGCCCTGGCCCTGGTACACGTCAAACAAGTTTAAGCCAACCAGCTGGTTACCGCCAACTTTCCTAACCAAATCAAGGATATCGGCAGCGGCCAGGTTCTGATCGACAACCAGTGCCAGATCGCGGCGGTTGGCCGGGAAACGAGACACCTCCACCGCATTCGGCACTCGGCGTTCGGTCAGGGCGGCCAGCTCGATTTCAAACAGGTACACCTGAGACTTGAGGCCGAGTTTCTTCAGCAGGCTGGGATGCAGGGCGCCAAAGTGACCCACTACCTGACCGCCACGCAGCAGCCGAGCGGATTGCCCCGGGTGCAGGGCTGCCAGCTCGGCGCGCTCGACGCTGAAGGCCAACTCATCGGCGGAGAGGGCCAGCAGGCTTTCCACGTCGCCCTTGAGATCAAAGAAATCGGCACCCTGGCTGCTCATGCTCCAGTGCTCGTCCACCACGGCGCCCAGTATCAGGCCCGCCAGAACCGGGGTCTGGCGCACGCCGTTTTCGGCGGTGTTGTCCGGCACAAAGGTCAGGCCCTGTTCGAACAGACGCAGACGCGACTGCTGGCGGTTCTGGTTGTAGACCGCGGCCTGGATCAGGCCCGGCCACAGTGAGACCCGCATGGCAGACATGTCGGCGGCGATGGGGTTGGGCAACACCATGTGCTCGGCGTTCGGGAACAGCAGTTGCTGCTGGGTCGGATCCACAAAGCTGTAGGTGATGGCTTCCTGGTAACCCGCGTCCACCAGGGCATCCTTGAGCCGGTTCAGCGGCAGTTGCGCCTCACGGTGGGACGACATGGAGAGGTTGGCCCGAGGAGCGACATTGGGAATGTTGTTGTAGCCGTAGATGCGGGCCACTTCTTCCACCAGATCTTCCTCGATGGCAATGTCAAAGCGATAGCTCGGCACTACCACGTTCCAACCCTCGGCGGTGGTGGTGACCTCCAGCCCCAGGCGGGTCAGCATTTCAGTCACCTGACCGGCGTCGATGTCAATACCGATGAGGCGGTTGAGTTTGGCGTGGCGCAGGGTCACGGTGGCGGCCTGAGGCAGCTGATCGTCAGCGACGGCTTCAATGACCGGGCCGGCTTCACCGCCGCAGATGTCCAGCAGCAGGGCGGTAGCCCGCTCCATCACCTTGTGCTGCAGGCGGTAATCCACGCCCCGCTCAAAGCGGTGGGACGAGTCGGTATGCAGGCCGTAGCTGCGGGCGCGACCGGTAATGGCCAGCGGGCTGAAGAAGGCACACTCCAGCAGCACGTGCCGAGTATTTTCGGTCACGCCGGTGGCTTCGCCACCAAAGATACCGGCCATGGCCACCGGGCGCTCGCTGTCGGCAATCACCAGGGTGTCGGTGTTCAGGGTCACTTCGTTGCCGTCGAGCAGGGTCAGTTTTTCGCCTTGCTCCGCCTGACGAACCACAATACCACCGTTCAGGGTATTGAGGTCAAAGGCGTGCATGGGCTGGCCCCATTCCAGCAGCACGAAATTGGTGATGTCCACCACGGGATCGATGCTGCGAATACCGCTGCGACGCAGTTTTTCCTGCATCCACAGTGGCGTCTCGGCCTTGACGTTGATGTTCTTCACCACCCGGCCCAGGTAACGGGGACAGGCGGCGGGCGCTTCCAGGCGAATGTCGAGCCGATCGTCAATGGCGGCGGGCACGGCGGCGATCTCGGGCCAGGCCACATCCTGATTGTTGAGCACTCCCACTTCCCGAGCCAGGCCGGCGAGACTCAGGCAGTCGGCGCGGTTGGGGGTCAGATCCACCTCGACAATGACGTCGTTCAGGGCCAGATAGTCACGCACGTCGGTACCGACCGGCGCATCGGCGGGCAGCTCGATAATGCCGTCGGACTCCACATCGATACCCAGCTCACCGTAGGAGCACAGCATGCCGTGAGACGGCTGGCCGCGCAGCTTGGCCTTCTTGATTTTGAAATCACCGGGCAGCACGGCGCCAACCACGGCCACCGCCACCTTCAGGCCCTGACGGCAGTTAGGGGCGCCACAGACGATGTCGAGCAGCTCGTCACCGCCCACATTGATTTTGGTGACGCGCAGCTTGTCGGCGTCCGGGTGCTGGCCGCACTCCACCACTTCACCCACAACGACCTGGCTGAAGTCGCCGGCCACCGGCTCGATGCCGTCCACTTCCAGACCGGCCATGGTGATCTGCTCGGCAAGGGCCTCGGCGTTAAGACCGGTGTTGATCCATTCATCCAGCCATGATTTTGAAAACTTCATTATTGCTCCTGCCGCTTACCGGAATTGCTTGAGAAAACGCAGATCATTTTCGAAGAAGGCACGCAGATCGTTGACGCCGTAACGCAGCATGGTCAGACGCTCTACGCCCATGCCAAAGGCAAAGCCGCTGTAACGCTCGGGGTCGATGCCTACCGAGCGCAGTACGTTCGGGTGCACCATGCCGCAGCCAAGCACTTCCAGCCACTTGCCGTTCTTGCCCATCACGTCCACTTCGGCACTGGGCTCGGTGAACGGAAAGTAGGACGGACGGAATCGAATCTGCAGATCTTCTTCAAAAAAGTTGTGCAGAAAGTCGTGCAGTACGCCCTTGAGCTGGGTGAAGCTGACGTTTTCATCCACCAGCAGGCCTTCCACCTGGTGGAACATGGGGGTGTGGGTCTGATCGTAGTCGTTACGATATACCCGGCCCGGCGAGATGATGCGAATGGGCGGCTGCTGCTGTTCCATGGTACGGATCTGCACGCCGGAGGTCTGGGTGCGCAGCATCAGCTTGGGGTTGAAATAGAAGGTGTCGTGATCGGCTCGGGCCGGATGATGGGCCGGAATGTTCAGCGCATCGAAGTTGTGGAAATCGTCTTCGATTTCCGGACCCTCGGCCACTTGAAAACCCAGCTCGCCAAAAAACGATTCGATACGCTTGATGGTGCGGCTGACCGGATGCAGGCCACCGCTGGCCTGGCGACGGCCCGGCAGGCTGATATCCAGGGTTTCTCCGGCCAGCTTGGTATTGAGCTCGGCCAGTTGCAGGGCATCGCGCTTGCTATTGAGCGCGTCGTTAACGGCCTGCTTGGCCTGGTTGATGGCCTGGCCCGCGGCGGGACGCTCTTCCGGAGACAGCTTGCCGAGCGCCTTGGACTGCTCGGTAAAGGTGCCCTTCTTGCCCATGTAGCGAACCCGGATTTCATCCAGTTCGGCGGCAGTGGCGGCAGCCTGGATCTCCGCCTGCGCCTTGACGATCACGTCTTCCAGCTGATCCATGTATTCCTCGTTGACTTGCCCGTATACACGGACGCTAAATAATAGAAAAGGCCTTGATAATAAAGGAAATGCCTTGTTGCTTCCACCGCTGAACCGGGGGGAAGTCAATAAAAAAAGGAGGCCGTAGCCTCCTTTGAAAACCATTGAAGTCCGGCTTACGCCAGGGCCTCTTTCGCTTTGGCAACCAGAGCGGTGAAGGTGGCCTTGTCGTGCACGGCGATGTCAGCCAGGATCTTGCGATCGATTTCAACGGAAGCCTTCTTCAGGCCATCGATGAAGCGGCTGTAGGACAGGCCGTTCTGACGGGAAGCCGCGTTGATACGGGCAATCCACAGCTGACGGAACTGACGCTTTTTCTGGCGACGGTCGCGGTAAGCGTACTGGCCGGCCTTGGTAACGGCCTGCACGGCAACGCGATAAACGCGTGAACGGGCACCGTAATAACCTTTGGCCTGCTTCAGAATTTTCTTGTGACGCGCGCGCGCAGTTACACCACGTTTAACTCTTGGCATTGTTCACTCTCCTCTTAAGCGGTGGGCAGCATGGATTTGATCTGGGCAACGTCGCAGGCTGCTACCAGACACTTACCGCGCAGCTGACGCTTACGCTTGGTGCTTTTCTTGGTGAGGATGTGACGCAGGTGGGACTGCTTGCGCTTGAAACCACCAGAGCCGGTCTTCTTGAAGCGCTTGGCAGCGCCCTTGTTGGATTTCATCTTAGGCATGAAATACTCCGCATTGTTAATAACATCAAACAGACAAGGCGAGCCGGGCGTAATGCCCGGCTACTTGCTGAACCTTACTGTTTCTTTTTAGGGGCAAGCACCATGACGGCCTGACGACCTTCCAGCTTGGGAAAGGATTCGACCAGGGCCAGTTCATCGAGATCGCCTTTGATGCGGTTAAGCAAATCAAAGCCGATTTCCTGGTGGGCCATTTCACGACCGCGGAATCGCAGCGTGACTTTGGCCTTGTTGCCTTCTTCCAAAAAGCGAACCAGGTTGCGTAGCTTTACCTGATAGTCGCCTTCATCGGTACCGGGCCGGAATTTAACTTCCTTGACCTGGATTTGTTTCTGCTTTTTCTTCTGTTCCTTGGTGGCCTTGCTCTTCTCGTAGAGGAACTTGCCGTAATCCATGATACGGCAAACGGGCGGCTCGGCATTGGGACTGATTTCCACCAGATCGACGCCCGCCTCACTGGCGGCGCTCAGTGCCTCATTGATGGACACGACCCCCAATGCTTCACCTTCCAGGCCGACCAGACGAACTTCTTTCAGTCGGATTTCTTCATTCAGTCGATTGCGGGGAGCGGGCTTGCCCCCTTTTTTGGCGCCTTTTATAACCTATCCTCCACTGTTTTCTTTCCGCGGGTTTGAATCTCCTGCTGAATGAGCGCTGTCAGCTCTTCAACGTCAAAGGTACCGAGATCCTGCCCTTTCCGGGTACGGACCGCAACCTTGCCGGCTTCGACTTCTTTGTCGCCGCACACCAGCATGAAAGGTACCCGCTTTAGAGTATGCTCGCGGATTTTAAAGCCAATTTTTTCATTTCTCAAGTCTGCACGGGCTCGAATGCCAACATTATTCAGTGACGCGACCAGGTTTTTGGCATAGTCGGCCTGATTGTCGGTAATGTTGAGCACCACCGCCTGGGTGGGAGCCAGCCAGGTCGGGAACAATCCGGCGTATTCCTCGATAAGAATACCGATAAAACGCTCGATGGAGCCGAGAATGGCGCGATGGATCATCACCGGCACGTGGCGCTCGTTGTCTTCACCCACGTAGCTGGCCCCCAGTCGCCCCGGCAGGGCGAAGTCGAGCTGAACGGTACCACACTGCCAGGCCCGGTTGAGACAGTCGTGCAGGGTAAACTCAATCTTGGGACCGTAGAAGGCGCCCTCGCCCGGTTGCAGCTCATATTCGATGCCGTAGGCCTTGAGTGCTTCTTCCAGGGCCAGCTCGGCCTTGTCCCAGATTTCGTCGCTGCCGATGCGCTGCTCCGGACGGGTAGACAGCTTGACCGCGATATTGGTAAAGCCAAAGGTTTCGTAGGTGTCGTACACCATGCGAATACAGGCTGATACCTCACTCTGGATCTGATCTTCGGTACAGAAGATATGGGCGTCGTCCTGGGTAAAACCACGCACCCGCATCAGGCCATGGAGGGCACCGCTGGGCTCGTTGCGATGACAGCAGCCGAACTCGGCCATGCGCAGGGGCAGATCCCGGTAGGACTTGAGGCCCTGATTGAAGATCTGCACATGCCCCGGGCAGTTCATCGGCTTGATGGCATAGTCCCGGTTCTCGGAGTGGGTGGTAAACATGTTTTCGGCGTACTTGTCCCAGTGGCCGGATTTCTCCCACAGCACCCGGTCCATCATGAAGGGGCCCTTGACCTCTTCATACTGGTATTCCCGCAGCTTGTCGCGCACAAAGGTTTCCAGCTCGCGGAAGATGGTCCAGCCGTCGTTGTGCCAGAACACCATGCCCGGCGCTTCTTCCTGCATGTGATAGAGGTCGAGCTGCTTGCCGATTTTACGATGATCGCGCTTGGCGGCTTCTTCCAGTTGCAGCAGGTACGCCTTGAGCGCCTTCTTGTCGGCCCAGGCGGTCCCGTAAATGCGCTGCAGCATCTTGTTTTTGGAATCGCCACGCCAGTAAGCGCCGGATACCTTCTGCAGCTTGAAATGCTGGCAGAAACGCATGCTGGGCACATGAGGGCCCCGGCACATGTCGATGTATTCTTCGTGATGATACAGGCCGGGCTTGTCGTGCTGGCTGACGTTCTGATCGAGGATTTCGATCTTGTACGGCTCATGCCGACGGGCAAAGGTGTCCCGTGCTTCCTGCCAGCTCACCTTCTTCTTGACCACCGCATATTCGGTCTTGGCCAGCTCCAGCATGCGGGCTTCCAGCTTCTGAATGTCTTCCTCGGTCAGGGTGTGCTCGAGATCCACATCGTAATAAAAGCCGTTGTCGATTACCGGACCAATGGCCATGCGGGTTTCGGGCCACAGTTGCTTGATGGCGTGACCGAGCAGGTGGGCGCAGGAGTGGCGAATGATCTCGAGGCCATCCTGATCCTTGGCGGTGATGATCGACAGGCTGGCGTCATGGCTGATGAGCTCACAGGCGTCCGCCAGCTCACCATCGATACGACCGGCAATGCAGGCCTTGGCCAGGCCCGGGCCGATGTCCTGGGCGACCTCCATGATGGAGACGGGATGCTCGAAATGGCGTTGGCTGCCATCGGGAAGAGTAATTGTCGGCATGAAATGTCCTTGACAGTGGTGCACCCTACCAAAGCGCACATGTATGTGTGAAATAAGGTTGTCGTTTTACCGTCCCGACCATCTGGCGTTACCTTGCCAGCCTGGCACGCAATTGGTGTTACCCGGCGGCACAGGTCGGGAGCGCAAAGCCTAACAGAATTCATGACCGGCCGCCATGCGCCATCGCCTCAGTCGGCCCCCTTCTGCGCCCTGTGCTTTAGCTGAATAAAGCGGCTGTGCGGAATATAGAGCAGCTCCGCCACCTGACGCACGATGCCCTCCTCCTGCTGGTCCAGTTCGCCATCGGCCAGGGCCATGTGCCACAAGGCCTGTAAAATGGCCTCGCGTCGTGTCGCCGGCAGGGCCCGCAGGTGTGTGGTAAATTCAAACAGGGAAATGGCTTGCTGCTGTCGTGCCCTGCCCTGTTCAAGCCATAGTTCCAGTTGTTGTGCCTCGTCCCGGAACAAGCGCCGGAACAGGCTCTGCAACCGACGCTGCTCGGCATCACTAGCACTGCCATCGGCCAGCATCACCTCGACCAGCAGGGCCGCTACCGCGGCCTCCTCGGACAGCTCGGCGGCGGTTTCACCCGGGTTGCCGGACAGCCATTGCTTGAGTTGTTTTATCATACTATCTCCATGGTGAAGAGGATGGCCGGCCGACGCCGGCGTATGGCCTATACTGTGGCAAAACCGGTACCGTGGAGTGAAGCGCTTATGTGGCCCGTTATTGCCAGTCAGATCAGCGAGGCGATTGACGCCGAATTTGCCATTACCGAACGCAAGCCCCTCAGCGGTGGTGAAATCAACCAGGCCTTTCGTGTCAGCGATGGCCACCGCCACTTTTTCGTTAAATTGAATGACCGTGCCGGCGTCGATATGTTCCGCACCGAGTGGACCAGCCTTGAGCATTTACTCAATACCCAGACCGTGAAGGTGCCCCGCCCTGTCTGCTGTGGCACCACGGTGAGCAGCAGTTTTCTGGTATTGGAATACCTGGCCCTGGGCAGTGCCGAAGAGCAGGACTGGCACATGCTGGGCCGGCAGCTGGCCCATCTGCACAAGGGCAGCTCCCAGCCCATGTATGGTTGGGACGAGGACAATTTTATCGGCACCACGGTGCAACCCAATGCCTGGCATAAAAAATGGGCCACCTTTTTTGCCGAGCAGAGAATAGGCTGGCAACTGAAGTTGCTGGAAGAAAAGGGCCAGTATTTTGGGGATATCGAAGAAATTGTCGGTGCCATCAAAAACCGCCTTGCCAGTCACCAACCTCGGGCATGTCTGTTGCATGGAGATTTATGGCGTGGCAACCTTGGATTCAGTGAGCGACAGGGCGTGCTGTTTGATCCGGCCAGTTATTTTGGTGATCGGGAAACGGATATTGCCATGACCGAGTTGTTTGGCCAGTTTCCCCGCGTCTTTTACCAGGGTTACGACGCTGTCTGGCCCCGGGAAGAGGGTTACCGTGCCCGCCGCGAGATCTACAACCTCTATCACCTGCTCAATCACGTCAATCTCTTTGGGAACCCTTATCTGCAGCAGGCAAAAACCAGCCTGCTGCGCATTATCGCCAGTTAGGAGAAGTCATGCCGCAACCCGTGGTGTTGATTACCGGCGCCGCCAGGCGCATTGGAGCCTCAATCAGTCGTCACCTTCACCAGCGGGGATACCGCCTGGTACTGCATTTTCATCACAGCGAGGCCCTGGCCAGGGAGCTGGCCGACAGTCTGAATCATGAACGCCCCGACAGCGTACACTTGTTGCAACAGGATCTGACCCGGCTTGACGAACTCAATGCCCTGGCAGATCGGGCCTTGGGCTGTTTTGGCCGCCTCGACGCCCTGGTCAACAACGCCTCTGCCTTCTATCCCACCGCCATGGGTGAGATCACTCCGGCCCAGTGGCTCGAGCTGTCGGCCACCAATGCCGCTGCCCCGCTGCTACTGAGCCAGGCCCTGCTGCCGGCGCTGAAAAAGCAACGGGGGGCTATCGTCAATATGGTGGATATTCACGCCAAAAATGGCCTGCAGCATCATCTCCCCTACAGCATGGCCAAGAATGCCCTGGCCACCCTGACCCGAGGGCTTGCGGCGGAGCTGGCTCCCGAGGTGCGAGTCAATGGCATCGCCCCCGGCGCCATCATCTGGCCCGAGCACGAGCTGGATGAGCAACAGAAGCAAACCGTGCTCAAGTCGGTGCCCATGGGGCGGCTGGGTGAGCCGGAAGAAATCGCCGAGACGGTGGCCTTTTTGCTGGAAGGGCCGGCCTACCTCACTGGTCAGATCATCGCGCTGGATGGCGGCCGCACCTGCCGTAGCCTGCCGGAGGCCTGAGCCCGCCGCCAACATGAAGGAGTTACATATGCGTGACTATTTTGAGCAAAACATTGTCTGCCCTCATTGCGGCCATCATACCCGTCTTGTGGTGGATGCGTCCGAAGGTGATCAGGACTATTACGAAGATTGTCAGGCCTGTTGTAACGCCATACATGTTTGTATTGAGCGAGATGAGCTAAGCGATGAGGTGCGTGTTCGCGTGGATGCCGATGATGAGCAGTACTTTTGAACCAGGCTGGTGTTATACCTAGCTCATGTATGTTGGCATAACATATTCATGTTAATAAAGCCGGGTATACCCGGCTTTTTCTTGTCTGCTTCAGGCGCGGCTCGCCATTACCCGCTCCACGGTGTCCACTATGGCCTGGGTTTGCGGATCCACTTCGATATTGGCCAGGTAACCGGGCTGTACCCTCCCCAGGTTGGTGCGAGCCAGGGTTTCCGGTATCAGGTGCACGGCAAAGCCTGTATTATTCACCTCCCCCAGGGTCAGGCTGATGCCGTCAATACCGATATACCCCTTGGTAAACAGATATTTGCCAAGACCGGAGGGCATGGCAAAACGCAACATGGTGTTGCTCTCGGTTTCAACTCGCTCAAGCAGTTCGCTCTGCCCCATAATGTGCCCCGACATGGCGTGGCCACCAATATCATCGCCAAAGCGCGCAGCCCGTTCCAGGTTGACACCATCGCCGCGCTTCAGCTGACCCAGATTGGTCACCCGCAGGGTTTCCTGCATCAGGTCAAAACTGACCTGTTCTCCCTCAATGGCCGTGACCGTCAGGCAGCAACCATTATGGGCAACCGACGCCCCCAGGGCCAATCCCGGCAGCATCTCGGCCGGCATGGCCACCACATGGGTGCGAAAATCGGTTTTTTCAATCACATCCAGCAGGATGCCCTGCCCTTGCACAATTCCGGTAAACATCGCGAAAATCCATCACAAAACAGTTCAAAATAATGGGAAACGGCCTGAATAACCGTTATATTCCCGCTATATTACGATGCACCCGACATCGTCGTCAGCAGGAATTCAATTCAGCGGCCTGAATGCCGGTTTTCAGGCGCCATTCCCAAGCGAGAAAAGCATGTCTTTCACCCCATATTTTGCCGAAACACGGCATTTGCTGCGGCTGTGCGGCCCCATTCTGGTGGCGCAGGTAGCCCAGACCACCATGAGTTTTGTCGACACCGTCATGGCCGGCCAGATCAGTGCCACCGATATGGCGGCGGTGGCCGTGGCCACAAGCTTCTGGCTGCCGATCATTTTGCTGGTGCAGGGGGTGGTCATGGCACTCACCCCCATCATATCGCAACTCAACGGCGCCCGTCGTCACCCGGAGGTGGCCGGCGCCGTCCATCAGGGTTTCTGGCTTACCCTGATGGTCATGGTGCCAGCCTGGCTGGCCCTGTATTTCTCGCCCCAGGTGCTGCACTGGATGGACGTAGAACCCCTGCTGGCAGAGAAAACCACCGGCTACCTGCACGGCATTCTGTGGGGCATGCCCGCCTATGCCCTGTATCAGGTACTACGCAATTTCAGTGAAGGCCTGTCCCATACCCGGCCCACCATGGTCATCGGCTTTATTGGCCTGACGGTGAACGTGCCCGCCAACTATGTGCTGATCCACGGCAAATTCGGCCTGCCCCAGCTCGGCGGCGTGGGCTGTGGTTATGCCTCGGCGTTGGTATTCTGGGCCATGTTGATCGCCATGGTGGTGTATACACAACGCTCCAGCCTGCTTAGCCGCTTCGGTGTCTTTGCCGCCGTTACCGCCCCGGATCTGGCCCGCATCGGGCGCATTTTCCGCCTTGGCTTCCCTATTGCCATGGCCATTTTCTGCGAAGTTACCCTGTTTACCGTGGTGGCATTGCTATTGGCTCCACTGGGGGCCGATGTGGTGGCCGGGCATCAGATCGCCATCAATTTTTCCAGCCTGATTTTCATGCTGCCACTGAGCCTTGGCATGGCACTGACCATCAGGGTGGGACACAGCCTGGGCGAAGGCATGGCCGAACAGGCCAAGGTTGCCAGCGTCTCGGGCATCGTCTTTGGTTGCCTGCTGGCGGTGTGCACGGCTCTGGCCACCGCCCTGTCCCGGTACTGGATAAGCGGTATCTATACCGACAACGATTACGTGCTGGAACTGGCCGCCAGCCTGCTGTTGCTGGCGTCTCTGTATCAGATTTCCGACTCGGTGCAGGTCATTGGTGCCGCCGCCCTGCGTGGTTACAAAGACACCCAGATGATTTTCTACATTACCCTGCTGGCCTACTGGCTGTGCGGCCTGCCGGTAGGCATGGTACTGGGACTGACCGACTGGCTGGTGCCCGCCATGGGCCCTCACGGCTTCTGGATTGGTTTTCTGGTAGGCTTGACCATAGCGGCAATCCTTTTGATTCGGCGGTTACGTAAAATTTATGAACGGGTCCATCATCGCAATATTGCTGGCCTGCCTCTGGTTGACGGGGTGTAATGACCGGCAGGCTCTTAAACCCGCCTTTGACACCTACCTGAGTCGTGTCGCCAATGTGTTGGGAGTCGATGCTCCCTCTCTTGGCGAACCACCGCCGCTGCCCACATTGCCTGCCCAGCGCCGACTGCAATTGCCCCAGCCGCGCGTCAGCGCCGGCCTGCTCGACACCCTGAAACTGGGAGAATGCCGGCTGCTGGGGCTGGTGAGTGAGCACAACAGCCCCATTGGTAAAAGCCAAAACGCCGGCGCCGTGCTGCTGTACCACCTGCATTTTCAGCAAGGCCTTGAGGACTGCCTGGCACAGAGTCACGATGACGAGTTGCACGCCTGGCTGGCCGCATTGCAACAACAAAAAGCACCGCTATTGCCCGGCTATCACTGGAACATGATGGTGGCCGAGCCGGAGATACGAGCAGCCCTCACTCCCCGCCAGCGGCCGGTGCCGCCGGATCACCGCGGTTTTCAGTCAACCCTCCACGCCTTTGCCCTGTTTGCCGACCTCCAGCGACAGGCCGCAGGCCACCTCTCACTGAAAGGCATTGACGCCACCGAGTTCAATTCGCGCCTGGGTGGCCTTTATAACAATCATTACCTGGGCGAACTCTATTATTCATTGCACAGCGCCGCCCATTACCTGCAGCAAAGCCTCGACTTTCTGCAACGACTGACCCAGTTCGACTGTGACCCGGCAGGACAGGCCGACGCCGAACGGCTGCGCAATGCCATGGAACATTACTACATTAAGGACATTCAGGGGCAGCTGAGCGAGCTGGACCGCCGCTTTGTTCAACTCGCCCCCCTGCTGGCCCAAAGCCTGTCGGCACCGACGGAGCGATATTCGGCCATGGCCGAATATCGCAACTGGTACGCCTCCGGCCTTGAAAGCCAGATCTATGTTCGCTACCGTCGCCTGACCCTCGAGCACGCCAGGGCATGGCAAGACTTTCTGCGCCGGTGCAATCTTTCACCGGGATGAGCAATTGTTCTCCATCCGGTTGTTGTGGAAGAAAAAAGGCTTGCCCAGCCCCGGCCCCTTGGCTAGTATACGCAGCGCCTGAAGGCACGATGCGTTCTTAGCTCAGTTGGTTAGAGCACCACCTTGACATGGTGGGGGTCGGTGGTTCGAATCCACTAGAACGCACCAATTTTTACATAAGCGTCCTTAGCTCAGTTGGTTAGAGCACTACCTTGACATGGTAGGGGTCGGTGGTTCGAATCCACTAGGACGCACCAATTTTAAATCAGGCGTTCTTAGCTCAGTTGGTTAGAGCACCACCTTGACATGGTGGGGGTCGGTGGTTCGAATCCACTAGAACGCACCAGATTGCAAAAGCCCGCTCACCGAGCGGGCTTTTTGTTATGCCTGACTCGTCAGTATCATGGCGTCGCGGCGATGTGCGTATCGCTCAATGCCCTGATGTAGGCAGCCAGCGCCTTTTCTTCTTCGGGATAGAAGTCAAACTGACCCACCACAATGGGCGCGGCATTGAAAAACTCGGGCTCCGGCCAGCAATCGCTTGCACGCGCTTCGGCTTCAGTCGCATTGGCAACCGGCGAGTCAATCACGTCGTAGTTGGCAATAAAGGGGTTGCCAAAGGGAATCGGATTGGGCCTGCGTTCACCTTCCGGCACATGGTCGCAACGTTTTTTCAGGTCGCGGCTGCCGTAGAAGTGAATGATGCCCTCCAGGCTCTTGAAGTAACCATTATGTGCAAATGCCTTGACGAAATTTGGCTCTTCACCTTTGGCAACTTCGCGCAGGGTGGGAGAACGGAACTCACCCGGGTGAATCTCGGTTCCGCTATAGAAGTTATGGCTAACATGCCCCACCAAACCTGCGATCTCTCCCTTGACGGTATTGGGAATATCACGATTAAAGGGGACGCCGATATTGTGATAACCCTGATCGGTATAAAGCTGACGCGGCTCGGTGCCGTCATCAACAAAAGGCCTGTCTGCATGGCATGCGACACAGAGCGCGGCGATACCTCTGCCAGCAAACTGAGGATTACCCGTCACAATGGGGCCACTGGCGTTTTGGCGAAGAGGGCCAGGGTTACCATCATTTAGGCTGTCAGGCGCACTTTCTATGCCATAAAAAATATCATGGCCGCGGTTTATTTCCCTAATCTCGTAAGGTTTTAAACCTGTACCCACAAAGGCCAGGGGAAACTCACCCCAGGTGGCTTGATCCGGCTTTACGTTTTCCAGCTGGTTACACAGCTGAGTTGAGGCATATGAAGCAAAGTCTACCTCCCCCTTACAGCCGAGCTCCCGGTACAGGGCAAGATCCCTCAACGAACTGAATGAGTTGACATCCGGTGAGCCCTGATAGGCGGACAACGCCAGGGCTACACGCCTGAACACCATCTTGTGATCAAGCCTATTGGGATTGGTGGAACAACTTACCGGCTCCCCAAATGCCTTTTCATAAAGTCGCTTGTGAGCCCCTTTCACCTTCATGCAAATCTTGCGTTCGCCCGCATTTTGTTCAATACCGGGCTGAGCCGGATTCAAAGCCTGATCGGCCAATGCTCCGAGAAAAGGGGCGTATTCCTGCTCCAGATCGATGTACGAGTTCCAGCCAACTCTTATCTTACGCAACCGCAGGCTTTCCATGGTCACCGTTTCGCTGACCGCACCATCCCCTTCGGGGTAAGAGCCCACAGGGCCGGTGCCTTCGGCCCGCCCATCCCAGAACACCCCCCCGCACCATTCAACCAACCCGAAAGGATTATTTTCATTACAGGGCTGAAAATGCCGGGCAAAACTGCCATACGCCACGGTAGGCGGCTTTATTTTGCCGCGATCATCGGGTTGTGCACCGGGGCTTCCCACCGGACCCAGGTTGGTATCAGAATCAGGGAAAGTCCAGCCCTGGTTGGGATCGTGGCAGGATACGCAGCCCTGAGCATTACTGGGGGTCGACATATCTTCATCAAAAAATACATGTTTACCGAATTCAGCCAGTGCCTGCTGCTGCTCGGTATATGTGACGGCCTGGGATTGAACTTGGGGAGCAAACGATAATATCGCCATGGTTATCAGGGATACATTAATGATTATTTTTTTCCCCGAAGACTTCAGCGGTAATGAAGGTTGTAAATCGGTGGACGTTGCCGCCCGACCCAATGGTTGGCTATTTATGGTCATGGAAATCTCCTTATTTCGGGGTAGAGCGACCTACCACCTAAAAGTTTAGCCAGCCACAGGTCCGAAGTGAGTCCTAACTATGGCACTATTGATAACTTTCCCGCACAGTATTCATGGTTAATTTCTCGGTTTTGAAATTAATTGTCTTATATTTGAATTGCATGTTGGCATAATTCACTTCACTGAATCGTTATCATGTTGAAGTCAGCCAAACTGAACATTGAGCCACCGTCATTTTCCCCCCCTGTTATTTTGTTCACACTGGTTGTCATTCCGCGCCCGGGGCGCCCATCACAAGAGTCCAAGAGAGTGCCGCTATGAACAACCCCTCCCTGAACACCCACTGGATGCCGTTTACCCCCAACAAGGGCTTCAAGGCCAGTCCCCGTATGCTCACCGGTGCCAAAGGCATGCACTGGATCACCGACGACAACCGCCAGGTCCTGGACATGACTGCCGGCCTTTGGTGCTGCAACGCCGGCCACGGCAACCCGCATATTGCCGAGGCCATCGCCCGCCAGGCCCGGGAGCTCGACTATGCCCCCTGCTTCGGTTTTGGCCACCCGCTGGCGTTTGAGTTGTCGGAGCGGCTCGCCCACCTTGCGCCGGGCAACCTGAATCGCGTGTTTTATACCAATTCCGGCTCTGAGTCGGTGGAAACCGCCCTGAAAATGGCCCTGGCCTACCACCACGCCCGAGGAGAGGCCGGGCGCCAGCTGTTTATTGGCCGGGAACGCGGTTATCACGGGGTCAACTTCGGCGGCATCGCGGTGGGTGGCATCACCAACAACTACAAGGCCTTTGGCCAGTGGCTGCCTACCGACCACTTATCTCATACTCAGGATCTGCGCCGAAACGCCTTTTCCCGTGGTCTGCCCCTGCATGGCGGCATAGACATGGCCAACGAGCTGGAAAAACTCATACGCCTGCACGATGCCAGCCGCATTGCCGCCGTCATTATTGAACCCATTAGCGGCGCCGGCGGCGTATTGCCTCCTCCCGTCGGTTACCTGCAGCGCATTCGGGAGATCTGCGATCAACATGGCATATTGCTTATCTTTGACGAGGTGATCTGTGGCTTTGGTCGTACCGGCGAGGCCTTTGCCAGCCAGACGTTCCAGGTGCAGCCTGACATCATGACTACCGCCAAGGGGCTGACCAACGGCGCCGCCCCCATGGGGGCCGTGCTGGCCGGTGATCATGTTTACGATGCCGTCATGGAAGCCAGCGCCAGCGGCGTTGAGTTCTTCCATGGCTACACCTATTCGGCTCATCCCCTCGCCTGTGCCGCCGCCATGGCCACCCTGGATGTGTATGAACAGGACGGTCTGTACCAGCGCGGCGACGCCGATGGCGAAATCAGCCAATACTTTGAAAGAGGTTTGCACAGCCTGAAAGGCCTGCCCGGCGTCATCGACATTCGCAATTACTCGCTGATCGCCGCCGTGGAATTCGATGCCCCCGCCGGCACCGACATACAAGCCATGGCATGGGAACAAGGGCTGATGCTGCGCTCCCTGGGCAATGCCATCGCCATGTCCCCTCCCCTTATTCTTGAAAAGGAGCATGTGGATCAGACCGTCGGCATTCTGGAGCGCTGTATTCGCCAACACTTTAAATGATCCCGCATACAAAAAAGGGCTGCAAAAGCAGCCCTTTGTCATGTTACGACATCAACTTTAGCCGGCGGCCAGCTCGCTCAGCAGGCCGCGAGCCTCACTCAGCCCAGATTCACGGCCCTCTCCGCTCATGGCCAGGCCTTCCGCGTATACGAACTCAACGTCCCGGATCCCCACAAACCCGAGCACGGTCCGCATGTAAGGCGTGATCATATCGAGGTCGCTGCCCTGGTATTGGCCGCCACGGGTGGATACCACCACTGCCTTCTTGCCGGTCAGCAGCCCCTGAGGACCCTGCTCGGTATAACGGAAGGTAACGCCGGCCCGACAGATCAGATCGACCCAGGCTTTGAGCTGTACCGGTACATGAAAGTTATACATGGGTGCGGAAATAACCACGCGGTCCGCGGTTTTCAGCTCCGCCACCAGCTCATCGGAGAGCGCCAGCAATTCACGCTGACGTTCATTGAGGTTATCTCCGCCACGCAAAGCCTGGGCGCCTTCACCATCCAGCATCGGCAGCGGCGAGGCGGCCAGATCCCGCACTCGAACCTGAGGCTCATCGACAAGGGAGGTGAAATAGTCCAGCAGGCGGCCGGATTCGGAGTGCTCTCCCAGTATGCTGGATTTCAGTATCAGTGTTTGAGTCATGGTCTGGCTCCTTGGTGCAGTAATATTGAATAAGTGTAACCAACGCTTGTTGGCGGGGTGATTAGCTTGATGTCAGCTTAAGGCAGGCTTTGCAGGGATAAAACAGGAATTTGGCGGTCAAGATATTCAAATTATTCGAACCAAGACATTATTCGAAATCTAACCATGACGTCAACGTAAACTTGAAATTCAGGCAAAAGAAAACCCTCGGCTGGCGAGGGTCAAACAAACGGAAACGTGCTTAAACAGAGCTATGCATACCGTCTAACGACTTGCTCTCATTGAGTGCAGCGAATGGCTAGACCGTGATGCTGGTTCAATGTAACCGGAGCAAAATGTGAAGTCAACGTAAAACACCATAAATATTCCCGACATTTACCTTCCACCGCACCATCATTACGTTAACGTTATGGTTAGACAAAAACACGAATCTGACATCGCAGCGTCACCGTGAATGGACTCTCTCGAACCATTCCGCCGTCTCTTCCCCAGGTGGCTCCATGTGAAAACTCCCTACCGCGTCAGGCCTTACATCGATGGCAAGCACAATTCTTTGTTTTTTCCGCACCTTACACGAGCACAATGACGAAACCATGACTAACCTTATTCGTAAAGGATGTGAAATGTGTGTGCGCGCGGCTCTGTCTTGATCAGAAGCCAAAAGTTAACCGGGGGGAATGACCATGGGTATTTTCGAGCACTATCAAATGCGCTATGAAAAGGCCAAGGAAGAGGAATACAGCCTGCAGGAGTTCCTCGACCTGTGCCGTGATGACAAGGGTTGTTATGCCTCCGCTTCCGAGCGGTTGCTGATGGCCATTGGTGAGCCGGAGATGATTGACACCGCCCAGGTGCCACGATATAGCCGGCTGTTTTCAAACCGGGTAATCGCCCGCTATCCCGCTTTCGCCGACTTTTTTGGCATGGAAGAAAGCATTGAACAAATCGTTTCCTACCTCAAGCACGCCGCTCAGGGGCTGGAAGAAAAGAAACAGATCCTCTATCTGCTGGGCCCGGTGGGTGGCGGTAAATCGTCTCTGGCCGAATGCCTCAAGGCACTGATGCAGAAGGTGCCCATTTATCGAATCAAGGGCTCGCCGGTCAATGACCATCCCTTCTGCCTGTTTGACATGAACGAAGACGGCCCTGTGCTGGAGCAGGAATACGGCATACCCCGTCGTTACCTGAGACCCATCATGTCGCCATGGGCGGTCAAGCGTCTGCACGACTACGGCGGCGACATTACCCGCTTTCGAGTTGAAAAGGTCTACCCATCGGTGCTCGACCAGATTGCCGTGGCCAAGACCGAGCCAGGCGATGATAACAACCAGGATATTTCTTCACTGGTGGGTAAGGTCGACATTCGTAAACTGGAGCACTACGCCCAGGACGATGCCGATGCCTACTCCTATTCCGGTGCCCTGTGCAAAGCCAACCAGGGCATGATGGAATTCGTGGAGATGTTCAAGGCGCCCATCAAGGTACTGCACCCGCTGCTGACCGCGACCCAGGAAGGAAACTATAACGGTACCGAGGGCCTCTCCGCCCTGCCCTTTGAAGGCATCATTCTGGCCCACTCCAACGAGTCGGAATGGCAGCACTTCAAGCACAACAAGAACAACGAGGCCTTCCTTGACCGGGTCTATATCGTCAAGGTGCCTTATTGCCTGCGAGTGACCGAAGAAGTCGAAATCTACCAGAAGCTGCTGACCCACAGTGAGCTGTCCACCGCCAAGTGTGCGCCAGGCACCCTTGAAACCCTGGCCCAGTTTACCGTGCTGTCACGGCTCAAGGAGCCGGAGAACTCCAGCATCTATTCCAAGATGCGGGTCTACGACGGTGAAACCCTTAAAGACACGGATCCCAAGGCCAAGTCCTATCAGGAATACCGGGACTACGCCGGCGTGGACGAAGGCATGACCGGCCTGTCTACCCGTTTTGCCTTCAAGATCCTGTCCCGCGTATTCAACTTTGACCATGCCGAGGTGGCCGCCAACCCGGTGCATCTGTTCTATGTGCTTGAGCAGCAGATTGAGCGGGAGCAGTTCCCCCAGGAAGTGCACGATCGCTACCTGGAATTCATCAAGGGATATCTGATTCCCAAGTACGTCGAGTTTATCGGCAAGGAAATTCAGACCGCCTACCTCGAGTCCTATTCCGAATATGGCCAGAACATCTTCGACCGTTACGTGACCTACGCCGACTTCTGGATACAGGATCAGGAATACCGGGATCCCGATACCGGCCAACTGTTCGACCGCAGCGCGCTCAATGCCGAGCTGGAGAAAATTGAGAAACCTGCGGGCATCAGCAATCCCAAAGACTTCCGCAACGAAATCGTCAACTTCGTACTGCGGGCGCGGGCCAACAATGCAGGCAAAAATCCCAACTGGACCAGCTACGAAAAGCTCAGAACCGTTATCGAGAAGAAGATGTTCTCCAATACCGAAGAGCTGCTGCCGGTTATCTCCTTCAATGCGAAAACCAGTGCCGACGAGCAGAAAAAGCACGACGACTTCGTGGATCGCATGATGGAGAAAGGATATACCCGCAAACAGGTCCGTCTGCTGTCCGAATGGTACCTGCGGGTACGCAAGTCAAGCTGACGGCAATCAGTTGGGGGAAATATGGCGCATTTTATCGACAGACGACTGAATGGCCGCAACAAGAGCGCTGTTAATCGGCAGCGCTTTATCCGCCGCTACAAACAACAGCTCAAAAAGGCGGTGTCGGACGCGGTGCTCAAACGCAGCATTCAGGATATCGACAAGGGCGAGAGTGTCTCCATTCCCACCCGGGACATCTCCGAGCCCCTATTTCATCACGGCAAGGGAGGTCAGCGCGACCAGGTTCATCCGGGAAACGATCAGTTCGTAACCGGTGACCGGGTAGACCGGCCTTCAGGAGGCGGTGGTGGTGGATCTGGCCAAGGGGAAGCCAGTAACCAGGGGGAAGGTCAGGACGATTTTGTATTCCAGATCTCCAAGGAAGAATACCTGGATCTGCTCTTTGATGGCCTTGAGCTGCCCAACCTGG